>JASFYH010000032.1 GCA_030055595.1 Archaeoglobales archaeon | reverse complement strand
CAATTTTTCCATTCTGAACAATGTAAATTCCCGCAAAGCTCCTGTCGACAAGCATTCTGTAAAACTCCTCGCTCTCCTTCAGCTTTCTCTCGAGTTTCTTCTGCAGTGTTATGTCGATGTAGTTACCAATAAAGTATAGCTTTCCTTCGTAATTCACTGGGCTGAAGAGTCCGAAGACTTGCCTCACGTTCCCGTCTTTTCTAACATATATAAATTCGCCGAGCGCACTCTCCCCATCTGAAACTTTCCTGTGTAACTCTTTAGCTCTTTCGATGTCTTCAGGGTGGGTTAGATCCAAAACATTCATGTTCAAAAGTTCTTTTTTTGAGTATCTGGTAGCCAAGGAGAATATATCATTAACATAAAGAAGATTACCCTTCTCATCTGAAACAAAAACCCCTGTGAGCATGTTGTCTACAATGCTCTTCCAAAAATTAGCGTCCCATTCATGCATATGATGATAATGAGCACAGAAATATATAAATTTTTCGAAATTTAAGTTCAATTGGAAGCAAAGCAGAAAAAAATAAATATTAAAGGGGCTAAAAAAGTTTGGTTATGGTAGAAGTCATAATGTCTGGGGAGATTCTGAGAACGATCTCAAGGGCGATTACTGCTCTTGTAAGCGAATGCAGAATGCATTTCTTAGCGAAGGGTATTCATTCTCGTGCAGTCGATCCTTCAAATGTTGCGATGGTTATAGTAGACGTCCCAAAGGAAAATCTTGAAAGCTACAGAGCTGAAACAGAAAAGACGATCGGCTTAGATATGAACAGGATCTTTGAGATCAGCAAAAGCATAGGTGCCAAGGATCTTGTGGAACTCTCATTAATTGATGAGACCAACTTGCGTATAAAGTCTGGGAGTCTTGAATATAGCTTATCTCTTCTTGATCCATCCGCAATAAGGAGAGAACCAAAGATTCCAGAGTTGAATTTGCCAGCAAAAATTGTTCTCGATGCGGGAGAATTCAAGAAAGCAATTTCTGCTACAGAGAAAGTCAGCGAGCACATAATCTTGAAATCGGACAAGAACAGCTTCACAATCGAGGCTAAAGGAGACGTTGAAAAAATGGTATTTACGATGGCTCCGGGGGAGCTTGCAGAGTTCAATGGAGGTGAAGCGAGAAGTATGTTCAGCTTGGATTACCTAAAAGAATTCTGTAAAGTTGCAAGTGCGGGAGACATGCTTACGATCTATTTAGGCACCAATTATCCTGGCAGGTTCTCTTTTGAGCTCGTGGGCGGTAAAGTCCGTGTCGAGTTCATTCTTGCCCCACGTGTAGAAAGCTAATGAAATATTTACCAATTTTTCAACTCATCTCAGCTTATCCGTTTCTCAAAATTTCAGTTGCAGTTTTTGGAGACCTAAAAATCGACGAAGCGCTTAGAGAATTTCCAGAAGCAGTCGAAAAAGGAAAATATGAGGTTTTAAATACCTTAAAGGGAAAATATTCTGAAAAAAAGCCATTGAAGGGGTTTATTTGCACGGATTGCGATTTAAAATGTTATAATTGCAAGAGCATCGGAAATTTCGAGATCTGCAATCTATGCATGACTTGTTTTGAAAAATGTAAGTTCTCTTACGGTTTGAAGACCGATGAAGAAATAAAAAGGGGTGCAAAGATCTCCTTAATGGGTTATCTCAGTGCAAAAATGCTCGTATCGAATCTCGAAGACTGGGTAAGAATGAGATTTGCTGTAAGAGAGGCAAATTCCTATGCAATAGCTTTGGAGCAAGAGTTAGACGAGATCATCCGATTGATCGCCTTGGATCTGGGCGTAAAGCTGAGGGGTTGGGATACGCATGTTTCAAGCTATGTTAAGGCTTCATCGAGGATCAGAAGTGATGAGTGGAGGCTCGTTAATAGAAAGATCGTAGGCGGATTTGTTAAAACAGAAAGAGTGGAGGTTGTCAGAATCATAGAGGAATTTCTGCGTGCTCGAATATTCGAAAAGGTAAGTTTCTATTCAGAAATTTTGGAGCCTCATTTAAAAGAATTGCGGAATGTTGCTATGAAGGAGAAAAAGTTTGAGGTCGAACTCGGAGAAGTCAATTTGGAATGTCTGCCTCCATGCATGGTTGAGATTCTTAGTGAGCTTCAGAGAGGTATGAATGTGCCCCATACCGCAAGATTTGCTTTAACTTCTTTCTTATTGAACATAGGAATGAGCGTTGAAGAGGTCTTAGGGCTATTTAGAAGTTCTCCAGACTTTGATGAAGAAAAATCAAGTTATCAGATCGAGCACATCGCGGGATTGAAGGGAAAAGGGGCGGAATACTCTCCACCCGCTTGTGAGACTATGAGAACGTATCATAACTGCGTTGCAAATTGTGGTGTTTCACACCCTCTGAGTTATTATCAAAATTGTAAAAAAAAGAAAAAATCTACTTAACGCTACTTGTAGCCAATTTTATGTCTTCTGCCTTGACTGTTTTTCTTCCAGCATTGTTAGCGATCTCAGTTGACTTCTTAGCAATTTTTACAGCATAATTCTCGATCGCTTTTGCCAAAGCAACCTTTGCATCTTCACTTACTCTAACTGCTCCAGCCTTTTTCAAAAGTCTCTCCACCGGTGCAAGGGGTAATTCCATCTGCATCTCCTCCACTCATCAATTTTTCTGATTAACCCATATATAAATTTTTTCATACTCAGGGTTGTTTCTAAGTCTAAGAGATAGTAACCATGGTCTTATGATTTTTCATTTGTCTCCATGTATTTGAGATAAAAATTCTGTCATCTGCAGAGTATTTTTAACGCTCAGATCTCGATATTGTATATCAGCTTGCCCTCGTGGATGCTCGCATTCTTGCTGACTTTGTGTAATAAAATTTTATTATCTATAATGTGAAATATTTTAAAACCATGAATAGCCAAATAATCTGCCAAAAATTTTCTGTGGCACTTCCAGAAAAACTTTTCTGCACACATCAATGCAACAATTCGCCTTCTTGCAACTTCTATGACCTTCTCGATCTCTTTTTCGAATTCTTCTGTTAGCATGAAGTCAGCGTAATTTCTAAAACCTTGGCTTTTTATTGCGGTATTGGGAGACTTTTCAAAGATCTTTTTTCTGAAACCTCCAAGTTTAACCGCGTGAAAGTATTCGATCCCGGCTCTTGGAAGCTCGTTCTCCAGAAAATCTGAATTAAAGTGCTCAAATTTCGATCTCGGGATCTTACGAACATCTATAATAACTTCTATTTTATTCTCAAACAGAAGGTTCAGAAAAGTTTTAAAATCTAAATTTGAATGCCCAATAGTGTAGAGCTTCAAAGCTCTGGAATATTGAGCAATTTCATTGCTTTTTCAGGACTTATCTGATATGCATGGATCACATTAGTCACACTCTTAAAGTCCCTAATATTGTGCCCGACCATAAACTCTAACACTTTCTTTCTCCTTTCGAGCTCCTCGCTCAGCTCTTTCACGCTCCAGCCTCTGTGTCTTCTGATCTCTTCTAAAGCTCTGG
>JASFYH010000031.1 GCA_030055595.1 Archaeoglobales archaeon | reverse complement strand
GGCTTCGGATACTTTTCGAGACTTATAATTAATATGGTCGATGCATACATAGAGAGAAGAGATTTGGAAGTACGAAAGAGACATTGGAATCCATAGAAAAATATATTCCGATGAATGCGCTGAGGATAACTTTGATAAACTCCTTAGAGTTCAAAACACTTCTAACCGAAGGGAAAACTCTCTCACAGGACAAAATTGAACTGCTGTATCTCGACATCTTTGGAATTGGCACACGAGAAACTAAAAGAGAAATTGCAAAATGATAAACACTCTGAGAGCATTCTACTGCTAATTCAGAGTTTCAGGACGATATCTCTGTAACATCAAAAAGATTTGAGACTTTGCTCAGATAGAATGCGAGAGATCATAGTAGACTATCTTAGTTAAATGAATTCACATCAAAAAGAAAGGTTTATAAATATCATGCTGAATATTTAATCATCTCCCATAATGTTGAAAGACTTTAATCTGCAAGATATGACAAATTCCTTTTCACGGAGGGTGCATGTTTATGTTTAGAGAGACCTCCAGTATTGATGAACCGAAAAATCCCCAAAAAGCGAGGTTAAATAAGGGGGCGCCAAACTTCCACCAACTGAAATTTAAATTAAGATTTTTGAATGTTTTGGAGGTTACTTTATGAGTGGAAAAATTTTTCTAGCACTTCTTTTGGTTATAACTTTTCTTTTTATCCCAATTGTTCCTATACAAACCACTGAAAGAGTTCCTACAAAAGTAACAGTTCCCTACACAGAGAGAGAAAGCTATGTCGATTACGTACCCTACCAAGAGTGGGAAAAAATGTCTGAGACTTTTATTTCCACTACAAATTACAATCTAAAACCCGGATACTTTGTCTATTGGAGTAAATATTTGCCTTATGACAGAAAAGTGACTTTTTACGTTAGCGCAAGTGATACTGTTGAAGTATACGTTTTATCAAGTTTAGAATATAAGAATTTTTATGAAGGGAGGAGTTTCAGTCCAGAAGCTAGTCGCAAAGACTCAAAAGAGTTACAGCTCGTCTTTTTAACTAGATTCAATGACACCTACTATTTTATAATCAAAAACCCCCATACAGGTTTTTTAGGCCTATTTTCAAAGAATGTCATGATTTACAGTGCCAATGCAAATGCAATATGGGAAGAACTCGTTACCAAATACCGAGAAGAGATAAAATATCGAGATGTTGTTAAATATAGAGAAGAGACTAAATACATAGATATCCCAAAAACTGTTTACGTTAGTATTTTGAGTTTTCCAGCTGGACAACTCTTCGGTGCTATTATTATACTATTGATGATAATTTCGATTGTGTTTACGACCACATGGCAAAAGAAAGAATCCGTTCCAAAACATCATTCTGAATCCAGGGTTACACAAGTCTTGAATTTTCCTGATTTTCCTACCCCACTAACCAGTAAATACGAGCCACTGGAATTTATAGGTGAAGGTGGCTTTGCTAGGGTCTTTAAAGTTAAAAGGAAATCAGATGGGAAAATAGTTGCTCTGAAAATTCCAAGATTAGACGAGAAGACAAGCTCAACCTTTTTGAGGGAAATAGCATCATGGTATCATCTTAACCATCCGAACATAGTTAGCCTTTACAGCGCAGATATTCTCCCGGTTCCCTACATGGAGATGGAATACGTTGAAGGAGTGGAAATAGACCGCAGAACAATAAGGGACCTCGAAAGGTATCCGAAGCCAGTTAGTGAAGAGGTCGCTTTGAGCATCGTGAAGGGCATTGCTGAGGGATTGAAGCATGCTCATGGCAAGGGAGTATACCATCTCGATCTTAAACCGCTAAACGTGCTTATAAAATCGGATCTCACGCCAAAGATAACCGACTGGGGGCTTGCAAAGATCATTGCAAGGAGTTCTTCAACAGCAAACATCGGCTACTCGCCACTCTACGCTGCCCCTGAGCAAATAGACGAAAGAGAATTCGGACAGCCAGACCACAGAACTGACATCTACGGACTTGGTGTGATTTTATACGAGCTGTTGGCGGGAAAGCTCCCATATGAGGCGATGACGCCTTCTGCAGTTCTCGGAAAAATCGTGGCTGAAAACATTAAGCCAGATCCAGTTTCGAAGCACAATCTAGCACTGGCGAAATTCGACGGGATCATCGAGAAATTGCTGGCAAAGAGAAAAGAAGACAGATTCCAGAGCGTTGATGAAGTCCTTTCAGCTCTTGATTCGATGAAAAGCTACAAAAAGGAATTGGAAGGGCAGAAGAAAAGCCTTGAAGAGACTAAGGCCTCGCTGAGGAAGAGCAGGAGCAGAGAGGAGATGGGTAAACTGCAGAAAGACGCTGTGGAGAGAATTGCCAAGATAGCACTTCAGGCAGCGAGGCTGAATGATAAGCCAGAAGTTCTCAATGCTCTTGAAGAATTGAAGCTCTTTACAAAGGATAACTTAGAGGATCTTTTGGGTGCGGTTTCAAGCGTGGAATTGATGATCAAAGAAGGGATTCCGATTGGCGATGAGTTCATCGGGAGGCTAAGGGTTCTTCTTTCAAGGATAGAGAGGGAAGTTGAGGTGGGAGAATGAATAAAATGAAACAATACTTATATTTGTGTTTAGGAGCTTTATTGGGGTTTTTAGGATTTTTATTGGTGTTTTCGTGGTATCATGCTTTATTATTCTGGATGATCACGGTTGTAGGTGTGGTTGGGTGGCTTTATAACAGTAAGAAGATGACTCAATTAAAACAATTTTCATTGGGATTTTTAGGAACTTTATTGGCGTGTTTATTTTTATTAATCTTTCTTGCAATTATTTTTGGTAATTATTTTATTACTTTGTTCCTGGTGATTATAGGAGCGATAGTTTATGGAGTCTGGTGGATTAATAGGAGTAAGAAAGCTGAAAGGGGCAATCTGAAAAGAGAAGATAAAAGCAAATCGGTTGCAATGCAAATATCAAGCCAAAATCAATTTCCAACAGTCCTCCTTAAAAATTACGAATCTGTAGAATTCCTTGGAGAAGGAGGATTTGCAAAGGTTTTCAAAGCTAAAAGAAAATCCGATGGTAAAATAGTTGCTCTGAAAATTCCAAGAATAGATGAGTCAACGAGCAAGTCATTCATATCCGAGGTTTCTGCATGGATCCATCTCGAACATAAAAACATCGTAAAGTTGTATTCTGCAGACATAATTCCGATCCCATATCTTGAAATGGAATTCGTTCAGGGTTTGAAAACCGAAACTGGATTATATAAATCCTTGGAGGAACTTGAAAAACCATTAGATGAAAAACTGGCGGTGAATTTCGTAAGGAAAATAGCGGAAGGATTGCTTTATGCTCACAGGAAGGGGATTGTCCACAGAGATCTTAAGCCGAAGAACATACTGCTCGAGGGTTATGAACCAAAAATAACAGACTGGGGACTTGCGAAGATAAGCTCTATAAGTTTGAGTTTTAAAGGTTTTTCGCCACTCTACGCCGCTCCTGAGCAACTTATTCCGTCGAGGTATGGATCTACTGATCACAGAACTGATATCTGGCAACTTGGATTGATATTCTACGAACTACTCACTGGAAAGCTACCTTTCGAAGGATACAGCTTCGAAGAAGTTTTTGGCAAGATTTCAGACGAGAATTACGGATTTAAACCCCCATCGGATTTTAATGAAGATCTAAAGCCCTATGATGATATAATCCTGAAAATGCTTTCAAGAGATAAGAATCAAAGGTATCAGAGTCTCGAGAATTTCCTTGCAGATCTTTCAAAGCTCCAGAACATCAATGCGGAAAATAGGCGAAGACAGCTTGAACAGAA
>JASFYH010000030.1 GCA_030055595.1 Archaeoglobales archaeon | reverse complement strand
TTTTCATCAATCTTAACTCTAAAAGTGGCGCTTGCAGTTCTTCCAGCTGGAAGGTCTCCGATTATTTGTGCGTTAGCTGTTTCAACGCTTATTGGATAACTGCCTTCAAGCTCAACCCTCACGTCTTTGGCTGTTGTCAGTAAGGTTAGCAGTTGCGAAGTGTTCTCGTTTGCAGGAAAGTCGGTTATTTTGGCTTCATTTTCTATCAAAAGGGTTAAAGCGGTATCGTCACCAAGATAAAGCTTTCCATCTCCGGCAACTGAAATTTGAAAATCTATTTGAGGTTCAATTGTAATTGCTGAGGCGGAGAATATAATTGAAATGACAATAGACATAAAGAAAATCACGTTTTTAATCTTGCCCAATCTTTTTGAGTTCAACCTTCCACCCTCTTTTTAAGCTTGGACTTGAATTCAGATTATAACCGTTTTCATTCAGCCCACTTCAAATCCAAAATCTCTGCAGATTCTCTCAACAGCTTCAGACGGATTTGCAAATACCAAGCCATTTCTGACTTTGGCTTCGTAATCAGGCTTAAAGACGTCCTCGAGCTCTTCAGCAAACCCCTTTGGGGTTCTTGCTCTGCAAACATAGGCTCCTAGATAAGCTCTGTTTGCTCCAGCCAGTAGCATTAGCGGTAGGGATTGTAGACCAACTGAGCCACAGGCTGAGATATCCTTATCTGGGAGCAGAATTCTTGCGATTGCAACGAATTTGGCAACGCTTACTGGCGATAAAGGCTCTGCATTTTGTAATGGGGTTCCATAGACTGGATTGAAGCTCGAAATTGCACAGTGCTTGAGGCATTCGAATTCTCTAAGCATAAATAAGCCTTTAATCCAGATTTCGTAGCCTGTGTTCGGCAAACCTATCATTATGGTGCTCGAGAGCCCTATTTTATTTCTACAGACCTCTTTTGCAAGTTCTAAACGCTTTTCAAAGCTTTCTTCAGGCTTAAAGTGGGAGAAAAGCTTTGAATCTGGTATTTCAAGTGAGGAATAGATTTCGGAAACACCAAGAGCTTTGAATGCCCTTAATTCTGATTGGCTTATGGGGTAAATGTCAAGAATCGTTTCAAGTCCTGATTTTTTAGCCATTACTATAAAATTTGGAATCTTGCTGTTGTCGGGATTGTAACCACCTTCAAGCGTTACCCTTTTCATACCACAGTCTTTTATGAAATCTATTGCAGTTCTGAACTCTTCAAGGCTTAAAGGCTCCAATCTTAACTTTTCAACGTAGTTTGAGCAGTATATGCAGTATTTTTCCATAACGCATTTCTTTACTGGGTAAACAAAGGAGTCAAGCTTCAAGATTCTACCAACTTTCTCGTCCCTAATTTTTGAGGCTAAATCCAGAAGTTTTCGAGCTCTTTCAAAGCTGTTCGCTTTTTCAAGCAGTTTGCAACAATCTTCAATTTTTGGTTCTTCCAGCACTTTATTTAGCAAAGTTTCAAATTCCACGGCTTTGGTATTGCTTCGATATTTTTAGTTTGCTTTTGAAAACTTCGCTGTATCTTTAATCATAGAGTTCAATTTCATGAAATAAGGAGGAGTTGGAAGGATTGCTGGGATATTATTGAGATAGACGTTCTTATTTATGCACGGAAAAATTGCGAAAGAACAGAGAAAGGGCATACTGAAAGAAATTTACTCTGAGCTTGGCAATCAGCGACCTTTGGAGATTCATATCGCGGATTGCAAGGATTTTGAGTGGTATAAAAAATTTGAAATGAAGGGAGTTTAATTCCAAGGACAAAACTCTTTAAATTCCAGAGATAGCTAACCTTGGATGAAAATTGCCTACGTCACTCCACGCTTCTTTCCTGACATTGGTGGAGTCGAGACGCATGTTTATGAATTGGCAAAAAGAATGAAGGAGTTCGAAGTCGAAGTTCTCACGACAGATCCAAGCGGAAAATTGCCTAAATTCGAAGAGATCGAAGGCATTAAAGTTAGAAGATTCAAATCTTATGCTCCGAGCAACGCATATTTTTTCTCTAATGAGCTTCGAAGATTTTTGAAAAAGCATGCAGAAGATTACGATTTAATTCATGCTCACAACTTCCATGCCTTACCAGCTTTATATGCTGGGCTTTCAAATCCAAGGGTGCTTATTCTTACCCCTCACTATCACGGCCATGGGCACAGTTTTTTCAGGAATGTCCTGTTCCGCTTCTACAAGATCTACGGTAAAAAGGTTTTTGAAAAAGCTGATGCGATAATATGTGATTCCGAGTTTGAAAAGAGACTAATTTTGAGGGATTTTAAAGTCGAAGAATTCAAAGTGGTTGCGATTCCATTGGGAGTAAACAAAGACTTCCTCGAGAAGAGTAAAATAGGAAAGAAAATTCTCTACGTTGGCAGAATAGAAAAATACAAGGGGTTAGAGTATTTAATCCAAGCTCTAAAATTTCTACCAGATTTCGAGCTCGAGATCGTTGGTAAGGGAAGCTATAAGGGCAAAATTATAAAGCTTGCAAAGAAACTCGGATTTCTCAGCAGAATAAAATTCTATCAAGATCTGAGCAGAGAAGAGCTGGTCAGGAAATACGCTGAAGCGAGTGTTTTGGCTTTGCTTTCAAAGTTTGAAGCCTATGGTTTAGTTGTTGCTGAAGCTTTGGCAAGCAAAACTCCCTGTGTTGTTGCAAAAACTTCTGCTTTGGCTGAATGGGTCGATGAGAGAAACGTATTTGGCATTGAATATCCTCCAAAGCCAGCAAAGCTTGCAGAGCTGATTAAAAAAGCTTCAGAAGTTGAATTTGAAAATGTTAGAGTTCCAAGCTGGGATGAGGTTGCTGAGAAAACGAAAGAATTATACTTTGCTACACTTGAAAAAAGATTTTAAATGATAAGACTACTAAGTTTGTGATAGAAGAAGCGAGTAGATGGCTGAAACAGGCGTTAAAAGATCTTGAAGCTGGGCAAAGGGAATACCAGAAGAGTTCTTGGGAATACTGCGAGATTTAACGCCAGATTTTGTAATCTCAAGATGTCCTGACGTTGCTGAAGAAGTCCCATATGAAATATAATACGATGATAGTATCGCCAAGAGAAAGCTTGAAAATGCTAAGAAGGTGATAGAATGGGTGAAGATGGAATTGCAGAGATAAAGGAGTTTGTTGAAAAGCTAAGAAAAGAAATAGGGGAATTGAAAGCGATATTTTTCGGCAGCAGAGTGAGAGGAGATCTTGACGTATTTTGTTACACAGAGGAGGAGTTTGAAAAGAAAAAGAACGAGATAGGGACGGTTAAAAAAGCTTTAGAAGAGGGAATTTTGCTCTGAGTTAATTCCTTCTTCTTGCATCGAGATAGTAGTTCAGCTGGTCTCTTATAATGTCTTTAATGCTGTGTTCAGCCCTGAATCCCAAATCTTGAACCTTTCTGGTATCTGAAAGCAAAATTGGAACTTCAGCTGGTCTGAAGCGAGTTGCATCGAATTCTATGGCAACTTTCCCCTTATCTGTGAAGGCAAAGATTCCCTTGTCTTCGAGCTCGAAGTAGATTTCATCCTTAAGCATCATCTCATCAATCACAGTTTTTTCGAACTTCACACCAAAGAGCTCTGAATCGCTTATCTCAGTTGGCTTCTCGACCTTTTTTTCACCTTTGAAGGTTTCAATTCTCTCAATCGTGTAGCCAGCCATTTCTAAGGCAAGAAGTATATAGCTAAGCACAGAATTCGTTCTCATAGAGCCTTGATTGTAAACTTCCCCATATTTTGCTTTGAGGGCAAGCAAACAATAGCCCTTGACAATGTCTTCTACATGGCTCCAGTCTCTAAATGCGTTAACATTTCCAATGCTTATTCTGTCGACTTCTCCAAATCGAAGCTTCATAACTTGCAATGCTATGTTGGCGGTGACAAACATCTTTCCCCTTCCCGCCCCTTCGTGGTTGAAAGCCCTCGAAACTATTGTCTTCAAGCCATAGGAGTGATAGTAATTCCTGAAAAGAAAGTCCCCATATACCTTGCTCACCGCGTATGGCGACATCGGTCTCAATGGATTCGTCTCTTTTATTGGCAACTCTGGAATTCTTTCGGGCTCAGGATGAATGTTTTTCCCTTGAGACTTTATTTTTTGATATTGCTTTTCAGAACTGATTACAAGCCCGTATTCCTCGCTTGAACCCGCAAAAACAACGACTGGATCTATGTTTTTGATTCTTATTGCTTCAAGCAAATTCAGAGTCCCGATGCAGTTTGTTTGCATCGTCTCAACAGGGTTCACGAAAGATTGAGGAACAAAGGATTGTGCGGCAAGGTGAAAAACGATTTCTGGCTGTGATACGTCTAAAGCTCGAGCAATTGAGGAGATGTCAAGCAAATCTCCATCTATTAGCTTCAAATCCCTATATATTCCTCTTTCAACAAGATTCTGAGGAGCAGACCAGTCTGCTCTTCTCCTTAGGATGCCATAGACTTCCGCTCCTTGATTTAGCAAGTATCTTGCAAGATAAGAACCAACGAAACCGCTTATACCGGTAATTAAAACCCTCCGATTTTCAAACTTCATGGATTTAATATGAATCTTGTTTTTAAAATTTGCGCTGCGCTTCGAGTTCAAACTTTTAAAAGCTTCTTTATGAATTTTCTATACCACTCGAACTCTCTCTCGTTTATCAGATGGATTTCAAAAGGAGCGAACAAATCTATTTCCGCCTTTTTGAGAATTTCGACAATCTTTTTTGCCCTTTCTGTAATCAACCTTGGACATAGATTCGAAACAATCAGTAGATCTATGTCGCTTGCCATTGTAGCTTTGCCTTTAACAACAGAACCGAAAACAAAGACTTCCGCATTTCCCAGCACTTCGATAGC
>JASFYH010000002.1 GCA_030055595.1 Archaeoglobales archaeon | reverse complement strand
GCTTGTCTCCCGCTGTTATTCCCTTGACCGGGCAGATTGCTGAGCAAGCTGTGCAGTGACTGCAGATCGCTGGCTTGATGACTTCTTCGAGCAGATTGCCGAAGAATTTCTTCTTGTGCTTTTTCTCGGGCAAAATTATTTGCCATTCCTGCATCAAGACACCTCTCTCAGCTCAAGCACCCGCATTGGGCAATTTCTAACGCAAATTCCACAGCCACTGCACTTCTTAGCGTCGATCTTAAGCTTGTTAGCCTTTCTGTCTACTGCGATCGCATCACTTGGGCAAAGTTCAACGCAGATCCTGCAACCAAGACAGCTCTCTGGATCAACGCAAACTGAAATTTTTCTTCTACCTGCGGGCAATACCGCCTCAACTACCAACTCATCGATTTCAGGCTTTCTGACCAATTTCCAGCCCTTATCGTCGATTAAATATTCCACAGTAACCTTATCCTCTCTAAAGACCTCTGGGGGTTTCATAAGCTGAACCGCTCTCAGTTTCATTTCTTCCATTGTCGCAAAGGCAACATCGTGGATCTTTGTCGATTTCAAAGCTCCAGTGGGACAGCTTTCAACACAGAAATGGCAGAAGATGCACTTTGTGTAATCAATTCCCGGCCATGCTTTTTCGTAGAATGTCATCTGGATTGCGTTTGCTGGACAAATTTGGGCACATCTGAAACAGCTTATGCACTTCTCTGGATCAAAAAGAATTATACCCCTGAAATTTGGAGGATACTTTTTTCTCTCCCTCGGATACTCAACTGTTACTCGATCTGGAGCTACAGCCTGCTTAAATGCCTCTCGAATAACTTCAATATGACTTCTGAGCATTTCAGCCTTATTCGCTTTAAATTCAACCTTCATATCATATCACCATCCCTATAAACGCTCCAATCACCAAAGCAAGGACTGATAGAGCTAAGAACCAGCTGAAGCCCATTCGCAAAGCCTGATCAATTCTATAGCGAGCATACATCGATCTAACGATCGCAATTATTGAGATCGCTACAAGAGTCTTTATAACAAGCCAGATTGGTGCATTAAGATCTCCGAGGAGCGCAATCTGAGGTCCGCTCCAGCCACCAAGGAATAAGATCGTGAACAGCAGAGCCATCACATAAAGCTTCTCATAAGCCAGAACCATTACTAGCCCGAAGAGAATTCCAGAATACTCTACAAAGGGTCCAAACGCTATTTCCTGATCCGCCTCAGGGATCTCGAATGGAAGGCGGGAAGTTGCCATGAGCATTGCTATGAGAAATACCAAAAATGCCAGAGGATTAAGAAATGCTCCCGGAATCCACTGTTTCTCAATCACTACATACGGATCTCCGCTTCCGTAGAGAAAGATCATCGAGATCACTGCAATTATAAAGGGGATCTCGTATGCAACATACATAAGAGCCTCTCTTACAGATCCAACGAATGCAAATCTGCTGTTCGAAGCCCAACCAATGGCGACTATGGTTATTGGTATTAGAGAAATAAAGGCAACTATAAGCTGGATCGCATATGGCGTCTTTATTCCAACAACGTTTCCAGCAGGAATGAATGCGATCGGCAAAAGCACTGGGATGAAAGCTAAGATCGGAAGCTGAATGAAGTAAGGGCGATGGGCTTCCTTGTGCACGATCGCTTCTTGGAAGAAATACCTCAGACCGTCTGCCAGAGCCTGAATTGCTCCCCTAAGGGGTCTTGCAATTTCTAATGGACCAACTCTCCACTGGATCCTTGCGGTAAGTTTTCTCTCAAACCATATTATGTATAGCAGGTAGATCATGAGCACCAAAAGTCCCGGCATCACTACAACCGCAAAGAATGGGCGCCAGAGGATCAAGGCTACTAAAGCGTTCAGAACTGGGATCTCAATTAAACTATCCACTACTGGCTGTATAAGAGGGATCTCGATCTGGTTCGATTTTAGGATCTGCATCACGAGATCAAACATAGCGATCACCTATCCGCCTCGGGTGGGAAATAGCCAAAGCTCCCATAGATCGCCTGCAGATCCGCAAGTCTCTCGCCTTTCAGCGACTCCATGAAACCTCGGAGATAAAGCCATCCGGGAGTGACTATTCTAAGGCGATAGGTCACATTGCTTTCACCATCGCTCACGAGTGTGTAGATCACCGAGCCCCTTGCAGCTTCTGTTAGCGTTGTAAACTCGCCTAACGGAAGAACAAGATCTGCAAGTCTGTCAAAAAACTCACCCCTGATCTCAGGGCTGTCGCAGATCTGTTCGTTTATAACTCTTCCCTGCGGAAGATCTGCGATGCACTGCCTTATAATTCTAAGGCTCTGGGCAACTTCGTTAACTCGAACAAGGAACCTTGAATAGCTATCCCCTTCGTCAGCCACGACGATTTCCCAGTCAACATTGTCGTAAGCCTCGTAGGGCTCAACTTTTCTAACGTCATACTCAACCCCACTTGCCCTTAAAAATGGCCCAACAACGCCAAATTCAATTGCTTCTTGCTTGCTAAGCACCCCTACATCCTTAAGCCTCGCAATAACCGTAGGATTCCTTATGAAGATCCTCTCAAAGCTTTTCAGCCTTTTCTCTATTGCAAATGTTGCTGAGTAAAGCCAATCAAGCGTAGCTTTATCAACGTCTCGCCTAATACCGCCCGGAATGATAAAGGAGGAGGTAAATCTAACTCCTGTCATTCTCACCAAAGCCTCGCAGATCAGCTCTCTTATGCCAAATGGATACATGAAACCAGTTGTGTGCCCCAAGAATACCGCAAGGATCGCCGCATCGTATAAATGCGTTCCAATTCTGCATAGCTCAGCAAGGATCGTCCTGAGATACTTTGCCCTCTCTGGCACTTCAAGATCCAAAGCGGACTCAATCGCTCTGACGTAGCCAAGGTTTAGGTTTGCAGAATCCATTATTGCGGGTCTTTCAACGAGCGGGATGTTTTGAATATAAAGCCTGTTCTCCGCAAGCTTTTCCATTGATCTGTGCACGTATCCGGGATCTGGAATGACTTCCTGAATTATGTCTCCCTTAACTCTAACGATTAGCCTCATGTGCCCGCTTCCGGGATGCTGTGGCCCGACAAGGATCAGAAATTCGTCCTTCTTGTAAACTTCCTCAACGTATTCCTTGGGAATTGGAAGGAAAAGGGACTCCAGCTCTTTCGGTGGTTCAACAGGAACCTCGATCGGGATCTCTTTCATTTCAATCACCCACGTAAATTTCCTCTTGAAGCTTGAAATCCTTTCTTAGCGGGAATTCTGGAGTATCTGGAGCTAAAAGGAATTTGCCTTTCCATGGGTTTCCTTTGAATTCAACTCCAAAGAAATCGTGCATCTCTCTCTCCATGTAATCCGCACTGGGGAAAATGTCCGCCAAACTGCTAACCTTTGCCTCCTTTCTGGGAATTTCTGTGAACAGATTTACGATCACGGGCATTAGATCTTTATTGCTGTAGCTCGAGATGTGGTATTCGACAATGAATTTATTCTCAGCAGGCACATCGATCACATTTACCGACTTAACGTGATCGAAGCCGAGCTTCTTCAATTCTATTGCGGTTTCTTTCAAATTGCTCTCGGAAACTTTAACCGCAATTCTGTTCTTTGCGGTGATCACCACAGACTCCAATTTCAATGCTTTCAGCTTTTCGCACAATTCTTTTCCAAAAGCCCAGTCAACTTCTTTTGCTCTGTTGACGATGATCAAAGGATTTTCAGAGATCCTCTTGGGACTTTTTGGCAACATCTTTGGGATCTTGCCCTTCTGAAGCCTTAGATCGTAAAAATCAACCGAGCTCTCAGCCTCGCCTGTTTCAAGCTTCTTTTGTAGCTGTCTTATTCCCCTTAATAAAGCCTCTGGAGTAGGCGGGCATCCGGGAATAAAGAATTCAACGGGAACAACTTCTGAAGGCTTCACGAGGTTGTAACCATTCCAGAAAATACCACCATTGAGCCCGCAGGCTCCCATAACAATCACAAACTTTGGATCTGGCATCTGCTCCCACGTTATTCTTAAAACTCTTGCCATCTTCCTTGTAATGGCTCCTTCAACAATTATGAAGTTCGTTTGCCTTGCAATACCGTAATTTAAGGCTCCAATTCTTTCTCCATCGTAGCCAGATGCGAAGGCATGAGCGAGCTCTGCGCCACAGCATGCGGTGACAAGATGAACTGGCCACAGACTCCATTTCGTGCCCCACTTCTTCAACGGAGCGAGCTTTCCGCTATGTATGAATTTAGTAAAGTCATCCATTTCTACCACCTCTCTTTAGCCCAGCAACCTCAAGAGAGTAGTTGTAACCAGCGTAAAGAGCCGGAAGGAGCAGTGCAAGGGCGATGATCGTGAATGCATACACATCCAAGGATGCCACCGCAGAAAGAAGCAGAATTAAAACAAATATCGGCTCAAGAGCCAAGAACATTACGACGAAGCCAAAATACTGCATCGGCAAAACCCACTTTGGATGCCCTATCGGGATGTTTCCCGCTTCAAACCTCTGGACTTTTACTTCAGTGAGCCGATATTTCGGCAAGATCTTAACGAGAACGAGCACTGCGACGTCTGTTATAAGTGCAACCGCAACGATCAGAAGGATTACAAGAACGTTTTCGATCATTTCAACACCTCCTTAACAAGCTCTACAAACCAGACTGGTGGAATCAAGGTGATCAGCATAACAAAAGCGGTTACAGTTGCCACAGTGTTTGTGATCAACGATTTAGAGCTAACTTCTGTGAGCCTTACAAGTCTGAGATAGTATGGAATCGAGATCGCCGAATTCAGCACGAGCAAGATCGCAAGCCAGAGATAGTTAGAAAACACAAGAGCATAGATTATGAAGAATTTGCTCCAGAAGCCCATTAGAGGTGGCAAGCCTATGAATGAGAAGCTCAAAAGGTAGTTTGAGAGACTCGAAGATCCTCCCTTAATTGCATTAAAGAAGCCAATTTTGCCAAATGCATTTACAAACAGCTGAAGCAATCCGCCAGCGATTGCATAGTAAACTAATTCTCTTGGTGCCATGATTGCTGAAAAGGCAGCAAGCACATAGCCCATGTTTGCTATCGTTGAGTAAGCCAGTATTCTTGCTGGATCCTTGGCTGTTAGGGCTCCAATGTTTCCGATGAACATTGAAATTGCTGAAATAACCGCAAAGATCAGCAGTGCAAGCGAAGTTAGCTCAGTTGCGGTCATTAGAAGGATCTTGTATGCGACGATGAATGGAACGAACTTTGCGAGCGATGCGATGATCGAGATCGAGATCGGATTCGCATTTGAAAAAACATCCGGAACCCATTCGTGAAATGGAGCTACCCCGACTTCCAAGGCTAAGCCAATGAGAAGAGCAACAAAGCCAAGCAGGTAGATCGTTGAATTTTGCCAGCTGTAGCCCAAGTAAAGCACCGCTGAGCCAATGATAAAGACTACAGTAGCAATGACCATGAATGCGATGTATTTAATGCCAGGATCAACGTTCAGCTTGCCCTCATCGAGCATTACGATCAAATAAGTAGGAACGGAAACAACCACGAATAGAACGAGCAGTTCCGCAATGTCAGAAGTGAAAAAGACATAAGCGGTGGCAATTGCCATGAATACGATCAAAGCGTAATCCAGTCCAGCGATCTGGTTTTTCCTGATCGCAAGCATCGAGATCAAATTTAGGATCGCAACCGACAAAACCATCAGAATAAGCCCATTGGACTCCAAGAATAGAAATACAACGAGTGTGCTAAGAGCTAATGACAAAATGGAGTTTTTATAGCTCAAAATACCCGCAAAGGTCAGAATTACGAGTGCCTTAAGAATGTCGAGCTCGGTAATCATACGATCACCCCTAAGGCAACCGCTACTACAAGGAGAAGCAGGATTACCGCGACTGAGATCTTCAGATATCTCTCAACGCTACCGCTCTGCACTTTCCTGATGCTCTTTGAAGCAAAGTTAAACGAATCTGGAATTGCTCTATGGCAGAAGAAGTCTATTGCTCTATTTCCATAATCCACGAGTTTAGCAAGAGCCCAGCCAAGCTTGGGGACTAAGTAGTCATTCAAAAATGCCAAGTATAATCTGTCTCCAAGGGCTTTGCCAATTGGAGACTCAAGTCTGGGCTTAGCCAGTCCAATCAGGTAAGTGGTTAGCACAACCAAGCCAACGGTTAATGAAGAGGTCAAAAATCCCTCCTCGACAAATTCATGGAATTCGTGATCTATGAGGTAAATTGCAAGGAGCAAAATTAGCATTGAGCCCATTACGATGTAAGCAAAGCTCATCAGCCTTCCACCGCCATGTGCCTTGAGCTTGTAATCTCCTTTCAGGAAGTTAAGGCTCAGGAACTTTGCAAGGAATGCTGAGTAAATGGCTGAAGTCAAAACCAATAGCATTAGCGGAATTAAGCCGAATTCATGCTCCAAGCTATGTTCAACTTCATCCATTGCGGATTTTACCCAGTAAGCGGTAAGTGGCGGGATTCCGCTAAGGCAAAGAGTTGCGATGATTGTTGCAAGAAATGCAAGCCTTAGATGTTTCGCAAGATCTTTTCCGCCGACACAGAAGCGATCGTGAGTCTCATGGATTAAATGACCCGCTACAAGGAATAAAGTAGCCTTTGCGAAGGCATGTGTGACGAGATACCAGAATGCAACCATCAATGCGAATTCACCAACCCATTTGCTCGCTGAAGCGGTTGCAAACATGAGCCCAAGGCTTGACATCGTCGAGGCTGCGAGCAAAACCTTCCTCTCAAGACAGCCAAGTGCAACTGAAGCACCATAAAAAGCTGAAACCAAGCCAAGGAAAAGAACGAGAACGTAGATGGACTCAACTCCAGCGTTATGGATGTTCCATGGCTCCACATACCAGCTCAGTCGCATGAAGATGTATGTTCCAGCTGCGACCATTGTTGCTGAATGAAGCAAAGCGCTAACAGTCGTAGGACCAGTCATTGCGGTCATCAGCCATTCACTGAACGGAAGCTGTGCAGACTTCGTAAATGGACCGAGCAGGAAAGCGAAGAGTATTAAGAAGATTCCAAACGCCCCCAACTTCTCTGCAAGTTCATGCCAGTGGATTTCGCTTATGTTTAGGGTTCCAGCAAAGAAGAAAATTGCGGCGATTGCGAAGAACATCGGCATGTCTCCTATGCGAATTGTCGAGATTGCCCTCCATGCTCCAAGACTTGGAGACCAGAAGTAGTTAATTCCCGCTATTTTTCTGCCAACGTTTCCAACGAAGCTCATGTCATCGTCATCTCTGAACCAGTGCCCTATGAGACCCCATGAAGCCAATCCAAGCCCTTCCCAGCCGATAAGGAGCATTAGCAAGTTATCACTGTAAACAACGAGGAGCATCGAGGCTGTGAACAGGTTGAAGAAGAACCAATACCAGCCAAGACGGTAATCGTGCTTCATGTATTCCAAGCCATAAACGCCGATGAGGAATGCTATGAAAGCTGTGAGCACACCCATGATCTTGCTAAGGTAGTCAAAGATGAACACAAAGCTAATGTTGTAGCCAGGAAGCCAGTCAAATGGAATCTTAACCGCTTCTTCAAGTTTACCAAAGTTAAAAAGGATGTAGAGAGAACAGATTAAAGAGATAAAAAGCCCAAAGACCGCAATAATGGGCAGATTTCTTGTCCACTCTCTTTTTGGTTCCATTAGCCACGCAAAGGCAACTGGCAAACTCGAAATGATTGGGGCAAGGAGCAGAGTTGCGATTAAGGTTGCTTCATTGAGCGGGAAATCTATCATGGCATAACACCCCCGAGGGCGAGCTTTATGCCGTCAAGAAGGGCGGGAGCCAAGGGTGGAAAGATAAAGGCTACGCTGAATAAAGCAATCGCATACAAGGGCAGATCAAGGAGCCTGCTGAACTTTGGCTTCTCGTAAGCCATTGGTGTTCCGTAGTAGATTTCTTTCATAGTGTAGAAGCTGTATAGCCCAGAAATTATGAAAACGAGAACAACCAAAGAAATTATTTGCAAATTGAACCCATAGATTTGAGTTAGCCCGAGCAGTATAAAGAATTCAGCAAACATTCCAATCGTTATGATACCGCTCAGCGTCATGAAGCCAAGCAGTGCTGCGTTGGAAATCGTGGGAACAAACTCATGCATCCCCTTCATTTTGTCGAGATTTCTAAGCCCGTGGAAAGTCGCTATGATTGCTCCAGCGGTCATGAAGAGGATTGCTTTGCCAAATGCGTGGCTCATATACTGGATTACGAGCCCAATGAGCCCGTAGGAGCCGAGACAGATTGCAATTAGCACATAGCCCATCTGCGAAACTGTGGAGTATGCAAGCAATCTCTTGTAATCCCTTTGCTTGAAGACGCTGAGTCCAGCGTAGATGCTCGAGATTATTGCGTAGAAGATTATAATTTCCCTAAACTGAACTATGAAGGAGCTGTCAATTAGATAAATTCTCAGAAGCACATAGCCCGCAAGTCCAACTGTCAGCGGGCTCAGCAAAGCGCTAACTGGTGTCGGAGCTTCTGCGTGAGCCCAAGGTAGCCAGATGTGAGGTCCAAGCCCCGGAAGCTTGACAACCATTCCGAGAAAGATAAGAAGCCATGGAATGAAGCCTATGACCTTCAACTCATTTAAAGCAAGGGTTTGATTTGCAAAAGCAACGATAAGGAAACCAGTTAAAGCCAAAACACCAGCGATGTGCGTCCATACAAAGTAAAGAATTCCGACCCATTGCCTGTTGCCGTAGCCGTATAAGTAAATGAGCATGAACGAAGCGAGTAAGGAAATTTCAAGGAAGATGTATAGCAAAAGCAGATTTCCGCTGTAAACGAGCCATAACATTGAGACTGCATATAGATTGTATAGGAACCAGTATTTTCTGAACTCTCCTTCTTTTGCTCCCATCTCTTCAAATCTGTGCTTCATGTAGGGCAAAGAGTAAAGGGCAACCATTGCTGAAACCAATGAAATCGTAAAGCCAAATGCGTGGCTTATTGGATCATAGAGCAAGTAGAAGTCCCCAATTGGTGCTGGCAGATTCATTAGTAGCTCTTCTCCTCTATGTGCAGTCAATAGCAGATACAAAGAAACAAATGCTGGAATCAGGAAAGAGATCGTTGACAAAGCGGTTGCTATTCTTGCTCTGAAGATCGGAAGTATGAATGTGATCAGAAGGGGAAAAAGAAGAATGTGCAGGAAATTCATTCAACATCACCTCCAGTCGAGATTTTCTCGATCTCGATGCCCTTCTTAAGCTTGTCAAGGATTATGATTGCAGAGATCAGAATTAAGAGCTCCGCACCGCTCGTAAAGATGGCAACAACGAGAATTGCAAAAGCGGTGTCTGGAATTGAGGCAAAAAGCGGTAGAATTGCCAAGAATACTCCCGCAAACATAAGCTCGAGGCTTATTAGCAATCTAACCGCATCTCTGGAAGATATTGCCATTAGATAAGCCACAAAAATGACAACCAGTGCAATTGCGAGCTCGATCATCTTCCTACCTCCTTAAGGATTTTTATCGTTGATAACATTATTAATATCATCATGCAGACAAGGAAAAGAACTGCAATGAAGTAATCGCCAAGAAATGTTATTCCGTTCTCCAAAACTTCAAAACGAAACTCTAAAGGCAATCGCAAAATTATAAGCGCAACAACAATAGCGATCGCAAAAGCGGGCAACAGGCTTAGCTTTCTGGAACTCTTAGCCCTGTAGGTTGCTGCAACCGCAATCGTTACAACGCCGACCGCACCAACAAAGACGAGAGTAATTAGAACAACTGAAGGCTGAAGGTTATAGAATGCATAGATCCCAGCGATGAAAACCATTGTTAAAGACATGTATAAGGCGGAGTAGAAGTTATCCCTTGTTAATAGCGAAGCGATTGCGGACAGCAAAGCGAGTGCCCCAAGTATTGGAACAATGAAATATAAATCCATGATTGCGATAAACTCATATCTATTGATAAGCTTTACTGTGACCAGAACTTACAGCCTTCTTAAAGCCCCTTCCCATTGTTAAACGCTAACCAAGAACAACGCTTTAAAGCATGACCCAGATCTTAATTCATAAAAAGAAAAATTTGAAATACCGCAAGAAGACAAAGACTTGAAGCGGGGTAGGGTAGTCAGGTAATCCCGGCGGGCTCATAACCCGCAGATCCGTGGTTCAAATCCACGCCCCGCTATCTGCAGTGCTTTTCTCCCTACCCTCGCTTTTTTTATAAAAATTGATGAGGCGGAACTCAACTTCTACTCCTGATCAGGAATGCAACTCCGAGGAGGGCAAACAGTGAGAACAGAAGCTCGAATCCCGGGCTCTTCTGCGTCTCAGCAGAAGTCAGAGGAGTTAGTGAGGAACCTTTGATGAAGAGCTTTGCCCCATAGATCTCGTTGTTGCTCTTGTTGTATTCCTCAACTTGATTTTGAGGATCCACCACGATCTTTATTCTATACAATCCTCTTGGAAGCTCTTTAGAAATTACCTTCTCCGAGCTAAATAATTTTGATTCTTCTGCAAGGATCTGCTCGATCTGGATGCGATCGATCTCGTAGAGCTTTTGATCTTCACTTTCGAGATAGACTACAACTTCGTGTGCTCCCGCCTTCACAGGACTGTAGTTCTTTATTTTGAAGTCAACATAGACTTTCTCTCCCCAGAAAACCTCCGAAGGGTGAGCTTCAACAAACTCTGGGATCAGATCTGGAGCAGAAACCCCATATTTCCAAACAACTTGCACTCGAACCGTTTTTTTGAAGGGATCTCTGTTCTCAATAACAACGTAATAGTTTCCACTTTTTTCAGGAATAAAGACCTTCGAATAAGCTTTTTCATCTCTTGCAGAGAAAATTGGACCCGCAGTTCTACCTTCTCTGTAAAGATTGAAATTCTCCTCGTCAAAAACGTAAATGTTTACGTATTTGCCGTTTACTTCATTGACATTCACGCTGATCCTGTTCTGTGTTTTCCCAGTTAAGCTTATGTAAAAGCTAACATAGGCATAGTTCTCCGTCGGGACACTCAAAGTCTCGTTTACAATTTCTTTTTCAAAAATATCATAAATGGTCAGCACTCCAAAGGCAAAGGGTGTTAGTAATAGGCTAATGAATACAAACGATCCAAGAAGCCCCATTCTTACAATCATAAAGAAAATAAAAAATGGCGAATATAAGTATTTCGGATCTCCTTATTCTTTAAATGTTGGAATGATCTTCTCAGAGTAGATCTTCATAACGAGCTTAGGATCTGGACCTACGTTGATCATCGCCATGTGCTTAACTCCCGCTCTTCTGAATTCCTCGATCTTTGAAATGCACTCTTCAGGATTTCCGACAATGAAGAAGTCCGATATGATCTCCTCGCTAACAATTGAGGAGTATTCTATGAACTTCGAAAGCGAGTCATCTGTAAGCAAAAGTCTTTCAAAGTAAAATCTTTTTGGAAAGTCCCGCGGGAGTTCAAGAGTGTATCCCGCTTGCTCAACCTTTTCAAGTGCCGAAATAACTATGCCTGCAAAACGTTTTGCCCTTTCCATCGCTTTACCGCTATCATAATCAACTGCGGTGTAGATCTGCAGAGCTGTGTCAATTTCCTCCACATTTCTCCCCACTTTCTCTGCACCCCTTTTAACGTCTTCTAAGTTCTCCTTGTAAGTTTTTGGAGTTTCTGCTATTGGCATCCATCCATCGCAAAGCATTCCAGTTAGTTCTCTCGTTCTCCTGCCATTCGCTCCAACATAAATCGGTATTTTTTGCAATGGCTTGATCTGTAGAAACGCATCTTTTAGTCTGAACGCCTTTCCTGAATAAGAAAACTGCTCCCCCTCCCAGAGTCTCTTCACGATCTCTATACCTTCTTTGAGCTGTGAAAATTTCTTCCATGGCATGCCGAAGGGAGATATGTTCATCGCCTCACCACTTCCGACTCCCAAGAATACTCTCCCCGGAGCTAAATGATCGAGAGTAGCAAAAAACTGCGCTAAGATCGAGGGGTGGTATCTTGCAAAGTCCGTAACACCTGTTCCAAGTTTGATCTTCTGAGTTTTCATTGCAATTGCGGAGAGCATAGCCAAGGTGTTTGGAGTTAAACCCGGTGGCACCATAAGCGTATGATCTGGCATTACAATTGAGTAAAAGCCCAATTCTTCGCTCTGGATCGCTATGCTCATAGCCCTATCCAAGGGAGGCATTGGCGGGGACAAAACGTTTCCGAACTTCATGCGATCGAGTTGTAGAGTTCATTTATAAATTTTTATTTGTGTAATGGAAATTCTTGATTCAAAAGTCACTTTCAGGCTATTTCTTTTTAAGACTCTCCATTACACCTTCAAAAACAACTTTCCATATTTTTTTGCCTAAATCGCTTGCGGGACCTGCAAATCTCTCATATTTACCTTTCATAGTGCTTAAAATGACTACTGCATCTGTGTTTGTGCCTGTAAAACTATATCCAAGCTTAAATAAGGCTTTGCTCTTTGCTTCAGTTGCAGTTATTATCGCGTTTAGCATTCCCGCCTTGCTAACCTTGGCTTCCAGAACAAGGATCATATTGATCGTATTCTCATTTGGATTATCCACACCGGCGGTAATGAATGCGGTAACATCTTCAGCACTTCCGATACTCAAATTTCTCATTGGAACCGCTGTTAGAAGACCAAAATAGCTTTTAAGTCCATAATTTTTTGCAACAAGTCTCAGATATTTTACAGCTGGCATTTTATAAAATTCATCGCTTACAGTATGATTAAAGACCGCCTTGACAATTTTCCAACCTCCAAGAAGTCCTGTGCTAATTCCAAAGAAATTTCCATAAACTATTAGGGTATCCTCATTCAGAAAGTAATTTTTGTATGGCATTTATAACCTCCTCATCATTTTTAACAACTTTTGCATTCTTCAAAATTTCGGAGTAGATCTCTTCAGCAACTCTTCCAACAAAATTCCTATTTTGGAAGTCAGTCTTTTCGACCACTATTAGTTTTCCGAGTTCGCTTGCATACTTAGCGGAGAGTAAGTTTTTAAAATTTCCTTTTCCAAAGCTCAAATCCGCTAAAACTACCGCATCAGAATTTCTTATAGACTCTAAGTTCCTCTGGAAAGCTTCTTCACTGATCTGCGAAAAAGGTGGAGCGTCGATGATCTCTCCTCCAATCTCGGAAACGATCTCCCAGTCAGAATCAAGGGCATTCAGGACTCCTGCGGAAATTAGAAATCCATTGGAATTCAAGAGATGGATCAGTTCTCGTCCACTACCTCCGCCACAGATCACATGCACTTTCTTACCCTTTTTAGTCGATTTTATCTTGGGAATCACATAGATCTGACCATGTTTTTTAACGCTAACTTCAACGTTAAAGACCTCCTTAATGTTCTTTTCATTTATAACTTCTTTCGGGCTTCCCGCGAATAAGATCCTGCCGTCTCTTATCAGGAATATGCAATTGGCAAAAGAAAGAGCGAGATTTATATCGTGCAAAGCAACGATCACGATCCTATCATCTGAGAGCTCCTTTATGAGCCCCATGATCTCGAGTTGTGCGGAAAGATCTAAATGTGCTGTCGGTTCGTCAAGTAGAATGATCTTTGGTTCCTGAGCAAAAAGTCTTGCAAGAAGAACTTTCTGTTTTTCACCACCACTCAGTTCTGAAAATCTTCTATTAGCCAGTTTTTCAATACCAAGATCTCTTAAAGCTTTCCTTGCGATCTCAAGATCCCTCTTTTTTGGGATCTTTATTCTGCCAAGATAAGGCGTTCTACCAAGTAGAACAACATCTATAACATTGAGATTCGTGTCTGCAGTTTCCTGAGGGAGATATCCCTTCTCGATCTCTTTTCCATCAAAGAAAACAACGCCCCTCGCAGGTTTGATCACTCCGAAGATCGTTCTCAGAAGTGTGGACTTTCCACTACCATTGGGACCGAGTAATGCAATGAAGTCACCCTCCTTTGCTTCTATAGTTAGATCTTTTAGAATTTCATTGCTTCCAAGTTTAACCGTTAAATTCTCTACTTTTAACTTCATATGCCTCTCCTTAGGAGTAAATAAAGAAAGAAAGGACCTCCAAGCATTGCAGTTATTGCTCCGACTGGGATCTCACCACTGATCGAGATCCTCGCGATCATGTCTACAAATGGCATAAAAGCGGTAGATAGCAAGATCGTGGTAGGCAATAGTTGCCTATGTTCTTCTCCAATAAGGATTCTAACTGTGTGCGGAATTATGATCCCAACAAATCCGATCACACCGCTGACTGCAACCGCTGTTGATGTGAGGAGAGATGTGAAGATTATCAGCTCTGATCTATACCTATCAACATTGATCCCTACCGCTTTTGCATGCTCATCGCCTAAGAGCAGTGCATTCAGGTTCCAGGATGTTGCAAGAAGAAATGAGAGTCCAATTATCAGGCATGGTGTGCAGAAGTAGATTTCTTCCCATTGTGGATTGGAAAAGCTTCCCATTAGCCAAAATATGACTTTATGTAAGTTTTGCGAATGCAGATAGATCAGTAGGGAATTCAAACCGGAGAGGAATGAAGCAATTGCTATTCCCGCAAGTAGAATTGCGTAGTTCTGATCCCTAAATTTTTTTGTGTTTCCAATTAGGAATACGAGATAGACTGTTAAAATTGAGAACAGAAAGGCAAATAGAATTCTGCCAAATACGTTGAGTCCTAAGATCACCGATAAAATTGCCCCTAAGCTTGCACCACTTGCAATTCCAAGGACATAGGGTTCTGCGAGGGGATTTCTAAATAGTGCTTGTAGTGAACAACCGGAAGCGGAGAGAGAGGCACCAACTATAACAGCGAGAAGTAATCTTGGAAGCCTGTATTCGAGTATGATCGTTCTTGCGGTCTCTTCAGCTGTGCCTTGAAAAAGCCTTATGAGATCTTCAAACCCATATCGCGAGCTACCTACGGTGAGGGAAATAATAAAGACCAGAAGGTTTAATGCTATTATTGTGCCAATTTTAATATTCACAAAATCAAGATCTTTGAATGTGTAATAAGGCTTTCTTTACTGAGCCTTTTTGAAAAACTTTTTATATTGCAAATCGACAAAAAATATGCCCCTCGTCCCCCATCGTCACTGTATCGTTTGTGGAAAAGCGATAGAAGCGGATAAATACTACTGCAGTGAGGAATGCGAGCAAAAAATGGAGAAAGAAAGGAAAAGACAGAGGAATTTCACTTTATTCATGTTTCTGATGCTCTTAATAATCCTGCTGATGTTCTGGCTACCCTTACTCCGTTAACTCTCCCGGGACTGGAACAGGGTATTTGCCAGTGAGACAAGCGGTGCAGAACTCTTTTCCACCTAATTTCTTAAGAGCGGTTAGTAATCCCTTTAGACTCAGATAACAAAGGCTGTCCGCTCCAACGATCTCTTTGATCTCCTCAACACTATGGCTGGAAGCAACGAGTTCTTTTCTTGTTTTCATGTCGATGCCGAAGTAGCATGGAGCAATGATCGGAGGACTTCCAACTCTAACGTGCACTTCCTTTGCACCCGCTCTTTTTAGCATTTCAACGATCTTCTTCGAAGTAGTTGCTCTGACTATGCTGTCATCTACAAGCACGATCCTTTTGTTCATTGCGTTTTCTTTTATAACATTCACTTTAAGCTTTACTAAAAGCTCTCTAAGCTCTTGCTTTGGCATTATGAAGGTTCTTCCGACATATCTATTCTTTATCAAGCATTCCATATAAGGCAACCCAGATCTCGTTGCATATCCAATTGCAGCAGTTATTCCGCTGTCTGGAACTGCTGACACAAAGTCCGCATTGGTTGGCGATTCTTCAGCGAGAATTCTTCCCATTTCAGTTCTCGCTTTGTAGACGTTTATTCCGTCAATGATCGAGTCTGGACGGGCGAAGTAGATATATTCAAAAATGCAGACCGCTTTTCTATTGCTCTTTGCAAATTTTATGAATTCAAGCTCTCCATCCTCAATTATAACCGCTTCTCCCGGCTCTAAATCTCTAATAAACTTACCTTCAAGAGAATCGATCGCACAACTTTCACTGCAGACAATATAACCGTCTTCGATCTCTCCAACACATAGAGGTCTGAAACCCAAGGGATCACGATATGCTATGATCTTGTCGTTTATGAGCAGAACACATGAATGGCTACCGATAAGCTTTGAATTTAATTCTTGAAGGCATTCCTTGTAATCCCCTTCTATTAGCAAGATCTTTGAGAGCATTTGAGCGATGATCTCCGAATCCGAGTCAGAAGTGAAAACACTACCTTCATTTTCAAGTTTTCTTCTTAGTTCAGCATGATTTACGAGGTTTCCATTGTGTGCAACAGCGATATTTCCGATCTTTGATCTAACAACAAATGGTTGTGCATTTTCGAGCCTTGACAAGCCCGTTGTAGAATATCTGACATGTCCAATTGCGTATTTAGCGGGAATTAGATCTTCTTTGCTGAAGACTTCTGAAACCAATCCCATTTGCTTTTTGTAGCGAAGCCCATCACTGTAGAAAGCGATCCCAGCGGACTCTTGTCCACGATGTTGTAGAGAAAAAAGAGCGTAATAGATGTATTTTCCAGCTATAAAATTCTCGCTATATGCTCCAGCGATGCCACACATCAGACACTGTCCTTAGTCTTATTTACCCAACTGTATCTTCTCAATCTTTTACTTCTTCCAAAGCCACAGGCTGAGCAGTATCTCTTTCTCCAGTGGAAAGAATTTCTTCCACACCTTCTACATCTAATATGAACCATTTTCCTGTTTCTTTTACCCATTGAGGGTGTTCCCTCTGACATCACTCACCACCTACGGACGGAGATATGAAAACAACAGTGTCCCCTCGGATTATAACACTTCCCACTTTTCTGACTATTTCTCCATTTTGGATCTCCTCGGCGTTCAGAAGAACGAGATTCATGTGAATGTCATATCCATCGAGAGTGCCCCTAAATTCTCTTCCACCCTTTAATCGCACGATGACTGGCGACTTTAACGATTTATTCAAGATATCCAACGGACGAACTGGCATTTCAAGACCTCCTTGTTTCTTGTGCATCGTTCTTGCTTAGCTATTTAAAAGTATCGCTCGTTTCAAAGCGATCTTTTTAAAGCATGTTTTAAAAATCGAGACATATTTGTTCTGTGCAAATTCTCGAGGAAGATCTCAGAGATCATGAGGGAGAAATAAAGCTAATTCCAGAGAATCTCGATGATCTCTGGCATCTAAAGTTCATAATCGAGAAAGGAGACATAGTTTATTCGCTAACTAAAAGGGCAAGCCATAGTAATGACAAGCTTAGAGGAGACAAGGAACTGATCACAGTCAGAATTGGTATAGAAGTAGAGAAGGTTGAGTTTCACAAGTTTGCGAACAGACTTAGGATCACTGGAAAGATCGTTTCAGGAGTAGAGGAGGCGGGATTTCACACTCTTAATATCATGGTAGGCAGAGAGCTTAGTATTTCGAAGAAATGGAAAGAGGAGCAGTTGAGGAGACTAAAAAAGGCTTTAGAGAACTCAAAAAGACCTGAAGTGCTTATATTAACGATTGAGGAAGGCGAGGCAGTTGCTGGAGCATTGAGGGATTGGGGAATCGAGGAGGTCTTTGAAAAAAGATTCTCTTATGCTAAGAATTACGGTGGGACGAGGAATGAATTTTTTGGGGAGCTTTTTGAAACTTTGAAGAATGTTGGCTTCAGATATCTCGTGCTTGCAGGACCGGGTTTTACAAAAAAGGATTTTTACGATTATTTGAGGCAGAAAGATGCTGAGATAGCTAAAAAAGCGGTCATAGTAGATACTTCTGCAATTGGCAGAAGAGGATTTTTAGAGGTTTTAAAAAGAAGAACGATAGACAGGATCGTAGGAGAGATAAGACTCGCTGAAGAAGCTGAACTTGTAGATAGACTGCTTGAGGGCATCGCAAAAAATGAAAAGGTTGCTTATGGACTTGAAGACGTGAAGAATGCGAAGGATTATGGGGCTATAGAAATTCTCCTCGTTTCAGATGACTTTTTGCTCAGGGAAAGGGAAAAGTGGGCGATCGATGGATTCATGGAGGAGGTTGAAAAAGCGGGAGGGAAAGTTCTGATCTTGAGCTCCGAATTTGAGCCAGGTGAAATTGTATCGAAACTTGGTGGTATATGTGCGATCCTCAGGTTTGAAATCAAGTAAATGGGCGATATTTGGAGTTTTAGCTTGTATATACTTCTTGGTTTATTTCCACAGAACCTCTCCAGCGGTAATGGCGGATGAATTCATGAAAGAATTCGCTGTTTCCGCACTTGCAGTCGGGATTCTTTCTTCAGCTTATTTTTATCCATATGCAATTCTTCAGATCCCTGTTGGGGTCCTTTCTGACCTGAAAGGAGCAAAATGGACTGTTATGGTTTTTACTTGTATAGCCTTTTTTGGTATTCTCATCTTAGTTCTTGCAAAAAATTACGAAATGGCGGTATTTTCAAGACTTTTGATAGGTATTGGAGTTGCGGGAGTTTATGTGCCGACGATAAAGATCGTATCTGTCTGGTTCAGGCAAAACGAGTTTGCAACAGCAACGGGGATTCTTTTTGCAATTGGAAATCTTGGAGCAATTCTATCAGCCTATCCCTTGGCATTAGCGGTTGAACTTTTTGGCTGGAGACTTCCATTCGCTTTTTTAGCAATTATAACACTGTTCTTAATCTTCCTCTGCTTTAAAGTGGTCAAAGACGCTCCAAGAGACTTTAAAGAGGAGAAGCTCAGAAAAGACGATTTATATCTGATCGTTGGTAATTTGTCGCTCTGGCTAATTGCCATTTCTGCAATGCTCAGATACGGTATTGTTATGGGTTTCCAAGGATTATGGGGAGGCCCTTATTTGATCGATGTCTATGGACTGTCAAAAGCGACAGCGGGCACAATTCTGATGCTTGTGGGAATTGGAACTATAGTGGGTGCTCTTATTTTTGGAAGGATCTCAGATCTTATTGGGCTGAAGAAGACGATATTGATCTTGGGGGGTATTGGATTTACGATAACTTGGTTACCCCTTGTGGTCTATATATCGAGTCTTAGCATTGCTTCTATCTGCCTAATCTCCTTTTTTATAGGCTTTTTCTCGAGCACAGGTCCTGTAGCTTATGCGATTGTGAAGGAGCTATTCCCGCTAAGAATGACAGGTCTGTCCATGAGCGTTGTCAACGTCTTCCCATTCTTCGGTGCAGCTTTATTCCAGACGATAATGGGTTATTTGATGGACTCAGTGGGAAAGATCGGGTCAATTTATCCAGTGGAGGCATACAATCTCTCATTTGAATTCTGCCTTCTTGCTTCGGTGTTATCTGTTATTTGCGTTCTTTTTGTGAAAGAGAAATCCAAAGAGGAGCAATAACTTTCAGATTTGTAGGAAAAGAATATATATCCCTAATGCGAAATATAATGAAATGATTGAGAGGTATAAATTACTAATGGACTTCATAAAGTCCGAGATCGTTGAAGATCTGAAGTTCGAAAACGTTGTTAGCGAGTATTGGGTCGCGGAGCCTTTTATAAAGATCGTCATATTTGAAGACGTTGAGCATCATAAATTGAGATATTTTGCGATCGAACCCTCTTTAAACGTTAACGAGCTTAAAATTCTCGCCTCCATAATCGTAGATTTGAGGAGAATTTTGACACTCCTCGACGTTTCTTTGGAGCTTGAAGATAGAGCAAAGGCACTCGTGAAAAATTTTGAAAGACTTACTAAGGAATATGGAATTGAAATGGATAGCGATCTGTATTCGAGGATGTTATACTATCTTTTTCGTGAGTTTTTTGGTTACAGCATCATAGAACCTCTGATCGTTGATCCAAATGTTGAGGACATTTCTTGCGATGGCTATGAGATCCCGATCTTTGTATACCAGAAGAGTTACGGTTATTTAGAGACAAATATTAAGATCCCAAAGCTTGCTCTAGACAGGCTTGTTATGCTCCTAACTCAGAGGAGTGGAAAACACATCTCATTGGCAAATCCTATTGTAGATTCAACTCTTCCAGATGGAAGCAGACTTCAGGCAACATTTGGAACAGAAGTGACACCAAGAGGCTCAAGCTTTACTATAAGAAAATTTGCGACTCAGCCATTAACTCCACTTGATCTGGTTAGGTTTGGCACGATTCCCATAGGGATCATGGCTTATCTCTGGCTTGCAATAGAACACAAACTCTCAGTGATCGTCGTTGGAGAAACAGCGAGTGGAAAGACGACTACGCTGAATTCAATACTAATGTTCGTTCCTCCAGATGCAAAGATCGTTTCGATCGAGGATACGAGAGAGATCAGGTTATACCACGATAACTGGCTTGCTCAGGTAACGAGGACAGGCATAGGTGAGCAGGAAATCGATATGTATGATCTGCTAAGGGCCGCATTAAGGCAGAGACCCGATTATATTGTGGTGGGAGAAGTTAGAGGAAAAGAAGCTCAAACACTCTTTCAGGCTATGTCGACAGGGCATGCAAGCTACTCAACTTTTCATGCGGGAGACATAAACCAGATGGTTTATAGATTCGAAAGCGATCCGTTAAATGTTCCAAGGAGCATGCTCCAGTTTTTAGATATCGTGCTCGTTCAGAATATGTATCTGAGGGGAGCAAAGAGAATAAGAAGAACTAAGGAAATAAATGAGATCCTTGGAATAGATCCAGCGGACAAGAATTTGCTCGTAAATCAATTCGCGAGGTGGGATGCAAAGAGAGATGAGCACATTGAAGTTAGCATTCCGAAGAAGCTTGAGAAAATTGCAACCTCTAGAATGGATGACGTTTATGAGGAGCTCCAGAGAAGGAGAAAATATTTAGAATGGATGATTAAAAGCGGTGTTAAGGATTACACGGAATTTACAAAGCTGATTCATAATTATTATAGAAATCCTGAAATTGCATTCTCGAGAGTCCTATGATCGCTCCGAATTTCATGAAAAGATACTTTAGAGATAAGATCGAAGCAAATCCGAATAGATTCGCTGATCTGGATAAGGCGATAGAGAGTGCAAGGCTTCGAACAACGACTCCAGAATTTCTTGCGGGTTCTCTGTTTTTCTCGCTTATTGCGATGCTCTTGGGGGTTTTTGTGGGGATCGTTCTCTCTTTGTTGCTTAGGAGCACTTTTGGAATTGAGTATATCAACCTTGGCGTGGTCTTGGAGTTCTGGAAAATTCAAATCGCTCTCTCTCTAATCATCTCACTTATTTTCTTTGGATTCACCCGATATCTTCTTTTATCTTATCCCTATTATGTCGCAAGCTCAAGAAGTGGAAAGATCGACTCCGCATTACCACACGCGGTAAACATGCTTCTCGGGATGGCAAAAGGAAATGTGCCAATGATCTCTGCTATTAAGTTTATTGCAGAAAATAAACACCTTTTCAGCGAGCTCAGTGTTGAATTCGAGAAGATCGCGGTTCTTGTTGAGATGGGCAGGGATCTTGAGAGTGCGATGAAATTCGTTGCGGAAACCACGCCATCGGAGAAGCTAAGGATCTTTCTTGAGAACTTCATCGATGTATACCGTGGTGGTGGAAATGTTTTGGACTACCTAAAGGCAAAATCTGAGCAGTTTTTCTCGGAAAAGGAGAGACTTTACACGCTTTACTCAGAATCCATGCAGATCATAGCAGAGATCTATCTTGCCCTGTTTATTGTTGCTCCATTGTTTTTCCTGATCGTTCTCGTCGTTTTCAACATGATCGGAAGTGCGAGTTTAGGACTTTACAGAATTTTTGCTTATACACTTTTGCCAATGGGTTCTTTGATCGTTCTTTGGTTAGCATATTCTTCAACCGCACGTGAAAGCAGAGGTATTGGTAAATTTGAGGTAGAACAGGAAGAAATATTGGCGAGAACAACGGAGAAACCAGCAGGCTTTAAGTTTAGCAAGCTGAGGAGGACATTCAACAAGATCAAGAGCTTCTTAACTTATCCGATCCTTGAGATGCCCTATGTTGTAAAATTCAAATATGTCCTTTTCTATCTACTCTTGCCACCAATTGCCTTTTTCTTAATCTTCTACGGGAGAATGGAGTTTGATTACCTTGTTTTCACAACTTTACTCGCCTTTGGACTACCAACAGTTTTCTTTGTTGAGTATCGTGAGAGATTGTTAAGAAAAGCTGAAAAAGAACTTCCAGACTTTCTGAAACAGCTTGCATCCCTTAATGAGGCGGGACTGAATGTTGTTGAGGCTTTAAAGAACATAAGCGACACTGAAGCGGGAGTTCTGAGCAAAGAGATAAGAACAATAAAGAGAAGATTGGAATGGGGGGAGCTGGTGACTTCAGCTTTTGTCAGACTTGAAAGACGCATAAGAAGCAGTGTTTTTCAAAAGGCAATTTCAATGCTTGTAAAAGCCATTGAGGCTTCGCCAAGTATAAGAGAAGCCCTCATTGTCGCCTCTAATTTCTCAGAACTTGAAATAGAGATGAGAAACAGACTCAGGGATATGATGAGCACTTATATAATCATAATCTATCTGGCTTTCGGAGTCTTTTTATACACCGCATACGTTCTAATAAAGAACATGCTCTCCATGTTTGCTTCGATCGAGATCACTCAGATCGCAACCGCGATCGATCTGGCAGATCTGGAGAACGTCTTTATGGAAACATCATTTCTTGTTGCAGTTTTTTCTGGATTGGCTGCGGGTGTTATGGGAGAGGGGAGAGTTGAAGCGGGACTGAAACATATATTTCTGCTGGTGGCAATTACCTATGTCTTCTTTAAGTTCGTTGTTTAGGACGAGAATTTCAGCTCATTTTGTCAATGGTTTTGTCTCGGAGGGGGAAATGGTTACCGTAGAGGGCTGGCTAACTTTTTATGACGAAAAAGAAAAGGAATGGAAACCTTTAGATGGCAGAGTAAAGTTCTATCTCGACGGAAAAGAGATTGGAGAGTCAGATGCCAAATTGGGCACCTTCTCATTCTCTTTTTTGTCTCCTTATATTGGAAAGCATAAGATCGACATGAAGTTCAAAGCTCCCGGATTCGAACCGAGCTACAAATCATTAGAATTCGAGGTTGTGAAGGCTGAGAAAAAGTCTAACGTGCTAAGAGTGGCAAAAATAGCTTTAGTTCTTATAATGCTCCTTGTTATATCTCTTTTTCTTTCGCTATTAGTTGCTAAACAACTCTAATCTTTTTAAACCTTATTGCGGGAGAGATCGTGCACTCTACTTGTTTTTCTTCTGAAGAGTAGCCTTCAATTCGTTTCAGGACTTCAAAAATGTTTCCGTAGATCATAGCCCCTTTTATAGCTCTTGAATTAAGCTCAGCGTTCAGGCATTCTACACTGAAGTCTCCGCTCAGCGGGTTGGCGGTGTGTGAGCCTAAAAAGTTGTGTATGATCAAAGCATGATCTGGATCAGCTTTATTATCAATTTCAACAACCACGTTACTTGGCATCGGAGAAGGTGGGAGCTCTATGCCCGCTCTTAAGCCATTACCGGTGGCTCCGAAATTTATTGAGTTTTTCCAGTCCGAGTAAAAGCATTTAACTTCCTTATCAACAAGGATTTTTCTTCTCGCCTTCACACCTTCATCATCGAAAAAGTAGCTTTCAATACCCCCTTCGATCGTCGGATCGTCTATCAACTTTAGTTCTCCAATGTAAGAGCCAATTTTAAGCAAGCTTCTCCCTTTTGAGACATTTTCAGCTGAAAGTGAGGGATAAAGAGTGTTGGAAAATAGCTGGTGGACCGCATTTGGCATAAGAATTAGATCGTAATAACCGCTTTCGATCTTTGTAGCCTTTGAAGATCCAATAGCAAGCCTCTCTGCATATTGGGCGGTCTCTACTATTTCGAGTTCTCTGCTTCTACTCTCGCACTCTGAGAATCCACTACCGTCTTCGTATACCGTCTCTATTGAAAACGACGAAAAAGTCTCTTTTTTGCTTAGATCCGCCCCCGAGGAATTTTTAAGATTAACTTCAACGATCGAGTGAATTATATAGGCATTTGCAATTTTTGCTCTCTCTACTGAGTTTATAAGAATTTCATATTCTTCTTTTATAAAATCAGATGTTATGTTTTCTAAACGTTTATCATAAATACCTAAAACTTTTGCTGGTTTTTCGTTCGGAAAATTGTGCAATCTTTCTTCGGAGATCCTTGCAATCTTTTTTGCATTCTCCATTACCCTCTCAACATTTTTACCAGCTGAAAAACCGACTTTTCCGTCTATTATGACTCTTACTGCACAGGAGGAGTCTTTATAGGAATGGACAGCCCTTAAATTCCCTGCAGAGACCTCTGCTAAAAACCCTCTTACTTTTTCTTCAAAGATCTCCCATTCCATCAGGAACCACCAACCTTCGCTCTGCAGAGAACCGCTGGGGCACCATCAGCAACCGGGACAGTTTGATAAGCTTTTCCACAGAAACCGGGGTCAAACTCGATTTTATTTCCAAGTTTAACGTCTTTCAGAATGTCGAGGGTTCCTGAAAGCGAAACATCTCTGATCATATCAGAAAGCTCACCATCTCTGACTAAGTAGCCATATTGAGCACTGAACTGAAAGTAACCCGTTGCGGGGTTAGTTTCGCCACCTCTTGAGCTTATAAGGAAAACACCGTTCTTGCAAAACTCAAGCAATTCCTCGAATTTAAATTCACCCTCTTTTAGATAGGTATTACTCATTCTCACGATCGGAAAAGCAACACCTTCACTTCTTGCATTCCCCGGATCTCCACCAAGCTTCTTTGCAGTCTCTTTACTATGTAAATAACTTCTTAAGACTCCATTTTCAACTAAAGTCTTCTTTCTGGCTTTTACGCCCTCGTCGTCAAACGGATAGAAACCAAATTCCTCAACCATAGGATCGTCCACAATGGTTACGTTCTCCCCAGCAATCTTTTCTCCTATTTTTCCGCTAAGCACGCTCGCCCCTTGCAAAACGTGATCAGCTTCAACCGCATGCCCAAAAGCTTCATGAATAAAAACTCCCGCAAGTTCCGGGTTCATTAACACATTCATTTCTCCCGAAGGAGGCGATCTTGCGTTGGTAAGCTTAGGAAGAACCTCATTGATCTCTCCAACTAGTTCAAAAGCACCCTCAATTTTTTCCCAGCCTCCGGGCTTCATCAAGCGTTTTGAAATTAACTGCAAAGTCTCTCCTTTAGCTATTGCGATGATCGAAATTCCTATTCTCGGAACCTCATAGCGAACTTCATTTCCAAGAGAGTCACGGTATTCAAATTGCTTGGAGCTCTCGATATATCCGAGCTTTCTTGTTTTAGTATAGATGCTTTTATCAATCTCCTTAAGAAAATCCAGTTTTTCTTCAACGCTGAGATCCCTTGGGTCGATCTTAGTTTTCAGCTCGTATCTTCCACTTGAATTTACTTCCAAGAGCTCCACATTCCCCTTGCTGATAGCATTCTTTTCTGCAAAGTTCAAACCTTCCGAATCGCTTACCAACCCCTCAAAAACTCCCCAAAATCCATTTTTCAAAACTCTAAAGCTTTTTGAATGAAAACACGTTATTTTTGGTCTCTCCACGACTCCGTTTTCTATGTTGATCGTCAAAGTTTCAACTTTAACTTCTCTAATGTCGTAGAACATATCTAATTGTCCTTTAGAATGCTCTCTGCTGCGATTAAGCCTGTAACCGCAGCTCCAACGATTCCCCTACTGATCCCCGCACCATCACCAATTGCATATACTGATGGAATGCTTGTTCTCATACCCTCATCGACCTTGAGCTTTAGGGAGTAGAATTTAACCTCTGGAGCATAAAGAAGAGTTGAATCATCAGCGACTCCCGGGATCACTTTGTCGAGCCTTTCAAGTGCATCAACGATGTCATCTATCACTCTGCTTGGATAAGCCAGGCATATGTCTCCTGGAATTGCGGTTCTTAAAGTCGGTTGAACAAGTCTGTTGTTTTTTATTCTGCTCTCAGTGCTTCTTCTCCCCAATCTAAGGTCTTTAAGCCTCTGGACTATTGGATTTCCTCCACCGAGTTTTGTTGTGATCCTTGCAAGATCCCTTCCCCATTCATTTGGCTCGTCAAATGGTTCCGTAAATTCGTAATGCCCAAGTAGTGCAAAGTTGGTATTACTTGACTTTTCTTTTGCTTTGCTGTGCCCATTGACGAGACAGAAGTCTCCATAATCCTCTCTTATAACCCAACCTCTCGGACATGTGCAGAAGGTTCTCATGTAGTCGTCGTGCCTCTTCGTTATGACTCTCAGCTTTGGATCGTAGATCGTCGAAGTTATGTCGTCCATGATCGAGGCGGGAACTTCAACTCTGACACCAACATCAATTGCTTTTGAATTCTCTGCAACTTCGATCTTGTATTTCTTCACCCATTTTTCAAGCCAATCAGATCCACTTCTCCCCACAGCAATTATGAGCTTATTATACTCAAATTTCTCTCTTTTGTTCGTTTTTATAACTTTTTCTTCTGGATCTATATCTACGACTGTTTTTTGAGTGAAGATCTCTACACCTCTCTTTTTAAGCGAATCTTCGAGGCTTTTGATCACCCTTGGCAATTCATCACTACCCACATGTCTTTGCCTCAGGGGAACGAATTCGATCCCCGCTGCGTTAGCTTCCTTTAGAAATCTCTCTAATTTTGCCTCATCCTCCCCAAAAAGCTCTCCAGAAACGCCATGGGTGGAGAAGATCTCGTCAACTTCATTCATTTTTTCGATCAAATACTTAGGACTTAGAAATTCAAAATCTCCCCCAACTGTAAAGCTGGATTGATAGTTAGGGTTAACGTAATTCAGCTTTCCATCTGAAAGTCCTCCCGCCCCACCAAAACCAGAGGTGATATTACAGGGAGTGCACTTCTTGCAGTAGCTCTGTGAGAGATCACTTGGACATTTTCGCCTTGATATATCTCTCCCCATCTCGAAAATCGCCACACTTTTGCTTCCAGCAAGTTTATGCGCTGCAAAGATCCCTCCTGGTCCGGCGCCTACGATCACGACATCAAATTTCATACATTTTTAGCCTCTTTGATCTGTGCCATTTAAACTTTACTCTCTTTTACTTGAAGATTCGAACCAGCCTATTTTAGCGTTTTCAACGCAATCTAAGGCAGATGAATATGGTTTAATGTCTATAACAGGAGTTTTATCGATCGCATCAAGTCTCTTTACCTTCAAAAACCGTCCATTCCTTTCAAGAAGCTCTACAACTGAGAAACCGATCGGATTAGGTCTGTTCGGTGATCTCGTTGCAAAAACCCCATGCTCTCTGTTGTCGTGCGGGGGAATGGCAATTAGAGAATCTCTTTTAGCTTGGTCGAGCCAGTATAGAATGATAAGATGAGTGCAGGTTTCAAGATCCTTCAACCCCTCTTCAAATTCTGGAAAGATCTCGATCTCAAAGATCTCTTCGCAGAACCTTCCTTGGTTTGGAGCAGAATTTTTGTCTTTGAATGGAGATCTTATGATGCCTATTGGCTTAATAAAAAATTGCATATAAAAATAAAAATTTTGACTACTTGAAGTGCTCCAAGATCTCGTCCAGGAGTGTATAGGATGTTTTGATCTTGCTGACGTCTCCAAAGTATGTAAGGTTCCATAGGACTATGTGCTCAACTCCGATCTTTTCGAACTTGTCAAATGTTTGCACGATCTGCTCTGGAGTTCCACTTACAAATGCGATCCTTGAGATCTCATCCGGGATCTTGCTGATCGCCTCCATGATCTGCTGTTTGTTATACTTCGTCGGAATGTAGTCAAGGAGTCCGTAGAATTTGCCAAATGGATGCTTATAGCCCATGGCTTCATAGAATTCAGAGGGCATTAGGAGGGCATGGATCTTAAGGATCGGTGTTCTCAGAAGTCTTTGAACTTCACTCTCTTTTTCGTCAACCACAACGCTTACGAAAATGCCTTTTTTGATCTCTTCTGGTTCTCTTTTCTCTTCTTTTGCAAATTTATTTAGCTTTTCCATTCTCTCTGCGTAAACTTCAGGTGAAAGTGTAGAGGGGAGCCATCCATCACCGTATTTTGCAGTTAACTTCAACATTTTATTTCCATGGGCTCCGAGCCAGATTGGAAATTCTCCGATTGGCTTTAAGTCGAACAAAGCGTCTTCAAACTTGAAGAACTTTCCCTGGAAATTGATCTTCTCACCGTAGTCCGCAGAAAGCATGATCTTTATAAGCTTCAAAGCCTCCTCAAGTTTTGCCACAGGATTTTCAAAGTTTATTCCATAGGGAACTATGTTCTCAGCTTCTCCTGCACCTATTCCAAGGATAAATCTGCCGTTAGCGGCATGATCTGCTGTGACTGCCTGCTGTAGCATTACCGCGGGATGCCTTCTTATGATCTCGGTAACAGAAACTCCATATTTTATTTTTTGTGTGAATGGGGCGGTATAACAGATCGAACAGAAAGCCTCGTAGAACATGTGGCAAGACGGATAACGCATGGCAAAAGGCGTCTCCTTCCAGATCTCGTGCGGATACCAGCCAAGAAGGTGATCTGCGAACCACAATGCGTCATAGCCTTTTTCTTCAAGCCTTTTTGCAGTTTTCGGAGCCTCACTAATTGGCGGAAAAGTTGGACCTACAGTTCCGAACTCCATAATCCCGGCATTTTTTCGCAGTATTTGAATTTGTTGATAAGTTGAGTTAGAATTAATGAGATCTGCTAACGGACAGCAAAATTTTTAAGTGATGGGGATTTTTATTCTACATGGGATCTCGGTTTGCACTCATTTTAATCTCTGCTTTTTTCATTTCCACTTCTCTCGCTCACCCGGACATATATCAAGGATCTAACAACGGAACCCTCTCCATCTCAGCGTGCAATCGCTGATCCTGAAAGTCTCCTTCAAGAAATAGATAGAATAGAAATAATAATTATAAAATAATGAAAGTTTCTATAGTTGATTTCGAAGTCCTCTACTAGGCGGGAAATAAACTTATATCCTCGACCATACACAAGATATGGATCTTAGAGGTTTATTCGTTGGTATTGCTCTTATTGTCATTGGCGTCACTCTGCTTAGTCTGTCCGATCTTCAAAATGTTTCATATGGTGCACTACTTCTGATCGGACCAATTCCCGTTATAGTTTCCAGCGATGTTGGTTTAGCGATCTTACTGCTTTTGATCTGTTCATTTCTCCTAATTCTCCTCCAGTTTCTCAAGTGGTGACTATGATCTGGTTTTTAGGCATATTTTTAGTATTGCTTGGACTTTTCGTAATGATCTCAGCATTTTTCCAGAGAAGAGAGACATTTCCAGAGAGAATGCCCAACTTTCAAGATAAAGGTAATTTAGAAAAGAAATATGGCGGAGTTGTGTTGATAGGACCGATTCCGATCGTTTTTGGTGAAACGAGGCTTGCAGTGGTGGCACTGGTGCTGAGCATAATATTAATGTTACTCTCAGTTGCATTGATCTTCGGGTGGTTGATTTGATCGAGAAGAAGATCTGTTATTTCGAAAAACCCGGAGCTGAGAATACTGAGACGACGCTGAAGCTTGCAGTGGAGAGGGCAAAAGAGCTTGGAATAAAACATGTTGTGGTCGCCTCCTCCTACGGAGAGACCGCTAAGAAGGCTTTGAAATATCTAAGTGAAGAAATGAAACTTGTTGTAGTCACATATCACACCGGATTCATGGAGGAAGGTAAGAATACCATGGATCGAGAAACTGAGGAGTTTTTAAAAAGCAAAGGAGCCATAATTGTGAGGCAGTCTCATGTTCTCTCGGGCATTGAAAGGAGTATAACGAGAAAGTTCGGAGGGGCGAGCAGGGTTGAAGCAATTTCAGAAGCTCTTCGGTCGCTATTTGGGCATGGTTTGAAAGTTTGCGTTGAGATCGCTGTCATGGCAGCTGACAGCGGGGCAATTCCGATCACTGAAGTGGTTTCGATTGGTGGAAAAACAAGGGGAGCGGACACAGCTGTTGTTATCAGACCCGCTCACATGAACAACTTCTTCGATATGCAGATAAAAGAAATAATCTGCATGCCAAGGGAGAAGAGAGCATGAATCAAAATCTCTAAATTTCTCTTGGATCTGTCAAAACACCGTATATAGCACTTGCAGCAGCAACAGCGGGATTAACAAGGTATATTTTTCCCTCTGGACTTCCCTGTCTGCCAATGAAGTTTCTGTTTGAAGTCGAAACGCTTACTTCACCACCTGCGATCAAACCAAAGCTTCCACCCATGCATGGCCCGCATGATGGGAATTCAACAATTGCTCCCGCGTCTAAAAAGACATCTATAAGTCCATCTTTCAAGGCTCTCATGTATTCTCTTCTGCTCGCGGGTATGACGATCAATCTAACTCCCTTTGCAACCTTTTCACCCTTAAGGATCTCCGCAGAAATCTTCAGGTCTTCGTATCTTCCATTTGTGCAAGAGCCTATAAACACCTGATCGACCTTTATGCCCTCTACTTCAGAAATCCCAACAACATTGTCGACTCTGTGCGGAACCGCAACCTGGGGCTCCATTCCAGTAACGTCAAGCTCTACTTCCTCGAAATTGGCATCTTCGTCGCTTGTCAGCAATTCTCCGCTGAATTCTCGCCCAACTTCTTTCAGATATTGGAGGGTGATTTTATCGGGCTCAACGATGCCTGCTTTTCCGCCCATTTCTATTGCCATGTTGCACATCGTTAGCCGATCAGCCATTTGAAACCTCTTAACGACTTCTCCGCTGAAAATGCACGCCTTGTAATTGGCTCCTTCAGCCCCAATGTTTCCAATGATCCTGAGAACAACGTCTTTCCCGTAGACATGCTTTTCGAGTCTTCCATGGACGTTAAATCTGATGCTTTCTGGAACCTTGAACCAGAGTTTGCCAGTTGCGAGAACACAGCCCATGTCTGTTGATCCAATTCCAGTAGCGAATGCTCCAAGAGCACCATACATGCATGTGTGGCTGTCAGCACCGACAACAAGCATTCCAGGCAAGACGTGATTTTCTACCATGAGCTGATGCGCAATACCACCACAGACGTCGTAGTTCAAAATTCCTTGCTCTCCCGCAAAAATTCTAAGCTGTTTTTGATTTTCTGCGGACTTTATGCTGTCTGCGGGAGCCTGATGATCGAAAGCCATTACAACTTTTTTCGAATCCCAGAGCTTGGCGTTTTCACCCGCAATTTCTTTGAATGCCTTTATAGCGAGCGGTGCGGTTATATCGTGTATCATCGCTAAGTCTATACTTGCGAATACGAAATCTCCCGCTTTTACCTCTTTTTCGCAAGCTTTTGAGAAGATCTTTTCGACGATCGTTTTGCCCATGAGCCTTAGGATTTCGCAGGTTATTTTATGTTTGCGATGAATTTGAGAAATTAAGATGATCTATTTATCTTTAGCGAATTGCTCTACGAGCTTTATTGCACAAAGATCTCCGCACATACTGCAGTAGTCCCCTTTCGCCCTCCTTCTTTCCCAGATTCTACGAGCTTTTTCTGGATCAGGAGATAGAGCAAACTGCTTATCCCAATCGAAATTTTTCCTTGCCAGCGACATTTCATAGTCCCTGAGTTTTGCCCACTCTTTTTGCCCCTCCTTGACGAGGTCAACAGCATGGGCTGCGATCTTTGCAGCGATAACACCTTCTTTAACGTCCTCAACGCTTGGTAATCCAAGGTGCTCTGAAGGTGTGACGTAGCATATGAAATCCGCTCCCGCGAGTCCCGCAATCGCAGCTCCTATGGCTGAGGAGATGTGATCGTAGCCTGCAGATATGTCTGTTACAAGAGGTCCGAGCAAGTAAAGCGGAGCGTTATCGGTGACACTCTTCATCGCCCTGACCGCTGGAAAGATCCCGTCAAGAGGCACATGTCCCGGTCCTTCGACCATGCATTGGACACCCTTTGCCCGGCACTTCTCTACGAGCTCTCCAAGAATTATGAATTCTGTGTATTTTGCCCTGTCACCAGCGTCGTTGATACAACCGGGGCGAAAAGCATCTCCGAGGCTAATGGTAACATCGTATTCCTTTAGAATGTCGAGGAGATAATCAAAATTCGCATAGTATGGATTCTCTTTCTCGTTGTGGAGCATCCAACCGATCGTGATCGCTCCACCTCTACTTACCACTCCAAGAAGCCTTTTAGAATTTCTAAGTCTTTCAACGCTTATCCAGTTCACGCCCGCATGGATCGTCATAAAGTCTACACCTTCCTTAGCGTGTTTTTCGACTGCTCTGAGAAATTCATCTTCGCTAATGTCCACGATCTTTCTACAGTCTCTCGCAGCTTCGTAGATCGGCACTGTGCCAAAGGGGACTCTAACGATCTTCATGATCTTCTTTCTGATCTCTCTAAGATCTCCACCAGTTGAGAGATCCATTATTGCATCCGCACCAAATTTTTGGGCAACGACCGCCTTTTCAACTTCTTCTTCGACATTAATGTATTCCTGAGAGGTTCCTACGTTGGCATTAACCTTTGTTGAAACAAGCATCCCAATTGCTCTTGGTTCAACTTCCCGAATAACGTTCTTCGGAACAACTACATGACCTTTAGCAATTAGCCTGAGCAATCGATCAGCTTCAACTCTTTCATATTCAGCGGTTCTCCTAATAAATTTGTTCAAGACGCCTTTTTTTGCTTCTTCGATCAGAGTCATTAAAAAATATTTGAGCTGTGCTTAATAAAAACTTTTTTAATGAAGCTCAAGCATAGGGATGGGTTCCAAAGTGCACTTTTACGCCGAGAGCTTCCTCAACCGTTTTTGCAAATTCTTCTGGCTTGAAATAAGGGCACTCGGGTTTTGGCTTGTAAAAGCAATTGCTTAAATAGATCTCATCTGGTTTCACGTTTGAGAGTTTGATCGCCATTTTAATTGTGGCAAGGGCGGTCCTTCCAGGGCATTCGCACTGAACGAAAGCTATAACTCTCGCTGGTTCTTTAAACTCTCCTTCACCAAAAGCTGCAGCTTTCAGGCATCTCCACTCTCCGGGACAGCCATAAGTCGAGTCCATGTAGCTCCCACAACCAACTATGATCACATCTTTCATAGCACATGAATAAAATTTTCGAATTTATGCTTTTCGCAGTTCAGGATCTGCAGAAGTCTTTTGAAGTAATTATTTCAGCATTAAATACTTCTTTCATATGTTTAAGTGCATATTCTTGATCGTAATCGCTCAAAGCCTTAGTGCAGTCCCTGATCACATAGACCTTGTAGCCCCTTATTGAAGCATCTCCCGCTGTGTGAAGAACGCAGATATTGGTTGCAACTCCACAAACAAAGATCTCTTCAACTTCAAGCTCTCTAAGGAGGAGATCGAGATCTGTGCCGAAAAATGCGGAGTATCTTCTCTTTTTTATAAAGTAGTCTTTTTTGGTTGGTTTAAGTTCTTCTATGATCTCCGCCCCTTCTGTTTCCATTATGCAGTGCTTTGGCCAGATCTTGAATTCTCTGTCGTCTTCTCTGTGCCAATCTTGGGTGAAGACCACAGGCATTTCTCTTCTTGCCATTTCAACGACTTTTCTCGTGCTATCAAAAATTTTCTCAGCTTCTTTTATGTAAAGCGCTCCGTTTCTGTAGCAGAAATCCTTCTGCATGTCCACAACGATCAGAGCCTTCATGAATTCATGGGAACAGAAGAGGTTATATTTTTAACGAGTGGCACTCTGCATGGAATTCTCGCATATAAAAAAAGGAAAAGTTGCTATGGTAGACGTCTCAAACAAGGAAGAAGTTTTGAGAATTGCGATAGCGGAGGGATTTATAAGATTAAAAAGAGAGACAATTGAAGCGATTTTGAATGAAAAAGTTGTAAAGGGAGATGTTTTAGCTACCGCCAATATAGCTGGAGTTTTGGCTGTGAAGAAGACTCCGGAAATCATTCCGATGTGTCATCCAATACCCATAACCTCGATCTCCCTTGACTTCAGTGTTGAAAAAGAAGGCATCAGAGTTCGTTGCATGGTTAAGGCAATTGCTAAGACTGGTGTGGAGATGGAGGCAATAACAGGAGTTAGTGTTGCACTGCTTACGATCTGGGATATGGTTAAGTCGCTAGAGAAGGATGAAAGTGGAAATTATCCATCTACATGTATAGAAAACGTGAAAGTTTTGGAGAAAGTAAAGGAAAAGATCTAATCATCTGAACCTTTTTGTGGTAGATCCTGTATGATGAGGACTTCTTTCTTCAAAAAAACCGTTATTATTGAAAAACATAAAATTTATATAGTCAATCGTTATAGCTTTAAAAGGTGATAATATGAAAGCCATGAATTGGATCATTCTGGCGGTAGTTGTTATAGTGGCGATCTTGGTAGTATATTGGGCGTTAGCACCTTCAACGTCTCCAGCGGGTCCAACGACGCCAACTCCAAAGCCACTTGAATTTGGAGGGACGATCTACATCGGCTATACTGGACCATTGAGCGGGATTGCGGGTCCGTATGGTGAAAGCGCTCTGAATGGTATAAAAATGGCTGTAGAAGACATAAACAATGGTGGAGGAATTGTGATTGGCGATAAGTGGTATAAAATGGAAGTTCTAGCAATGGACGACAAGTATTATCCTCCATTAGCAGTAGCAAATGCGGTAAATCTTACTAAGAACGGCACTAAGGTGATCGTTTGTCCTCACAGCGGAGGAATTCTTGAGTTGCAGAAGATCAACGAGAAAGAGCCTAAGTTCATAGTTGGTGCTTATACTTCAAGCCCAAGTGTGCTTAAGGGTGGGAATAAGCTAACGTTATTCATGGCACCGAATTTTGAGATCTATCATATCCCCACAATGTCCGATTACTTCCTCCAAAAGGGTATGTTAAAGGCAGCAATTTTGCCTGGAACACATAGCTATGCAATTGAGTGGGCAAGCACGTTTAAAGACTATTGGACTCGCAAAGGTGGAAAAATAGTTGCGGAGGAATCCATTAACTACTACGTAGCAACAAATTACACGCAGAACGTCTCAAAGGTTTTAGCTGAAAAACCTGATGTTATACTGATCATAGGACCCTCGCTACCAGTGGCGGGAGTCATTAAAACCGCAAGGGCGATGGGTTATACTGGTGGATTTATCATCTCAGATCAGGCAAAAATTGATGAGATCATGTATTATTTGGGCATAGAGTATGACTTCGAGAACAAGAAAGTTATAAAAGGAGATATAAGTTTGTTGGATAAGTCAATTGGAACTACTTCGCCCTGCATTCTTGCTGTTTTGCCAGAGGCGGCGGTGGATCCATATACTCCATACTACCGCTACATGTGTGAAAAGCTCCCACCAAGACTTGGAAACGTTCCATTAAACTGGGAACACGTGTTTAATTACGAAGTGACATTCATTTTGGCAAAGGCAATTGAAAAGGCGGGATCAACGGATCCTGAAAAGATCATGGAGGCAATGGAGAATAAAACATTCCCGTTAGACGGCTATAGGGGTATACCAAAGTATCTCCACGGCGCTCTTCTACGTGTGCATCCCTACGGGACAATTGGGATCCTCGATCTACCCTCTTCGGACATAGTCATAGAAGGAGGAGATCTTATACCGATTCTTGGTATAACGCCAAAGTTCTGGGGGCAGGAGTATTCATATAGGGACAGCGAAGGCAAAGTTGTTTGGGGCTAAAGCGATCCATTTTTTAAATTTTTTCGAAAATCTTATTAAACTATCCACAAAGCACCTTTGAGCGCCGATGGTGTAGCTTGGTCTAACACAGGGGCTTGCCGAGCCCCTGCCCCGGGTTCAAATCCCGGTCGGCGCATTTTTGTTACCTTTTTAAAACCTAAAAAATAAGAAAACCCCAGAAAGAGCCATTTTGAGCTAATTAAAAACATTAAAAATATTTTCTCGGCTCAGTGTTGTAGTTCTGGCTTAAGACTCAATGAAAAAATTAATATATAGGTTGCTGGGAGTGTAAGTATGGCGATGAGCGGTGAAATAACAACTCTTTTCGGAATGAGGGTGTTCACAGACGAAGGAAGATATGTTGGAAAAATTGAAGACGTGATAATAGAAAGCGATAGTAACAGTATAACCGGGATCGTTGTTGTGGACTATAACAAAGCTCTTATTGATAAAAATTCGAGAGGAGTAGTGATCCCTTATAGGATCGTTAGATCAGTGGGGGACATAGTGTTGGTTAGAGACATCTTCTCAAAAAGAAAGACGCTGAGTTCTGAAATGAGGGAGCTCGTCCTTGGGGAGGAATCTGAAGGAGAATAGCTACAATTAATAGTTTCTGTTTTTTGCTATTTTAAAGTCCTTTCCTTTCGAGAAAAAATCACAAGGCTTATATTCATGAATTAATCTATTAAAATTTGGTGAATAGTATGAGTGAGGCGAAAGAAGTTATCCAGAAGATGTGTGAGCTCCAAAACAAAGATCCCGAGATCCAAAAGGCGATGGGCGGTTGGAAGGGAGTAGTTCAATACAACCTCAGCGGTGAGGAATTCTACGTGGAGTATAAGGCGGATGGAACTTGCGAATTCAAAGAAGGAAAGCATGCAACACCTACCTTTACGATCTTGGCAACCCCACAATTTTGGCTTGATGTGATGAGGGGCAAGGAAGATCCAGTGGCAAGCTTCATGATGGGTAAGTATAAGATCCAGGGCAACATAATGGAATCCCAGAAACTTGGAGCAATTCTTAGGAAATTCAGGGGAAAGTATCAACTTTAGAAAGTTTTTTAATCCCCTTAACTTCTTTTTTTGTGCAACTCGATCAGGTGGTTTATAAAAGGCGGAAGCTATTCCCTTATGGGGCTAACAATCTTGTCCTATTTGTTTGCATAGTCTTCTTCTTCGTTTCGATCTTTGCAGGCTGGAAAATGGTTGAACTATTTGCACTCTACCCCTCGCAGGTTCTCAACAAGCCTTGGCAATTGGTCACAAGTATTTTTCTCCATGTTGAATTCTGGCATTTCTTCATAAACTGCTTTGTGCTGTTATTCTTTGGAGCTGAGTTGGAGCGACTTTTAGGAGATAAAGGCTATCTCAAGGTTTTCTTTGCTTCTGGTATTGCGGGAAATCTTGGCTACATTGCATATGCCTATTCAATAGGTAGCTTTATCCCCGCTCTGGGTGCTTCTGGGGCGATATTCGGAGTAATGGGTTGTTTGGCAATGATTGCTCCCGGAATAAAGATAATAATATTTCCGATTCCTGTTCCAATCAGCATAAGGCTTGCACTGCTTGTCTTCGCTTTATACGACTTTAGCATGCTCATGCTAACGACTACGCACGTCTTGGGGACTGGAGTTGCTTATATAGCCCACCTTACTGGACTTGCGGTTGGAATTCTAATTGGAGACAGGATGAGGTTCAGATATCGGTATGCTTAAGTTCTGGAAAGAAAAAGAAAGATATTGCGGAAAGGCTGAGAACTGTCTGACCGCAATTTTGACAACAAGAGGCTGTTCATGGAGAAAATGTTATATGTGTGGATACTGGACCGAATCAAGAGCTTTGGGCAATGAGGCGTTAAAGGAGCAGATCGACCAAGTTTTTGAGAAACTTGGAGACGTAAAAATTCTAAAAATATTTACTTCAGGTAGCTTTTTGGACGAAAGAGAAATCCCATCAGAACTTAGGAGATACTTTTTAGATCGATGCAAAGAATCAGGAATTAAAAAACTGATAATCGAGTCTCGTCCAGAATTTATAGAAAAAGAGAAGCTTGAGGATTTTAGGGGAATTGAGCTTGAAGTTGGGATCGGGCTGGAAACAGCAAATGATTTTATTAGGGAACATTGCATAAACAAAGGTTTCAATTTTTCAGATTTCGTAAACTCTGCTAAAATTCTGAAGCAGGAAGGCTTTAGGGTTAAATGCTACCTTCTGCTGAAACCTCCATTTTTGTCAGAGGGCGAAGCAATCAAAGACTTAATAGATTCTGCTGAAAAAGTGATAGACTACGCGGACGTGATTTCAATCAATCTCATGAACATCCAGAGGGGCACAGTCGTTGAAAGATTATGGGAAAGGGGCATTTATCGCCCGCCTTGGCTATGGAGTGCGATTGAAGTGCTAAAAAACATTAAAACAGAAGTAATCTGTGACCCAGTTGCTGGTGGAAAGCTCAGAGGACCGCACAACTGTGGAAGGTGCGACAGAGATCTTGTGAGTGCGATCAAGCTTTTCTCGGTTACTCAGGACAAAAGCCTGCTCGATCTTGATTGCGAGTGCAAAAAAGTTTGGATGAAGACTCTGGAACTCGAAGACTACTCAAGGATACCACTGTTCCCTTAGCTCTAAAATCTAAAATGTGCGATCCATGGTGGCTTGAAGATCGCTGAGAAGACCACGCTAAAGATTGCCGAGAGGACCATTACACAGGCGACGCTTATTATTACCGCAACGATCGCATTAAGCCATCCGAGATCGAGAAGTTCCTTGAAAACCCAGAGATATACAATTGCGAATATGAGTGGTGAGAATAAAGTCATCAGCGGGATTATGGACAGGACTATTGTTATAAAAGCTGAAGAGACGAATGCAACGAGATTTGCGATACCACACCTAAATAGCGCTCTCCTTTTGCCTATTATTGCAAGTGCAAGCCATATAAAGAAGCCCGGGACAACTATGAGCAGTAGAATTAAAACTAAAAGTGAAACAAGGGCAATGAGACTAAGTCCAAGTATCGTTATGGAGTCAGAGAAGAACTGCCCCATCTTCCGCACCGCTTACAAGCTTTGAATACCTTGCCAAGTATCCGCTAAGCGTCTTCTTGGGTGGTTTCCATTTCTCTCGCCTGTCTTTTAACTCATCCTCGCTCAGTTTAACGTCAAGTCTTCGTGCGGGAACGTCGATGCTTATCAAGTCACCATTCTTTAGCAATCCAATTGTTCCGCCTTCGATCGCTTCTGGAACCACATGCCCAATGCATGGTCCTCTCGTTGCACCGCTGAATCTGCCGTCTGTGATCAGTGCAACTCTCTGAAGTCCCATTCCAGCAATCGCTGCAGTCGGTAGTAGCATTTCAGGCATTCCCGGAGCGCCTTTGGCTCCCATGTATCTTATTACAACAATGTCTCCCTCAGAGATCTCGTTGTTCAAAATCGCTTTCAAAGCATTCTCCTCGCCGTCAAATACCTTTGCTGTTCCCTCGAATTTCAGCATGTCTTCACGAATTGCAGAAGCTTTAACAACCGCACTGCTTGCGAGATTTCCTTTTAGGATCGCTATTCCCCCTTCTTTGCGGTATGGTTTCTCAGCCATTATTATGTCTCTGCCCCTGAGCACTGCACTTTCTGCAATCTCGTATAGCTTTTTACCGCTAACCGTCATCTCGTTGCTGAAGTGCTTTTTCATTTTCCTCACGATCATCGGCACGCCACCGCTCTCATCGAGATCCACAACAGTATCTTTGCTTGCGGGATCAAGCAAAACGATGTGCGGTGTATTTCTGCTGATTTCGTCAAACTTCTCGATTTTCAGCTTTACTCCCGCTTCTCTTGCAATCGCGGGCAAGTGAAGCACGGTGTTTGTAGAGCCACCGATGAGCATGTCCATAGTTACTGCATTTTCGAACGATCTCTCGTTAACGAAGTCGAGGGGTTTGATGTTGGATTTAACCAGCTCTACAACCCTTTTACCGCTCAACTTTGCTATTCTGAGCTTTCTTGAAGAAGCACATGGAGAAGTCGAGCAGTAAGGCAAGCTTAATCCGAGGGTTTCAGTTAGGATCTGCATGGTGTTAGCGGTGTAAAGCCCCTGACAGCTACCGCAGTAGGGTGCGCAGAAATCCTCATATAATCTTAATTCTGATTCGTTTATCTTTCCAGACTTGTAAAGTCCTGCAGCCTCGAATGCGTCTTTTATCGATACTTTTTCACCTTTAACCCTTTCTGAAAGCATCGGACCCCCAGTTACCGCAATTGCAGGAATGTTGAGCCTCAGCATCGCCATCAACATTCCCGGAATGATCTTATCACAGCTGGCAACAACTACAAGCCCGTCAAAGCCGTGAGCTTCGACCATGCATTCAATGCTGTCCGCTACAACTTCTCTTGAAGGCAGAGAGAAGAACATTCCTCTATGACCCATTGCAATTCCGTCGCAGATCCCTATTATCCCGAATTCAAAAGGAACCCCACCCGCGGAGCAAATCCCTTCTTTAACTGCATTTGTGATCTTGTCAAGGGTCATATGCCCGGGAACAATTGTGCTGTAAGCATTTGCAATTCCTATGAATGGTTTGTCGAGATCTTCGTCAAGAACTCCGAGAGATTTAAGCAAGGCACGATGTGCAACCCTATCGATCCCTTTTTTTACGATCTCGCTCCTCATAAATCTTGGAGATTGCAAAAGCTTATAAAGATTTCATCCCCCTTTCGTTATGCGAGCGGAGGAGATTATGAACAGAAGGTTAGAGGTTGTCGATCCAGAGCTCACGGTTTTGGAAGTCATAGAAAAGATCGTGAACAAGAGAATTCGATCTGTGATCGTTAGGCTTAAGGAAAGAGATTATGGGGTCATAACCGTAAGGGACATAGTTTACAAGTGCTTGGTCAAAGGGATCGATCCGGAGGATCTAAAGGCATACGAAATAGCTTCAAAACCATTAGTGACGGTTGAAAAAGGGACAACCGTAGAGGAAATTCTTGCAATTATGGAAAAATCGAAGATCGGTAACGTTTTTGTCAGAGAAGGGGATAAGATCGTTGGAAGTATAACTCTCATGGATATAATGACGGGATATTTGATAGGTAGACTCCTATGAGAGCGGAAGAGAGGGTTATCGATAATATAGGAAAAATGTTAATTTTGTCTCTTTCTGCTTGCGAATTGCTACGAAAAGCGGTTTTAGAGAAAAATAAAATACTTTTAGAAGAAATTTCGAGGATCGAGAGAGATGGAGACGATCTTAGAAGGAGCACCGCAAGGCAGATCTACAGAGGTGCTTTTTTACCATATCTGAGAACAAACATTCTAAGGCTCGTTGAGGATGTAGATGACATTTTAAATACGACAGACAAGGCGGGAAAATACTTCAGAAAGATAGAAGATCTTGGTTTTCTCGAGAACTCGATTGAAATTGAAAGAATACTGGATCTGAACGTAATGCTTTGCAAGATCTTGTCCAAGAACTTCATAGAATTCTTTAAAGTTCCTGAAAAGCTTAGCGAGGCAATGATTGTAGTTAGAATGTTGGAAAAAGAAGCGGACAATCTAAAACACTCGATCTTAGAAAACTTGAAAAAGAAAGACTTGGAATTTTGGGACGGCATTTTCACGTTCAACTTCATTGAAGCACTTGAAGAAATAAGCGATGTGGTCGAAGACACGATGGACACTCTGCAGGTAGTAGTGTTAAGCCTTTAGCACATGATTGAGATTGAACTCATTTCTTTAGTCGCTTTTTTGCTAATAGCCTTTAGTATAGGTTCAAACGACACATCTAATGCCTTTGGGATCTGCATTGGCTGTCGGATCATAAGCGTTAGAAAGTCAATTATTCCTCTATTTGCTCTCGTTCTAATTGGAGCCTTATTTCAGGGTGATCGAGTCGTTAAAACTGTTGGTTATGAGCTCGTAGCAACGAGTGTCCAGATCTCAGCAGTTGCTCTCATTATTTCTGCGGTGATCATAGTCATTGCCAACATTCGCGGACTTCCAGTTTCGACCCATCAAGTAATCGTTGGAAGTCTTTTTGGTTCGGGAGTTGCCTTCGGCACATCTGTTAGCGTTGAGACTCTAAGCAAGATCGTTCTCTCATGGCTACTTTCCCCATTTATATCTGGCTTTTTGGCGATTCTGGTCTTTCTATCGATTGAAAAGTTCCTTAGACATTACAATTTTTTGCAGGTAGAGAAGATCTTAAAATCTCTTCTCCTCTGCTCCGCAGTAGTTATTGCTTACAATATGGGAGCAAATGAGCTTGCAACCGCTATAGCTCCAATCGCTAGGAGTAGAGATTATCACTCCATAGCGTTCCTCGGAGCTATTTCAGTTTCAATAGGAGCTTTTACGCTCAGCAGAAGAATTGCAGAGACATTATGCAAGGGGATCACGACTCTGGATCCAAAATCAGGACTCTCAGCACATTTCGGTGCCGGGCTAGCAGTTTATCTCTTCACGATCCTTGGAATGCCAGTCTCGGCAACTTATTCGCTTGTGGGTGGGATCACCGCAGTAGGACTTCTTAAGGGTGTCAGGACTGTAAAGTTCAGAGTCTTAAAAAGAATCGCTCTGAACTGGGCTTTTGCACCAATTTTAGCGTTTATTCTAAGCTCAATTGCATCCAAGATCTATCTTTGGATTTAGAAAAACCTGATCGTTTCCATGTTCAGTGGAGCTCTTGTTTCGATCTTTAACATCTTGTAGATCGTTGAAGCAAGATCTATGCATTTACCTTCATCCCCATGCACCGTGATGATCTTTGAAGGCTTTGGATTGAGATATTTCACGTAGTTTACGAGCTGTCTCCTGTCAGAGTGCCCAGAGAACCCGTCAACGGTCTCAACACGCATTTTAACCTCAACAACCTCTCTTTTGCCGTTTGACGGGAATGGGATCTCCTTCCACCCTTTCTGCACTTTTCTTCCCATGGTCCCTTCAGCTTGATAGCCAACGAATACGATCGTATTTTTCTCATTCGAAGCCAGATTTTTGAAGTATTCCATTACTGGACCACCATTGAGCATACCTGAAGGAGAAATGATCACACATGGTGAAGTGTCGTTGATCGCCTCCTCTCTCTTTGAGCTAGTTTCGACCTTTACGAAACTCTCACTTATGAATGGATTTATTCCGTTATAGAAGATCAGATCCCTTAGATTTGCGTTCAGGTATTCGGGATAGGCTGTGTGGATGGCGGTTGCTTCGTAGATCATTCCATCAATGTAGATTGGCACTTCTTTGAGTCTCTTCTCCCTGATGGCTTCTTCGAGAACGATCATCACTTCTTGGCTTCTACCGACTGCAAAGGTTGGAATTAGGACCTTGCCTCCCTTATCTACTGTTTCATTTATAACTTCAATGAGCTTTTGTTCCGCTTCAGCTCTCGAAGGCTGGAAATCGTTTGCTCCGCCGTAAGTTGCTTCCATGATCATTGCCTCTACTCGTGGGAAAAAGTTGGTAGCTTTGTCGAAAAGCCTCGTCTTTTCGAATTTGAAATCTCCTGTGAATGCAATGTTGTATAATCCTTCTCCAACGTGGAAATGAGCAATTGCAGATCCGAGGATATGCCCAGCGTTGTAAAAGGTGAGCCTTAGATCTGGGCTTATATCTGTAACTTCACCATAGTCGAGCGTTATAGTATGCTTTAGTGCTTCCCGAACCATTGAGGAGCTGTATATAGCTTCATTTTCTCTTCCCGCAACTTCTATGAAGTCCAACTGAAGAAGGATCATAAGATCTCTTGTTGGAGGTGTCACGTAGATCGGTCCATTGTAGCCGTATTTGTAAAGCAGGGGCACGAGACCGCAATGGTCTAAGTGGGCATGCGTTATTACCACCGCATCGATCGAGTCAAGAGGTTGAACTTCCGGCAGGTATAGATAGGGTGATTCGGAAACATTGCTAACATTAACTCCACAGTCGATCAAAACCTTTGTATTTCTCGTCTGGAGCAGATAACAGCTTCTTCCAACCTCTCTGCAACCGCCCAAGAATGAAACCCTGACCCAGTTGTTATCTAAAAGAATTCTCCTGTGGATCCTATCACCAACTCCCTTCATTATCTTCTGTCTTTCCTCGCGAACGCTTGCTAAGTAGTTTCTTATGCTCTCGATCGTCTTCGACTTTATCGGTGGAGTTCTCGCCACTCTCGGACTCCAGCCAACTTCTTTCATGATCTCTCTAAATGTTGCCCCCTGTTTTCCTATGACCACTCCGGGTTTTTCAGCTTCAATTAGCACTTCTCCGTTCTCCTCGTCGAAGGTTATGTTTGAGATCTTCGCCTCTTCTGGCACGATCTTCCGTATAACCTCTTCAGCCTCATTTTTAGGCTTTAGGATCTTTGGATCTGGTCTAATAACGATTCTTTTTCTCAATTCCTTTGCGAGTTTCTTGATCAGATCAATTCCAGCGATCTCTTGAGGATTCTCTATATAGACTACTAATAGTGGACCTTCAAATTCTACATCCTTAATTCTTACATTCTCGGGAACCAGTTCCCTTATTTTACTTCTTATTTCATCCAGTTCGACCATCTCACTTCTTGAATTTTGAAATTATTTTCTCAATTTCTTCTGACTCTAACTGATAGTATTCCTTCTCCGTGATCTTTACAACGTCTATTCCATCTCCAGAAGCGGAATCTCTCTTCATAGCGGACATGATCGCCCTGATCGCAAGTATAACCGCATCTTCTGCCAATGTGTTAGGTGTAAAACGATCCTCCAAAACCCCGTAGGCTGTAAGGCTACCGCTACCTGTCGCGACAATTTCTTTCTCTTCAATTGCACCGCCAATCGGATCTATTGAAAAGATCTTAGCCCCCTCTTCATCAACACCTCCGATTAGCAATTGGACAAAGTAAGGATAATATCTGTATGAGTTTAGCATATTTGAGGTCAGCGTGGCAATTGCTCTAACAGTGGGCTTTCTTTCTCTTTTTATTTCATAAAGACTTGCCTCTACTCTTATAATTCTGGCAAGAAACTGTGCATCGCCAACGCTTCCAGCTGTTGTCATTGCTATTCTGTCTGCAACTTGATAGATCTTTTTAGCGGTTCTGCTTGCGATGAAATTGCCCATAGTAGCTCTTTTTTCGGTAGCGAGCACTACACCGTCTTTGCAGACCAGACCTACAGTGGTCGTTCCTTTATATATTTTCCCTTCCATTTCCATAGATCCACCCAAAATAGCCCCGCTCGGGCACTAAGATCATTAGAAAAAAAGATTTTTAAAGGTTTCGCTGATTTCTCCCTTATGATTCAAAATGCTATAGAAGTGGGAAAAATGCTTTTTCGCTCTCGACTTGTTGATGGGGCAAGTGGAAATCTAAGCTTTCGTGAAGGGGACAAAATTCTGATCACGAAGTCTGGCACAAACTTAGATCACCTTGATGAAAATTCTTTCGTTGAGATCTCTCATCCTCAGGCTTCGAGAGACAAATTGGTTCATTTTAAGATCTATGAGAAGACTAATTACAATGCGGTTGTTCATTGCCATGGAGTATTCAACGTTGTTTTGAGTCTTATGAGAGATAAAATAATACCAGTTGATCTCGAAGGTGGAATGTTCTTGGGAGAGCTAAATGTCGTTAGCGAGGAGTTTGGAAGTGAAAAATACGCCGAAAGCGTAGCAAAAGAGGTTAAAGCAAGAGGGGTTGCGATCGCAAAGGCTCATGGGATCTATTCCGCTGGCAAAGATCTAATAGAGGCATTCAACAAGGCTTGTTATGTCGAACATTCTTGTGAAGTTCTTTACTACCTATGCCTTTTAAACTTCTTCAACAAGCTTTAGCATTGCAAAAGCGGGGAAAAGTTTTGAAGCTTCCCCATAAATTTCAGATAGTTTTTTGCAATCAAATGCCTGAGCTATCAGAAATTCTCCGATACCACATGCCAAAACATTCTTCAGATCATTAGCTACGAATTTTGCACCTATATGCTTCTTAAGAATTCTTATCATTGCTTTTTTAGACTTTAAAGCGATCAGCTTTGCATTCATTTCTCCTAATTCTTCGAGATCACAGCAAACAGTTCTTGCAAGTCTTTGCATGCACTCTTTTACGCTTTTGCCAGCACCATCAGGAGTTTCGCAGTTGTATTCATCTTCACTGATCTCTCCAGTCACTCTAAAAACGTCAGCGGTTATTGCAAAGAGTTCAGGGCATAGTTCGGCGTCCATAAAATTTCTTAGAACGTAAAAAACCGGGGTTCTTAGAACACCAAAATACAACAGTTCTTTTCTCCGAAGTCTTTCAAAGTCGGTTCGGGAAGCTAAGGGTCGATCCTTTACCGGAATAAGATCAGTTGTCGTAGAACCCATGTCTACAAAAAGAAAATCTCTATATCCTTCTTTTAATAAAAATGAAACAGAAGCCATCCAGTTGCTCGCGCAGAACTTCATTGGATCGTCGATCTCCTTTGTTAGTCTACCGTCAAAATCAAGAAAGTAAACCTCCTCGAAGACCTCTTTACAAGCATCTGATATATACTCAATTCCTTCTTTTTTACTTTTGAAAACATCAGCAAGCTCTGCGGTTATTACAACTCCCGCTCTATTTGCTCTAAACTCTCTTGCAATTTCTGTGAGCTTATCCTTCAGCTCTTTAGCTCTTTTCCACATGGGAAAGTAAATGATCCTATGTTCTTTTCCGTTTGAGACTTTAAGGTTCGCTCCACCTATGTCAATCCCCAAGGAATTCATCAAGTCTCCCCTCGCCAAATGAGAATTCTTGATTGTCTTCGCCAACCGGATAATAACGAACTGCTATTTTTTGTGGTGGAAAGAAATGCCCCAAATGAGAGAGCACAACTTTCTTTGCTCCAATTTCCCCAGCCAGTGATAAAGCTTCTTTTGCGTTCATGTGCTTTTTAAACTTTCCACTTGGGGCGATTGAGTTCACTATGAAGAGATCTGGATTTTTCATTTCCTCAATGCTCTTCTTAGGGATCTCGAGGTTAGTGTCCCCACTGATCACGATCTTGTAACCATTCCACTCGATCTTGACACCAACCGCTTCAACTGGAGGATGATTAACCGGGAATAATGTGAAGGAGACGTCTGAGATCGAGAATCTCTCGAAAGCATTCACTTCTTTCTTTTTGTAGCTTAGAAAGTGCAAGTATTTGCCAATGCTTTCATGGATCTGCGGAGTTGTATAGACATCAACATTCCCTTGAACTCTGTAGAATTCGCTGAAACCCCCAAAATGATCGAAGTGCGGATGAGTCCAGAGCACAGCGTCAACTCTCTCAATGCGGTTCTCAAGCAACTGTCTTCGCAGATCTGGAGAGGTATCGATCAATAAGATCTTGTCCGCATTTTTTATGAGGATCGAGTATCTTCTTCGTTCCCATTTGTTTTTTCTCGCATCTTCACAGGTTTTGCAGTGACAATTCAGCACAGGTGTCCCGGGAGAATCTCCAGTGCCGAGAAGCTTTATGATCATGCTTCTTGCGTTCTTATTTTGAATCTACTCTTTATTTCTTCAATTGCGGAGATCAGGTCATTTTGGTTTATATTTTTTCGCCCCTCGAGTAATGCTTTTAGAACCGCCTCTCTTACCACAAGCTTTATGTCCGCACCAGTGAAACCTTCTGTTTCCTTAACAAGCTCCTCTAAGTTAAAATCACCCTCTACTCTCTCAAGAAAGATCTCGAAGATCCTTCTCCTTATCCTTTCCTCTGGCTCTGGAAACTCCAAAACTTTATCGAAGCGTCTCCATACCGCTAAATCGAGGATCGAGGGATGATTTGTTGCTGCTATAAGCAAAACACCGTCGTTAACGAGGTTTATATCATCAATTGCCTTTAGGAGAGTATTAACCGCTCTTTTTATTGCAGCATGCTCATCGCTCGTTCTCATTTTCGCAACGTAGTCAAATTCATCGATGAAGAGGATACATGGGCTAAGCTTTTTAGCAATTTCGAAGACTTTTTCGATGTTTTTTGAAGTCTCTCCCAAATACTGGCTCGTGATCATTGAAAGTTTGACCTCAAGCAAAGGCAGGTAGAGTTTTTTGCTAAGAGCTCTTGCAGTGGTTGTTTTTCCAGTCCCGGGAGGACCTATAAACAAGATCTTTCCTATGTCGACGAGCCCAATTCTTTTCAGGTATTCTTTTTCACTTAAAGCAAGCTCGATCTTCTTGACTTCTTCGATCTGTTCCTCATTCAGTGCTATTGAGTCAAGATCTACATTGAGGTCTTCTGGGGAGAAAATTCTTACGAGCTCAAGCATCTCTTTAGTTTCTTCATTTTTACTAAGATCTGCAATAACATTCGATAGCCATTCCTTGTCACCATGTGCGGGAAGGTTGGCTTTTTTGGCTTCTTCGTAAGACACATCCAAGGAATCAAAATTCTCATAGTAGTAAGCGAGAACAGGATTACGTTTTATTAACTCCAATCCCTTGGTTGAAAGCCATTTAACAGCAAGCTCGAGTGAGGTAATTTTGAACTGTTTCGTTAGCGGATTGAAGTCTATGAAGGGCAACTCATTCGAAATCTTCCCAGAATATCGGATAACATTCTCTTCTTTCACGAAAATGGGTCTCTTTAGCGCTCCCTTGCTATATAGAGCTTTTCTGATCTCTCTTGGTATATCACTCTCATTCAAAGTCTCATATCGGTTGAAGATCTCCGCTGTTAACAAAAGTTCCACAAGCTTCGTGTTTTCCATCCGTATTAATCAGAATTCAGGATTTTTAAAATTTTTGGCAAAGCTTAAAAAATAGTATGAGCAAAACATAGGTAATGTTATCAGAGTTCATAGCCTCTCTTAGTATAATTCCGATGTTGATCTATGTTTTGAGTAAAAGATCAATAATTGGAGCATTCGCTTGGTCTTTTTTCGCTCTTGCATGCCTAATAAAAGCCATGGAATTTCTTAATGGCAAAGATTACATAAATGTATTTATTTTTAGCCTTGGGGCTCTCTTTTTCTTTTTAATGGCAAAGGCTATAATTTCGCGAAACTCAAAGACGTTCTTAGAGGTTACCGCTTTTTCTGCCTTAGCCTGTGCGATCTACTTTCCTTTCGTTTTCTTGCAGTCATTCAACTCCACAATCATCGAAACAACCGCATATCTAACTTCAGTTCTTGGAAATATGCTTGGTTATCCGATGAATAGCTATGGGAGGATCGTGAAGCTTGAGAATGGCTCAGTAGAGATCATACTTGCTTGCACCGCAATAGAGAGCATGGCTCTCTTCACAGGTGCAACTCTTGGAATAAATGCGGATCGAAAAAGGAAAGCGAAAGCCTTTATGATCTCAGTTCCAGTGATCTATTTTCTAAATCTTTTCAGAAACGTTTTCGTCGTAGTGAGCTTTGCATACTCGATCTTTGGAGAAAACAGTTTTTACATAGCACATCATGTAATTGCAAAAATATTCTCTTTTTTAGCACTCTTGGCAATAGCCTATGGAGTCTTTCGCATTTTGCCTGAACTTACAGAACTCATTTATTCTCTGAAGAAAGAGATCGTCAGGGGTGTGAAAGGTGATTGAAAGAGGCGGTTTGAAAATATTTGGTGTAACTTTGGTTCTTTCACTGGTATTCTTCTTTATTCTCATACCTTTGGCGATCCTTTTACTCATAACCGCCTTTTTTACAGCCTATTTCTTTAGAGACCCACACAGAAAGATCGGTGAGGGGATCGTCTCTCCAGCGGACGGAAAAATCGATTATATCTCAGATAAAAGGCTTGAAATTTTTATGGGTCCTTTTGATTGCCATGTAAATAGAGCCCCTGTCGGTGGAAAAGTTATAAAGACCGAGTTCAAAGAGGGGAGAGTTTTACCCGCTTTTAAGAGAATAAAAGATCCGAGAATGAACGAAATACTTATAGAGACCGAAGAAGGGATTTTTAAAGTCATCCAAATTGCCGGCATATTTGCAAGGAGAATAGTTTGCTATGTAAGAGAGGGAGAAAATTTGAAGAAAGGAGACAAGATCGGGATGATCCGTTTTGGCTCCAGAGTTGTGCTCGAAGTTCCCGAGGGTCATAGATTTGTAAAGAAGGTCGGAGATAAGGTTAAAGCGGGGGAAACTGTGGCGGTGAAGAATGAAGATCTTCAGAGAGGTTAGCCTTGCGGACTCTCTTACAGTTCTAAATGCTTTGTTAGGCTTCTCTGCGATAGCATACGCTATTCATGACTTTGAAAAAAGCTTTACCTTCTTCTATCTTGCACTGCTCGCAGATGGGCTTGACGGATGGGTGGCTTCGAAGACTGAAAAAAGCAGGATCGGTAAAGAGCTTGACTCGCTTGCGGATTCAATATCTTTTGCGGTCTTCCCAGCGGTAGCGATGATCATCTCTAAAATATCCCTCTTTGCATTTGCATCCCTATTTTTAGCCTTCTCGATCCTGAGACTGGCAAGATTCAACATTCTGAACGTTGAGGGATTTCTTGGAATCCCTACAAGTATTAGTGCAATCGTAATAACTTCACTTATAAGACTCCAACAGCCCTTCGAAGTTCTTGCTATTGCTTCTGTTATTCTTTCGATCTTGATGGTTTCGGACATAAAATACCCAAGAATTAGAGGAGTCATTCTTGCGATCCCGGGAGTTTTTATATTACTCTCGATCTTCTATGTCGAATTCTGCTATCTCCTTCTTTTATCTGCAATCCTTTATATTGTTTATCCGGTGGTAGGAGTATGGAGAGAGAGAAAATAAAGAAGATCGCAAGTTTTGAAGCGGGAATAAAGCTTGGAGCTCTGTTTCATCAATTCATAGGAGCTCCTGTGTCAGAAAAGAACGCTGAGATACTTGAGAAGGCTATGGAGAGTTGTGTAAAGCTCCAGCCCTATGTTATTGATGCGGAGATTAGAATAGACAGGGAGAAGCTTAAATACGTCTCAGCTCTTGGATACACATCACTCGCTCCAGAAATGATAAAAGCGAGGGTGGTTATTGAATTTGAAGGTGAAAGAGCTGAGGCGGTGCTTGAGTGGGATGAAAAACTTCGCTATCCTCTAATGAGGCTTTTATGAGGAAAGTTTTAAATTCCATGAAATGGTTGGGTTTTGAGGTGTCAACATGGCAAGAATGCACAAGAGTAGAAGGGGTAAGTCAGGATCGAAAAAGGTTTACAGAACTTCTCCGCCCGAATGGGTAGAGGTTTCCAAAGAGGAATTGGAGAAGAAAATCGTGGAGCTATACAATGAAGGTCTTGAACCATCCAAGATCGGAATGGTTCTAAGAGACAGATATGGGATCCCCTCGGTAAAACAGATCACAGGAAAAAGACTTTTAGACATTCTAAAAGACAATGGAATCACAATGAAGTATCCTGAAGACCTTAAGGCTCTAATAAGGAATGCTTTGAAACTTAGAAGGCATTTGGAGGTTCATAAGAAAGACCTGCATAACAGGAGAAGTTTGCAGTTGATAGAAGCCAAGATCTGGAGGCTATCGAGTTACTACAAGGAGAAAGGAGTGCTACCGGCGGACTGGTCATACGATCCCGAGAAGCTCCGTGTTGAGTTATCTTAATTTTCTTGATTATGATCTCCCGTAGAAATGGTATTCTTTTTATTGAAGAAGTTTCTACAGTCGAAATTGCAGAAAAATACGGCACACCTGTTTATGTAACGTCAAAGGAACAACTTGAAAAAAATATCGAAGCCTATAAGAAAGCCTTCCCAAATGCGGAGAAGCTATATGCGGTAAAAGCTAACAACAATCTTTCAATAATGAAGATCATAGCCTTAAATAAATTTGGAGCGGACGTTTTCAGCGATGGGGAGCTTTATTTAGCTCTTCTTTCAGGTTTCGATAGATCAAGGATCCTTTTCAATGGGAATTCAAAAAGTGATCGGGAGATCGAGATGGGAATTCAGGCGGACGTTAAGTTCAGCGTAGATAGCTTTGATGAGCTTAAAGCGATAGAGAGCATTGCTGAAAGAAAAGAAAAAAAGGTGGAGATCGCATTTCGGATAAATCCCGACATAGATCCGAGGACTCATCCGAAGATCGCAACTGGGCTAAAAGAGTCTAAATTCGGGATTCCAGAGGATCAGGCTTTAAAGGCTTACGAAATGGCTATGAGAATGAAAAGCGTTGCACCAGTTGGAATCCACTGTCATATTGGCAGTCAGATTCTAGATCTCTCCCCGTTTGTTTCAGCAATGGAGAAGATAGGTAAGATCGCCAAGGAAATCGAGAAATTAGGAATTCAATTAGATTTCATAGATCTTGGCGGTGGTCTCGGAATTGACTACGAAGGTAAGGGGGCTCCCAGTGCTGAGGATCTTGCAAAAGCCCTTCTTCCCGCTTATGAAGAATTGCTTTCAAATCTTAGAGCGGAACCAAAGCTATGGCTCGAGCCCGGGAGAAGCATCGTGGGAAATACGACAGTTCTGCTAACAAGGGTAAATGCGGTCAAAAGAGGCTACAAGAATTTCGTTGCGGTTGATGCGGGTTTCAATTTGCTAATCCGCCCAGCGATGTATGGCTCATATCACCGTGTCTTGGTGGCAAACAAAGAAGGCGAGGAGGAGGAGCTTTACACGATCGTAGGTCCGATCTGCGAGAGCGGAGATGTGCTTGCAAGAGATCGAATGCTTCCAAAGATCGAGAAGGGCGATCTGATCGCAATTCTCGACGTTGGAGCTTACGGATTCGCAATGAGCAGTCAGTATAACGGAAGAGTAAGATGTGCAGAAGTCTTGGTTAGCGGAAAAAGAACCGCTGTTATTAGAGAAAGGGAGACTTTTGGGGATCTTGTAGCCAAACATAGAATTCCTGAATGGATCTGAATTATAGGTAGATCCTTGAAAAAACTTTTTTGCTTTGGATCTACTTTGGCTATGCGAGTCGTGTGGAGTGCAAGCAGAGGGGAATTCAGCATAGGGGACTACTATTATTTCTCAAAGCTAACAAAGCTTGCTGAAAAGGAAGGAATTGAGATAAGCGAGGAAAAGAGCTTTAAAAAGCTCGGAGAATACGAGCTGATCGTTTTTAATTATCCGGAAGTCAAGTTTACAAAAAGCGACCTCTTGAGAATTAAGAAGTGGGTTGAAGCGGGAAAAAAGATCGTTCTTGCGGGTTACTTTTCGAACGTTGACAAAGTTTCGCAGAATGTGAACAGGATCGCAAGGAATTTTGGACTTAGAATAAACTATGATCTGATCAGAGATCTTGAGAGAAATGCGGGAGATGATATGTTCCCAATAGCTAAGTGCGGAGATCTTGAAGTTGTTATGCCGTGCTCCGCTTCGGTTAGCGGTGGAAAAGAATTCGTGATTGGCAAGGGTGTTTTTGGGGCGGTTAGCAATAACGTTCTTGTGCTCGGCACCTGCGTTTTCTGGGACAACTATGCAATTGGCTTGGCACAGAACAAGGAGTTTGCCTTGAAAATTCTGAGGGGCGAATTTTAATGAGAGGCTTTCTCATTATTGGCAACGAGGCATTCACGGAGCCCTTCAATCTGAGCGATCTTCCCGGAGCGGGAAGAATTGATATTCTCTGCAGATGTGTTTCTCAGGCTTTGTTTCTTTCGCATTCTATAAGGAAAGGTGTTGAGGTCTATTTAATGCTCCTCGGTGAGCCAGATCCACCGAAGGCAATAAGGATCAGGAGCGACGAACTGCGAAGGATGTCTCCTGACGAGAGAAACATAGCGGGACACATAAGGAAAGCTGTCGGTTATAAGCTAACAAAAGACTGGACTGAGACGAATTCTGGAATTCATGCATCAAAGAAGACTTTGAAGGAATTGCTAACCGAGTTGTCAACCTCATGGGAGATCTACTATCTGCGAGAAGATGGCAAGGATTTGCATGAGCAGGTTTCGAAGATCAAAAATCCGCTGTTCATCATTGGAGACCACATCGGCGTTAAAAGGGCTGAGGAGGACATTATTCTGGAGTTTACAAAGGATATTCTCAGCGTTTCAAGGCTATCCCTTATGGCGGAGCAATGCGTCGCTATTGTTAACTACGAGCTCGATCGTGCGGGAATTATTTAGGTTATCTTACTGTGTCTTGCAATTCTGCAATTACATAAAGAAAATTTCAACTTAGAAAAAAGAAATTTCAATATACAAGAAAAACTATTTATATTTACGTTCTGAGCTTTCGATCGCTATGAGGGTGAGGTGAGAGTATGGGGTGTGGTTGGAGAAAAAATGAGAAGGGGTTTACAGGACTTGAAGCGGCAATTGTGCTAATAGCCTTCGTAGTGGTTGCAGCGGTTTTCAGCTACGTCATGCTCGGCGCAGGCTTCTACACCACACAGAAGTCAAAACAAGTGGTTGACACAGGCGTGAAGCAGGCTTCGAGCTCATTGACACTTGATGGGCAGTATATCTATTTGAACTGCACAACTGAAGCGGGAGGATCAACTGGTTCAAATGGTAAAGCGGGGCAGATCTTCTTCTACGTAACACAAACCGCTGGTGGAACTCCAGTGGATCTGGAAAAGACTTCTATTGCGATCACGACAAAGAATGGCTTCAAGCAGTTATTTTACAGTTCTACTAATGGAGCTTGGGATTATGAGGGAGTTGTAGGCGATGGAGATAATGTAGTTGAAGCGAATGAAAAATACAAGATAACGATCTATGTCACTGACGGAGATTGGAACGGAATAGGGGAAATAAAGCCAAATCAAGAGATCACGATCGAAGTTCGTCCACCAATAGGTGCACCGCTCTCAATAAGCAAACTGCTACCGCCAAGTTTTGATCTGCTTACTTATGTGTGAGGTGATCGGGATGAAGTTTTGTAGAAACGAGAAAGGTTTTACGGGCTTGGAAGCTGCGATCGTGCTAATAGCATTCGTGACAGTAGCTGCGGTCTTCAGCTACATCCTGCTTGGTGCGGGCTTCTTTGCAACGCAGAAGAGCCAAGAGGTTGTTCAGACCGGAGTAAAGCAGGCTACTAGTAGCTTGGAGCTTGTTGGTGGAGTTGTTGCAAATGGAAATACGGGCACTAATAAGCTTACAAGTGTTACCTTCACACTTCAGCTCGCAGCGGGAGGACAGCCGATTGACTTGAGCAAGACAACGATCACCGTTTTAAATCCAAAGGATGGTACAAGGAAAATTTTTGTTGCTTCTGAAATCACTAATTGGATCTATTCGATACAAAGAGATGATGAAGGAAAAGATCCAGACGATTACTTAGAAGAATTCGAAAAAGCACAGATAGATCTTGATAATTTGGATGTAAATAATGGTGATGGTGACGATCTAGACCTAGATCCAAACGAGATCTTCATCATCGAAATAAAGCCACCGTTCGGAGCGACATATCCGATCGAATTGAAGGTTCCGCCTGCCGTGGATAATGTTATGGTCCTCTTGAGGTGATCGAGATGAGATTTTGTAGAAATGAGAAAGGTTTTACGGGCTTGGAAGCTGCGATCGTGCTAATAGCATTCGTGACAGTAGCTGCAGTGTTTAGCTACGTGATGCTCGGAGCGGGTTTCTTCACCACACAGAAGTCAAAGCAGGTTGTGCACACTGGCGTTACTGAAGCAAGCTCAAGCCTTTCACTCGATGGCCAGTATATCTACCTCGGTGCCAATACCACAGGTTCGAGCGGAGACGTTAAAACGGTAGACTTCTACATAACACTAACCGCTGGCAAAACGGACGTGGATCTTAACAAGATCACGCTTGGCTACAAAGACGAGGATGACTTTGTTCAGATTCCGTTTACGAAGTTCATACTTGTTGGGGGAGACTTAGATTGCTTGGATCAGGGCACATACTATGCGGTGTTTGGATTCGACAATATTAATAATGATCCAAAGCCAAAGGTTACGTTCTACAACTGGACTAATTCGAGTGATAATTGCTCATACAGTTTAGCCAGCTATACATTCTCCTATGATGGGAGCGAGTATTCGATCAGCGTGAGCAGTGGCGAGTTCCTGCCTTACTGGTATTACAAGCCGATCGTGGCTAATGATCCGAAGAATCTTGTGAAGAGCGGTGAAAAGTATCAGATCGTCGTGAACCTCGACGTAATGGTCGCAGACGATATTACAAATGCGAAGGTTGTTACATTAGACACAATAAGCTACACTGTATTGGATGCTGTGGATTTCAGCTCCTCAGCGATCAGTTCGCTACCAACGACAAACGAAGACATCACAATTGAGCTCAAGCCCTCTGTTGGCGTGCCGTTGAGCATTGAAAGAGAGATCCCGCCGAGCCTAAAGGCTGTTACCTATGTCTGAGGTGGTGCAAATGTTCTGGAGAAACGAAAAAGGTTTTACGGGCTTGGAAGCTGCGATCGTGCTAATAGCCTTCGTGACAGTAGCTGCAGTCTTCAGCTACATCTTGCTCGGTGCGGGCTTCTTTGCAACGCAGAAAGGGCAGGAAGTTGTGCATACTGGAGTAAAGCAGGCTACAAGCTCTTTGGAGCTTGCAGGAGAGATAATCGGGAAGGGAAACACGGATGAGGGTGCTTACAACCTTACTGAACTCGTATTCACCCTAAAGCTCGCCTCTGGTGGCACCGCTATAGACTTGGGCAATACGCTAATAGTGGTTTCGGTCCCCTCCAAGGGCATAGTGAAGGAGCTGAAGTATGCTGATAACACTACTGCGGGCTATTACAAAGTGGACTGGATCGTTACTGTTAACAAGGAAGGGGCGGACAAATACTTGCAGGAATTCGAGAAGGCACAGATCACAATTAACATGACAAATCAGAGTATAGATCTGAAGCCGAACACTGAATTCCTTGTCGAAATAAGACCTCCAGTCGGAGCAACTTATCCGATCAGCCTAAGAGTGCCTCCAGCAATTCAGACAGTGATGACTTTAATCTAAATTTTTTATTTTTTTAGGTGATCTCCATGGCTGACGTTGATCAAGCGGTTGTTGACGAGATCCTTGCAAAGGCGGCGGAGGACACCGAAGAAGGGAGGCTTGAGAAGCTCGAAAAAGAAGTTGAGACGCTAAAGGGCTCGATTAAGAGGCTCTTGCTCGACATCCGTGAGACCATGAACAGACTCGAAAATCCGTTTGCTAACTTACAGAGCCTCGCTGAAGCTAACATAGTTCCGCAAAGTGCTCCACAGATCCAGATCGTTCCAACAAACATCCCTTTGGTTGGAGAAGAGGGAGAGAAGGGAGAGGAAGAGTTTCAGGAAGAAACTGGAAAAGATTCACAGGAGTTTGAAGAGAAGGAGGAGGAAAAGCAAAGTATTGAGGAACTTGGGAAAATTGAAGATAGGTCAGAAGATGGAATGAAGGTAATGCAGATCGCAAAGCCAAAAGAACTCAAAGAAGAGAGAGAAGGAGAAAAGATTGATAATTTAAGGCTTATCACTGACACAAAAAAGAATTTGGACTTCATTACGTTCTTCAATCTCATGGATTGGGTGCAAGGCATGATCGCAAAGCATAGCTACGAAGCCTTCAAGCTAATCCTTGAAGTGTTCGAAATGGCGGGTTATGTTAGAAGTGATACTAAGGAACTTATCTTGAAGCTTGCAGACTTAGTAAAGTTCAACGGAGCTAAAGAGGTTCTCATAGAGCTATACAAGCTTAACAGAGTATTCAATCCGGGCGATCGTTCTCTCGACTCCGATCTACTCGCCTTGCTATTAGACAAGAGGTAGTTAATGAGGGAAAGTAATGGCGAAGGAGGTGGTGACAACATCAATTCTCATGATCGCGGCGGTAGTAGCTGTTAGTGTCGCCATAACTGTAATGATGCCTGCGGTGCGTGATCTTGCTCATTCTTATACTTCTGTCTCGGGAAAGTTGAGTGATAAAGTTCAGACAGATGCGGAGATCATTTTTATAAGAGCTTCTGAAATTGGGGGTAGGACTCAGGTTGATTTCTGGCTCAAAAATCTTGGTAAGTCGATAAATGCGGATCTGCTTGGTAAGGGGGACATTTTCATATATTCCGATAACTACTATGGGCATTTCACGAATTTTGATGTTTCCATAGAGAACGGAGATGGAGATAACTACTGGGAGCGTGGAGAGACCGCAAAGATCTCTTTGCTGATCGATGGGACACTAAGTGGAGACTATACGTTGACTTATGTTTTCTATAATGGCGTTAAGATCAGCGACATCTTTTCGAGGTGATAAAGGTGGGCTTCGACGCTATTGCAACCGCAATTCTCATGTCCGCAGTTGTTCTGACTGTAGCCTACGTGCTAATCTCTGGAAACAGTTTCTTGGCAGAGGAAACAATCGAAGGATATAAGGAGATCGCTCATAATTCTCTGAGGCGTTTACAGTCGGAAGTTGAGATCATAGCGGTTAATTACGAAAATACAAGCCTTGTAGCTTATGTAAAGAACATAGGAGGAACAAAATTTGAAAACTTCGCCTCCTTCGACCTGATCGTTTATGGTAAGTCGAATTCTGAGGTTTTTGTTTCCGATTACTTAAAGGCGAACTTTGAGATCGTAAAGGAGCTAATAAATCCCGGAATTTTTGATCCACAGGAGACCGCAAGAGCGGATGCAAGTGTCGATCTGCCTCAGGGCAACTATACTGTGTTGGTTTGCACACCAAATGCGATCTGTGATAGTTATGAATTTTATGTTGGAGGTGGTTAAATGACTGAAAGCATACATGATATTGAGGAAGAAAGGAAAAGAAGTATTTTATCAAGTGGGAATGATGAGATCGACAAGAGACTTGGCGGGGGCATACCTCTTGGCTCTCTAACGCTGATCGAGGGTGAAAATGACACTGGTAAGAGCGTCCTTTGCCAGCAATTCACCTACGGCGGTTTAGCCCAAGGTCACAGGATCGCTTATTACACTACTGAGAACACTATAAAGAGCTTGTTGACTCAGTTAGAATCCCTTAGCCTCGATGTCTCAGACTTCTATGCTTGGGGGTATATGAAGATCTATCCAATCCACTTGGAGGGAGTTGAGTGGAAACCAGAGCAAATGAAGAGCATTCTGAATCTCGTTGCAAACCATATAAAGACGATCAAGGAAAACGTCGTAATGATTGACTCTCTCACAATGTTTACCGCCTATAGCACCGAAGACGACGTTCTTGACTTTCTGACAAGGCTAAAGAACTTCTGCGATCTTGGGAAGACAATTCTAATAACTCTGCACCAACATGCTTTCAAAGAAGACACTCTTGTCCGTATCAGAAGTGCATGTGATTGTCATCTGTTTCTGAGAAAAGAACAGGTCGGAGATCGCTATGTTAGTGTTCTCGAGGTTTCGAAGGTTAGAGGGGCAAAGAAGACTACGGGAAACATAGTTAGCTTTGAAGTTCATCCGGGTTTTGGCTTGAAGATCATACCGATCTCCGAGGCGAGAGCATAAACCCGAAAAGCTTATGTGGTAATAACAACTATTATCATAAAAGTGATGAGGGGGATGAGGGGAAATGGCTGAACTCGAATTCAGTTTAAAACCCAAGGGAATGAAGCAGGGAGTCATGGCTAATTTCCCCTTTTCCCCTAAGGAAAATGACGAGCATGATCATAGCAATTTAGCGACATGTGGCATTTACAGGCTTCTGCCTGAAGAAATGAAAAAAGAAGTTCAGAAAAATCTACACTTACTCGAATATCTTCACATTTTGCCAATTGACAAGATTGGGATTCCGAAGCTTGTTCAGAAGCTCGATCGAAAGAAACATGGTGAACTCGAAAATCCAAATCTGATCTACCCCGCGGACGAAAGCATTTACATTCACATATACCCTGACAAGAACGACGTTCGCAATATCTACATTCCGATCGAGCCGACTTTGCTCACAGGTGTAGAGGAACTACTCAAAGAAGTCGAAATAAGACTCGTTGACCACATCACCGGCATAGATTTTGATCCGCAAGACAATGAAGAGAAGATCAAGATCTTAAAGGAGGCACTTGCAAAGATCTGCGAAGTAAATTCGAAGAACCTCGTGGAAGACCTAAGTGGAGAGGCAAGGCTAATTCCAAAGCTTAAATTCGGTTCAAGGGGGGAAGGAAAATTAAAAGTTACGGAACAGCAGTATAAGGCTCTTGAATATGCTCTCATAAGAGATAAAGTTGGTCTCGGTGTTCTTGAGCCATATATCCGGGATAGGTATATTGAAGACATTTCATGCAATGGCTTGGGACCGATCTTCATAGAGCACAAGATCTTCAAGGGGTTGAAGAGCGTAATAGAGTTCAGAGACGAGGAGACGCTGAACAAATTCGTCATAAGGCTCGCTGAGAGGATCGGAAAACCAGTGACTTACAAAGATCCGATCGTCGATGCAACACTTCCAGACGGAAGCAGAATTAACATAGTCTATGGCAAAGATATAAGCAAGAATGGAAGCAACTTTACGATCAGAAAGTTCAACGAGACTCCTTTCAGTGTTCTTCAGCTAATCGAATTTGGAAGCCTTGATTACATGGTTGCGGGCTATCTCTGGCTTCTAATAAGCGAAGGAATGAGTGGATTCATCTGCGGTGAAACTGCGAGTGGTAAGACGACTTTGCTGAATGCTATAACCGCTTTCATAAGACCTGAGGCAAAGATCGTCTCGATCGAAGACACTCCGGAGCTTCAGGTTCCGCACAAAAGCTGGACAAGGGAGGTAACGAGAGGAACAACGAGAGGAGGAAAGCTCGGCGAAGGTAGTGGGAGCGACGTGACTATGTTCGATCTGTTAAAGGCTGCACTGAGGCAGAGACCTAACTACATAATCGTCGGCGAAATTAGAGGTGTTGAGGGAAACATTGCATTTCAAGCGATGCAGACAGGGCATCCAGTTATGTCCACTTTCCATGCCGCAACGGTTGAGAAGTTAATTCAGAGACTCACAACAGAACCTATAAGCGTTCCCAAGACATTTATAGACAATCTGAACTTTGTTGTCATTCAAAGTGCTGTGCGAAGACCCGATGGAAAACTTGTTAGAAGAGTTCTGAGCGTTGCGGAGATCGTTGGTTATAATCCGCAGAAGGGTGGTGTAAGTTTTATAGAGGTCTTTCAGTGGGATCCAGTGACAGACAAGCATGTTTTTACTGGTTACGGTAGCTCTTACGTTTTGGAGCAGAAAATAGCGACACGTTTGGGCATTCCGCCAAATAAAAAGAAACTGATCTATGAGGAAGTGGAGAAAAGAGCGAGGATTCTGAAAAAATTGCATGAGCAGGGGATCGTGGACTTCTACGAGTTCTTTAAGGCTATTTCGAAGATCACCAAGAGTGGGCTGGTTTCGATAAAGGTGTAGTATGTTCGAAACTGCAAAAGCTCCAGCGTTTAAATTCAAGTTCTCATTGACCGATAAATTGAAGAAATTGAGAGAAGAGATGCTTTCAGATAACGATCTTCTTTTTCTTCTTACTTACATGACTTCTCTCTCTACCGCTCATCTTAGCAGGGATAAGATCTTCAATATGGCTTCTGAAACGAAATATTCACCAAGCAAATACTTTAGAATGGTGCGAGATCTGGCACAGAAGTGGCATTATGACTATGCAACCGCCTGTGAGCTTGTAGCTGAAAAAATAAAGGCTGAAAGAGTAAAAAAGCTTTTCAACAGACTTGCAAATGCGATCTCAGCTGGAGAGCCAGACAGAGAATTCCTCGAGAGAGAATGGAAAGCTTTTAAGACTGTTAGAAAGGATGAATACGATCGAAGCCTCGAAAGCCTGAGAAAATGGAGTGATGCCTACACATCTCTGCTCGTTTCAGCATCGCTGATCTCGGTCGTTGTTTTACTTTCAGTTGTGATCTACAGCGTTGGAGATCCCGCTCAAACTCTTTATGCCTCTGCTTTTGGAACTTTCGTGATCTGCCTCTTCGGAGTGCTAATGATCTTCAAAGCGGTCCCGAAGGACAAGAAAGTTCATGATTATCATATAAAGTCAAAAGAGCAGGCATTAGCGGGAAAGCTATCAACACTTTTAATTCCCGCAGGGATCATGCTATTCTTGTTCTTGGCAGTGATCCCAGTTTTTATGGGAAATTATGAGATCACAGGCTATGGATTTATAGCATTCGCTTTAGCAACGCTACCGATCGGATTTCTTGCTAAGATCGATGACAAGAAGATCGGAAAGAGAGATGAAGCATTTACGAGCTTCATAAGAAGCCTTGGGGCAATAAAAGGCGGAGCAGGTGTTTCAATTTCAGAAGCAATAAGAAGAATCGACCAGAAGAACTTAGGAGAGCTTAAAGATCTTGCGTTGGAGCTTCAGAGGAGGCTATCTTTAGGGCTTGATGCTAAGCTTTGTTGGGAGAAATTTGTCGGAGAAAGCGGGAGTTATTTAATGGAAAAGCTTACACCGATCTTTACAGATGCGATTGAACTCGGCGGAGATGCGGATCTTGTTGGTGAAGTCGTCAGTTCTTCAAATCTTGAGATGGTCCTTCTCAGGCTCAAAAGAGACCTAATATCTTCTGGGTTTGTGAATCTCATAATCCCGCTTCACATTGCGATGGTTTCACTGATGATCTTCATTTCAGAGATCCTTGCGATCTTCACTGAATATCTTAGCTCTTTATTTGCTTCCCAAGTCGGATCGAGTTCTGGAGAGGTCTTCAAAAGTGTGCCAATGCAAGGTCTCAATTTGGGAATCTTTTCAGGAGTTCCAGTGGAGCTATTAGCAGAATATACGTTCTTTATAATACTTTCCATAACAATTGCCAATGTTTTTGTGTCAAACATAGTGAAGGGAGGTGGTAAGTATCTCTATCTCTATTACTCATCGATCCTTTTCTTCATTTCTGGAATTCTAATGCTTGTAGTTCCGCAGGTAGTTAGATGGGCTTTTACTTTGCCCTCATTTATAGAAGCTATAGCGGGGGTGATTGGTTATGTCTGAAATTCCCTTGGAGTTTTTAGTTGGACTTATTTTCGTTGTGGTAGTTTTCTTGATACCTTACCTGCCCAATAAGAAAATTACATTGAATTTTAAGACACCAAATTTGAGTTTCTCGAAAAAGGAGAGGGAGAAAAAGCTTGAGGAGATCGATAAAAAGCTTGAAGAAGTTCTTTCAGAGCCTGGAAAGGAAAAGATCGTAAAGTTAGATGAGGCTACAGAAGAAGCTGCGAAGAAGTTCGAGGTAAAAGGAGACCTGCTTTCAGAAATGCAGACAACTGAGAAGCTTGATCTGCCTACTAACCCTGAGGAGTCAAAGCTTGAATTGAACCTTCCAAGCCCTGAAAAACTTGAGGATCTTGGAGAGATTGAAAAGGAGATAGCCTTGGATCAGGGTGAGCAGAAGGAGGAGACCAAGATCGAGTTTGAAGAATCGGACAAGTTGCTCGAAGACATAGCAAAGGAAGTTGATCAAAAGAAAGAAGAAGAACTTGATCTTCTAAGAGATCTTAAGGGACAGAAATTCGAAATCGGGGAGCTTGAAGCTGAGCTCAAAGATGTGCTTGAGAGAGCTAAGAGGTTGAAAGCATGATCGATCTACTTTATACCGCATTCACCGTTGCGAGCTACGTATGGCTCTATGACAGCAGAGAAAAGATCTTGAAGTTTCTTTGCGAGGAGCTCATCGAGCTTGATCTTTGTAAAGCGGTAGTGGTGATCGATAACAATACTGAATACTATCGGGTGAAAGGTGGCGAAAACGTGTTAAAATGCGAGTATCTTCGCTATCAACCGAAAAACTTTAACTTTATAGAGAAGGAAAACATGATCTCTGCCCCACTTTCTACAAATTCTGCAGTTTATGTTTTTCTAAACCAATATGACGAAGAAATCGGGCAGATCTTTCAGGATCTATTTCTCGTTGTTCGGAAAGCCTTGGAAGACCTTGAGATAAGGAAAAGGAAAGAAGAACTTCTGAACACGGTTAAAGAAAATTTGAACCAGTTTCAGTATCTTTCAGATAAGCTAAGAAATCCTCTCGCTGTGATCTATGGGGCTCTCGAAGTTCGAGAAGAGCTTGGCTTAGAAAAAGTGTGTTTAATGATCGAAGAAAGTGCACAGAAAATTAAGAAAGTGCTCGACGAATTAACAGAATGCGAGGTTCAAACGATAAAACTAACTAAGAAGATCTTCTAAGCATTAAAATGCAGAGAGAGGCGGTAAGCAATCCAGCGTAGAAGAGCATAACGTAATCTGTGATCTCGAAGAGCGAGAGAAAGCGATGGGTAAGCATCACCGCGGAGAATACCGCAAGCATTGAGATGCTAATCTTCTCTCTATCCATAGCTTAACGTTTTCTTTCAGAATAAAAAGAATTCTATTAGCTTTGAAATTTCAAAATTGAAATTTTGAAATTAGATTTGAAATTAATATACTTTATTACAAATTGATTACATATAAATAATTTGCGAAACGAGTTATGGCATGAGATCCTTTGTGATATTGGCATTGCTCATAGTTGGATTGTCGATCGTGCTGGTGTTCCAGTTTGCTCAAAAAAAAGAGCCCATTGAGACTGAAATAGCAATTTTTTCATCTCAGGAGGATTTTAAAGACTATATAAGCAGAGGGGGTGTTTACAGTTATTCAACAGGTTTCTTTGGAACTCTCGCAGTTGTCCCTACTCCGATGCCCGTTTCAGTGGAAATTGGAGTTGTGCAAAAAAGCGGTGAATTGGATAGAGTTTCGCAGACGAACGTTCAGGTTTTCGGCATAGACGAGCCTGACATTGTTAAAACTGACGGAAAGAACATCTACGTTTCCCGTTACCAGCGAACACCCTATTTTATTGGGAAAATTATACCTCCTTACCCCTATGAGCCAAAAAGTCTCGTTATAAAGGCTTTTCCACCAGAAGAGCTTGAGAAAATAAGGGAGATTAATACAAGCGGAGACATGTTGATCCACGAGAAAACGCTGATCTTTTTGGAAGGGAATAAGCTCAGAGCATTTAGCACTGAAGACTTTAGCGAGAAATACAAGATCGAGTTAAACGGTTCCATTGTTACCGCAAGGCTTTATGAAGGGAAGATCTACTTGATACTTTCTCAATTTTCGGAGATTTGTCCATTCATTCCTTTAAATATCAACGGTGTAGGACACGTGGTTGAATGTGGAAGGATCTATCACCCAGTAAAACCTTTACCTGTCGAGAGCCTTTATACTGTTGTGAAACTCTCTGCCACGACAGGAGAGCTTGAGAACACAATATCGTTTGTAGGAAATTATAACTCTGTTGTTTACATGTCTAAGAATGCGGTTTACGTTGCCTATTATTTGCCAGCAGAATATTCGGAGATCATGCTCAAATTTGTTTCTGAGAACAAAGATCTTTTCCCAGACTGGTTCATGGAGAAGCTCCAAAAGCTTGTAAATTACGATCTGAGTTCTCAGGCGAAGCAGATCGAGATCTGGGATCTCTTGAGAAGACTAACTTTGACTTTGAAGCCTGAAGATAGGCTTGTTTTTGAGAATGAATTCAACAACAGATATGCAAAGTTCACGGAAAAGTATGCAAGGGAAATTGAAAAGACAGCGATCTGGAAGATCTCTTTGGAAATGAAAATTATTGCAAATGGAGAAGTTCCCGGAAGATTGCTGAATCAATTCTCGATGGACGAATACAATGGAAATCTTAGAGTTGCTGTAACAGTGGGCAATGCAAATGACATTTACATTCTGGATCCACAACTTCGGGTTATTGGTTCCTTAAAAGGCTTCGGTGAGACTGAGAGGATCTATGCGGTTCGATTTATTGCTGATAGAGGCTATGTTGTCACTTTTAGACAAATAGATCCGTTCTTTGTTGTAGATCTTTCAGATCCAGCAAATCCAAAGATGGCGGGAGAACTGAAAATCCCGGGTTATTCTTCTTATCTCCACCCGCTTAAGGATAACCTGATCCTCGGGGTTGGAATGGAAAATGGAAACGTTAAACTGTCGCTTTTCGACGTGAGGGATCCAAGGAATCCTGTAGAGGTAGATAAATACGTTCTTAAAGAATACTGGAGCGAAGTGATCAGCAATCATAGAGCATTTCTTTCGGATGAGAAGCACGAGATCTTTTTCCTTCCGGCAAGCTCTGGCTATGTATTTTCATACAAAGATGGTTTAAAGCTAATAAAAGCCACTGAGACTGGATTTAGAGCGGTTTTCATAAACGACTACCTTTACATCATCGGCAACAAGATCGTGGTTTTCGATGAAAAAAGCTGGGAAAAATTAGCAGAACTTGAACTCTAACTTTTAAAATTTTTATACTCTTTCTCAAACCCGTAGTCCATGATCGGTGAGATCTTTGCCATAATCTCTGCGATCTTGTGGGGAATTGCACCAATTTTAGACAGATATGCTCTGTCTGCTGGGGCGCCAATATACACTGCTTTGGCTATAAGAGCTTTTGGAGCTCTGTCTGCAACACTCTTAATCGTGGCTTTACTTAGGGAGACGGATCTAAACTTTGGGCTTAATTCCTTGACAGCTTTGCTGATCGCTGGAGCCATAGGTGGTGCTCTTGCTATGATCTTCTACTATAAAGCTCTCGATCTGATTGGAGCAAGCAAAACGGTGCCGATAACGGCGATTTATCCGATGTTTACCGCTTTGTTTTCTATAATTCTCCTTTCTGAGTCGATAACTTTGAAGACTTTTATAGGCATAGTCTTTATAGTCATTGGAGTGATACTGGTAAGTGAGGTGTAGTATGGATCTTGAAGGCTATACAAGAAGACTTCTGGAAGTTAAAGGCGAAGAAGAGGTTAAAAATAAACTAATCGAGAGAATATGCGAGATCAAGGGATGGAACGAGGAAAAAGCGGAAAAATGGGCAAAAGCAGTCATTTTAGAAGTCAAGAATGCGTATTCAAAAACTTCTCCACTTCTCGAATACCATAAAAGTGGGGTTACTATGGGGAGCTTTGGCGTAGGTTCTCGTGGCAGAGGGGATTTCTACATTCATTCAAAAATAGCGGAGATGAGCAATGTAAAGGCGGTTCTTTCACCTAAGGATCTTGACGATGCGGGAGTTGTTGAGAAGGCGGGAGTTTTTATTGCAGTCTCCGTCGATGGTATGCATTCTCGACTCAGCGAATTCCCATTTATCGCGGGTTTTCATGTAACAAGGGCTGCGATGAGAGATGTTTTGGTTAAAGGTGCGGAGCCAATTGCGGTTTTCTCGGATATTCACGTGGCGGATGATGGTGATGTGAGCAAGATCTTCGATCACATTGCTGGAATAGCGACGGTATGTGAAGCCACGCAGGTTCCACTTGTAAGTGGTAGCACCCTCCGTATTGGAGGGGACATGGTGATCGGAGAGCGAATGACTGGTTGTGTCGGCTGTGTAGGAATTGCAGAGCACATAACTCCAAGAAAGAATGCCAAGGAGGGTGACGTGATTCTCCTAACAGAGGGAGCGGGTGGTGGCACGATTGCGACAACTGCGATCTACCATGGTATGCATGAAGTTGTTGAAGAGACTATAAACCTCGATTTCATCAAAGCAGTGAGATCGATCTTTTCAGCGAAGCTTTTGCCAAGGATCCATTCGATGAGCGATGTTACAAATGGTGGAATTCGAGGGGATGCTGAGGAGATCTCAAAAGTCTCGAAAAAGGCTTTGGTTTTCAATTATGAAAAATTGCGAAATTGCGTAAATAAAAAAGTTCTAAAAATGCTTGAAGAATTCCAAATAGATTTTATGGGTGTTTCAACGGACTCTCTCATGATAATCTGCCATGAAAAAACCGCTAATGATGTGAAAAAGGCGGTAAGGGCTGTAGGTGTTAAAATTGAAGAAGTTGGCTGGGTAGAGAGGGGTGAAGGTGCTTTTTTGATCGAAAATGGAGAAAAGAAGCAGATAAAACCGAGGTTCCGCGAATCTGCATATACTCCGTTAAAGAAAGTCGTGGGTGAAGAAACACCAGCGAATTTTGAGGAAATGCGCGAAAAAGTCGATCTTGCTCTCCAGAGGGCAATAGAAAAGAAGAATATGATTCTGAAGAGATTACTTCTCTGATTGAATGCTCTGGTTGATCTTATCTTCCATTTCCATAAAAATTCGGAGCATGGTGAAATATAAGTCGATCAGTTTATCCTTCCTCCATTCCGCATTCTTTACTATTGCTTCATCGATCTCACTTTGCATCTTTCCCATTCGATAGATCACATATAGCATATCTTCGGAGCTTTTATTGAATCCAAATTCAACTCCTCTGCTCCTCTCGTAGAGCCAAGCTCTCCTTAAAAGTTCGTTCAAAGTTTTATAGTCGATCTGGAGAAAATCTCTTCGCATTGCAAAAAGCTCTTCAAGTTCGTATTTATTAGGCAGGACTATATCTCTTAAAATTGCAGAAATTTCAACGAGACGTGTAAATAGGAGATAGAAGATTGGATCAAAAATGTGCCCACTCTTTTTTAGATTCTTGGTTTTCTCCACGAATTTCTCATCGAAAATTCTTCTGATCTCTTCTTCGAAGCTATCCATAATTTTAGTCCATAAGAGATATTAAAAACTTAGCTCTCCAAAACCTCCCTACCACTTCTAAGCAAAAACTCGAGGTTGCGGTCAAGCAAGGGCAGAAGACTTTTTATGACCCTTCTCATCTCAAGCTTTTTGATCTTGGCATGATTATGTGCATGGATCAAAGGCAATGGGTATCCATGAACTTCAAGGCTTTTTAGTTTTCCCATGAGTTCGTCGTCAAGCTTTTGAAGACTTTCAACTAAGTAGAGATTTTCTGAGTCTTCAAATCTAACAAAAGAAGAATTGAAGTCCTTGAATAGATTTTTAAAACGCTCTCGATACTTTCTTACGAACCAAGGTAGAGTTTTTTGGATCTTGGGTTTGAAGGGGAAATAGAAGCTTTTTTCGGAACCAAATTGTTTCAGAGCCAAAATTTGCAGAACTACAAGATCATTAACATTTTCGTCAAATTCGTGTGTATAAAAGCTCTTTGCAACAAAAACAGCTTTTCTATCAAGCAGTCTGTTTAGAGCATGGAGATATTCGATGTATTCAAAAAGGATCATCAGATCCTCCAGATTCCCCTTCACTTTTCTATAACCTTCTTCCATACTCCGAAATATTTTTTCTCTTGTTAGCAGGTAATTTTTCTTTGCCCTCCCCTCTTTTAGATCTTTTTCGAGGTTCTCAAAGTGTTCATCAAGAACTTCGAGAAAATCTTCAACGAGAGCTTCAAGTTCGTAAGCTTCCATTAATTTTGCGGGATCATCTGTATAAGCAGGGGGTCGAATAAAAGCTCCCCGAAGAGATCCATCGATCAGCACGAGCTCCTCCTCTGCAAAACTACCGATTCTAAACTCAGATGTGTGCATGTGCAGTCTTACTCGCTCTTCTATATTTGTATGAGGGGTCAGAGTTGTCATTTCGCTCATCTCTCGGATCTCGTTTCCAATGCTAACCGCTGAGATCGAGTAAAGAACGATCCCCGAAAGCCTTTCAATCGCTCTGCTCCCATCAACTCCACAAGCGGAGCACTCAATGCTTTCTGGCATTTCGAGCAATTTTCTATCGATCTTCCCAACAACCTCTTCTGCTCTACTATATAGTTCTATAAGCTCTTGTGAGATCTTCTCAAGGATCTCGTCACTGAGAAGCCACAACAGAGACACCTCCGCGGTAATCTACTAATATTACCTTGTCAGCAGCATCCTTTAACTCCTCATCATGAGAGACGATTATGACTTGGGGGATCCTCCGAAGATAATTCAGTGTGATGTCCACAAGCTTTCTTCTCCTCTCTTCATCTAAGAAGGGCGTGGGTTCATCCATGATCAGCAGTGGAATTCTTCCTTTGGCTTCGAACATAGACAAAGCCAATCTGAATGCTATGCCAAGGGCGACAAGCTCGCCTCCGCTTAAGAAGCTGGTCTCTCTTTCTTCACCTTGGTGAATAACGAAAATTTTCAACCTCTCTTTTCCATATTCAAAAACTCTTTTCAGCTTGATCCCCGAATATTTCCCCTCTGTGAACTCCTCAAAGATCTCGCTGGCATATTTTTCAACTTCTTTCAGAGCGAACTCCGCAACGATGTTCTTGTAGCTCGCAAACTTTTCTCTGATCTTGATCAGTTCAGGAATCGCCCTCTCTATAGCTTTTGCCTTTTTTTCACTCTCTTTAATGACTTCAAGTTGTTTTTCTAAGTATTCTTTGTCCCCTTTCAGACTTTCGAGACTCTTTCTTAACACGCTGATTTTCTGCTTCATTCCTGCGATCTCCATAGAAATCTCTTTCTCGATCTTTTCAACTTCTCTATGGCGTTTCTCGTCGTATCTACCCTCAAGATCCGCCATTATTTTTTTCTTCTCGTTATATTCTCTCTCTTTTACCATTAAAGCGTTAAGAACTTTTTCGAATTCATCTTTTAGGGTTTTTAAGTTTGATTCTGCATCTTCGAACTCCTCCTTAGCCCTTCTCAGCCCAAGCCACTCTTCATAGCTCTCTTTAAGTTCACTAAGCTCTTTTTCAAGATCTTCAATGCTCGAAAAATTTTTGTCTTTCAGCTGGTTGAAGAGCTCCTCTTTACTTTTCTGAACCTTTGAGTGCTTTGCTTCAATTTCTGTAAATTTCTCAGTTAGGATTTCGAGTTTTTGCAACTTTTCTAAAGATCTCTTCTCTGAGTCTCTCAGAAAATCTATTTTATTTTTCAATCTCTCAAATTTTTCGCTCTCTAATTTCATTTTTTCCAGATCGAGGTCTTTCAAATCTTCAGAGATCTTCTTGAGTTCATCAACGAGCTGTTTGTATTTCAAAACAAGCTCCTGCTTTTCAAGAGTCACTTCAACTTTTCTACTCTCCTCCCTCAGTTTCCTCTCTTTTTCATCAATTTTTGAAAATTCACTTTTTATTCTTGTTATCTCTAAAGAACAGTTATCTATGAGTTTTCTTTTGTGCTCTTCGGTAAGCTCTCTACCGCAAATCGGACAGATGCCTACGGTGGACTTTAGTTTTGACATGATCTCCAAGAATCTTTTCTCTTCTGAGATTAGAGAACCCTTCTGGGTGCTTATTTTCTCGAGCTCCTCTTTCAGGGCTTTATCAACTTCTTTAGCTTTTTGGACACTTAGGAACATTTTCTCAACTTTTTCTGCAGTTAGCCCTTTTTCTGCAAGGATCTTCTCGATCTGAACTTTTCGATCAATTTTTGGTTTGATCTTCTGCCATTTTTCTGCTTTAGATGCTAAATTCTCTTTTTCCCTCTCGATCTCTTCTATTTCTCTTCTTATTTTTTCGATGTTTTCTTTTTCTTCTTCGCACTTTTTTAATTCGCTTGAAATTCTCTCTTTTTCGATCTCTAAGTCTTTAAGTTTTGAATTGAGATCTTGGAGGGCTTTTAAAAAGTTTCTATGAAATTCGAACAACTCAGAATATTTTTTCGCTTTTCTCTCTATAAATTCAAGCTTTTTCAGACTTTCTTGCAGAGATACAATTTTTTGCTCGATTTCAGACTTTTGTTTGCCTAAAACTTCTGATCTTTCTTTTAAACTCTTTATTTCTCCTTCAAGCTTCAACAATTCCAAATTTTTGGCGTCGATCTGTTTTTTGAGTTCCTCAAAAACACTCCTTTCTTTACTTATTTTTTCTATGGATTCTTTAGCCCCCTCTAAATTCTTTTCAGAGTTTTTGATCTCTTTCTCCACTTCCAAGATCTCAGAATTCTTCTCATCAAGTCTTTTCTCGCATTCTTCTTTTTGTTTGACGATCTCTAAATATCGCTTCATTTCATTTTCGAACTCTTTTATAACCGATCCAAGATTTTTCCAAGCGTTTTCATAATCTTCGATCCTTGTTATCTTTCTTATTATCTTCTCTCTCCCACTTTCGTCTGATATTATTGTCTCGATTTCGCCTTGTCGCACATAAACAGCCCCGGTGAATATGTGAAATGGAGAAACGTTCTTTTCGATCCACTCGTTTATTTTCTGATCACCCTCAATTCTGAGATCCCCATAAAGCACCGAATCACCATTGCTTGCCCTTGAGATCCGATACTCTCTGCCTCCATATTCAAAGAAGAGCTCGATCGTGTATTCGTTTGCACCAACCTGAACAAGATCTGACTTTCTCGTAGATCCCTGGCGAACGCCGTAGAGAGCAACAAGGATCGCTTCAAGCACAGAGCTCTTTCCAGCCCCATTTCTTCCGACGATTAAATTTATTCCTTTTTCAAAGCTAATTTTAGTGTTTCTATGCGATTTGAAGTTTCTGAGGGTGATCTCCTTTAAGATCATATGAAATCGAGCAAAGTTTTAAACCTCTTTTCCCCTTTCTCCTCGATCTTCCGCTCTGAAACAGCTTCACTTTTCTCTGTAGGAATAGCCTCTCGAACTTCTTTGTCCTCTTTAATAACTTTAGCTTGATCCTTTAAACCGTAATATTCTTTTAAAAGTTCAATTGCAGATTTTAGTCCGATTTCATCATCTTCTTTCAAAATCTCGAGTATTTTAAGTTCAAGATCCGTGAAAAACTCTTTTTCAGGCTTCGCTTCTGGGATCTCTTTGAGATCTTTCCTTCTGAAGTTAATCTCGGTATACTTTGCCCTCTTTGTAGTCAATTCGCTTAGTCTCTTTTGATCCACGTTTTCACGACACAAAAGCTTTATTATTGCTATTCCATTCTCCTTAACAAATTCAAGAGTTTCAACGAGCTTTTTCTCCAATCTCTCTCTTTTGTCATCCTCGATCGAAATGCTGTATAGGTCTCTTGTCTCCACAGGAACAAATCTGGGCTTGAAATTCTCAACAATATAGAAACCTTTCTTCTCCCCTTCTCTAACATCAAGCTTTTCGCTGTAGCTGATGAAATGCGATGCTTCTCGAGCGTCATATCTCTCTATTGAGCCAGGATAAGCCAAAAACGCATCACCGATCTTTAGCTCTCTCCGAAGGTGTATGTGTCCCATTGCGTAGTATTTTGCTTTGGGCAGTTGATCGATCGTAAGATCCCAGGCAATATTTAGATCTATGTCTACCGCTTCTTTAACTGTTTGATGTAGCACGAGGATCGAATTTTCCTCAACTTTCAGATAGGGCAGAACTTTTTCAAATTGCCACCTTGTTCTGTGTCTATCTCCAACGATCTCAAGATCCTTGAAAACACCCCTTGTCATGTATAGATTTTCTACACGCACACTCGTAATGAAATCATCTTCAACCCTTTCTTTTCTTAGTCCGAGCACTTTTAAAAGCTCAAGGCTCTCGAGCAAATGGTATGCGGACATTTCCCGAATGCTTTTGTCATGATTTCCTTCAATTGCGAAAACTGGGATCTCATGAGATCTGAAGATCTTGAGCACTTCAATTGCATCGTTGAGCGTTTTCGGATTTGGTGTGCTTCTATGAAAAAGATCGCCAGCGATTATGACAAAATCAACTCTTTCTATTACTGCTAGCTCCGCAGCTCTTCTAAATGCGGAAGCAAAGTCTTCAGCTCTCCAGCTTTGGTTATACTGTTCGTAGCCCAAGTGCAGATCTGCGAAGTGGGCAAACTTCATAGCAGATCCTCGAGCGACCCCTCGCTTATTTTCGACTTCCACTCAGAGAGAACGTCCAGATCTCTGCCTCCGTAATGTCCTTGAAATCTCCTGATCTTTACAGCTGCAGGTATTTTTATTGCGGGTCCTACGATCACCGCTTCACCAACGCCCAAGGAAGCTATGTCTGAAAGAAGATCTTCGCTAATTTGTTCACTTGCTTGCTGGACGTATCTTTGATCATTTGGCTCTACTATTCTAAGCACGATCTTCGTGTTGCACTGGCTAAGGATGTCTTCGCTGATCCTCTTCGGTCTCTGTGAGACTATTCCAATTCCGATTCCAAATTTTCTCCCTTCTCTTGCAATTCTACTCATCCAGAGTGCGACATCTCCCTTTGTTGCGAATATATGTGCCTCCTCGAAGATCATGAGCAGAGGCTTCTTAATGATCGGGCATGCATTACTCCAGAACTCTCGATTTTTGTTTCTGACGTAGCTTATTCTCCCAATAAGGATGTTTCTCAGCAAATAGGCAACTACCACACGCATTTGCTCCTCATCAAAACCGCTTAGATTTACAATGTTCAGAGAGCTCTCTTTTAGATTTGCGAGCATATCTCTCTGAGTTAGCAGATCCTCATATCTACGCATGAAGGTTGCGACGTATTCTTTAACTCTGTAAAGCGGGTTTAAGTCTTCTCTGGAGATCCTCGCAGTTCTAACAGCTCCAGTAGAGTCAACGTATTCAATTTCTCCCTGCGTTCCGATCCAATCTTCAGCGATCTCGAGAACTCTCCACATGAATTCTCTTCCACTCAATTTCTCTCTTTTTACCGTAGTAAATATTCTTTCAAGGTGCATTCTTTGAACCGAGGCATCTTTGTCAACTCCGACAAGAGAACAGAACTCCCATGGCTCAAGCCTCTCCGGACGAATTCCAGCAGGGATCACGTTCTTACCATTTTCCTTCCCGTCTTCAAAAACAAAACCCGCATATTCTCCATGCGGATCTATTAAGATCACGCTTCCGCCAAATTTTCTTACGATCTCGTTGGCGATCAAACAAACAACATTGGATTTACCTCCGCCTGTAACCGAAAGAATTGCAAAATGCCTTAAGATTAGTTGATTTAAGTCTAAAGCAACTTTTATCTTTTCTCGGGCTACAAGATTTCCTAATTCAACTCCAACAGAGTTTTTGAAAATTTTATGCAGAATTTCTTCATCTGCAAGCTTGACAGTGGAATTTGGCTTTATTGGAACCCTATTTGGTATGATCTTTCCGTCTTCAATCACTCCTAAGGTTTTTGCACTTGCAATAACGATCTCATTCCGCTCAAGCACTTTTTTGGATATATTTATATTTTTTATTGCATAATCAAATCCAAACGTCTCTTCAAGCAGTCTGTTGAAGTTTGTGACATTTCTAACGATTCCAAGGACCTCTTTTTCGTCTCTATTTTCTGCTAATACATATTCTCCAAACTTTGGGACGTTTTTGGGATTAACAGCAAATCTAAATTCAGTAATCGAACTCTCTCCAAGCACAAAGCCAACAGGATCCACAATGATAATCGTCTTCAAGAAATAAATCTTTCGCTGTCGAATTTTTTCGCCAAAAGGAAAATACTTTTACCGCTCTGGAGTGTAGAAGATACGAAACTTTCTTCAACTCCAATTTCTTCTGAGATCCTCTTTGGATCTGCAATGTCGTTCAATGCAGAATAATTCAGCACGAACTCCCGCAACCCGTCTTCGTCGAGCCACGAGCCTGAATAAAGCGGATTAAAGTCAAGCATAAAATCGAAAAGCTCTTTTTGGTTTAAACTCTCTAAATTAACTTCGAATAATGCAGAATCTTTTAAGAATATGATCATAGCCTTTCGCAAGCTTTTTGCACTGTATTTTTTATCTTTCGGCGAGTATTTCGATACTAATTCGTCGATCTCCGTTTCATTTAATTCGAAAGGTTTCTCTCCTTTAAGGGAATTGATCAAATCATGGGTTTCCTTGTCTAGAGGTGAAATTCTTGCTTTTTCACCATGAAACTGCACTGAGCACAGAGATCCTTTCTGCTTAAGATCTCTTTTCTTCAAGTTTGCAATTTCTGCAGAGGTAGCCAAGGTTGAGAGGATCAGCCTGATCAGGGTATGCTCAAATGGATCCTTTCTTGACAAGACGAGATGATGCTGAAGATCAAATTCAAGTCTGAGCATTTCCATGTGGAGATCTCACTAACTAAGGATTTAACGGTTACTATATACAAAGGAGGTAAAAAGCCAAAATGCTTATATCCAAGCATTGACATAATAAAAATGATGCAAGATCAGATCAGTAGGGAATATGAAGGTAAGCTCGCTCTGGACTTACTCATAGGTTTATCGATCTTCTTATTTACCTTTATCTTCGTAGCTAACTTTCTGCCCGGAGTATTTGCTGATATTAGGAATGAAATAAATTTGGCTCACCAAGCTTATAGGGTTGCTGCGCTTCTTGCTGAAGATCCAGGGTTTAACAGTTCTTGGACAGATGATGTAAACTTAGCAAACTGTGTTAGTGCTGAATTCCGTCCTGGATTGATCTCGATGCCTTATGATCCGAGTTTGGGAGAGTATAGAAAAGAATATAACCATCTAAATCTAAGAAAAGTTCAGAAATTTGCAGAATTGCTTGGGGATGAGGGCTGTAGAAACAAGATGAGAAAAACATTGGGACTTGATCTAACTGAGCTCGGAGCTCAGGTTTCTTACAAGTTTAGGGTTTCCTTAAAAGATCTAAACAATAGTATTTTAACCTATAGTGGGATCCAACTTTTAAACCACGGTGATCAGGGCGTTGGAATGCAGGTTCTAAAGTTCGAGAGAATAGTTTATCTTGACACAATTGTGGACAACTGCAACTTAATAGCAGATCGATGTGTCGCAAAGCTCGAGGTGGCGGTATGGACCTGAAAGGACAAACTTTCACCTTAGAGGGCGTTGCAGCGTCGCTTTTACTTCTGATCGCAACTTATACGATCTTTCAGAGCACTGTAGTGATGTCTCCCGCTTGGAGCGAATTCGAGAATGTGCAGTTGAAACAGCTTGGCTATGATATTTTAAGAGTTCTCGACACTCCGGGCGGTGGAAATTCATCTCTTAGGGGAATGATTGAGAATTCGACTTTGGTAAATGACGAAACCCTGAGCCCTCCTCACGAATTCTCAGAAAATATGACAATGATCTTATCAAGAATAACTGCCACAGCTAAATTGGAGATCCTATGCGTTAACACGACTTTTGAGAAAATTGAAGTTTTAAACATTGAAGGTTTCAACAAAACACCTACACCTAACGCTGTCAGAGTGAGCAGGTTTGTTATTAGCGATCCGCCCGATCCGCCATGTTCAGGAGCAAAGGTTGCGGAGGTGAGGTTAACGCTATGGCGATGAATGAGAAGGGACAGATGATCCTACTATTCGCCGCAGCTGTGGTTGTGATCATTCTCTCTCTGTCTTATCTCTACGCACAGAACATAATAGCGGGAATTGAAAGCTCAAGAACTATGCTCTCTTTTCCAAAAGAGGAGATAAGGAATTTAGTAGAGATTCAAACTGATATAGTAGAGATTCAAAAGCAGATCGGGATTTTGTGTGCAAAAAATGGTTGGGTATGCCATATAAGTATGGATAAAGTTGAGTTTAAGAATGTGGAGGTGAGTTACTGTGAAGGAAAGTGTTAATGAAAAAGGAGCCTCACTCCTTGTGGAATATTTGATACTAATGGGGATTCTCAGCGTTTTTGTTGTAGTAATGAGCTTACAAATTCATGAAACTTTGAGCGAGGTTCAGGTTGCGAGAGTTATGGAGAACAATTTAGCGGATGTAGCTTCAAAGATCTCTGCAATATATACTGACTACGTTTTAATGATCCCGGGAGAAGGCTATATAACGACGAAGATGTATGTGCCGTCGGACATAGGCGGTAGAAGTTATTATGCGAAACTGGATGAGCTTGGAGGTATAGCATATGTTTTAACTTCTGATGGAAAACTAAGAGCTTTCTCTGGTTTGGGTTTGAACATGTTCATTACGAACACGGGTAGAGTTACGAAAGTGAGCACTGGGGGAGAAGCTTTTAGTCATCAAGCAGAAAGCGAAGAAAAGCCAGAAGTCCAGTTCAACAAGACTAAAGTCTGCCCATTCATTCCGAAACCGAGGATCGAATTTTTGCCAAGCAGTGTTGCTTATGAGGAGGAAGCTATTATAAAGGTAAACTTCGCAAATCCAACAGGTGAGATCTCCCAACCGATAAACTGGGAGTTAATATTATGGAACGGTAGCATTATAAGTGGATCGGAGATCCAAAGAAGCATTCCAATAACCATTAGCAACATAGACGGTTGCTCACAGAGAAATGCAAACGACTTCGATTGCATTGCAACGATCACCGCAAGGATCGCAGATCCAACGCTTGGACACTGCAATGAGAGTTATGAAAAGTTATTGACCGTCTCTTTGAATCCTGAGCAGTCGAATCCATATTTAGTATATGAAAAATGGGTCGAACCGAGAATAGTAGCTCCGGGGGACATTTTCGAAGTCCATCTTCGCATTGAAGGCAGAGGTTTCTTTGTTGAGGGAGCAACGAATTTAAGCGTTGTTCATGTGATCGATGTCTCAGGGAGCATGATCTGGCCAACGATCTTTAAGAATTACAGTTTTACAGTGAATCCGAATGTTGTAAGGGAAACAGTTACGCTGAACTCCTCAGGGAAACTTGAGATCTGGGCTTATACGAGCGATAGGCTTACGAGTTGGTATTCCAATGAAGCGTGTAAAGTTTGTAGTGGCTCGACGAGTAAGTGTCCGTGGTATAACGTTGGCTACGATGAATCTTTCATTAAGCTATATGTAAATGGAGTTGACTCAGGCGGCGATTATAATTCTGGAGGAAAAATTGGAAAATCTTATTCACAAAACAATGCTCCCGCTGGAAATTACACGATCGAAGTTGTTGCAAGGGCTCCAGAGCAGATAAATCTGACAATCGTTGTTAAACACAAGAATACTGAGATTCTGAACAAAACTGTGGAATATCTTAACAAGGAAGAGGTTAGATTTGAATTGCCTTCAGGAGTAAACTACACTTTTTTGGCTATAAGAGACATCCAAAACATACCCAGCTGGTCAGCCGGGAGCTGGAATTATAGTAGTTACGAACAATGGAATAGAATAGAGTATTATACTGTTGGAGGCTCTAGCAGATACTGGGAATACAGAATCAGGACTTGTGGATATGATACTTTTACCGACAACTCGTTGAACGTCTGGCTTGTAAAGCCAAATGGCTCGAAGGAGTTTTTGATGAAGAGGGCAAATGATAATCCAAATACTTGGTATCAGGCAAGGAATAACTATAACACCAACGGAATAAGTGGTGAGGCATTTATCCCCAATCCCCAAACTGGAGAATACAAGCTTGTTGTTGTGCCAACAACTAAAAATCCAGTGACTTTCATAGCAACCGCACTAATAAAGCGCATTGACGCGGCAAAGCTTGCTGGAATTACTTTCAACAGCATGCTCGGCGAAAAGGATTTCGTTGGCTTGACAACTTTCACAACAGATGCTCAGAGGATCGTTGTTAATTCCTCTTCAACTGTGCTTAAATATATGACAAACGATAAAAGTGGTGTTAACAGTCGCATCCTTGGCTTGAGAGCGGAGAGCGCTACGGATCACTCGGATGGTCTTTACTACGGCTCAAAAGTTTTCCCGATCTGGAACGAGGTTGGGAACAACTGTTCAGCGTGCATTTCTGGGCTAAGACCCCTCATAATAATGCTTACAGACGGTGAGCCAACGATCTGCAACAGAAATGAACTTTATTATTCCTGCAGTCTATGCACACAGTCATGTGATGGAGGAAGTTGGTGTGAAGTTGCAAAGAATCAGGCTCTTTGTATAGCTAACTATCTAAAGGAAAATGTTCAGGTAAATGGTTTCAACATCTCGATCTGCACGATCGGCTTTAGCACCGACATTGGGGGGCAAGGACAGCAGTTCCTTAGGCAGATGGCATCACTTCGCCCGGACAACAACGAGCCATGCTACTTCTTTGCAACAACAAGCGATGAGCTTGTAGAAGCTTATAGAACAATTTTCAATGCTTTCCAGATCGCTGCTAAGAGCATAATAGCTCAGGAGACCTTAAACGTTTCGATGACTTCTCCATTCAAGTTTGTAAGTGCAAAAATTACTTCAAACAAGGGCACGAGCATACCTTATGAAGTTTGGGAATATAGTAACAATACAATGATCACAATGAACATAACTTCCATTCAGAAGGATGAGGTCATTGAGCTAATTGTGAAGCTTAAGGTGAAGGATGACGCACCCTACGGAGAATATGATCTAAATGACGATAGTAATTCTTCCATGTGCTACACCGCACTTGACAACATGGGAAATGAAATTGACAGAATATGTATACCCATAACTTCGACGAGGGATAAAGTTAAAATTGTTTCAGGAGAGGAAGCAAGTATAATTTTGAGGTGATAAATGAGCCAAAGAGCGGTTTCAGAAGTCTTTGGGGCGATGTTAACGCTGTTGGTTATGGTGACCGCAGCAGGGCTGATCTACATGATCTCTCATCCTACAATTTTTTCTAGTATAGATAACATAAATTACAGAAATGCTGTAAAGACGATTGCTGAAATAAAGGAGCTCGTCGAGAGGATGAAGTTTGGCAATGAGATCGCAACTACTAAGACTATTCAGCTGAACATGGGGAGCATTTACACTTCGAGTGGGCTTAATTTATCTTGTATTGTTGGTGGAGTCTCAATGGAAAGGCAACTGCAGGATCTCAACATTGAAGTTAGTGGAAGAATTGTAACTCTGGAATCTGGAATTTTTGAGAAAGCCTATGGCAGAGCGATTCCAATTCCAATTTCTGAGCCCTCAGTGATTGCAACAAGCGACACAGTCTATTTTACATTCTACAATTTTGTCGGCAATTTCTCTGCGGGAGGAAGCAAAGTTACAATGATCATGAAGTATATGGATACTTTAAAATTCAACACGTCAGAACTTGAGATCGAAACCGAGTTCTGTGAATTATGGAAAAAGGCAATTGAAAAAGCAGATCCCGGAATTTTAACCGAAAGCGATTGTGGCGATAGAAGATTAGTAGTTTCTGCTCCAGAAATAAGTGTCCTAATTGTTTCGATCGAGGTGAGTTGATGAGAAATGCGGTTTCAGAGGTCACGAGTTACATTTACATCTTTGGCATCGTTATGACAGTTCTTGCGATCGTTTTTGTTCAAGTGAATAGCATGGTTGAGGACATGAAAAGGAGCGTTTTGTCGAAAAGCCTCGAGCAGAGCTTTAAGAAAATTCAGTATTTGATCTATTCCGTAGCTTTTGGCGACGTGCCATCTCAGATTGCAGAAATTGAGCTTCAAGGTGGTTCAATGCTCCTTGAGGAGGATAAGTCGGGTTTTATAATAGCTTTTGTCAACAGTTCAGGTTCGATCTCTGACTGTAGTCCATTACCTCAAAATTTTCATTTTTGCTGTCTTAATCAGTCCACTGCCAGTCTCTATGGTTGTGGTTCTGTCTCGCCTTGTGTGGGGATCTACGATAAACGAGCTTGCATTTTAAACACAACGGTTGGAGAGCTGAAATATAAATACAGAGATTGGATTCTTTCGATGGAGGCGGGAGCGGTATTTTCAAAATATGGTAATTTTGATTACTCAAAACTTCTTTACGAGCCAAGAATACTATTGAACACAACCGCTGGGACGAGTAAGTATCTGGTGATTACAGTTCCGTCCTTGGAAGGAAATCTTTCTTTAGCCGGTTCTGGAAGATTTAGGTTCACGATCGAGGAGGGAAGTTGGAATTACGTTAAAATCGATAATATAAATAGTAATGATATAAAAGAAAAGTTCGAGAATATAACTCTTATCGTAAAAAGCACAGAACATCAGGACGCTTGGTGTAAATTCTTTGAAAAAAAGGATTTTAAAGACTTATTCAACCTGAATTTTCCAGAAATTGGTAAAAATTGCAGGACCGCAGACGATCCAATGGTGAAAGTGGAGAGAAGCGGAGAGAAACTGGAAGTTGTGATCCTCTTCAAGAAGGTAAAGTTGTATAGTTAAAATCTTTCTTTTAAACCGTAAGATATCTGAAGATCATAAAGAGCAGAAATTGAATGAATTTTTAATTGGTTTGATAGCTTTGAAAAACCAATAAAAGGAGATTTTCCGTGATCGTTGACAGCCTAAAGCAGAGATTTCGATCGAATTTCCTTGAGGTAGGAACTAGCGAATTATTCAGAACTTCGATCTTCCAATTTCATAGTCAAAATGCTTATAAATTTTTAAAAATAGCAGTTATGATGGGGGTGATTTTAAATGAGCGAGCCTCCAAAAGAGGTAAGTGAGAATCTCTATCCCGGGGAAAATGTGTTTTATTGCCTTAAAAAGAAACTTACCATGGAGTTAAAGCCAAAGTTCTTGGTAGTAACCGATAGAAGAATTATTTATCTCGACCAGAAGATCCTCGGCAGATACGAGCTGATGGATGTCCCGTATGAAAAGCTGGAATTCGTTAGATTTTATAGAGGAATAATCGGTTCAGAGTTTGTGGTAAAGAAAGAAGATGGAAAAGAGATAAGCCTTTCTTGGATGGAGAAAGAAGAAGCAGAGAAGGCAATCGAAGCGATCAGAGACGCCTTAAATACAATTGCTGTCGTCCCCGTCTCTATCAAAAAGACGAAGGGAATTAAGGGCGTAGAAATTCAGGTCTCAAAGCCAAAGGAGATCATAACAAGAACAATGCCAATGGCAAGAGTTGTGGAAAAAACGACTATGAAGAAAGAAGATCCTTTAGAGAGACTAAAGAAGCTCAAGGAGCTTTATGAGGCGGGAGTGATCTCGAAGGAGGAGTTTGAGGAGAGGAAAAGGAAATTGCTTGATCAGATCTGAACAGATCGAAAATAAGAGAATTTACCTAAGATTAGCGTCTGTAGTCTGTTCTTGTTTTGAAGGCTTTTTAATTTTTATCCCAAAAATTATCTTTTGGAAGTTAAGTAAATCGTAATATACCCATTCATTTAAGGAAACTTGGTGGAAAAATGCAGACTTTAACGGGAAAAGTTCAATTTCAGTTTTACTACGACGTAGGTGGGGAGATAGATCCCCAAAAATTAAGTATAGAGGGTTTTAGCTCCACTACTAAAACCCAGAAAAGTGTAAAGATCTTGGCTCCTAAGTTTGAGGAAGCGGGACTTAAGCCAGTTGAGATCAGTTTTGGTTTTAGAGAGATTGAGAGCATAAAAATGGGTGTTAGTGCAAAGATCTTTCCTATTGGTGTGGTAGAAGTTATCTTTACAGCAAATTTCAGAAATTCGAGCTTTGAAGATGTTATTAGACTTGTAAACATGTCTGAAGGCTTTTTAAAGGTTGAAAATAAAGAAGTGGAGTTTGAAAAGCTTTCTGCGGAGATTTTTTATGAGATAGGGAAAAGAATTCAGGAGGCGGTATACAACCCATATACACCTTTTGATCAGCCTGAGGTTTACAGAGTCGTAATGATCTCGAATTTAGAGCCGAAGCAGAAAATTGGGGAAATGCTTGGCAAATTCAGGAAGCAAATCGCTGGAATCCTTAGGGGAGAGAAAAACTGGGAAAAGCTCAGCGATAGGGAAGTTGATGACACTCTTAGATACTACCTCAGCTATTCTGAAGACGAGGCGGTTGTGGTGGACTGGTATTCAGCGTTGCTCATAGGCGGGGAAGAATACGTGGATGAAATTGTTCAGACAATAGAGATCGCAAAAATTCAGCTTCTTGAGCTTAAAACTTACGACAAATTGCTCGACACAAGAATTGACAAAGCCTATGGCTCTCTCAGGGGCGTTTTCTTCCGTTCAAGGATTGGAATTGCTTGGCTCAGCAAAACATACGGTGAGCTTTCGAGAACCGCAAGCGAATTGGCAGAGCTTAGGATCGAGGTTGTTGATTATGTCCATGATCTGAGGAACATACTGAAGTTCACTGGCGATTGGTATCTTGGTAAGCTTTACAGTGCATTGAGCGACAGATTCAGGATCGTGGACTGGCTAAGCCTTGTGGACAAGAAGCTTGAGCAATTGCATGAGCTTTACTCGATGGCAATGGAAAGGGTTGATGTGTATAGAGCAACAACTCTTGAGTTTTTAGTTTTGATTCTGATCATCTCCCTCGTTTTGCTCGAGATCCTCATGGTTCTCAAGCTTTAAATTTTCACAAAATTTAGGTTAACCTAAAAATTTATAAACCGAGTTTGGGATCTAAGTTTGAAATGAAAACCTTAGAGAACTCCTTTGGGAGAGTGAGGATCAAGGAGATCATCGGCGGAAGAGGTTTTGTGTGCAGACTTGCGGACTTGGGTCTCGCTCCGGGGCAGGTGGTGGAAGTTTTGAGCAATGGTCCGCCAGTTATTATAAAGGTGAAGGATACAAAGATCGCCATAGGCAGGGGAGTCGCAAGAAAGGTGATCGTGGAAAATGCAGAATAAGATCTATCTTGTTGCCCAGCCAAATTCCGGAAAGACAACTCTCTTCAACCTGCTTGCGGGAGAAAATTGCTACGTCGCAAACTGGCCCGGTAAAACCGTTGAAGTTTTTCAGGCGAAAATTCAGCACCATGGTAAGGAGATCCTTCTCGTGGATCTGCCGGGGATCAACAGTTTCAAGACACTTGGCAGAGAGGAAGAATTGACAAAAGAATTCATATTAAAAGAAGAGGAAGGGGTCGCTGTTATCATTTTGAATGGCGAATCGCTTTATAGATCCCTATACTTTGCAATTCAGGTTCTTGAAATGAAAAGCAGAGCGATATTGGCGATAAACAAGTCTGATTATCTTGATAAGAAGGGCGTGCATGTAAATCTTCAGGTTTTGAAGGACAGACTTGGCGTTGAAGTCGTTCAGATCAGCGCTCTAAAGGGCTCTGGAATAAACCAGCTCATGGATCGGATTATGGACATTCTTGAAGGCAGAGTAAAGACAAAAAAGCTTAAAATTGACTATGGAGCCTTAGAGCAATACATAGTTCGAGTAGAACAGATCTTGGGCGATCGAAGTTTGGCGATAAAGGCTGTGGAAGGAGAAGAGGAAATTTTAGCTCTGCTAACCGAAGCACAAAGGAGCGAAGTTGAGAAAATAAAAAAAGAGATCAGCCAGAAGTTTGCAAATCCTGAAGAGATCATAGCGGTGCATCGCTATAAGTTTGTGGAAGAGCTTTTAAGTTCTTCAGTAAAGGAAGTAAGGGTAGCAAAAGCTTCTTTTGAAGAAAGATTGGATAATTTATTCTTCAGCAAGCTTGGAGGGGTTTTATCAATCCTGATCCTTTTTAGCACACTTTTTATAGCCCTTAGTGTAAACACAGGCTTTCCTTTAAACTTGATCATGAGATCTATTGGTTACCATGCCTTTGCGGAAATATTGGAAGAATACAGCTTAGCCGGGATGATCTCAATGCTTTTTGGATCTCTTTCGCATTTTTTAGACCAAAATTTCCCCGACTCAGTGCTAAAGGATCTTCTGACCAATGGAATTATTGCGGGAATTGGAGCGGTGGCTACATTCTTTCCCCTTGTGCTGATCATAAACTTCTTTGTTTCTCTAATCGAGGATAGCGGTCTGATGACAAGGATCGCAATCTCAATGGACAGATTCTTCGCCATATTCGGTTTAACAGGCAAATCTGTGTTTCCGTTTGGTGTTAACTTGGCTTGCAACGTCCCGGGAGTTATGACTTCGAGGATCCTTGAAAGCGATGGAGAGAGGCTTCGAGTTGCTTTAGCTTCTCCTTTTGTGATCTGCCAAGCGAGACTTCTCGTCATAATCTTGTTAGCGGTTTTCTTCTTAACTCCTCCGCTTTTACAAAGCGGAGTAATTGTTTCGATCTATCTATTATCAACTTTGATCTTTCTTTTGGCTACAAAATTCTATGGGAAGTTTTTCAGAGAAGAAAAGTCAGAGCTTTTGCTCGAAATGCCCCCATATCATTTTCCGAGCCTTCGAATTGCATGGTGGATCACTTGGACGAGAAGTAAGTCCTTCATATTCAAGATCGCTCAATTTTTGCTCTTCTTTGCGATCTTTGCTTGGTTGTTGGAATATTTTGGTATCGCAGAATTGATCGGAGCGATCATAGCGAGAGCATTTTCACCATTCGGATTGGAAGATCCAAGAATAGGCTTTGCATTACTCATGGGCTTTTTCGCCAAAGAGCTTATAATCTCCTCCTTAGCGGTTTCATTCGGGACCGCAGACTTGGTGCAGATCTCTTCACAGCTTTCCCTAACGATCCCGCAGGCAACCGCACTCATAATTTTCATAGCATTTTATACACCCTGCGCTGCAACGATCTCCGCAATTTATTCAGAACTGAGAAACTACAAACTCCTCCTTTTTTCGATAGCTTTACAACTTATGATAGCCTACTCACTTGCATTTTTAAGCTTTATTTTTCTAAGTTTTTTATGAATTGTAAGCTTACTTAGAATTCTTAGAATTTTTAAGCTTCTCGTAGAGTATTGGCAAGAACAAGCCCACGTCTGTAACGACGCCAATAGCCTGATGAGTCCCACGATCCATTAGCTTCATAACCGTTGCGGGATTTGAGTCAACACAGATCGTTTTAACCCACGAAGGGAGCAAATTGCCGACCGCAATGCTGTGGAGCGTCGTTGCGAGCATCAATACCAGATCTATACCTTCTAATGCCCTCTTCATTTCTGTCTTTGCGACCATTACGTCTGTTATAACTTCCGGCAATGGACCATCGTCTCTAATTGATCCCGCAAGTATAAACGGAACATTTCTGCGAACACACTCGAACATGATCCCATCCTTAACGACACCTTTTTCCACCGCATTCTTTATTCCGCCCAGTGCAATGATCTTGCTGATCGTGTAAAGGTGATGCCTGTTTCCACCCGGCACGGGCTTGCCAGTTTTGATGTCCATTCCCAGAGAAGTGCCAAATAGTGAAACTTCGATGTCATGAACCGCTAAGGCGTTGCCAGACAAAAGGAGATCGACAAAACCGTCTCTGATCATTCCTGCAAGTGCATCTCTTGCAGCGGTGTGATCCACAGCGGGTCCCGCAACGACTGCAATTTTTCCATTGGTGCTCTTCAATTCCACGATCTCCTTTGCTATTGCCTCGATCATCTTCTCAGTTGGTCTCTCCGCTGAGACCTTCCCGCCCATAAACTCGAAGTAAGTTGACTTTCTCGGTCTCTCCGGTGGAACAACTCTGACCCCTTTCTCGCCCACAACAACCAGATCACCTTTCTTAACCTCACTGATAGGCACACAGAGGGCTCTATAGTCTTTAAGAATGATCACCCTATCCATTGCTATTCCTTCAACTTCTATCCATTTTCCGTTATGATGAACAAATGTTAGGTTATTTGTTGTAACGTAGAAATTATCGGGCAGGATTTTATCTCCGGGAGCTTCAGCAAGCTCAACCTCTTCAGCTTCGGGAATTTTCGCTCCGATCTTGTGGAGTTCCTTCAAAATTAATGCAAGATGTTCTTCATCTTCACCGAAGACTATTAATCTCGCATAGCTATGATCTTGCTTTCTTTTTCCAACTCTAAATTCGACTATTTCGAACTCACCTTCAAGATCAAGGATCAGATCGAGTGCCTTTGGAAAGATCATCGAATCGATCAAATGACCTTCGAATTCTATTTCACGGGCATTCATAGAAGATCCTCGAGGAACCTGAATAAATACTCTCTTGTTTCCAAGATCGATTTTTCTTCTCTTGTCTCGATCGTCATGTAGCGTTCGTAATCTTTCAGTGGAAATGCCTTAAGATCCACTTTACCTCTCCCGAGAGCCAAATGTTCGTCTCGGTCTCCGTTGTTATCGTGCAGATGAATATTCACGACCCTATCGAAATTTTCAAGGAAAAGTTCGCATTTTTGGATGTTGTAATGTCCCAAATCGAGTGTTAGAGCCAGTTCAGTCTCACTTAGGATCTCTCTAAGAGCCCTCTCGATTCCACCTGTGATTGCGATCGTATTCTCAAGAGCAAGCAAAACTTCAGTTCTTTCGAGAAAGGGTTTCAGTTCTTTTATCAAAACTTTTTCATTGTGCTCATCAAATAGCTCCTTAGGGAAATAAAAGCTTCCGTTATTTATAAATCCGGGATTCCAACCAATATGGAATGTAACAACCTCTGCTCCCGCTCGATCTGCAATATGGAGAACTCTCTGCATTTCCGCATAGCTCGCCTTTCTCATTAGCTCGCTTACCGCTATGAAATTAGTAGTAGTGGCAGGGGAATGGATCAAAAGCTCGACATCGTAGCTCCACTTAAGCTCGATGAGCTCATTATAGCTTAAGATCTCTGCGGAGTATAGCGGGTGATCCATGAGGATCTCTACATGTTCAAAGCCGTTGTTTGTGGCAAATTCGAATGCTTCTTTTGGACTATGTCTGATGTCGGGCTGTGTTCCAATTTTCATAACTCCACCAGAGTTCCAATACCCTGTTTGGTGAAGAGTTCAAGAAGGACAGAGTGTTTTCTCGAGCCATCGATCACATGAACTTTTTCAACGCCCCCCCTCAATGCCTTAGCGATCGCATCTACCTTTGGAAGCATCCCTCCCTTAAGCGAACCTTTTTCGAGCATTAGTTCAAGTTCAGAGAGCTTTATTCTGGAGATCAGCGAATTTCGATCGTTTACATCTTTGAGAATTCCCGGGACGTCGGTTAGCATTATGAGCTTTTTTGCTTTGAGAGCACTTGCGAGATCGCCCGCAACATTGTCCGCATTCAAATTGTATACATTTCCTTCAAGATCGGCGGAAACAGGTGATACTACTGGAATAAACCCGTTATCGAGCAAAATTCTCAGTATTTGTGGGTTTACAAGCTTAGTTTCTCCAACAAATCCGAGATCGACCATCTTTTCTTCCATCCCTTTTTTAAGCTTTAAAACCTTCTTTTCTGCAACGATCAGCAGACCATCCTTTCCACTTAACCCAACAGCTTTTCCACCATTTTTTATAAACATTGAGACGATCTTTGAGTTTATTTTTCCGTCCAGAACCATTTCAACTACTTCGATTGTCTCTTTATCTGTTACCCTAAGTCCTTCAACGAACTTTGGCTTCAAACCTAACTTTTCCATTTTTTCCGAGATCTCTGGACCACCCCCATGCACTACAACAGGCTTTATTCCGGTGAAATAGAGAAGAAGAATGTCTTTGACAGTTTCTTCAAGGATCTCATCATTCACCATCGCATGTCCGCCGATCTTGATCACCATCGTCTCCCCATAGAACTCCCTTATGAATGGCAAAGCTTCAAGGAGGATCTCGACATTTTCCATGATCCGAATTAGTTGCGAGATTAAGAATTTTGCTTAACATGAGGAGAGATTATATTTTTAAATAACCTCTGTATTTTATGCCCTATCGGGATCTTCGGGAATTCATCGAAAAGCTTGAATTATCAAACGAGCTTGCAAAGATTAAGATTGAGGTTAGTCCAGAGCTTGAGATCACTGAGATTACAGACAGAGTTGTTAAATCCGGAGGAAAAGCTTTGCTTTTTGAAAAACCCAAAGGTTATTCTATTCCCGTGCTTACAAATACTTTTGGAACTGAGAGAAGGATGCTAATGGCTCTTGAGATCAGTAGCTTTGACGAGATCAGAGAAAGAATTTTCTCACTTGTAAAGAATCGCCCCTCGTCTCTTATAGATGCAATAAAAAGTTTCGATTCTGTGAGGGAGCTGATGAATGTGGCACCGAAGAAAGTCAAAAACGCTCCATGTATGGAAAGAAAGGCTGAAAGTCTTGAAAAGTTTCCTATTCTAAAATGCTGGCCTAAGGATGGTGGAAAGTTCATAACCTTGCCTGTAGTGATAACAAGAGACCCTGAGAGCGGAGAACTGAATGCGGGAGTTTACAGGATGCAGGTATATGATGGAAAAACAACGGGTATGCATTGGCAGATTCACAAGCATGGTGCGGAGCACTTTAGAAAGTGCAGAGAGCTTGGAAAGGATCGAATAGAAGTTGCGGTGGCGATCGGCGTCGATCCAGCGATTCTTTATTCAGCTACTGCGCCCTTGCCCGAAGGTGTAAGCGAGTTTGCTTTTGCTGGTTTTTTGAGGCGAAAGCGTGTCGATCTTGTAGACTGCGAAACCGTTGATCTGCAAGTTCCGGCAACTGCAGAGATCGTGCTTGAGGGATACGTTAAGATCGATGAACTACGCATGGAAGGACCTTTCGGGGACCATACAGGCTATTACACACCCCCCGAGCCTTATCCAGTGTTTCGCATAACGAACATAAGTCATAGGGAAGATCCGATCTATCATGCAACGATCGTTGGAAAACCACCAATGGAAGATGCATGGCTTGGAAAAGCAACCGAGAGAATTTTTCTGCCAATTATACAGCTCCTAAATCCTGAGATCGTTGATCTCAACCTCCCTATTGAGGCGGGGTTTCATAACCTTGCAATAGTTTCGATCCGCAAAAGATATCCGGGACAGGCTAAGAAGGTTATGTTCTCTTTGTGGGGCACGGGAATGCTCTCATTGACAAAGATCCTAATTGTTGTGGACAGCGATGTAAATGTTCAAAACCTCAGCGAAGTTCTCTGGGCGGTTACAACACGCTTTGATCCCGCAAAAGACGTCTTGCTAATTCCCCCCTCACCTACAGATGCTCTTGACCACTCCGCATATCTTCCAAATCTCGCTGGAAAGCTTGGAATCGATGCAACGAAGAAGCTAAAGGAAGAAGGCTATGAAAGAGAGTGGGCGGAGGCGATTGAGATGTCGCCAGAGGTTAAAAAAGCAATAGACAGTCTTTGGACGGAGATCTGCAGATCTCTATGAGTGTTGAAAAGCTAAGCAGAAAACTCTTTACACTCCCAAAAATCGAGATTTTGGCAACTCTATATGTAGTCTTAGCTTTTTCTTTTTATCTCCTCAATTATAAAGCATTTTTATTCCTAATCCTTTTAACAACGATAATTCTTACCTCAATTAAGCTTTTGAGTTTAAAATTTAACTTGAAAAGAACGTTATTTCTGTCCCTTCTCATCTCTTTGCTGGGCTTTGTATCTCATGAGCTTTTTGGAAGTTTTGCGGGTTCGTTCTTTCTTCTGATCTCAGTAATTCATTTCTGCTCTGAAAGAGGTTTCATTCCTTCCGCTTTTGTTTCATCCATTCCTTTCCTAATCATTGAGCCGAATTCACTAATTTTTCTTGTTTTATCTTCAGCACTCTTTTACGCATACTTAAGAGTTCTCAACGTTAAAGTAGCGAATTCAACGATGAGGGAATTTGTTGAGAGTTTTGTGAAATTCTGGCTCACAAATGATCCAAGATCTGCGGAGGAAATTTTGAGCAAAAACTCTGAGTTATTCAAAGGCAAAGTCAGATGTCTGAGTGTGAATGAATTTAGATTAATTTCAACGGACTTCCATCCTGGTCCCTTCAGGAATGTTGGAGGAGCAAAACTTGTTAACTTTCTGAATTCCCCATTTTCAGTCTATTTTCACTCTCCAACAACTCATGAGAAGGATCCAGTTTCTGAAGAAGACCTAAAGAAAATTCGAACAGTTTTGAATTGTAATGGCACTGAATTGTCTCCTTTGGAGCCTTTTGAGTTAGAGAGCGAAAATTTCAAGCTCTTCTGCTTCCCATTCGATAAAAAGAAACTGATCTTTGTTAGCGGAAAAAAGAGAATGGACGACTTCTTTTTAAATTCAAACAACTTTATTGTCGACTGTCACAATGCAAACTTTTTTGGGGAGCTTACCGCTGAGGAGATAAAGGAAATTCAGAAGTTAGTTGAGAAAGCGGAAAATATAGGATCCGAAGCGGTAGGGAATGTGAAAGGTTCCTTTTTAAAATTGAATGTTGAGACCGAGAGCATATCCAACTACGTTTCGGCGATCTTGCTTGTCTATGGAGATCGAAAATTTGCCATTGTAGTCTTTGACTCCAATAATGTTGATTTAGCATTTAGAGAGCTTGTAGAAAAGAAATTCGAAGAGATCGGATTCAAAGCAATAGTATGCTCGACAGATAACCATTTCAAGACTGGCATTAGGGTTAGAGAGTCATATAAACCTGCGGGTGGATGTGAGAAGGACTTTGAAGTTCTTGAGCTACTCCTCGAGAAATGTAAAAATTTGAAATTTGAAGACTTGCACTTTAGATTTGTAGAATCGGATGTAGAAGTTAGAGTCCTTGGAAGCTTAAAGAGTAAAGTCGAAAATTTGGCGAGCGGAAGTGGAAAGTATATATTTCTATTTTTTATTCTTGTGTTTGTAGATCTAATACTCTCGATCTTCTCGAAAGCTATTTAGTCAAAGAAGGTTAATTTTTCCATAGGTGGTGAATGTGGGGGAACTGAGGGAACTTATCAGAGAAGATTATTATGTAATAAATGTTGAAGAGACACTCTCGAAGTTGTTTCCGTTGATCGATAAACTCGGAAAAGACAAGGCAAATGCGATCTTGGTCGAAGAGGACGGTGAAATACTTGGGGTTGTGAGGGAAAAAGATCTGATCAGGGGAAGAGCGTTGAAGAATCCGCATGAGACCCGGGTTAGATCTATGCTTGTTAGAACTGGCGTAATTCCATTAGCTGAAATCTCGTCTGAGAAGGTTGCGAGAAGATTCATTGAGGATTCAACCCCATTTGTTGTTGTGTCTCTCGAGGGTAAGTATGGAGTTATATATATAAATGACTTCATAAAGTTTATAAAAGACGAATTTGAAGGAACAAAGGTTAGAGACCTGATGAATGAGGACTTTTTAACTGTTAGGAGATTTGACACGGTTGCAAAAGCTTTATCAATGATGAAAAGATATGGAGCGGATAGAGTTGTTGTTGTAGATGAGAGAGGAAAAGTCATAGGCGTTTTAACTGGGAAAGATATTGTAGATCGAGTCATATCTCCAAGGAAAAGGGCAAGGATGGGCGATTATAGCGGTGAAAAGGAAAAAGCCCTATCTATCATGGTGGAAAGTATAATGAGCGTTCCACCGATCTGTGCAAAGGTCAATGATAGCGTTTCTGATGTGATCGAGCTAATGGCGGAGAACAGGATCTCGAGTGTGGTTATTGAAAGAGATGGGATCCCTGAGGGAATTCTGATGAAAAGAGACATACTGGAATTCTTCCTGAAATCCCAAGAAAAGACAGAGATCAGCGTTCAATTCATAACCCAGAATATTTCTCCGGATGAGTTTGAGAGAGGAGAAATTATAAAAGACATTGAGAGATTTATGAGAAAATACAGAGACTTCCTTGGAGAAACGCATGTCTACGTTTATCTAAAGAAGCAGAGAGTCCATTTCAGAGGCATTCCGTTGATCACAGCGAAGATCAAGATCTGGAGTGCAAAAAAGGGACTTTTCCTTGCGAGCGGAGACAGCTGGGGAATCGAATATGCTATTCACGTTGCTTTGGAGAAGCTTGAAAGAGAAGTGCAGAAAGAAAAAGATCTGATTGAAGAAGGAAAGCTCGAAAAAGCGGTTTATGAGTTTTTCGAGTGATCAAGTCTTATTTTTATACTTTCTGCATGGTATTTTAGTCCCTCCGCCTCTGCAAGCTTCACAACTATTTTTCCAAGTCTTTTTAGGGATTCTGCTGTGAGTTTTTGGAATGTCAAGGACTTCATGAAGCTCTCTACGGTTAAACCGCTGTAGATCTTTGCATAGCCAGAAGTTGGGAGCACGTGATTCGTTCCCGCAGCGTAATCGCCCATCGCCACTCCAGAAAAATCCCCAATGAAAACACTTCCGGCGTTTTTTATCTTTTCAAGTTCTTTTTCTGCATTTTTGCATATGATCGCCAGATGTTCCGGAGCGAAATCGTTTGCGATCTTAATAGCATCGTCAAGGTCTTTAACAAGCTTTACCGCAAAATTAGTTTCACCCATTCTCTCTTGGACGATTCTTCTGACTTCATTTGCCACTCTTTCAGAATTGGTCAGCAAAACCGCAATTGCCAGTGGATCATGTTCAAGCTGTGCGAGACAATCATAGGCGATAAACTCTGAATTCGCTGAATCATCTGCGATCACGAGGATCTCAGATGGACCAGCAGGCATGTCGATGGCAACGTCTTTGGCAACGAGAATTTTTGCAGCAGTCACATAAGCGTTCCCAGGACCTACGATCTTTTGAACTTTTGGAATACTCTCAGTGCCGTAAGCCATTGCAGAGATCGCCTGAGCACCTCCAACGCAGTAGATCTCTTCGAAACCCGCGAGATCACATGCAACAAGCGTTAGAGGATTCACATCACCTTGTGAATTCGGAGGTGTGCATGCGATCAGCTTTTCAACTCCCGCAATAATTGCTGGAATGCCTGTCATGAGAGCGGTAGAAGGATAGCTCGCTCTACCACCGGGAATATATGCTCCGACCGCTTCCAAGGGTGTGTAGAGCTTGCCCATTATGCAGTCTTCAAACTGGATCCTAATTTCTCTTTCAACACTCGTGAGCATGTGGAATCTCTCTATATTCTCCTTAGCGACTTCCAAGGCGTCTATAAGCTCGTCGTCAATTTCTTCATAGGCAGAGTCGATCTCTTTCTTTCGGATCTTCAGTCTTTTGAGTTCAACGCCGTCAAAAAGCTTCTCATACTTTAGCACAGCTTTATCTCCGTTAATTCGCACATCCTCGACGATCGGTCTAACTTTTTCGATGAATTCTTCAAAGTTGATCTTCTTTCTAAGACTATTTAGATCCATAAACTCCCCTCAATTTTTTGAAAAAGTGATCGAGAGAACCATATTTAAAAACGATCCTCATGTATAGGTCTTCGAGAACCCTACTCGAAGCACCCCAGACAAGTTCACGGTCACATTCAAAGTTTGCTCCCCAATCTGCAACTCTCCGTGACTTCAAGACCCTCTCGAGACTGTCTATTAGGATCTTACTAACTTCCTTTTTGTCAGGCTTAAACTCCCTCTCGTCTATGATCCCAACAATGGGGCAAAGAGGAATCTTGTATTCTCTTACTTCTCTCGACTTTAGGAATCCTATTATTTCGATCTTTTTCCTTTGAACTCCAATTTCTTCTTCGACCTCTCTTAGGGCGGTCTCAACAACATCTTCCCCCTCCTCACGCATTCCACCGGGGAAAGCAACGTGTCCAGCATTACGGGTTAAATTCTCTCCTCGTTTTATCATCAAGATCTTTGGTTCTCTACACTCTAAAATCGGGACGAGCACAGCAGCCATTACTTCCGCATCCACTTCTGAGTTCAGAACTTCCCTCAGCATTTCTCTAAGCACAACTCAGTTCTTTCGCATAATATATAAGACTTTAGAGTTTGTCTTTTCACGCAATCTTTAACAAAGAATTTATAATTCAAGTAGTTTTGGAAACAGATTTATATCTTGTGTTGGGAATTACTACACCATGGCCCGGATGGGGTAGCGGCTATCCTCTGGGACTGTGGATCCCAGGAGGCGGGTTCGAATCCCGCTCCGGGCCCTCTTATGTGTATAGGTTATTGGGCTAAGCTTAAGAACAAGATAAGACTTCTTGAACGAATTTGAAATCAGTATTAGAAAGAAAATCGCAACAAAGAGATGAAGAAAGCCCCGCCCAGAGGGAAGGAGTTTTTGGAGATCAAAGAGGAATGAAGATCGCTAAATATTTTCTGTTGATCGCTATGGATAGTCTTAAATATAACTATGTTTTACTCCGATTTAAATGATGTCAAGCATTAAAATACTCCCAGAAAGACTGGAGGAACTCAGGAAGAATTCAGGTTACGATCTTGAAGAAATAGCGAAAGAACTCGAAATTTCTGTTGATAATCTTAGAAATATAGAAAAAAGTGGAGAATTAGATGCTGATCTACTCAAAAAACTTGCAGATCTGTATAAGGTTCCATTGGTTGCGTTCTTCTCGGAAACTCTGCCAAAAATGCCGGAATTGATGGACTATAGATTGAACAGAGAAAGAAAATTGACCCCAGAAGTTTTTGTTGCAAAAAGGCGGGCGATATACTTATCCAGGGAAATAATGGAGCTTAGTGGAAAAAAGAGTATAATACCTGAAATATATTCAGCCCAAGAACTACGGGAGTATCTTAATATCGAGAGAGTGAAAGGCAGGCCCAGAGAAATTTTTGATTATTACAGAGATAGAGTCGAGGATAAACTCAACATCATGGTCATAGAGTATCCCTTGGGCGAAAACGTTAGAGCTTTCAGCATATATTCCGATCTTGCGGTGATTGTTCTCAATGAACACGATGAACCCCCTGTAAAGCTATTTTCTTTGTTCCACGAGTTACCGCACTTAATCAAAAGAAGAGAGAGCAGTTTGTGTTCAATAGAGCTCGAAAGTGAAGACGAAATTGAACGTTCCTGCAACGAGTTCTCTGCTGAGTTCTTGGTTCCCACCGAAGAATTAAAAGAAGAGATTGCTGGTCTGGAGCTTAAAGATAGGAATATCAAAAATATTGCAAGAAAATTTGGTGTCAGCGTTCAGGTTATAATGATTAGATTGCTGAAATTAAAAGCAATATCCCCTACCAGATATCAGGAATTTAAAGAAAAATTTGATAAAGAAAAAGTCGCAGGTGGTGGTTTCAAGGACTGGGAAAGAACTTTTGAAAATAGAGCTGGCAAGCTCGCAATTTCCGAGGTAAGAAAAGCGTATATGGATGGGAGATTGGGATTCTACGAGGCGATGAGAATTCTCGATCTGAAGCTGAAGTATGCGCAGAAGCTCCTCGAATAACACAAAACAATTAGATTTAGAAGGAAGCGAATTTAAAATCTATATTATCGATTCGTCTTCGTTGATAAATTTAAAAATTTGGTATCCCTTTGAAAAACGGTTTTTCAGCCCAATATTATCGACAGAATTATACCTTAATGGAAAGGAGTTTTTGGAAGGCGATGTAAAAGAATAGAAGGACAATCTTTTGAGAGCTTTGAAATTCAGAAAAAGAAAAATTTAAAAAGGGGATATGCGATTAATGAAAATAAAAGCATGGGTTTGGGGATATGGATGTAAAAAGGATTTGGTTGATCCTCGAAGGAGTTAAATTAGGCAGAATAGAGGTTTTAAAGTTGGCGGATATTCTTTCGAATTTTCAGCGTTTTCTCTTTGACTATGGTAGAGCTAGAAATGTAAGGAAAGAATACATGCAGCTATATCTAGAAAGAATAGGAGAGGGAAGTGTTGAGATTCAGGTAATCCCGCCTCCCGCACTCACTCGACACTTAGCAATAGATGCTATAGAGTTTATCGAGAAATTGAAGTTAAATCTTGGAGATCCAGACCGTGCAAAGGAAATTTTAGAGCTGGAATATAGGGAAAATGAAAGACTGATAATTCAAAGTCTGAGAAAATTGGAAGGATTTTGGTCATACGATGGATCGAGAGTAAATATAGCTTTTGGAGCTGAAAAAATTGAGAAAAAGATAGTATTATCTCCTGAGGAGAAGCAAAACCTATCGATTTTAAGGAAAGAGTTTGAAAAGAAATATTCGCAATCGATTTCAGGTGTGCTTCTTGAATCAAAATTTTACGGCGACAAAAGGCGTTTCGAAATAATCACGCCCGAAGGAAAGATCGTCAAATGCTATTATGAGCCCTCACCTGAACTCGAAGATAAGGTTTACGAATACATAAAGAAACCTGTGACTGTTAGGGGATTTTTTGAGAGGGCAGGGAGGGGGAAAATTGTAGAAGTTTTGGACCTCGAGGGCTGGAATGAAGCTCTAGCAAAAGAATTCGCGGGTTATAGACTGAAAAAACCGATTCCAATAAGAGTCTCATACGACAACATCGAAAACATCTGGTGCTTGGAAAATGAAGATCTGGAGCTCTATGGTTGCGGAACAACCTTTGAGGAGGCAAAAAAGGATCTCGAAATTGTTTTCAAAACCCTTATAGAGGGTTATGCTTTGGAAGAAGATAGAAATCTTTCTGAGAAGGCTATAGAATTGAAAAAAAAGTTGTTAGAGTTTGTGGAGGTTGAAAAAATTGAGTAGAACAGTAAAAATACGGGAATTAGAGTCCGCCCTTACAAAAAAAGGTTTTAAAAGAGAAGAGGGAGGCAAGCATACCAAATACTTTCTAGTTGTCGATGGAAAAAAGACAAAAATTTTCACCGTGCTGAGCCGGAGTCAAGACCAAATCTCGAAAGATTTAACGAAAAGGATTATGAAGCAATTAAAGTTTGAAAACAACAATCTTTTTGAGGAATTTATTGAATGTCCTATGGATTATGAAAAATATATTGGTTACCTAAAGAATAGAAATCAAATTTAAGATTTCAAAAGAGAAAAATATTTATCCTTAGGGATACCTTAGGGTATTTTACCGATCTCCTAACATCTTTCGAACCAGTTTTTTATTGTCTCCCTCACCTTTTCAGGCGAAACAAACCAGATCATCTCCTCAAAGATCTCATCGAGCAGTAATATCCCAAGGAGTCTGCACACTCTTTTCAAGATCTAATTGCTTGGAGATTCCAATGTAAATCAAAATACTTATAAGATCTCCTCTGAAAAATTATTGTGCGGTTGAAATATGGATTAGAAGAAACTCCGCCCTTGCCAGAATTTCTGCTTGTAAGTCTCCAATGGTTAGCGGTTATTGGATTCATTCTCATAATTGCCGGGAGAGTCATTGCGGAAATGCAATATGAAAGCGGATTTGAGAAAACGATCTACCTACAGAAAGTCTTCTTCATCGCTGGGCTTACACTCTTGGCTCAGCTCTTTTTTGGACATCGTTTACCCCTTGTAATTGGTCCATCAGCGGTTTTAATGGTTGGGATCTACGCAAGTCTTGAAAGTGGATTTGAGGCGATTTATACCTCTATAGCAGTTTGTGGAGCGATTCTATTCATTTTTGCAATAACTGGCAAGTTAAATTTACTTAGGAGATTTTTTACGGAAAGAATAGTTGTGGTGGTGCTTCTGCTCGTTGCCATATCTTTGATCCCGGTGATCATGGATCTGATCTTGATAGAAGATCCATTTTACAATTTGCTCTTTTCAATAGCTTTTATAATATCTCTTTTTGCTTTTAGCGTGAGATTCAAAAGCTTCTGGAATTTTCTGGTAATACTGTGGCTTTTATTTGGAACAGTGATCCACTTATGGATCTTTCCCAAGGCTTTAATTATCCCTGATCTTGAGATCGCGGGCTTTTTTTACGGGCTAAATCTAAATCTCACTTTTAAGCCAGAAGTCATTTTTGCATTCTTGATCTGCTTTTTAGCACTTGCTATAAACGACTTGAGTTCGATCTATTCCTTGGGCGAGATCCTTAAGGTAAGCGGGATGGAAAATAGAGTTACAAAAGGAGTCTCTCTGACTGGGATCTCCAATCTATTTTCGGGTTTTTTGGGTGTAGTCGGCATGGTAAACTACACGCTAAGCCCGGGAATGATCTCCGCAACAAAATGTGCCTCGAGATCTACCCTGATCCCTGCCGGGCTTGTCTTAATCGTTATTGCCTTCATACCCGCGGTTATATCACTCTTTGGATCAATTCCAAAAGTTGTTGTGGGAAGTATTTTCCTATATATTATGTGCTCCCAAATTGCGGTTGCCCTCGCGATGGTAAAACTCGAGGACATCGATTCCGGTTTGATTATAGGATTTCCAGTTCTTTTAGCAGTTCTAATAGCCTTCATACCCAAAACCGCTCTGGACTCTTTTCCAGAAATAATAAAGCCAATTTTAGGGAACAGTTTTGTGATGGGCGTTCTCACTGCTATGTTAATGGAGCATTTAGTCTTTAGGAGCAAGTATGCGGGTTCTTAAGCCATTCGATCCATGGAAGTCAGAGCTTTGCACTTGTGGTTACAAGCTCTCGTTTAATCCCTACACGGGCTGTGCTCATTGCTGTGATTACTGCTATGCAACCTATATTCCGAAGTTCTGGGAAGTGAGGGAGAAAAAAGATCTTTTCAGGAAACTGGAGAGAGATCTTGATGAGTTAAAGGGGGATGAAGTGATCTCGATGTCGAACAGCTCAGATCCTTATCCGCCGATCGAGAAGGAGAAGGAAATAACGAGGAAATGCTTAAAGCTTTTTAAGGAATATGGAGCGAAAGTTCTTGTTATAACAAAAAGCGACCTTGTGCTTCGAGATCTTGATCTTTTATCTGAAATAAATGCGGTTGTTAGCATGAGCATAACCGGCTGTGATTCGCTTGAGAAATTTGCACCTTCGACTGATAAAAGGATCATTGCGTTCAGAAAGATCTCGGAAGTTTTACCAGTTGTTCTCAGATTCGATCCGATCGTTCCGTTTCTAAATGAAAATAGGCTAAAAATAATAGAAGTTTGTCAGCCAAGTCATGTTGTAACTTCTACGCTTAAGCTCAGACGCGACTCTTTTAACAGAATCGCAAAAACCCTTCCTTGGCTTGCTGAGAGACTCAGAAGACTTTACTTTAAGGAAGGAGAGAAGTTTGGAGGATATTGGTATATGAGAAAAGATCTGCGTTTGGGAATTTTAAGAAAAGTTGAGGAATTTTGTGAGTCTCTGGGAATTACTTGTGGATTCTGCAGAGAAAGTTTTGAGTTCAAAGCCAAGAGTTGCGATGGAAAGCATTTGCTTGACGAAAAAGATCGCAAAAAATTTTAATTCTGGAGACTATGTCTATTATGCAAACTGAGTTCATAATTAGAACATTGTTCATAGCTTGGGAAGAGGGAGAATTCGTTGTTGGTCCGAGTTATTTAGCAGAAAAAATGAAAATACCGAAATCCACAGCACAAAAGATTCTTATGCGAGTTTCTGAGCTTGGATATGGGGTATATGTTGAGAAAAAGGGTTTTATTTTTACTGAGCAGGGTTTGAGGGAAGGTAGAAAGATCTTAAGGAAGCATAGGCTTTTAGAGTGCTTTTTGGAAGAAATTGGTATTGAAAAAGCAAGTATTTGCGAAGAAGCTTCAAAGATAGATTTAGCCATTGGTAAAGGCTTTGAAAAGCTCATTGAAGAGAAATATGGTAAAAGAGAGCTATGTCCATGTGGAAAGCCAATACCGTTGTTTTGATCTTTTTAATACTACTTGGATCTTCTGAAGGGAAAATTATCGTTTCTATTCCCGATCTTAAGAATATTGCGGAGAAGATCTCAGGCGAAGAAGTGGAGAGCATTCTACCTTCTGCAGTCGATCCGCACTTTTTCTCTTTCAGTTATCAAGATCTAAAAAAATTGGAGAATGCTGAGGTCATATTGCTTGCAAATTCAAACCTTATAGGATTTGAAACGGAGATCAAGAGGATCTGCGGAAAAAAGTGCCTTGATTTTGAGGACTACAACGCTACGATCCTCGAATTTACTGGAATCGGCTATAATCCGCATGCTTATTGGTTAATGCCAGAGAACGCACTAAAGATCGCTTTTGCTCTTAAAAATAAGTTAGTTGAGCTCCATCCAGATAAATTGAGAGAATACGAGTCAAACTATTTGAAATTTGAAGATTCTTTAGCGAATGCAAAAAGAGATGCTGAAAAATTGACTGAGAGAATGAAAGATTCCAATTTTATAGCAATCGACCCGCACTCCGCTTACGTAGTTTCTGGATTGGGGCTAAAGGTTTCCTTAGCTTTTCCTGAGGATGTCACCCTTAGTGCTTCAGAGATCCAAAGTTTGAAGCGGTTTGAGAAATGCATCCTTGTAATTCCAGATTATCAGGAAGACACAAAGCTTGGAGAAATTTCGAAACAAATAGCTAAAGAGGTAGGGTGTGGAATCTCGAAGGTAAAAGTTGTCTCAGATCTGAGCTTTGAGTCTCAGCTGGTCTCAAATGCATTTTCAATTTCAAATCCGATCTATTTGGACTCAGGAGAAAGGATCTGGTTCTATCTTCTCTCGTTAGTAGCGGTTCTTGAGGCAGTAGCATTGGCGGTTCTATGGCAGTCGAAGCGAAAAATCTGAGCTATTCCTATGGGAAAAAGAAAGCTCTGGAGAATTTGAGCTTCAAAATAGATGATGGAGAGTTCATCGCAGTTCTTGGACCGAATGGAGCGGGAAAAACAACTTTGTTGAAGTGTCTTCTCGGACTGCTCAAAGCGGAAGGGGAGCTTTTGGTTCTTGGCTTTGATCCGAGAAAGGATCGTAGAGTCCTTGAGAGGATCTCCTATGTTCCGCAAAGGAGCTCTTTAGCTTTAGATCTGCCACTGACGGTGGAAAAAGTTCTTTCCATGTGTGATACTGAGCTTGATTGGGAAATATTAGAGCAATTGGAGCTTAAAGACAAAATGAAAATGCTATTCAGGGAGCTGAGCGGAGGGTATCAGCAGAGAGTTCTAATTGCCAGAGCCCTTATGAAAAAGCCCAAGCTTTTGCTGTTGGATGAGCCATTCAATGGAGTGGATCTTCTTACTCAGGAAAAGATCGTCGAAATACTTGAAGATGTTAATGCCACGATAATCGTAGTCTTGCACAACATAAATCCCATTCTGCATGCGGTTGACAGGATCATGCTTCTAAACAGAGAACTCATCGCATTTGGCAGATCTAACGAAGTTTTCCGAAAAGAGAATATGCTAAAAGTTTACAAAATTGAAATTCCATTGATCGTTTGCGAAGAGGGCTTTATTCACCCGCTTTACGGTGATCACCATGGTTGAGATCTTCTTAGCGCTCATTTTGATCTCATTGCTCATTTCAATATCGGGAAATCTGGCGGTGTTTAGAAAAGCGTCCTTTTTGATCGCAAGCGTTTCTCATTCCGCATTAGCCGGTGTTGCCCTCTCTTTGCTTCTGACCTCTCTTGGTTTTGAACAGGACTACTTTCTACTTGCAACTCTCTTCGCTATCGCTTTTGCACTCTTAGCCTCTCTTACTTCAAGGTTCAGCGATATCGACACAGGTGTTGCAATCTCATTTGCTCTATCCATGGCTATAGCGGTGGTCTTTCTTTCTTTAATTCGTGGAATTTCTGCAAAGATCTGGGCTTTCTTATTTGGTGAGATCCTTCTGGTCACCGAGCAAGATCTAATTTATCTCACTTTCTCAACCATTCTTGTTATACTCTTATTCGGATTGCTCTATAATAAGTTCATTTTTTTCTTATTTGATCCAGAAGGTGCAAAAGCTTCTGGAATAAATCCAAAACTTCTTGATATAATTCTATTTGCAATAATTGCGACATCAGTTGTGGCGGTCATAAGATCCGTGGGAGCGATTTTGGCTTATTCGATCTTCATAGCTCCATCCGCAATAGCTAAGGAATTCGCCCAAAGCGTTAAACAAAGCTTGATAATTACTTTTGGGATAACTTTAATTTCTTTGATGCTCGGGATCTCCGTGTCTCTAATTTTTCCGGTCTCTGCAAGTGCTTTAGCTGCGTTGATCGCATCAACACTTTATATTGTGGTATTTTCTTTAAGAAGATTAAAAAAATAGCTATTTAAGATTTCTGAGCTTTTCAAGAATAATTCTCTTTTCAGCTCTAGCAACGACCTCTCTGATCTTCTGAACCATGTCGGGATTTGCTGAAACACTGTCGATTCCGAGTTCAACCAGCTTTTCTACAACATGTGGATAACTTCCCGCCTGTCCGCAGATCGAAGTCTTGACTCCATGTTCTTTGCAGATCTTTATGGTCCTCTCGATCAGTTTCATCACCGCTGGGTGAGTTTCGTCGTAGAGATAAGCAACATTTTCGTTGTTTCTATCAACAGCAAGCGTGTATTGCGTTAGATCGTTTGTTCCGAGGCTTATGAAATCTATACCCTCTTTTATAAGATCCTCTATGATCAATGCCGCCGCAGGAGTTTCAACCATGATCCCAAAGTCGATCTGATCTAAGGGAACCCCTTCTTCGAGGGCAACTTTCTTAGCTCTCCTGATCTCTTCTGGGCTTACAATTAGCGGTAGCATTATGCCTAAATTGGTATAGCCCTCATCTATAAGTTTCTTAATTGCCCTCATTTCCGCTCTTAGATGCATTTCTTCTGCAAGATCCCTACGAAGCCCTCTAAAACCGAGCATCGGATTTGTTTCGATGGGCTCGTCTTCTCCACCCTTCATAGCTCTGAACTCATCGGTCGGAGCATCGATCGTCCTGATCCACACTGGCTTGGGATAGAAAGCCTTTAAAACCTTCTTCATTTCATTGTAGATCAATTCGATGTATTTTTCGATCTCTCCGTCTTTTATAAACTTCATTGGATGCTTTTCGAGCGACAAGATCATGTGTTCTATTCTAAAAAGTCCCACGCCGTCTGCATTTGTCTCTTTAGCGACTTTTTCTGCTGCATCTGGCAATGAGATATTCACTTTAACTTCTGTTGCAGTAATTATTGGTGCTGAAACTGAAACTGACTTCATTTCTTCTTTCTTACCAATTTCAAGCTTTCCAAGATAAACCATGCCTTTTTCTCCATCTACCGTGACAACCATACCATCTTTGAGAACCTCAGTAGCATTCTTTGTCCCAACTACAGCAGGAACTCCAAGCTCTCTTGAGACTATTGCAGCGTGGCAGGTCATACCACCCTCGTCTGTGACGATCGCAGAAGCTCTCTTCATCGCGGGAACCATGTCTGGAGTGGTCATCACTGCAACGAGAATGTCTCCCTCTCTAACCTTCGATATGTCCTTTTCGCTTTGAACGATCCTAACTTCGCCTACTGCAAGCCCGGGAGAAGCTCCAAGACCCTTAAGTAAGATTTTTCCAGCCTCTTCAAGTTCAATTTTTTCCTCTTTTGCCTCTTTTATTGTCGTTATTGGTCTTGATTGAACTATGTAAACTGTTTCACCTTCAATAGCCCATTCAACATCCTGGGGCTTTCCGTAGTGGTCTTCAATTAATTCTCCAAGATCTACAAGCCTCTTTATCTCATTGTCAGATAGAACCCTCTCTTTCCCTTTTTCTCCAAGTTCAACTCTCTCATTTCCATTTCTTCTTACGATCATGAACTTCTTGTCCGCAATTTTAGCTTCGAGAAGCTTCTTTTTTGTTCTATCATAGACATAGGTATCTGGAGTTACGAGTCCTCCAACGATCGCTTCGCCCAAACCAAATACCGCCTCAATTATGCAGATCTTGTCTCCAGTAACAGGATGAGATGTGAACATGACACCGCTCTTTTCACTGTTGACCATTTTTTGCACAACAATTGCTATACTAACATCTTCATGTCTAAATCCCTTTTGAACACGGTAATAGATCGCTCTTGGTGTGAAAAGGCTCCCCCAGCACTCCTTAACTTTATTAACGACTTCGTCTTCACCTTTGACATTAAGATAAGTATCTTGCTGTCCAGCAAAACTTGCATCTGGCAAATCTTCAGCGGTTGCAGAACTTCTGACTGCCACATATACTTCTTTTCCATTTCCGAGCTCTTTGTAAGCTTTTCTTATCTCCTTCTCTATGTCGTCAGGCATTCTCGCCTTTGAGATCATTTTTCTGATCTCTTCTGAAGCCCTGTTCAGTTCTTCTGTGTTTTCAACATTCAGCTTTTGGAGAATACCGTAGATCTTGTCTTTCAAATTTGCTCTATTTATAAAATCTCTAAAAGTTCTTGCATCGACTACAAATCCTTCCGGGACTGGAATTTCGATCCTTAAAAGCTCACCAAGATTTGCAGCTTTACCTCCAACTACCGGAATATCATTCTTGTCCACATCACTCAGCCAAAGGACTGGCATTCGATCACCGAAAAGAAATTTGCTCTTTGTTTAAAAATTTTTATTTGTAGTATTGTTCGATCGTTTCTCTTAGCTTTCCTTTTTTAATCGTCTCTGTTGGCTCAAAGATCTTCTTTCCAAACTTCTTTGTCAGCTCTTCCAGTCTTTTTGAGATCTCCTCATCACTGTAATCTTTAGCCACCTCGAATGGCCCCTTTTTCCTACCGTAGGCCAATTTAATAGCGGTGTCGATCGTTTTCGGGTCCGCAATGTTCATTTCGACAAGCTTCGTTGCTTCATTTATCTCCAAGAATACAAAGTCTCTGACATCAACTTTATCGGTTGCCTTTCTAAGATCGATTTCAGGTCTCGTGCTCCAGTCATAGAATCCCATTCCGCTCTTTTTACCCAATTTTCCCTCTTTTACCATCTTCTCAAGATATTTTGGCTCGTAATCAGGGCTTAGTGCTTGGGAGTAATATTTCATAGCATTACACACTACATCCAAGCCAAGATAATCCCAGAGCTCAAAGAGCCCTATAACATTGCCCGCTTTTCTATAGGTAGCATCAACTTCTTCAGGCGTCGCAATCCCATTTTCTATTAGACATAGCCTTAGAACAGATGTTGGAGCAACGACTCGATTCACAATGAATCCCGGAGTCTCCTTATTTAGCACTATGGGGATCTTATTCAGACTTTTGAGAAAATCAATGCAAGTATTTAGCGTCTCATCGCTCGTCTTCTCTCCCCTTGTTAGCTCAACGATCTCCATAATAACGACGGGCGTGAAGAAGTGCATTCCAATGAATTTTTCTTCTCTTTTTGTAGCCTTTGCAAGCTTTGTTATGCTCATAGTCGATGTGTTGGTGGCAAAAATGCATTCTGGTTTTGCAATTTTATCGCACTCAGCAAAAACCTCGACTTTTTGATCGAAGACCTCGGGTATTGACTCGATTAGCAGATCAGCATTCTCCACCGCGGTCTTCAAATCGGTTGTTGTGTGGATCCTCGAAAGAACCTCATTTGCATCTCTGATCGCACCTTTTTTTTGCAACTTAAAGAGCCCCTCACTGATTCTCTTCATTCCCTCGTCCAGCGAGCTCTGTCTTCTTGCTCTCAACCAAACTTCGTAACCCGCTATGGCACAGTTCTCCGCAATACCGTGCCCCATTTCCCCCGCTCCAAGAACCGCAACCCTCTTTATTTTCATAATCACAAAAGACTTTCGCCATTTTTAAGTTTTTTTAAAATCTCATCTTTGTTTAAAAGCTCTTCATCGAGCAAATAATTGTGTCTAAATGCTCCAATTTTAACCTTTTTAATTTCTCCAAGCTTTCCATCCGTTATCACCGCTCTATAGGAATTAGTTCTCGAAAGCATCCATTTTCTTCCAGAGCTTGTGATCAAAACCTCGATTTCCTTTCCTAAAAATTTTCTGTTATTTTCAAGTCCAATTCTTACGCATAATTCTGTTAGCTCTCTCGATCTACTTTTAACGATCCATCCCGGCGTCTCTTTCAATCTCTCTGCCGGAGTCCCTTTTCGTTTTGAAAATCTTGTTATGTTCACTATGTCTGGTCTAACCTCCTCTATGAGCTCATATGTTTTCCAGAAAGACTCTTCCGTTTCTGTAGGATATCCAACAATTATATCTGTAGAGAGAGTAATCTCGAAATTTCTTCTAAACTCCTCAACGACCTCTAAGAAGTCCTCAACGGTATGGTCTCTTTTCATGTCTTCCAAAACTTTGTTGTCTCCGTGCTGAACGGGAAGATGGAGAAACTTGTAGATCTTTTCGCTTTCAAAGGCTTTTAACAGAGCCTCAAGCTGTTTTTTAGCATGTTGAGGGTTCATCATTCCAACTCTAACTCTGAATTCGCCCTCGATCTTGCTGATCTTTTCTAAAAGTTTAGGCAGGAGAAATTCCCCTTTATCAAGCCCATAGCATCCTGTGTCCTGTGAGGTAAGCTGGATCTCCTTGAAACCACTTTTTAAAGCATTCTCGACGTCTCTAACTATACCTTCGAGGGAAAAGCTTCTAAGCTTTCCCCTTGCAAACTTCGTTGCACAGAAGGAGCAACGTCCTAAGCACCCCTCCGAGATCGAAACAATTGCGATCACATTATCTCTCGATCTTAGCTTTGGTATACAGCTTTTGTCGAGGTCTCTCCATGAGAGAATTTTGACTCCACAATTAAAGACCGAATTTATTGTCTCTACGATCTTGTCAACGTTATCTGGAGAGATTGTAGAATCCGCAAGCTCTATTGCTTGCTTGGAAATTCTTGAAAGACATCCCGCAAGCACGATCTTCTTTCCAGCATTTTTTAGCTCCAAGATCCTTTTGAGGATCTTTCTCTCTGTGAAGTCGATCACACCGCAGGAATTAACCACAACAACGTCCGCATCTTCAACGCTTGACAGGGTAAATTCTCTCGATATGAATGCTCTCATTATGTCTGAATCAGCTTGGTTCATTGTGCATCCGTAGGTTTCGATAGCCACTCGCACAAATGAATTACACGGGAGCTATAAATAAGAATTATTCTCTAATCCTCTGTATTCCAGTCTCGTTAACTAAAGTATAAAAGGGACAAAAACGGGGAAATTAAAATTTTAAAATAAATTCATCCGTATGCGGACTCGTAAACAAGTTCTACGACGTCAAGAACGCTGATCTTCTGTTCAAGCTTCTCGCTCTTCACTCCGTCTTCGAGCATGATCATGCAGAACGGGCATGCAACAGCCAAGATCTCTGCTCCAGTCTCTGCAGCTTCCTTTGCCCTAAGATTGTTCGGTCTGAACTGTCCGGGGTATTCTCTTACGAGATTTCCGCCACCCGCACCACAGCAGAAGCTTCTATTTCTGTTTCTCGGCATTTCAACGAGCTTAAGTCCGGGAATTGACTTCAGAATCTCTCTTGGTAGCTCATAAAGCCCGTTGTATCTTCCGAGGTAGCATGGATCGTGGAAAGTTACAGTTTTGTTTATTGGCTTCTTTAGCTTAAGCTTTCCGCTTTTTATCGCATCGTGGATCACTTCGAGTATGAACTTCACGTCATAGCCCTCGTATTCATTCTTAAGCGTGTTGAAGCAGTGCGGAGAAGTTGCTATTATTCTTTTAACTCCGAATTTCTCAAATTGTCCTACATTTTCCTCTTTTAGCAGTTGGAACAAACCTTCTTCGCCAACTCTGCGAACATCGTTTCCACAGCACCCCTCATCTCTCCCAAGGATTGAATAGTTCACGCCAATGTCCTTCAGGATCTTAGCAAGCTTTGCAGTCACAGGAATATTCCTGTTGTCGAAGCTGTGAGCACAGCCAACGAACCAAAGCCATTCGAACTCCGGATTATCCTTCACAGTCGGCACAGGAACTTCTGATTTCTTTACCCACTGATCTCTCTTGAACTTCCCTTCTCCCCAAGGATTCTTCTGCTTCTGTATGTTCGTCAAGAAGTCTCTTACGTCTGGCGGAGTTTCTCCGCTCTCAATGATGCCTCTGCGCATCTCAATGATCATGTCCATCTGCTCTATGTAAACTGGGCACATCTCCATGCAAGCCCTACAAGTGGTGCATGCCCAGATCGCGTGCATGTCAAGGACATTGTCCAGCAACAATGGTTCCTCAACTTCACCGCCGTCCTCTTCAAGCACGACATCGTAGGGCTTTCCAATCGGTAACTCATCCTTCAGGATCTTGTCAAGGTGCCTTATGTTCTGCACAAGGAACATTGGCGAAAGCGAAGTTCTTGAATTGAATGCTGGGCAGTTGTCCTGACATCTCCCACAACGCATGCATGCAAGGCTTGCAAGCAGATCGCGCCTTGTGAGATCTGATCTCTTAACCATTCCCACGTAATCTTCTGTTTGTGGTGTTGGTCTCAAAATGCCCGGTTTTCTTTCAGTTCTTGTGAAGATCGCAAATGGTGCGACAATTATGTGCATAAGCTTGGTGTATGGAATAAGAGCTAAGATTGCCAAGATCGCTATACCGTGTGCAAACCATAGTAGGTCAACGATCAGTGTATTTGCAAATCCGGGAGTAAATCGGAAGTATTCTTTTAAAGCAATTCCGAAGATTGCAACGAAGATCAGGAGCAGAAGCACAAGATCGTCGTCTCTTGCATTATCATACTTCCTCGCAAACCTTGATGGCTTAATAATGTAACGGTTCACACCCATGTAAATTAAACCCGCAAAGAAGAGTATTGCTGAGGCGGTCATTGAATACTTAAATAGAACATAAGCCCCTCTAAAGGCTTCAGGAATTACTGCGTAGATCGTAAACAGAATGATGTTAACGAAGAGAATTATGAAGCCCCATAGCACCAAGAAGTGTCCTATGCCCATCTTTTTCTCTCTTTTAATCAGTCTGATTAAAAGGAAAGCATCTACAATGACGTATTTCAACCTTCTAAGCTTGTTGTTCGTCCTTGGTTCTGAGCTCGGACGACCGCTTTTGACAAACTCGATTTTTTCTTTGAGACCTTTGGCAAAAATGATTAGGGCAATTATAAGCAGAACATAGTAAATGAATTCAAGCATCTTCACACACCTCCAAAGACGTTTGCATCTTTGTGTATTATGTTCACGTCCTCAGTATGGCAATTCTTGCAGTCTCCTTGGTGTTCAGTGACAATTTTATGACACTTTACACAGGAAGCACTCAAACCCTCAAATGTCGGGATCTTCATATCGCTCGGTGCTGAATGACATAGGACTGTGAACTGGTTTCCTCCATGGCAGTCCTGACAGCTTGCATCTTTTGGCGAATGGAGGGCATGTAAATCGCCATGACAATCTGCACATTTAGTCCACGTTGACAAATGAGCCTTATAAACGTCCGCATGGCTGTGGCAGGTATCGCATGTGTGAACGCTTTGCTGTGCATTTATAGGGGCAAAGAAGAGAGTCAAACTTATTACGAAGAGAAAAATGAACTTCTTCATGATTTCACCTCGTGTGCTATATAATTTTCCAAATACTTGCTGTGCCTTTCAACCATTGTTTTGTGACAGACCTCGCATTTGTCTGGCATGTGATTCGCAAGTAGAGAAGAATCATGGCAGAGAGTGCAGGTAGCATCGTAGGCATCATCCCATACCCAATCGGTAAGATCCTTGTGAATCTCCAGTATTTCGTTTCCATGACAATCTTTACAGCTTGATACGTTTGAGTAGTGCTTAGCGTATTTCCAAGGTTCTTCGTGGCACTGGCAGTTGTAAACGACGTTTCTTTCAACGTTCAGCGTCGCTTTCTGCTCGACGCATCCAAGCAGAATTAATGCCAAGATCGGAATCAGGATCTTCCACGTCATCTTTTCCACCCTCTCTTGCTCTAACCCCCTTCATATTCCAAGCTATAAACTTTTCTCAATTTGATTACGTCCCCTCTTCTAAACTCGATCATTGCTTACCAAATTGAACTAAAAGTAGTATGTTGAAATTAGGAACTTGCTTTTTTAGTCTCCTCTTCTTTTAAAACCCTTCTGAGGATCTTTCCAACCGCAGACTTCGGCAATTCGTCTCTGAACTCGACGATCTTCGGGACCTTATATGCTGCAAGCTTATCTTTGCAGAATTTGATGATCTCTTCCGCTGTGATCTTTCCTTTAAACTCTGGTTTAAGGACTAGAAAAGCCTTTACAGTCTCACCTCTGTAAGGATCTGGAACACCAATCACCGCAGCTTCGAGCACCGCTGGATGCTCGTAGAGCACTTCCTCAACTTCTCTGGGGTAGATGTTATAACCACCCGCTATGATCATGTCCTTCTTTCTTTCAACTATGTAGAAGTAGCCGTCCTCATCCATTTTTGCCATATCTCCTGTGAGCAACCAACCATTCACGAGAACTTTTGCAGTTTCGCTTTCCATTTTCCAGTATCCCTTCATAACCTGTGGACCATAGATCGCAAGCTCACCGATCTGTCCGGGAGGCAGAACGTTACCTTCATCATCAATTACTACTGCAAGAGTATCTGGCATAGGAATTCCGATGCTTCCCGCTTTGTTCAGTCCATAGATCGGATTTGCATGTGTCACGGGCGAAGTTTCGCTCAGTCCGTAGCCTTCCACGAGTTTGCCACCTGTAGCATTTTCAAAATTCTTCTTTAACTCAACTGGCAATGGTGCAGCACCGCTTATGCAGGCTCTAACAGAGGATATGTTGTATTTTCTCCTCTGAGGGTAATTAAGCACCGCTGCATACATCGTTGGAACACCGCAGAATATGGTGACTTTGTATTTCTGTATAAATTTCAGTATAGACTTTACATCTCTTGGATCCGGAACGAGCACAATTGTAGCTCCAAAGGCAATTGGTCCGTTAAGCGAAGTTGTCATGCCATAACTGTGGAAGTATGGCAAAACTCCTATATAGACATCCTTTTCTGAGTCCTTATCTGGAAGCCATTCAAGCACCTGATAGGTATTGGCAACAAGGTTGTAGTGTGTGCTCATAACAGCTTTTGGCACTCCAGTTGTTCCGCCAGTGTATAAGAACACAGCGATGTCTTCTTTTGGATTAATTTCTGGTCTTTCTCTCAGTGGCTTGTGCGTTTCGATCTCCTTCCAGAAGGAGACGTCACTTCTTTTCTGAATTTTTATCTTTTCTTTCTTTAACGGGTAGAGTAAATTTAGCGGAAAAGGCAGAAAGTCTTCTACTTTGCAAATGATCGCCTTCTTAAGCTTTCCTTCATTTAGGATTTTTTCGATCCTCGGATAGATCGACTCGAAGAAGAAGCCAGCCTCAGCCTCGCTATTTTCGACGATATATCTTATCTCTCTCTCAGTGTAGAGAGGATTGCACTGCACAACTGTTGCTCCAAGCTTTAAAATTCCGTAATAGGCGATCACGTATTGTGGAATATTTGGGAGATCGATCACGACTTTACTACCTTTTCTTATTCCAATTTCGTATAGATAACCCGCGACTCTATCGGTTAGTTCATTTAACTCTTTGTAGGTGATCTTATTCCCGTAAAATATCAAAGCGGGTTTATTCGGATATTTCTTTGCACTTTCTTCAAGCAAAGCATACAGGGGAATTTTGGGATAGTCTATGTGGTCTCTCACACCTTTATCATAATGTTTGATCCAGATTCTCTTAACGTCTTCTGGTTTAAGCTCCATTATTGTTTTTCTTTCAGTTCCAGGCATGATAAATTGTCTATAATGCAAAGATAAATATTTTTCCAAATTAATCTGGAGAATGTTGTTGGTTTTCAGTTAGCATGTTCAAAAGGCTCATATACCTTTTAATTTGGAAGAAAAAATTAAATGATCCTCTTTTCAGCCAACTCCTCTGATTTAAGCCATGATGTGTCTAACTCCCTCATGATCTCAACAATTCTATCGATCTGCTGAACTACTTTCTCCTTTGCTTTTCGATCTTCGATCATAATTTCTGCATATGCCAGCACTACTGCAAGTGGATTTCTGATCTTATCTACAAGATAAGCAATAGTTCGGATGTTTTCAGACAACCTCTCATAAAGCTCTTTTTTCTTATTCTCGTCCTCTATGGATTTAAAAGCCAAGGCAAGATCGTCTGCTAATGTTTTTAGCAATTTTCTTTCTTCTTCTCCAGCAAATTTTACGCAGAGATATCCATAGTTTTCTCCTTTATAACCTATTCTGAAATAGACCTCCTCGGGTTTGTTAGAGATCCTCGCGGAGTATTCTGAGAGAATGGTCTCAACTTTTTCAATCAAAGCTTTACGATCTCTAAATCTTGCCAAAGTCTCACCAACTTCAATTATCTGCCTCAAGAACTTGTTTAACCTTAGAAGCTCTGTGAGCTCTTGAGAAATTATTAAACAGTGCTTTTTTCCCTCTAATTCGAGAGGGATATATTGGTTGAAAAAGAATCTACCATTTCTCTGGTCCTGAAAAACAATAATTTTATCTTTTTCAATAGCCTCTTTGACGTATTTAGTTCTTCTCTCAGCAACTTCTTTAGTAAAAAGATCGTAGTGACTTTTTCCGACGGGATCCAAGCCCACACTCTTAACCATCGCTCTATTGGCTTCAATAAATATACCTTTTTCATCTACCAATGCGATAAGAACTGGAGAAAACTCGAAGATCTTTCTATATCTCTCCTCACTCTCTTTTAACTTCTTTTCAAGTCTGATTCTATCAGTGACATCCCTGTAGTTTCCTACAAATCCTATGATCTTCTCCTTTTCGCACAGCAACCTGATGTTGCCCTCAACAATAATTCTTCTACCATCTTTCCTCTTAACTTCGAATACCAAACCTCTAAGATCTCTTCTTTCTCTGAAAGCTCTGTTATAACTTCTGAATATCTCGTTTGCGACGCTTTTTTCAAGTCTCAAGACTTCTGCAAAATCTCTACCCTTCACTTCTTCATTTGTATATCCGAATGCAATTTCGAAGGCTTTGTTGACTTCGATGAAATGTCCATTTAAGTCCGTTACCGCGATGATGTCAAGAGAGTTATCAAAAAACTCCTTGTATTTCTTACCGCTTTCTTCCAATTTTTTCTCAATGATCTTTTTCTCCGTTACATCCCTAAGGATCAGCAAAATTGCGGGCTCACCTTTAAAATTTATGAGCATAGAATTTGTTTCAAACCAGACTTCTCTGCGATCAGGCATGATGCAAGGATACTCCGCAGGCTCTGTTTTTTCTCCTTTCAAAACTCTTCTCATCCTCTCCAAAGCTATGCTCTGGTAATCAGGGCGCACAAGATCAAGAATTCTTTTTATTCCCTTAGCTTCGGATTTAGCATACTCTAAAGCCTTTGGATTTGTATAAAGGATTCTCTCCGCGTTGAAAATTACGATCGGATCGGGGCTCCTCTCTGCTATTGTTTTGAATATTTCATAATTTTGAAGAAAATCCTCAAACTTTTTAATTTCCTCGATTTTTTCAGCCTTTTCGCCAAAAAAGACGACAAATTTGCTGTATTTCTTTGCCTCTTTTAAAAGTTCTAAGTTTTCACCCTCTAAGATCGCAACGTCGCAATCTTTCAGATCTTCTTTTCTCCTAATTATTGTAATTTTCACAATTATTATGGATGCGGGACTTTAAAAAGTTTCCCTATGTTGGGTTTTTAATTAGAAATAGAATTTAGGAATGCTATGAGCAATCATTGCTTTCCTCCCCTAACCATTGCAACTTTTCCAGTTCTTGCAACCTCCTTTATCCCGTAGGCTCTCATCAGGTCGATAAACGCATTGATCTTGTCCTCATCTCCCGTGATCTCAACTATGAAGCTGTCCCTTGCAACGTCAACAATTCTGCCTCTGAAGATGTTCGTCAGCTCGATAATTTCTCCTCGCTTTTCTGGAGGCGAATTTACTCTTATAAGGCAAAGTTCTCTCTCAACTGAGTCTTTACTAACATCGCTGACTTTTATTACCTCTATAAGCTTGTTCAACTGCTTAGTAACCTGCTCAAGAACTTTCTCATCACCATTGACCACGATCGTCATTCTTGAAAGGTCTTCTCTCTCAGTTGTGCCCACAGTCAAACTTTCAATATTGAAGCCCCTTCTCCTGAAAAGTGATGCAACTCTCGCCAAAACACCGGGTTTGTTTTCAACAAGCACCGCTATGGTGAACCTCATATCAATCACCATCGATTATATCCTTTAAACCTTTCCCCGGCGGAACCATTGGGAACACGTTTGCTTGGAAGTCAACTTTGAAATCAACCACCACTGGAACGTCTTTGTTCTCCTTGACAACCTTAAAAGCATCCATGACTTCGCTTGGCTTCTCCACAGTAATTCCAATGGCTCCAAAGCCTTTGGCAATATTTTCAAAGCTAACCTTTTCACAGCCTATGCAAGTTGCTGAGTATCTTTCTTTGTAGAAAAGCTGTTGCCACTGCCTAACCATTCCAAGGTAGCCATTGTTCATGATAAAGATCTTAACTGGTATCTCGTAATGAACGCAAGTAGCAAGTTCCTGAATGTTCATTAGAAAACTGCCATCGCCAGCAAGATCTATAACTTCTTTATCTGGGCATGCAACCTTAGCCCCCATTGCCGCTGGGAATCCAAATCCCATTGTTCCAAGACCTCCACTGCTTATAAACTGCCTCGGATATTTGACTTTGAAGAACTGGGCACTCCACATTTGATTTTGCCCGACTTCGGTCGTTATTATTGCATCTGGGAAGAATTCACATGCTTTCTCAATCACAAACTGCGGTTTAAAACCCCTTTTGCTGTATTTCAGGGGGAATTTCTCCCTCCAATCTTTAACCTTATCCTCCCATTCCTTTCTTTGCTTATAATGAATTACCTTCTTAAGCTGAGCTAAGATCTTCTTTGCGTCTCCAACTATTGGCACGTCAACGCGAACATTTTTGCCAATCTCCGCTGGATCTATATCTATGTGAATTATTTTGGCTTCTGGAGCAAAAAATGCTGTGTTGCCAGTTGTTCGGTCGCTGAAGCGACAGCCAACAGCGATGATAAGATCGCTCTCGCTCAAAGCATAATTTGCATACTTTGATCCATGCATTCCGACAAATCCCAAGCAAAGCGGATGGTATTCACTAATCGAGCCTTTGCCCATCAAAGTAGTCACGACAAATGCGGGAATTGCTTCAGCAAGCTCTGTAAGCTCTTTTTCAGCATTTGAAATTCTTACTCCCCCTCCAGCAAGTATTATAGGTCTTTCCGCTTTCATTATAAGCTCCGCAGCTCTTTTGATCTGCATTGGATGCCCGTCATATTTTGGCTTGTAGCCCATTAGCTCAACTTTGCTTGGATATTCAAATTCGATGTCCGCTTGCGAAACGTCCTTCGGAATATCGACAAGCACGGGACCAGGACGACCAGTTGAAGCTATATGAAAGGCTTCTTTCACGATCCTGAGCAAACTTTTAGGATCTGTCACAAGGTAGTTGTGCTTTGTGATCGGCATCGTTATGCCAGTGATGTCCGCTTCCTGAAATGCATCATTGCCGATCAAACTCCTCGCCACCTGACCAGTAAACACTACGATCGGTGACGAGTCCATGTATGCATTTGCAATCCCCGTTACGGTATTCGTTGCTCCGGGACCAGAAGTGGCAAACGCAACCCCAACTTTCCCGCTTGCCCTTGCATAGCCGTCAGCAGCATGTGTCGCTCCTTGCTCATGTCTCGTGGTGATATGCCTTATATTTGAGTCGTAAAGAGCGTCGTAGATCTCGAGAATCGCTCCTCCCGGTATGCCAAAGATGACCTCAACACCCTCCTTTTCAAGAGCCTTGACAAAGGCATCGGCAGCACGCATAAACCCACCTCAGAGTAGCTTTAAAAAAGGACTACAGAGCTCAATACCCGCAAATTATTGTAGTAATCCATTGGCAATCCGTATCTTAGTCGGTTTAAATATTTTTGCTTTCTTTTATCTAACTTTTACCTCAGTTCTCGTCTGAACGCATCAATTCCAGTGATTGCTCTTCCAAGGATCAGGGTATGAATATCGTCCGTGCCTTCGTAGGTGTAAACGCTCTCTATATTAGCCATGTGCCTAATTGGTGAATAATCCAGGCTTATTCCATTTGCTCCAAGGATCTCTCTTGCGGTTCTTGCACAAAATCTCGCAACTCTGACATTGTTCTTCTTAGCCATCGAGATTTGCTCTGGCGTCGCCTTTCCAGCATTCATTAGCTGAGATAAACGGAAGCTGAGAAGCTGTCCTTTTGTAATCTCGATTAGCATTTCCACAAGCTTCTCCTGAACAAGCTGGAAAGACGCAATTGGAACACCGAACTGCTTCCTGTTCTTTGCGTAATTCAAAGCGGTCTCATAGCAGTCAATCGCCGCTCCCAATGCCCCCCAAGAGATCCCGAACCTTGCCTGATCCAAACAGCTCAGTGGTGCCCTTATACCGAGTGCATTCGGGAGTCTGTTCTCTTCTGGAACTCTGCAGTCCGAGAGATAAAGCTCTCCGACATCTCCCGCCCTCATTGAGCCCTTTTTTCTGATCAAGGTTTGCTTGAAACCTTTAGTTCCCCTTTCGATGAGGAAGCCCTTTATTTTTCGGTCTTGAATGTCTCTTGCCCAAACTACCGCAAGATCTGCAATTTCCGCTTCGCTGATCCAAGTCTTGGTGCCATTTATGATCCACTCATCTCCGTCTCTCCGAGCGGTTGTTTCCATGCTTGCGGGATCACTGCCCACATTTGGCTCTGTGAGTCCGAAACAGCCAATGATCTCTCCGCTTGCAAGTTTTGGAAGGTATTCTCTTTTCTGCTCCTCGCTTCCGTAGCTCCAGATCGGGAACATCACCAAACCAGAAGTGACAGCGACGAAGCTTCGCAATGCACTGTCAATTCTTTCAACTTCTTCGCAAACGATCCCAAAGGTTGTGTAGCTCATTCCGGGACAGCCATAGGTTTCGGGGATGAATGTTCCAAGCATTCCAAGTTCTCCAAATTTCCTTGCTATAATCCGGAAGTCAAGAGGTTCTTCTTCATGCCAAGCTTCCAAGATCAGCGGTTTGATCTCTTTTTCGAGAAACTCCCTTATCGAGCTCTTCACCAATCGGTCTTCTTCGCTCAACAATTCTTCGAGATCGTAAAAATCCGAGATTTGCATAGATTTTTTAGAGCCCACTGCAATATAATTCTTTCCAAATCTTTGCAAGAAAAAAGATAAAGAGATATAAAGGTTGAAATTGAGAATAACATTATGACAGGAGTAGCAATTATAGGCGTAGGACATTCGGTTTTTGGAACAAGAAGAGATGTGAACATCCCAGAACTTTGCTGGGAGTCTATGAAACCCGCATTCGAAAACGCAAATCTTGAACCTAAGGACATAGAATTTTTTGTCGTTGGAAACCTTGGAATATGGAGTAGTGAGCTTGCAATTCCCGCAATAATGGCAGAATATGCTGATCTGGCTCCAAAAGGCTCAATGAGGGTTGAGGCTGCATGTGCAACTGGAAGCGCTGCGATTAGAGTGGGCTACACCGCAATAAAATCGGGGCTTGCAGACCTCGTTCTCGTTCTTGGTGTGGAAAAAATGCAGGAATCGCCAAATCCAAATGTTATCGAGCTTATCGGTAGGTTCGGTAGCTATTTCTGGGAGTTTGAAAACTTTGGGCTAACCTTCCCGGGATACTATGCGATGCATGCGAGTGCCTACATGATGAAGTATGGTGCAACAGAAGAAGACTTCGCAAAGGTTGCGGTAAAAGCTCACCACTATGCTGCAAAGAATCCCTATGCTCAATTCCGAAAAGAGATTGACGTCGCCACAGTTATGAAAGGTCCCTATGTTGCTTGGCCTTTAAAGCTGTTCGACTGTTCTCCAATTACAGATGGTTCTGCATGTGTAATACTTGCAAGCGAGAAAAAGGTGAAGGAGTTAGGCATTGAAGAGAAAGTATGGATCTTATCACAGGGAGTTGGCACTGGAACCGCAAATCTAAGCAAGAGAGAAGATTTCACAAGTTTGGCTTCCGCTCGATACGCTGCAGAGCAGGCTTACAAGCTTGCGGGTATTGATGACCCAGTCAAACAGCTCGACGGCGCAAATGTGCACGACTGCTTTACCGCTCCAGAAGTGATCGCTTACGAGGATCTTGGGTTCTGCAAGCGTGGTGAGGGATACAAATTAGCAAGAGAAGGACAGACTTACATCGGCGGGAAGATTCCTGTGAACGTTGACGGCGGTCTTAAGGCAAAGGGGCATCCAATTGGAGCAACTGGCGTTAGCATGGCGGTTGAAGCTTACAAACAGTTGCTCAGAAAAGCGGACAAGGGAAGACAGGCAGACATAAAGAACGGAAGATGGCTTGCACATAACATCGGCGGAACCGGACATTATGCGTATGTTACAATCTATGGACTGGAAAAGAGGTGATAAAAATGGATGTTAAAGAAGCTATTGAGAAAATGGGCTTTCCGATCATTCCTGACGAGAAAAGCAATGCTTGGCAGTGGTTCGACGTTCGAGAGCTTAAGCTTAGATATATACTTTCAGTCGAGGGTATAAAGAAGTTCTACGAGGGGCTTAAAGAAGGGAAGCTTTTGGCTACGAAGTGCAAATGTGGTAGAATCTTCTTCCCACCCCAAAAGGACTGCCCAAGCTGTAAAAAATCAGAAATGGACTGGATTGAGCTTAAAAAGGAAGGTGTGCTTGAAACGCTGACTGTGATTCATGTGAGACCAACGAGCTTTTCCCACTACGATCCATACGCTGTTGGGATTGCAAAGCTCGACGATGGAGTGCGAATTCTCGCTTGGTATCGTGGGGAGCCAAAGCTCAAGCCGGGACAGAGAGTTAAAGTCGAGATCGTGAAAAGGAAAGAAGGCTATCAGACCTACGAGCTTGTGCCCATTTAACCAAGTTAATAATTGGAATTCAAATTTTTTAAAATAGAAAATTTTTTATTCAACCTTTCCACCTTCGGATAGGTGGTAAAATGAAAATTATCGTGCTTGCAAAACATGCCCCGGATCCGCAAAGCGAAGTCGGAGTTGCTGGGGACGGCAAAAGCCTTTCGCTTGGCACTGCGGTTTTCGACATAAACGACTGGGATCGCTATGCGGTCGAAGAGGCTATCAGAATAAAGGAGAAGATGGGTGGAGAAGTCGTTGTTGTTGGAGTTGGAAAGAGTGAGGACACGCTGAGAAAATGCCTTGCAATGGGAGCAGACAGAGCGATTAAGATCCCATTCGACGCGGGTCTCGATGCTTACCAGACCGCTGAAGTGATCTGCGAGGCGATAAAGAACGAGAAGTTCGACATGATCTTTGCTGGGCTCATGAGCCAGGATCTCAACAACTCTCAGGTTGGCGTAATATTAGCAGCGATGCTAAATCTGCCATTCGCCACAGCAGTTACTTCGCTTGAGATCGGAAATGGAGTGGTTAAAGTAAACAGAGAAATCGAAGGCGGTTATAAAGAGGCGGTTCAATTGCCAATGCCGTGCTTGTTAACGATTCAGAGCGGTATAAACGAGCCGAGATATGTCTCAATTATGGGTATAAAGAAGGCGAAGACTAAAGAGCTGAAGGAATTGAGCATAGCACCAAAAGCGTCTACAGTAGAAGTTGCAAAGATGTATCTGCCACCAGTAAAGAAGGCAGAGCTGATCACTGGCGATCCGTCTCAGATTGCGACGAAGCTTATTGCAATTCTTAAAGATCGGGGGTTGATAGGATGAAGGTCTTTGCGATTGCTGAACACAGGTTTGGGGAGCTGAACCCACTGAGCATCGAACTTCTCAACTTGGCTAACAAGCTTGGCGAGAGCAATGCGGTGGTAATTGGTAAGGAAGTTGGTAAATTCGCCAGTGAGCTTGCAAAATATGCGGACAAGGTCTGGAAGATCGAAGATCCAAGCCTTGAGAACTACAATCCCGAGCTTTACATTGACGTTCTGCTCCAGCTTTTCCAGAAGGAGAAACCAGACGTCGTGCTCATAGGAAACACCGCCCAAGGTTCGGAATATGCTCCATATCTTGCAGTGAAGCTCAACGCTCCTGTGGTTACAGATGTTGTCGGAGTGAATACAGAAAATGGTCTCGTCGCTTCTCGTTTCGTTATGCAAGGAAAGATCATGGTAGATCTCAAGATCAAGTCAATGCCTTGTGTGCTTACGATTAGACAAGGAGCTTTCAAGGAAGGCGTTCAGAAGAGTGGACAGATCGTTGATGCGGGAATAAAGCCATCTAAGGCTCCGGGAAGAAAGTTCGTCGAATACGTCCAGCCAGAAGCGGGAGAAGTTGACATAACAAAGGCAAGCATAATTGTAGCGGTTGGCAGAGGTATTGAGGACGCTGCAAACATCTCTCTTGCTGAAGAACTTGCAAATACTCTCGGAGGGGTTGTAGCTGGAAGCAGACCAGTTATAGACAATGGATGGCTACCTAAGGACAGACAGGTCGGTATTTCGGGTAAGGTTGTGAAGCCAAAGCTCTACTTGGCATTGGGCATAAGCGGAGCATTCCAGCACGTCATGGGCATGAAGGACAGCGAGCTAATTGTAGCGGTTAACAAGGATCCCGAGGCGCCAATATTTGGTGTAGCTCACTACGGAATAGTTGCGAACATCTTCGACATAGTTCCAGAGCTTTTGGACAAGCTGAAGGGTAAGTAATTTTTTACTAAAATTTATTAACAACCAATTTTACTTTTTTTATGTGGCGAAAAATTGCGGAGAAGTTCGAGAAGTATCCTTCGCAGATCGCAGTAGTTAGGGAATTTCTTCGCCTCGGGATTTCAGTTAGAGAGGGCAAGGCTTTTTGTAACAACATTGAGCTTATTCCCGCTAAAATAGCTGAAGCAATAGGAGTTGATCGCAAAGTAGTCGTTTCTGCAATTCAGAATATAGAAAATGATCCTGATTTAAGGGAAGTTTTTGCAAATCTTAAGCCTGTTGCCAACATAACCGAGATCGCTCGCTATCTTGGCTTTGGAGTTCTTGAAGTTTATGCAGAAAGCAGTAAGGTTGGAATAGTAGCGGGAGTTTCAAGTGCTTTGGCTAAGGAAGGAATATCAATAAGATACATTCTTGCAGAAGATCCAGAAATTAGCGTTGAGTCAAAGATGACAGTTGTGACAAACACAAAGATCCCGGGTAAGGTTGTTGAGGAAATTCTCAGAGTGGAAGGAGTGAAGAAGGTTATAATAAGCTGAGGTGTTCTTTTGAAGCTCATTTCTTTTGAGGATTATCAAGAGTTCGTTTCGAAGTTCAAAGAAGTTGAGGTAGAGGATCAGAAGATCAAACTCGAGCAGATCGAAGTAGATCGCTTAGAGCCAAGTCCTGAAGAGTTAACAGATGTTTCCACGACTGTTTGGAGTTTTCCAAAGCGTGGAGCATGGGCAACGCATAAGGGAGACTATAGGGGAAACTGGCCTCCACAAATGGCGAGAGCCCTGATCCTCCGCTACACAAAACTTGGGGAAACTGTGCTTGATCCAATGGTAGGCTCCGGGACTACAGCCATAGAGGCAAAGTTGCTCGGGAGAAATTGCATCGCGGTTGATATTGAATTAGGAGCGGTAATGCTTACACTCCACCGACTATACTACTTAGAAAAAGCACTAAAGAGACCGAGAATTACCGAAGAGATCGGAGAGACAAGCGTCGAGGACATCGAAAAAAGCTGGGTTAAGGTGTTCCATGGTGATGCTCGAAAGCTTGATCTTATAGAAGATGAGAGCGTAGATCTGATCGCAACCCATCCGCCGTATTTCAACATAATAAGGTATGGCTCCGAGGGAAATATATCTATAATGAGGAAGCTTGAGGACTATCTTAAAGCTTTAGAGGAAATCGCAAGGGAATGCTATAGGGTTCTTAAGAAAGGGGGTCACATGGCAATGCTCATTGGAGACACGAGGATCCACAAGCACTACGTCCCGATCTCGCATTATGTTCTCGATCGTTTTATGAATGCGGGCTTCATTCTCGCTGAAGAAGTCGTTAAGATCCAGCACAAGATGAAGACGACTCGTGAGGTATGGGGAAAAATGAAAGAAAGAGATTTTCTTCTAATATTTCATGAAAAGCTCTTCATTTTTAGAAAGCCAGAAGAAGAAAGTGAACTTAAGAAGTTTAAATACAGCAGAATGGTGAGAAAGGATGCCGAAGACAAGAAGTGAGTCTTTAGAAACAAAAAACAAGATCTTAAATGGAGACTACGAGAGGTCTGAAAGTCTGGATCGCTTACCTCCGCCGAACGAAGCGAGAGAGTTTGTTAAAAATAGATTTCGGGTTTTGAATAAAGACCACAGGTTGATCCTCGTAGAAGAGCTTGGGGACTACAGAGTTTTTATAGAGTTTCCGGGAAAAAAGAGCGAATTTGATTTTATTGTCTGGCGACACTCTAAAGCCTTAAGTCCCGAGTTGAAGATCCCCACGCACGTAGATCTTGGTGAAATGTTTTTGGAATTAAAGAAGGAGAATTTGGGGGAGTTAGTAACGAATTCGATCTTCAGACTCGTTCGAGAAAGGCAAGGCATGCGGGAGATCATGAAAAACTTTGAAGAGCTTGAGGAGCGTTTGAAAAGAAAAGTAACGGTCTTTTTGTCAACTCTCAAATGGATCGCATTGCAGGAAGATGTGAACTATCCACCGCCATATTTGGGCTCAAAGTATACTTTGGCGGTTTACGTGCTTTTAAACAATGGTTTTGAGCTTAAAGACATAAGAAGGATGCTAAAGTTTTGAGCGGACCCGGCGGGATTTGAACCCGCGATTTCCGGCTTAGAAGGCCGGCGCTCTGTCCTGGCTGAGCCACGGGCCCAGCTTTTATATAGCCATAGGGAATGTTTTTAAAACTTTCTCAAAGCGTAGTGATCTTAATCGTTTATGCATAGAAAATGCCCCATTTTGTCCCTTTTCGTTTTGAGGTAGCTTAAGTTCAGATCTGTAGGCTCTACTTCGATCGCTTCTCTTTTAACTTTAAAACCATACTTTGCGAGCTCCTCGATCTTTAGCGGGTTGTTGGTGAGCAGTCTGACACTCTTAACACCAAGATCCATAAGGATCTGTGCAGAAATTCCATAGCTCCTCATGTCTGGTGGAAAACCGAGTTTTATGTTCGCATCAACCGTGTCTATGCCGTTTTCCTGAAGTCTGTAGGCTAAAAGCTTGTTTATAAGTCCAATTCCTCTGCCTTCCTGTCCGCGCATGTAGATCAGCACACCTTTGCTTTCTCGATCGATCATCTTCAAGGCACTCTCGAGCTGTTCTCCGCAGTCACAACGCAATGAGTGGAGAACATCCCCGGTAAGGCATTCAGAGTGAATTCTCACGAGCACGTCTCCTTTGGAGACGTCTCCTCTAACGAGAGCAATGATCTCTCCGATCGGGCTTTTGTAGCCAATAGCCTTGAAAGTGCCGTAAAACTTCGTGGGCAGAGTTGCCTCAACAAGTCTCTCAACGATCTTCTCATTTTTAAGCCTGAATTCTATGAGCTCCTTTATGCTTATTACGGGTATTGAATGAATTCTGGAGAATTTCTCTGCATAATCTCTTCCCGCAACATTGCCTTCTGGTGTGAGAATTGGAGCATAAACCGCACATGCTTTAAATCCAGCGAGCCTTGCAAGATCTGAGCAAGCTTCAGCAATCCCCGGTCGCTCAAGAATTCCCATTTCTTTCGTTTCTTCTACGAAGATCCTTCCGGGGAACTTTATTTCCGTCGGATTTAGGTCTTCAAAAACAAGCTTTTTTATAAAATTAGCTCGATCTTCAGCTGAAACCCTTTCAAGCTTTGGATCGATCGGGATCACATTGCCATTGAAGAAGAACTTGTTGAGTCCGAGTGACGAAATTCGACTCCATGGCAGTGAAAGGCGTATTTCATCGCAGTTCTTCATAATAAAGTTAAGAGAGTCGGAATTAACGATCTCGGCGGGAATACAGAGGAAGCTTTTATCTTCTTCATAAACTATTACGAATTTTCCCGCTTTAAGCTGTTCTATGAGACTCTCCATGGATTGCAGAATGAATGAGGAGATATAAATATTCTTATACTCAGTCAACGCCCGCATTAGGGATGCGCATAGCGGTCATCGATAAAGAAAGATGCCAGCCAAAGAAATGCGGGCAGGAGTGCTTGAAGTATTGCCCAAAGGTTAGAAGTGGAGACGAGACAGTTGTGATTGCAGAGAAGGCAATGATCTCAGAGAAGCTATGCGTTGGCTGTGGAATATGCATAAAGAAGTGCCCAATGAAGGCTATACAGATCGTTGGGCTACCAGAGAGACTTGAAGGCAGAGAAGTTCACCGCTATGGTGAAAACGGATTTGTTCTTTACAATTTGCCAGTGCCAAGAAGTGGAGCGGTTGTCGGAATTCTTGGAGCAAATGGAACTGGAAAAAGCACCGCTGTTAAGATCCTCTCCGGGCAGTTGAAACCAAATCTCGGCAAAGAAAAAGCTGAATGGGGAGAAATATTCGAGCGTTTTTCAGGAACAGAGCTTTTAGATTATCTAAAAAAGCTTAGAGACGGGAAGATCAGAGCAAGCATAAAGCCACAGTATATTGAGACGATCCCAAAGGTATTTGCTGGTAGAACCAAGGACTTGCTTGAAAAATTCGACGAAAGAGGAATTTTAGAGGAGGTAGTTGAAAAATTGAACCTTGGAGCTTCTTTGAATAGAGAACTAAAGGATCTCAGCGGTGGTGAATTGCAGAGGGTTGCAATTGCTGTTTGCTACATGAGAGATGCGGATTTCTACTTCTTTGACGAGGTCACGCCTTATTTGGACATATATCAGCGAAAAACCGTGGCTAATGTGATCAGAGAGCTCTCTAAAGACAAGACTGTTATGATCGTCGAGCACGATCTTGCAATACTCGACATGCTTGCGGACTTTGTCCACGTAACCTACGGTTTTCCGGGAGTATATGGAGTGGTTACCAGTCCGAAATCTGCGAGAGTCGGTATAAATCAGTATCTAAGTGGCTATTTGGCTGAAGAGAACATAAGGATCAGGGAGAAGAGAATAGAATTCGAGATCCTACAGCCGAGAGAGAGCGTTTCGGAGAAAGTTCTCTTAGAGTATCCAAACTTCAGAAAGACCCTAAATGGCTTTACATTGACCGCTGAAAAAGGCGATATAAGGATTGGAGAAGTCCTCGGAGTTGTTGGGGCAAATGCAACTGGTAAATCCACATTTGTTAAAGTTCTTGCGGGAGTTTTGGAGGATGACGATAAAAAGCTCAGTCTTAATGTTAAAGTCAGCTATAAACCTCAGTATATAAAAGCAGACCTTGACGAGACTGTAGAGATTTTTCTTAGGAAAATTAACCAGAGCATATATTCTTCTTACGTTAAAACGGAATTCTTGAAACCAATGGCTATTGAAGAACTGATGGACAGAAATCTGCAAGATCTCAGTGGAGGGGAACTGCAAAGAGTGGCAATCGTTGCGTGCTTGCTGAGAGAGGCGGATCTTTATCTGCTTGATGAGCCTACCGCCCACTTGGATGTTGAGCAGAGAAGCGAGACCGCTCGTTTGATAAGGAGATTTGCTCTCAACAATTCTAAGAGTGTGCTCGTTGTAGATCATGACATATACTTCATTGACATGGTAAGCGATAGGCTCATGCTCTTTGAAGGAGAGCCAGGGAAGGAGGGATTTGCAAGAAGGGCAAGAGGGATGAGAGAAGGAATGAACGCGTTTCTTTCAAAGCTTGGGATTACCTTCAGAAGAGACGAAGAGACAAAGAGACCGAGAGTTAACAAGCTTGACTCAAGGCTCGACAGAGAGCAGAAAAGGGCGGGAGAGTATTATTACTACCTTTAATTAGGGCTTTTGGTAGTCGGTGTAGTAAGCATCGATCTCGTCATAATGCTTTAGCAATTTTGCAACCTCTACCGCGATTATATGAGCACAGGGCTCTTTTCCCTTAAGCTTGAGCTGAAAATCTGGGCAAGAACAAAAGGACTCATCAACAATATACTCGTTTGTGCCAACTACAACGAAGAAGTCCCGATATTTCTTTACTCTATTCTGCGATAGGTAAAAGTAGGCTTTTTCACCCCTCTTCCCGTAGCTTAGAAATAAAGCCTTGTATAGCTCGTAGCCCAAACCTTTCTGCAAAGCGTAAATAACTTCACTCGCTAACTTCATCTTCCTGCGTTTCTTCGCTAACGTCGATCTTTGAAAGCTCGACAACCATATTGATGGCATCTATTCCGTCGAGCCAGCTCAGGATTTGAAAGTCCTCGGGCAAATTTAGATCTGGAAGCTTCTCACCCTTTATGACTTTTGCACCCACTCTTGCAATCGCATCAAATGCTAGATCTAATTCCCCCTTCTTTTCATTCTCAATCGCTTCTTTTATGAGATCTTTAATGCTTTTCTTGCTGAACTTTCCCTCAAGGTAATACTTAAATGATTCGACGCTCATCTTTATCGCTTCTGTTGTTAGCATGAAAATGTCCGCCTTAAGATCAGAGTTGAAAGCATAATTCTTGCTGAAAAGAGCGGAGATCTTTTCCAATTCTCTTAAAGCTTCAGCCTTCTTGATCTCACGATCTTTAACCGCATTAAGAATGCTGAAACATGCAATGATCACGTCTTCAAGCATTTGATCAAAAACAGAGAGGGAGTTTGGATCATTTTCACTAACTTCGCTCTCTTCGATCTTATTTATCCAATTCTGCAACCTTGACTCTGGATAGAAATCCATGCGAGAAATTTTTTGAGAAAAATATAAGGGTTTCTACTTCGAGTCTTCAACTCCCCGCTCGCTGATCTTAAAGACTACTTCTGTCTCTGGAAGGTGTGGAGAGTCAACAAGCCGGGCAATTCTAAGCTCCCCTTTACTCTTTTTCAAATAAACTCTATAGGTGGCTGTGTGGGCAACAATGTGTCCTCCAACTGGCTTTGTCGGATCTCCAAACATTATATCTGGGCGTGCCATTACTTGATTTGTTACAACAATAGCAGCGTTGAAAAGTTCTCCGAATTTCATGAGATCGTGCATGTGCCTATTAAGCTTTTGCTGTCGATCCGCAAGTGTTCCTCTGCCAACGTATTCCGCTCGGAAGTGAGAAGTTAATGAATCAACGATGAGCAGTCTCACCTGCTTTTCTTCTTTTTTCAATTTCTCTGCAAGCTCTTTTGCATTGTCAATAAGTAGCATCTGGTGATTTGAATTGTATGCTTGGGCGACAAAAATTTTCTTGAGCACCTCGTTTGGATCAAGGTTCTTTGCGGTTGCCATCTGTATGATCCTTTCAGGTCTAAAAGTGTTCTCGGTATCGATCACAATAGCACAGCCATCTAAGCCTCCCCGATCCTCTGGAAGCTGAACGTTAACAGCAAGCTGATGGCAGAGCTGGGTTTTACCGCTCCCGAACTCTCCAAATAGCTCCGTAATTGCCTGAGTTTCAATTCCACCACCAAAGAGATTGTCAAGCTCTTTGCTTCCAGTCGTGATCTTCCGAACGTTTTTCCTTTTTTCAAGCACCTTGTCTCCGCTTTCAAAACCTCCGATGCTTGCCATCTTTCTTGCGTGCTGTATGATCTTCTGAGCATTTCCTTCGCTTATTCCACCTATTGAAGCAAGTTCTGCTGGAGAAGCTATTGCTATAGCCTCGATACTCGTGAAACCCGCTTCTCTTAGTTTTTTTGCAGTCTCAGGACCAACGCCAGGTATTTCTTCAAGATCAACAAACTCTTCAGTCATCGCCGTAAATTGATCGCTAACAAATTAAACTTTTTGCCTTCATGGAATAAAATAAAAATTTGATCACTTTTTCGTTCTGTCGAAGAACGGATTTTTGCCCTCTACCGCCATTGGAATAGCAAAAGCAACATCGCTTTCTGTTAATCCAAGCTTTTTAACAGCTAAGGCTATTCTATACATGATCCTCGTATCGACCCCAAGCATTGCGGAAAGCTTAACCGCAGAGCCAAGGGCAATTCCAAGATCAACAAGCTTGAATGCACAATTCGGTCCTTTAAATTTCAACTCCTCTCTTTTAGCTTTTTCGAATTCAGCACAGCTTTTAAACCCACATGCTCCACAGTTTATTCCCAAAGCTTTTCCGCCTTTTACACCGATCAGTAGAATCCCTTTGGCTTTTCTTAGACTGTCCGCATCTCTAAGAAAGTTTTCATCTTCTCTGGCAAACTCCTCCATTTTCTTAGCAATTCTCTCAATCTCCTCTCTACCAAAATAAAGGATCTCAAGGTCGTCAATGCCTTTTGACTTCGGAGCGGTTCTTGCGGACTCTGCCATTAAATATGCGGAAATTCTTACAGCCTCTTCAGCAAAATCTTTCTCGTTTTGCACCATAGAAAATACTGGTTGAAGATTAATTTTATCCTATCCCTTTTTTCCACAACATGGGATCTGGCTCAATCTGTAGCCCGGAGTAACGTTGATTAGACTTTTGAACCATTCAGAGTTCAGAAGATCTTTCAGGCGTTCAATTGCTTTCGATTTTCTATTCTTCAATGCAAAGCATTCGTAAGGCTCCCAAGTTAAGTGGAAGAACTTTAAATTGAATTTTTTAGCTGAATACCCAATCATTGCTCCAGCGTCAAAATTTGAATAGTAGATCTGCTTTGCAACCTCATCATGGGTATAAAATTCGCTCTCGTAGCCCTGAATGTTTCCTAATCCAATTTTAAGCTTTTTTGAATAGTCCAAGAGAATCTGATCAAAGAATTGCCTTGTTCCCGAGCCTCTATTTCTGTTTGCAAATCTCAAATTCCCTCTTAGGATCTCACCGATGATCTCTTCCAGACCCCCAAAATTCAGCTCTTTTCTATAGGCGAGCACGACCTCCCTTTCAAAAGCTCCGATTTTCTCAACTCCATCTTTAAGCCATAGTTTTTCGAGAAAGCTGGAATTATAGCCATATTCAGGATCGTAAAGATGAATACAAGCTACGTCTGCTTCGCCAAGGGTAAGCATCGCTAAAGCCAGTCCAGAGCCAAGACAAAGGCTTTTAACGCTGAACTCCTCGCCTAATTTTTCAAGAATTGCAGAAAAAACGGGATCATGACTGTGAGCTACAACAAGATCTGGCACCTCCGAGACCTTTTGCATTTTTCCAATAATTCCCGCTTCTTCAAGTTTCGAAATCGAATTTTCATATATTTCAAGTAGTTTCTTACCAAATTCAGTCAATTCCGCCTTGCCTCTATCTATGCCCCCTTTCTTGGTGTCTAAGATCTTTTTGCCTGTCAAACGCTCGAGCTTACTGATCGTATTCCATAGTTTTGTATAGGACATTCCAAGAGCTTTTGATGCTGAAATTAGTGATCTGTTCTCGTTTACAGCCCTCAAAATCCTTGCTACCTTTGAGTCAACAATGATCTCGCCTTCATACTCGATCAGGGCGTCATAGCGAATTGTAATAGTCTCCATGAAGTTAGGTTCTCAGAAGATTTAAAAGCGTTATTCGTTTTAGGATAACGAAAATTTTTTTTATCACAATATGTAGTTTGGTTATGAATAGGCTCACCGGGTTCATGCTTTTGGTTCTAATACTATTTTTATTATCTCTGGGCTTGCTATTTCAAAATAGAGAACAAGAAAAGCTCATAATATATCATGCGGGGTCTTTAAGCGTTCCTATTGCAGAGATTGCGGAGAGATTCAAAAGATCCCATAAAGTTGAGATCCAAGCTGAAGCAAGTGGAAGTATAGAGGTTATAAGAAAGATCGTAGAGTTAGGTAAGAAGCCAGATCTAATAGCGGTTGCGGATTATAACTGGATTCCAAAAATGCTGATGCCGGATTACGTTGACTTTTATGTGATCTTTGCGAAGAACGAGATCGTTCTGGCTTACTCCAATGGCACTCGTTATGCCAATGAAATAAACTCCGAAAACTGGTATGAAATTCTGAATAGAGACGTGTCTTTTGGTTTAAGCGATCCAAATTCTGATCCTTGTGGCTACAGAGCCTTAGCGGTTTTGAAGCTTGCGGATCACTACTATAGCAGAGAGATCTTTAACGAACTGATCGAGAGAAACACAAACATCAGGTCCCTAAACAATACGATCCTTGTTCCAGAGAGTATTCAAACTAACTCCAAGGTTGTTTTGAGACCAAAGGAGGTTGATCTTTCTGCATTACTTGAAAGCAGAGCAATTGATTACGTTTTCACATATAAAAGCATTGCAAAACAGCATAATTTTAGCTACGTGGAGCTTCCAGCGGAGGTCAATCTCGGAGATCCAGAGAAAGCAGAGCGGTATAGCAAAATCAAATTTCTGATTAAAGCTCAGAAAATTGATATGGAACCAATAACTTACGGTGTTGCGATGCTGAAAAACGCACCAAATAAAAGTTTAGCGTTGGAATTTTTAAAGTTTATGCTCGGTGAAGAAGGTAGAGGAATATTCGAGAGAAATTATCACGAGTTCATCCCTGCAAAAGGCTTTGACGATGTGCCTGAAGAGTTGAGAGGTGTTCTGAGTTGAGAGACTACTTCTCGATTTTTTTGGCATTAGTGGGATCTTTTCTGTTCTTATACATTTTACTGCCAATAACATTAATATTGAGTTTCCAAATTCTCGATCTTGGTTCGATCATCAAAGCACTGAAAGATGAGCGAGTTCTGAACTCTCTCATAAACTCAGTCACAACCGCTACAGCAACGATGCTATTATCCCTAATTTTTGGCGTCCCTTTAGGTTATTTGCTTGCGAGAAAGAACTTTTTTGGAAAAAATTTTGTTCAATCAGTTGTTGATCTTCCAATTGTCATTCCTCATTCTGTAGTTGGAATTATGCTCTTATTTACATATTCAGAAGCAATTTTAGACAACTATTTGGGGATCATTTCTGCGATGCTCTTTGTTTCTGCATCTTTTACAGTAAATTCAGCGAGAGAAGGCTTTATAGCTGTGGAGGAGAAGGTCGAATTCGTTGCAAGAACACTCGGAGCTACCAAGAGCAAGGTCTTCTTTACCATCACATTGCCACTTGCGATGCATTCAATTTTAACTGGAGCCATAATGACGTGGGCAAGGGCTATTAGCGAGGTTGGAGCCATTTTAATAGTTGCATATTACCCAAAGACCGCACAAGTGCTTGTAATGGACTACTTCAACAACTATGGCCTTAGCACAGCACGGCCAATCGCGGTTCTTTTGATTTTAATGAGTTTCACATTGTTTTTGATTCTACGGAGGGTTGCGAGTGTTAAGAGTTGAAAATTTGTCAAAAAACTGGAAGGAATTCAGGCTAAAGGAAGTAAGTTTCAAAGTGGGAAGTGGAGAATATTTTATAATTCTCGGACCAAGCGGTGCGGGGAAGACTCTACTCCTTGAAACAATAGCAGGAATTTTCAAACCAGATCTCGGAAGGATCTTCCTTGAGGGTAGGGATATAACAAATGAGCCACCTGAAAGGAGAGGAATTGCATACATTCCGCAAAATTACGGTCTTTTCATGCATATGACTGCTTACGAGAATATTGCGTTCGGGCTGAAGCTAAGGAAATTTCAAAGAGAGAAGATTCGTGAGGAAGTTGAAAAAATTGCGGGAATTCTTGAGATCTCCGATCTACTTGGGAGGAATGTAAAAAAGCTGAGCGGTGGGGAACAGCAAAGAGTGGCAATTGCAAGGGCTCTGGCAGTAAAACCAAAAATTCTACTTCTCGATGAACCTTTTTCAAATCTCGATCCAAATTTAAAGGGAAGGTTAATGAGAGAGATGAAGAATTGGCGAAAAGAGCTTGAATTCACTGCAATCCATGTAACGCACTCATTTGAAGAGTCAATCGTTTTAGGTGACCGAGTTGGAATATTGATCAATGGAGAAATGAAGCAAGTGGGGGAAATAAGAGAAGTATTTTCCAAACCAGAAAATGAGGATGTTGCAAAATTTTTGGGGCATGAGAACATTCTCGAAGGGGTAGCTGATGGAAGAAGCTTGAATATAAATGGAATTAGAATTGAGCTACCGCAAAAAGCTTGCGGAAAAATTAGGATCGTAATTCCTCCAGAGAGCATATTGATCTCTAAAAATCCATTGGTTACTTCTGCGAGAAACAATTTTAGGGCAATAATTCATGGAATTGAAGAGCTTGGAGCCATAATTAAACTTAAATTGTCTATAGGAGAGAACTTGCTATCAGCATACTTAACAAAAGCCTCTTTTGTCGATATGAACCTCTCAGAAGGCGAGGAGGTATTCATTAGTTTCAAAGCAACCTCAATTCACATCTTTGAATGAGAGCTGAGAATTCGGAGGACAAAATTTATACCCGAAGAATATGGACTTTCCAATGATACTATCAGATCACTCTTTCGAATTCTTTCGCCCTCTTCAGCGGTTTTGTCGCATCTATTCCCCACTTTGTTGTGGTCTCGTCAGCGGATGGATCGAGACTGCTACCTCTTGCCCCCTTCACGATTACAAGATCCCGATCTGCCTGAAATCTCGTGGCAATTGCGTAATCGAGGTCTTCATAGCTGAAAGGATCTATGTCTTCGTCAACAACTATAACTCCTTTAAGGCTCGGATTTGCAGACAAGGCTGCAAGGATTGCATTCTTTGCATCTCCCTCAGTTTTTTTCTCAATCTGAACAACCGCATGGAAGTAGTTTCTGCTTCCAGTTGTTGTGGCAACATTTTTAACCTTGCAAACGTTCGAAACAAAGCGATAAATCACAGGCTCATAGGGAACCCCCATAAGAATGCGGTGCTCCATGCCTCCGGGGGTTATTGAGTAGTATATTGGGTCTTCTTTGGTATAAAACTCGTCAACAACGAGCACAGGCTCTTTTCTAACGTCATCGTAAGTTCCAGTTATGTCTACAAAGGGTCCTTCATCAGTGGTTTCCGCTGTAATTCTGCCGAAAAGAACGATCTCGGAGTCTGGAACAAGCAAATCTCCTTTTCGGTATAGAGTTAAACCATTCATCAGCTTTGAAGCGTAGCTGAACTCCTCGCCAACACCAACTCTTGTAGCTGAGGCAAGCAAAAATAGTGGGTGAACGCCGATGCAAACCGCAACCTTCAGATCCTCTCCATTTTCCACCGCGTCTCTCCACATAAGATATGTATGTCTTGGAGCCACGAGGCGAATTGCAAAGCTTCTATCGTCGAGCAGCATCATTCTGTGTATACTCGCATTGAAGTGCTCTCTTTTGGCTATAACAACTCCTCCCGTGACGTATCTTGCTCTATCTCCCGTAAAATATTTTATGATCGGCAATTCATATAAATTTACTTCTCTGTTTTTTAATTCAAGTTCAGAAAAGTCTTTGAAGACGACTTTAGCTTCTCTTTCATATGCTTTTGCCAGTTCAATTGCAAGAATCTTTGGATCTGTGTCCAAGTATCGTGCAAGTAGCTCTCTTGAGCTTACCAAGTTCTTTACAACCTTTTTTCCTTCTACGTTTAAAATAACAGGTTTATCCAAAAGTTCATTTTGTTTTAAAGTCTCAAGAACCTCATAATGTTTTAGCTCTTTTTTTAAGACCTTAGGTCTAACTACTTCGATCGCGGTTCGAAGGTTCATATTCAGAATTTTTGCATGAGAATTTATTTTTTCTTACTCAGGAGGATCAGCTTGTAATCTTTTTCGTTTATTTCTCTCATCGCCTTACCCATTAGATGGCCTGTCCATTTTTTCTTGTTTTTAATGAGCTCTAACTTTGGAATTAGTGGTTTGAATTCGATGGGCGTTTTGAAGACCTCTATAGGCTTTATTTTGACCCTGAGCGGAAAATTCTCGTTACCCATTCCTTTAGGAGATTTAAAGATTCTCGAAGGATCCTTAAAAACTTCTGAAATAACCTCGTATTCTGCAACTATTCTCGGTTCTTTCATCTCTTCGTCTTTTTTTTCTTTTTTGAGATAGATCAGGAGTCTGTCTCCCTTTTTAGTCCTTGCAATTGTGTTTTTGTGCCTCTCAGGAACGCCCCAGATATTTTTGGCTTTTATGACTTCCCAATTCTCTTCAGTCGTTATGCATAACCAAAATGCCATAGGAGATCATGGAAATCAACATTATAAAATTTTTTCGATCATTCAGGCGAGCAAAATTTAAAATAAAGGGCAAAGGCTAAATACCATGGATGAACTCGAGAGGATACGAAAAAGAAAGCTTGAGGAGTTGGTGAGGATGGCTGAAAAGAAGACCAGCGGTTTGAATGAACCTGTAAAGTTAAACTCGGAGAATTTTGATGATCTAACGAAGAAAAATGAGAATGTGGTTGTGGATTTCTGGGCGGAGTGGTGTATGCCTTGCAGATATATTGCACCCCTGATAGAAGAGCTTGCAAAGGAATATGCAGGTAAAGTGGTCTTTGGTAAGCTTAATGTAGATGAAAATCAGGAAATAGCGGTTCGTTTTGGAATATCTGCAATTCCTACGCTTATATTCTTCAAAAATGGAAAGGCGATGGATCAGATCGTTGGAGCGATGCCGAAAAAAGAGATCAAGAGATGGATCGAGAGTAACATTCAAAAAGCCTAAAAGAAGGGGTGAGACGATGGAGATCGTGTGTAAGTCTTGCGGAAAAAAGATCCCAGTGGATGAGAAATTCAGCATACAAGAATGTGGTTGTGGAGCCTACTATCGGAGGAGCAGGAGCTTCTCGCAGAAGTGGGTCTTTGCAGGCTTTGGAAAAGCGACAAAAGAGAAGAGCAAGGAAGAATTGGAGACTAAGGAAGAAAAGGAGAAATACGAGGTTCAAAAGCTTAGAAAGAAGAAGAGCTAAAGCGATAGTTTAAAATACCCTGAGACAAAGGGTTAAAATCCGTAGGAGGCTTAAAAGCCGTTCCACTACGGGAGGGATAAAATGCTCGTTCAAAAAGCGGAGTTGTTAAATGCTATAAATGAAGCTTTAGCCAAGGCAAAGGACAGAAAATTCACCGAGACTGTGGAAATGGCGGTAAATTTGAGAAACATTGACATGAAAAAGCCTGAAAACAGAATTGATGCTATAGTATCACTACCAAATGGCTTGGGAAAGCCGAGAAAGATTGGAGTTTTTGCAAGGGGAGAGACCGCTATCAAGGCAAAGAATGCAATGGCGGATCTTGTTATAACTCCAGAGGAAATAAATAGCCTTTCTGAGGATAAAAGGAGAGCAAGAAAAGTCGTCAATAGCGTTGATTTTTTCATTGCAGAAGCTCCTTTGATGCCAGAAATTGGCAAAAAACTCGGTGCAATTCTTGGGCCAAGAGGTAAAATACCACAGCCAATACCCCCACTTTCGGATCCGAAACCATTTATAGATCGATTGAGAAATTCAGTAAGGATCAGAACGAGGGACAAGATGACATTTCACGTGCCTATAGGGATCAAGAAGATGAAGGCTGAAGACATTGCAGACAACGCTCTCGAAGTGCTGAAAGTGGTTGAGAACAAATACGAGAATCCTTCTCTTGTGCTAAAATCTGTTTACGTTAAAACAACAATGGGTCCAGCAGTGAGGGTGGTATAATGTCCGCTGTAAAGGGAGTTCCACCTCAGTGGAAAATAACCCAGGTTGAGGAGTTGAAGAAGATCATTTCTTCGCACAGAGTTTTGGCTTTAGCTAATTTCGAAAAAGTTCCAGCGAGCTTGATGCAAAAAGTAAAAAGAGAACTAAAGGGCTCTGCAGAAGTTAGAGTTGTAAAGAAAACGCTCCTGAATATAGCTCTTGAGTCCTTCGATAAGGGCTACGAAAAGCTTAAAGACTATGCTAAGGGTCAAGTGGCTATAATTGCGACAAATGAAAATCCTTTTAAGCTCTACAAGAGGCTCGAAGGATTAAAAATAGACGCTCCATTGAAGCCAAATCAGCTCTCGCCAATAGACGTCGTTGTAAACGAGGGACCAACTTCTTTGCCCCCGGGTCCAGCGATGGCTGAATTGCAGATGGCGGGAATTCCTGCGGCGGTTGAGAAGGGTAAAGTTGTTATAAAGACAAAAGCAACTGTTGTGAAGGCGGGAGACGTTGTAAAGCCAGAAGTTGCCAAGGCACTTGAAAAGCTGAACATAAAGCCATTGAAAATCGGTCTTGAAACCATTGCGGTTTACGATGGTGTTGTTCTTACCCCTGAGTTGCTGAAGATCGACGAAGAAGCGATTCTTAAGGATTTCCAGAATGCATATAGAATTGCTATGAATTTAGCGGTGAACTGCGGTTATGTAACAAAAGAGACCGCAGAGATTCTGCTCATAAAGGGATTCATGGACGCTAAGACTCTGGCAATAAATGCGGGAATCTTAGAAAAGGATGTTATGCCAGAACTGTTGATGAAGGCTCACGCTCAGATGTTATCTCTTGCTTCCGTATTATCGCCTGAAGCTCTTGATGATGAGTTAAAAGCTCTCGTTAAGAGAGAAGAAATTAAGCCTGTAGAAAAAGTAGAAGAAAAGAAAGAAGAAAAAGAAGAGAAGAAAGAGGAAGAGAAAAAGGAAGACGAGGCAATAGAAGGGCTTGCTTCGTTGTTTGGTTAGGAGGTGTTGAAGATGGAGTATATATATGCGGCTTTGTTGTTGCATTCTGCTGGGAAGGAAATAAACGAACAGAACGTAAAGGCGGTTCTCGAAGCTGCAGGAGTTGCTGTGAACGACGCGAGAGTTAAGGCATTGGTTGCTGCACTTGAAGGGGTTAATATAAATGAGGCTTTGCAAAAGACCGCAATGCCGATGGTTGCTCCAGTGAGTGCTCAGCCTTCTGCACCGGCAGAGAAGAAAGAGGAGAAGAAGGAAGAGAAGAAGAAGGAGGAAGAGGAGAAGAAGGAAGAGGAAGCTATCGAAGGTCTCGCATCGTTATTTGGCTAATATTTTTTAGAATTTTTTAGATAGATTAATTTTCTCATTTAAGATTTTATATTTATATTCCGTTTCCATAAATCGTTAAAACAACATCATCCCAATGTCTCTAACAAAGTTTTCTTATCTTCAATCTTGGGACAAAATTAAAGCTCAAAAGTTCAAAAGATCGTTTCCTGTGGAACTTCGACCGAAAAGTATATATATACCTAATACTAAATTTCATAGCGAAAGGAGAAAGGAGGTGGGTTGAATGGCTGAACTACCTATGGCACCAGTAGATAGATTGATTAGGAAGGCTGGTGCTGAAAGAGTAAGTGCGGATGCAGTAGAAAAAATGGTCGAAGTCCTCGAAGACTATGCAGTTCAGGTTGCGAAGAAAGCAGTAGACATTGCAAAGCACTCTGGAAGAAAGACAGTCACAGCAGAAGACATAAAGCTCGCAACCTCGATGTAAAGAGTATAGAGGACTAAAATTTTTACTAATTTTTTAAATATTTTTTGAATAAATTTAGGTGCTTTTCTGGAGCGGTTAAGAATTCCAACTTCGCAATGTTGTCAACAAAGTAATACATCTCTTCTTTTTGGTTATCAAACGGTTCAACAAATCTCAATTCAGGAATGGCTTGGTAGTTATTATTTCTTATCCATTCGTGGTTAATGTAGTAATAGCAGGCTCCTCTGAGCTTTGTGTATGGTTCGTAAATTGAAGAAAAATCTCTGCAAACCCAATTTGATGTTAGAAGCACTTTTTTAGTCGGATTTATAGTTACATGCCCACAATTAGGGGGGACTAAAACGAGATCCCCCTCTTCAGCTTCTACAGCCATGCAGTCTATCAGCTTGTCTCCTTCTCTTTTCTGAATAACAAAAATTGCCTTCCCCTCGAGAACTTGATAGATCTCGGGATAAGTAAGCCCAACAGAGTTCTGAGGATGATAGTGTCCGTATGTCTTCACAGCTTCTCCGCCGATTTCCGCGGGCGGAATGATCGTGAAATCGTATCTAAGCCTTGCATCCATAATTATCTTTTTGTGCTTCTCGCATTCGTAAATATCTCTGAACATGTAATAAGCGTCAAAATCCCTTGAAAGCTTATCAGGATAAGCTAAAACGGGCTTTAGATCGCTCGCTTTTCTAACTTCTGCTTTAAAAAGAAACTCGCCGAACTCGTATTCCATAGGGAAAATAGATTGAGAATATTAAAATTTTTTGGATTGAGAAAGGTCTAATTTTATACCATTTTCTCTTTAACGAGCAGTTCTGCATTCAATATGCTGGCTCCCGCTGCTCCGCGGACTGTATTGTGACCAAGAACGATGTATTTTATGCCCCAAGCGTCTTTTCTTATTCTGCCAACAACGACGCTCATTCCTTTGCCCGCGTCCCGATCAAGCCTTGGTTGTGGTCGATCGATTTCGTTTCTGATCACGATTACTTTTTCTGGCGAAGAGGGCAGATCTAATGGCTTCAATGAATTAAATGCTTCTTTGACCTCCTCAACGCTTACATTCCTCTCAAATTCAACCCAAACCGCTTCGGTATGACCATCGATCACTGGGACACGATGGCATGAGGCGGAGACCCTTATCTTAGCAAATTCGATTCTGTCGCCCTTAAACGTTCCGAGCATCTTCAATGGCTCACTCTCGCATTTCTCCTCTTCGTTCTTTATGAAGGGAATTATGTTGTCTGTGATTGCGAGTGATGGAACTCCTGGATAGCCAGCACCGCTCAAAGCCTGCATCGAAGCTATTCTCACGCTTTTCAGTCCAAGATCCATTAAGGGCTTCAGAGTAAGAACAAACATTGTGCTCGTGCAATTAGGATTCGTTATTATGAACCCATCCCAGCCTCTTCTCTTTTTCTGCACTTCTACAAGTTTCAAATGATCCGCATTCACTTCAGGAATTACAAGCGGGACGTCTTCTTCCATTCTAAAAGCTGAGGCGTTACTTGAAACAACAAAACCCGCTTCCGCGAATTTAGGCTCAACCTCTTTTGCTATGTCCGCAGGCAACGCAGAGAAAACAATGTCCGCATCAACTTGCTTTGGATCAAGCGGAACCATTTCAACGTCCTTGGCGTAATCAGGAAGATTAGCAGAGATTAGCCATTCCACTTCGCTCCCGTATTTCTTTCCAATTCTTTTCTCCGACGCTGCAAGGCTCTTTACCTTGAACCAAGGATGGTTCTCAAGCAGTTGAACAAACTTCTGCCCCACCATTCCTGTAGCTCCAAGAACGCAGACGCTGTAGTGCATGCCCTCAGGCTCTCACAGGTGTTAAAAATTTATCGAATGTTAGTATTTGTATTTATATGCATTAAAATGGCGATCGAAAATTTAAATGGAGTTCAAGCAAACTTTATAAGCAGTTTTAATGAGAGAACTCTTAGCGGTCGTAGTCTAGTGGCAGGACATGGGCTTCCCGAGCCCATTGCCCGGGTTCAAATCCCGGCGACCGCATCTTTTTTAGATAAACAAACAGCAATTTTGGAATTTTATTGAACTTCTGTTAGAGTTCAATGCTGAGATTTTGTGAGTCTTAGCTTTGCCATTCAGAATTCAACGCAGATCTTTAAGAATGCGTTGGTAAATTTAGCCTCTCCCTATAAGGCTAAAAGAAGTTTGAATACACTCTATTAAATATACTTTGCGATCGTCTCTAATAGTTTCTTTCTCGTGAACGGCTTCTCGAGAACCTCCTTTGCACCCGCCTGAATCAGATCCCTTTCTTTACTCAAATAGTAGGCGGTTATTCCTACAATTTTTGCATTCGGATCTATACTCAGTATTTCTTCTGTAGCTTTTATTCCGTCCATTTCTGGCATTACTATGTCTGTAAGAATGAGATCTGGTTTTACGGTGTGATATAACTTAACCGCCTCTTTTCCATTTGTAGCTTTTACAACATCGTAATGCTCCTTAAGCATAAGCTCCAAAGCTTCGAGTAAAGCCAAGTCATCCTCCACTACAAGGACGATCTTTTTTCCCTCTTTGTTCATGAAACTTCTAATAGCTTCATATTTATAACCCTATCGAAAGATCAATGTTTCAAGAGTTTCGCTGAAGAGTTGTTGCCAACGATAACGGCACTTATCAGCTTAGAGGAAAATATTCCATTCTCAACAATACCTGAAATCACTTTTAGTTCTTTATCTACTCCTTCTGGATTCTCAACGATGCCAAAGTCGCAGTCGAGGATGAAATTGCCATTATCTGTTATTATTGGACCCACTTTCCCCTTACCCTCTCGGAGATTTGGCTTACAGATCGAAGAAAGTCTCTTCATCACGTATCCATAGGCAAATGGCAGAACTTCAACTGGAACTGGCATTGAAAGTTTTTCAACGAGCTTCGTCTCGTCCACCAATATTATAACCTTTTTGCTCGCAAAAGCCAAGATCTTCTCTCTCGTTAGTGCAGCTCCCCCTCCTTTGATGCAATTCAGTCTTGAATCAACCTGATCCGCTCCATCAATGCAAAGATCTGGTTCTTTGTCAAGTAGGTCTGTTATTATAATACCGTTCTTTGCCCCGGCGATCATCGCCTGATAAGAACTTGGGATTCCATAAATCCTGAGCCCTTCATTTTTTATTCTATCGCCTAAGAGGTTAAGAAAAACTTCAACTGTGCTTCCACTTCCAATTCCAATTGTCATCTCATCTTTTACAAAGCTAAGGGCTAACTTTGAGGCGTTATATTTCCCATTCATCTGCCCAACCCCTTAAAGCTTCGCAGTCCGAGGTTGCATTTAAGGATATCGGTGTAATAGAAACGAAGCCGTTTCTTAAAGCGTAGATGTCAGTTCCAACTTCGGCATTCTCAACTTCAACACCGTGAATCCAGTAATACTCTCTTCCCCTTGGATCTAACCTTTTATCAACCTGTGTCTTATACATCTTCCTCGCAAGTGTTGTTATGGCTACCTTTCCGTTAAAGTTTCTTGGAACATTAACATTCAAAACGTCAACACTTTTAGGCAGTTCTTTATCGAGCAATTTTTTCGCAGTCCATTTAAGAACTTTTTCCGCAACTCCAAAGTCATAGCTACAAGTTAGCTCGAATTTTAGAAGCTCATGCATCTCAACAGAAATTGCAAGAGCCTTACTTCCATGAGTCGCAGCTTCAAGAGCAGCACAAACTGTGCCAGAGGTAGTTACCGCTTCTGTGGACAAATTCTCACCAAGATTTATACCACAAACTGTTAGATCTGGAACTCGCTCCAAGATCTCGTAGATCCCGATGATCACCGCATCCGTTGGTGTTCCATCGATTGCAAAGACTTTCATACCATCTATTTCAATTTCAAAAAATCTAACAGGACGCATTATGGATATGCTTCTCCCCACTCCACTCATCTGCGTGATTGGAGCAACTACAACGACTTCATCGAGTTCACTTAGTGTGTTGTAAGCGGATCTTAAGCCCGGAGAGTAAATACCGTCATCGTTGGTTAGCAGAATCATCTTTCGATCAAAGACTTCAGACTATAAATTCTTTTAGAAAAATGTTTTTAATTTTGAGTTGAATTTAACTTATGAATGAAGTTGAGAAGAAGTGCCTCTCAGCATTGCTCGGAATTGTTGAGAATGTTTATGAGCAGATGAAATCTGGAAACATTCCAGAATTGGAGATCTCGACAAGAACGAAATTTAACATTGAATTTAACGAAGAATCTGGAGTATGGGTTTATGGAGACCGAAAATCCTTAACTTCTGCAAAGACGATAAAAGGAGCCCTGAAGATCCTTAGAATGGCATATGTGGTTGGATTTTTGAAGGAACAGCTCGCGGTGAACAAATCCTCGACACTGAGAGAGCTTTACTACATAACTGAAGGCTGGGGTTATGCAAAATTCGAAGAACAAGATGAAAGTGATCGGCTTATAGAGGATCTCGAGATCCTTTCCAGTTATCAAAGAGAGCAATTTCATATTCGTCCTGAAGAGGACGGGGCGACAATTGTCGGACCAATAAGGATCAGAGAGGAAACAAGGAGAGGTGTAAAGGAGATCCACTGCCAGGATGACGTTGGCGAAGGGGGCTACCAGATCCCAGTGAACGTTGACAGATTGCAGTTCTTGGAGCACGATGCAAAGTTTGCAATAGCCATAGAAACTGGAGGTATGAGGGATAGGCTTGTGGAAAACGGATTTGACGAGAAGTTCAATGCAATAATTGTTCACCTAAAGGGACAGCCAGCGAGGAGCACAAGAAGGCTTCTAAGGAGGTTGAATACAGAGCTAAAGATTCCTGTGGTTGTTTTTACAGATGGGGACCCATGGAGCTATCGTATATATGCAAGCGTTGCATACGGGAGTATAAAGTCCGCACATCTTTCAGAGTATTTGGCAACACCTGAAGCAAAGTTCCTTGGAGTAACGCCTTCCGACATCGTTCGATACGATCTGCCTTCTGACAAGCTCACTGACGAGGACATAAAGGCTCTGAATGCGATTCTTACCGATCCGAGGTTTGAAAGTGATTTCTGGAAAAAAGAAGTTAAACTCCAGTTGGAGCTGAACAAGAAGTCAGAACAGCAAGCTTTAGCGAAATATGGCTTGGATTATGTCACAGATGTCTATTTACCTGAAAAACTTGGAGAAATGGGAATAATTTAGAGAACAGATGAGATTCGCTCAGCGTATCCTAATTCAAGCAATTTTCTTACTTTCTCGTGTGTTCCGAATATTAGTTTTGTTGCATGCTCGTATAATTCGGCAGGCGTGAAAAATCGTCTTGCAAGTCCAAGATCTATTGCTTTCATGCCAACTGCGGTTGCAACTTCTGGAAAAACATGGGTTTCAGTCATCTTTGGAATTATGTAATCTTCGCTGAGTCTGTTTTCAGCCAATCTTGCCAATGTATTCGCAGCGGTTATGCACATTTCTTCCGTGATCTTCTTCGCTCTGACACTTAACACGCCTCTGAAGACTCCTGGGAAAACGAGGGAATTGTTTATCTGATTTGGAAAGTCACTTCTGCCTGTGCCAACGATCCTCGCTCCCGCTTCTTTGGCTTCTTGGGGATAGATCTCTGGGATCGGATTTGATAGTGCAAATACAATTGGATCATCAGCCATAGCTTTCACGAATTCCTTCTTTATAACTCCCGCAGTGCTTGCAGCGATCACCACATCAACGCCTTTCATCGCCTCAGCAATTCCGCCCATTCTCTCTTCAGCATTCGTTTCTTTGCAGATCCAGAATTTTTCTGGGTTTTCAACTCTTAGCTTATCAAGATCCCTTCTTTGCATGCTCAAAATGCCCTTACTGTCGACAACAAACATCTTCTTCAAATTTGCTCCCGCCTTTGCAAGCAATTTTATGGTTGCAACATTCGCAGCTCCCGCACCTATTACAGCTATTTCGATCTCGTTAATGGACTTCCCAACGAGCTTTAAAGCGTTTATTAGACCTGCAAGCGTTGCGGTAGCGGTTCCCAGCTGATCATCATGCCAGACAGGAATTTCAAGCTCTTTTTGCAGTCTTTCAAGTATATAAAAACACTTTGGTGTTGCAATGTCTTCAAGATTTATTCCACCGAAGCTTGGTGTGATCTTTTTAACAATTTCAACGAATTTATCGGGCTCATGTTCATCAATTGGAATGGGAAACGCATCAACACCTCCGAGAAGCTTAAAGATCATGGCTTTTCCTTCCATAACCGGAAGTGAAGCTAAAGCACCGATATCGCCGAGCCCAAGAACTCTTGAGCCGTCGGTAATGATCGCAACTGTGTTCCATTTGCTTGTATATTCATAGGCTTTTTCTGGATTTTTTGCGATCTCTTTGCTCGGCTCAGCAACCCCGGGTGTATACCAGTAGCTAAAGTCATTCAGAGACCTGACAGGACATTTTGGGAGGATCTCGATCTTTCCCGCATACTTTCTATGAAGGCTACAAACTTCATTCATACTTCTCACCCTAAGTTCTTATGTTATACATATCTAAATTGGAAATATAAGTTTTTTGCTCAAAAATACGTATTAAGAGTAAATTACTATATATAAAGGTAAAAATTATGTATATTCTGCCAAGAAGTTTAAAAATCGAATGCAAATTTAAGCTATGGATCTTGAAGAGAAACTCGCTCTCGCAACGAGAAACACCGAAGAAGTTGTGTCTGTGGAAGAGCTTAAAGCTTTGCTTGAGACCAAAGAGCACCCAAGAGCCTATGTCGGCTACGAGCCAAGTGGAGAGATCCACTTGGGTCATCTGATCACCGTAAACAAGCTCAAGGATCTGCAGAGCATAGGCTTTGAGATCGTTGTTTTGCTTGCAGACATTCACGCTTACCTAAATGAAAAGGGTTCTTTTGAGGAAATAAGAAAGCTCGCAGAGAGAAACATGAAGACATTCATATCCTTTGGACTCGAAGAAAAAAGCGCGAAGTTCATTCTTGGCAGTGACTATCAGCTGAACAAAGACTACACGCTCGAAATTCTGAAATTGGCGAGAATTACAACACTAAACAGAGCGAAAAGGAGCATGGATGAAGTCAGTAGGAGGAAAGAAGATCCAATGGTTTCTCAGATGATCTACCCGTTAATGCAATCTTTAGACATAGCCTACTTGGGTATCGACGTTGCGGTTGGAGGAATAGATCAGAGGAAGATCCATATGCTTGCAAGAGAGAATTTGCCTGTTCTTGGCTATAAAGCTCCGATCTGCATCCATACGCCGATCATTTCTGGGCTTGATGGTGAGAAGATGAGCAAGTCCAAGGGAAATTACATCTCGATAAGTGATTCCGCAGAGGAGGTTGAAAGAAAGATCATGAAAGCCTTTTGTCCACCAAAAGTTGTCGAAGGAAACCCGGTTATAGACCTCGCAAAGCATTACGTTTTTCCAGCATTTGGAAGAGTTAAGATCGAGCGGGACTCCAAGTTTGGTGGAGACATAGAGTATGAAAACTTTGAAGCTATGGTAGAGGACTTCAAGAGCGGAGCTTTGCACCCACTGGATCTTAAAAAGGCTGTAGCGAGATATCTAAACGCCACGATCGACAAAGCGAGGGAGAAATTTAGAAGATTAAGTGGAGGATCTCAAACCAGCTAATTTATAAAATCCTAAATTTTTCCAGCTAGTCCTACAAACATTTTTAACATTAAGCAAGATTAACTTCATGAAGCTCGCAATTGCTGGAGCAGCAGGTAGAATGGGAAGGCTTGTCGTGAAGCACGCAATTAATGAGGGCTTGAAAGTTTCTCAGGCTTTCGATGTTGTTGAAGTTGGAAAAGATGCGGGAGAGCTCGCTGGAGTTGGAAAAATCGGCGTTTTGGTCGAGAATGATATTACAAAGCTTAACGCCGACGTTCTCGTGGACTTTACTAATCCTGAAGCCTGCATAAAGAATGCAAGGATCGCTTCGCAGAAAGGGGTAAAACTCGTGATTGGCACCACTGGCTTCAGTGAGGAGCAAAGGAAGGAACTTGAGAGCTATTGCAAAAAGGTTCCAGCTGTAATATCGCCAAATTTCAGCATTGGTGTTAATGCATTTTTCAAGATCGTGGAATTCGCATCTTCACTGCTCCATAGCTACGACATCGAGATCTTCGAAATTCACCACAAGATGAAGAAGGATGCTCCGAGCGGGACCGCAATAAAGACCGCTGAGATCATAAGGGAAGTTTTGGCTAAAAAGGGCAAAGAATTGGAATTAAAGTTTTGCAGAGAAGGAAAGAGGGGCAACGAGATTGGCGTGTTTGGCATCCGTGGGGGCGATGTAGTTGGAGAGCATACAGTCCTATTCTTTAGCGAGGGGGAACGGGTGGAGATTACGCACAGAGCCACGAGCAGAGACAGCTTTGCAAAGGGAGCAATAATGGCTGTGAAGTGGATTGCAGGAGTTGAAAAGCCGGGAATTTACAGCATGCTCGACGTTTTATCTGAAAATATGCCTTCCTGAGGCGTTTATTCTGATCAAAGGCTTCGTTAAATGCCTTCTTGCACACGGCGGGACTTCGTAGAATCCGGGCTCAAGTCTTCTTGGGACTTCAATTTTTATTTTTTCGGTGGCTTTGGTTTTGCAGTTTCTGCATCTGAAACCCTGTTCTTTACCAGCGGACTCCATTCTTTTTCCACATCCTGGGCATAGCGGGTTCAGCTCAACATATTTTTTCGCAAGCTCTACAATTCGAAGCTTTTCGAGATTTAAAGTGTTGTTCTTAACCGAACCATAGAGTTCTACAACGTCTCCCGGAATAAGAGCTCGGACAATGTTTCTGAATTGCTTGGTCGGCTCAAATGCTGAGCATTTCAAAGTTCCAGAATTCGTTTTGACTTCAAAGAAAACATGACCACCAACGATCTCATACGGCTTTTTAACAACTCTGCTGATTAGCCTGTAGGAGTGAAAATCCTCGACCTTTTCGCTGTTGATAATGTGCATGTCTGTGGCGTGGTTTGTTATAAAGATCTGCCACCTTTCCCATGGCTCTGTTTTAACGTAATTGAGAGCTTTTTTTAGAATTTCTGGCTCTTCTCCCCTTAAGCCAAATAGCACAGGGCAAGGAGTTCCGGGAACCGCCATTACAACGTCGTTGCACCAGTCAACTGTGTCAAAGATCTTTGGATAGAATTCGAAGTCAAGATCGTAAAAGCTCTCCTTATCGTATTCCCGAGGTTTTCCAATTTTTTCAGGCATGCGGTAAGCAATGAGCTCGTAGACAATATCATTAAGCTGTGCCCCAACTGAAGCAAGCGCTCCAATGAGCCCGCGACCATTCTTGAACTTAAGGTGATCAATGCGATTCTTTTCTATTAGCTCAAGAGCGTCTTCAATCCTCAAAACGTCTTTTATCGCCTTTTCTGAAAATTCTCTTAACAAAGGAGCTTTTTCTTCTTCAACGAAAACAACTCCGGGATTTGTGTTCTCATCTTCAAGCTCAGCGTATTTTTTAACGAGTCTCTCAGTAATTTCCAGAGCCTGATCAAGATCTTCAATCTCTGCAAGAAAGCTAACCGCTCCATTTCCCCTTGTTTTAAAGGGAATCGTTGGATTTAGCCTTATAAGCCTTGGAAATCCAATCACTTTGCCAATTTTTTTTATTTCTTCCATTAAGAGCACTGCAAGATAAGTTGTGCACATTCCTTTTCTGCTGTCCGTGTCATCTATCCCGATCCAGAACCGCATAGAGCCTTGCTGTAAGCAGATCAGACTTCGTTCTCTCAATTCCCGCTCTTGCAACATCGAGCTTCTGCCTAAGATTTGGCACAAGTCTGTCGGGGAAGGACGCGAAAGAAATGAGTTCTGAATAGATCTTCTCCATAATTTCGACAATTTTCTCAGCTTTTTCAAACTCGCCCGAGATCATCCTTGAAAGCGCAAATCTGCGAAGCTCTCCAATGGCATCAGCCAAGCCTGTGATGAATGCTGAATGGGAGACTTCGAAGTCAATCGATAAATCGAAATCACCCTTCACAGCCTTTGTGAACAATACCGCTTCAGCAATCTCCTGCATAGCCTCGTTTGTAATCGAATAGTAAATCTCGGGACAATTCTGGAATTCCTTGATCTTTTCAAGAATTTTCAGCCCTTTAGAGATGCTCTCCTCTGCGAGCTCCATATTTCCAGAGTGCACCGCTACGATTGACTTCGAAGCCAGAATTCTGAGTTCTCTTGTAAGCTTTAAAAGCTCTTCACGAGCCTTTTCGAGCTCCTCAAGTCTAATACGACAGTCTTCGAGTCTCATAGGCTCAGAAGGCAAACTCTACTCTGCTCAGACTCGTCAACGATTTCATAGCCCTTTTTGCACAGCAATTTGCTAAACTCAACCACATCTCTGTGCTCGGGCATGTTCTCAAGCTTTAGCCTTCGCCTTGAGTATCCAAGGAACATGTAAGCTTTTGCCTCCACGTAGTCTGGCTCAGCAATCCTTATTAGCCTGTCGAATCCCTCTACCGCTTTTTCGTCCATGTTGATTCCCTTGATCAGCGTTAGCCTTATAACTTTCTTTGAGCGTGAATCCTTCATTCTCTTCAAGCTCTCCATAATTTGAGCCCAAAAATTACTGCTTGGGCGGTTAAGGGTCAAATGACTTTCTTCGCTGTAGGCAGTGAGGCTAATGTAAAGCTGTGTCGGCTTCACTTTCTCAACCATCTCTGGATTTGTGCCGTTTGTGACTAAGAAGGTTGTGAATCCGCGTTTTTTATAGCATTCAATTAGCTCCGGAAGGTAAGGATAAAGGGTTGGCTCTCCAAGTAGGCTTATTGCAACCTGATTCGGCTTTTCCGCTTCTTTAAGCTTAACTCTGTTGATTCCTTCTGTGCCGTAGAATCCACTAAGCAGTCTTTTTTGAGCCTTTAGGCTCTCTTCAACGATCCTTTCAGGATCATTCCAGCCTTTAAAGTCCTTTAGAAGCTCCAAAGGACGCCAGCAGTGAATACAAGCCTGGTTGCATAGCAAAGCGGGAGTCATCTGAAGGCATCGGTGGGACTGAATTCCATAGAACTTCTGCTTGTAGCACACTCCTTCGTCTCTAAGCGATTTTTTGAGCCACAAGCATGTCTTCACTGCGGAATGGTTGAAGATCTGATAGCCCTTTAGGTCTGAGAGCGGTTTCATAAGCCCAAATATTTGTTCACAAACTCAATAAAATCCTTTGCCCCCTCTCCGCTTTCGCCCGCTATTGCGGAAACAATTGCAACGCCAGCAACTTTGCAATCGAGCACACTTTTAACATTCTCAAGCTTTATTCTTCCAATTGCAAAAACGGGCAAATTAGTGGCTGAGATGATTTTTTTCAGTCCATCAACTCCAATTGGTGCTTTTGCATCTTCCTTCGTAGTTGTCGCAAAAACTGGACCAGCGCCAAGATAATCCGCCTTTTTTGCTTCTCTTGCTTCTTCAGCACTGTGAACTGAAATGCCGATGAGCCCGTCGAACAATTCTCTTGCAACTTCTAAGGGCAGATCCTCCTGACCCAAATGCACACCGTCAGCTTCGCAGGCCAAAGCAAGATCAATGCGGTCGTTTATAATTAGCAGTGCGTCATAACTTTCTGTGACTTCCCTTAATTTTTTTGCTACCTTAAGCAATTCCCGATCCTTCATTTTCTTTTCTCTTAACTGAATTAGCCTAACACCTAACTCGAGAGCTTTTTTTGCTAACTCCTCATGACTTCCAAACTTTGAGTCCGTGATGAAGTAAACCCCTTTAAGCATCGTAAATATTTATTGCAGTCTGCATAAATCACTTTGGTGTCCCTCAAGGAAATGCTCAAAGATCAGCTCAGCGAAGAAGAGCTGAAAATCTTGCGAAGAAGCTTCGAGATAATTGGAGATATTGCAATAATAGAGATCCCAGATGAGCTAATCAGCAAGAAGGAGCTCATTGCGGATGCAATACTCAAAAAGCATAGGCATTTGAAGACAATTTTAAGAAAAGTGGGTGAAGTTAATGGCGTTTTCAGGGTTGCGAAATACGAGAAGATCTATGGAGAAGAGACAGAGTCGATCGCTAAGGAGCATGGCTGTAGATTTCTCGTGGATCCAACGAAGGTTTACTATTCCTCAAAGCTCTCAACCGAGCGTGAAAGGATTGCAAGGCTTGTAAAGGAAGGCGAGAGGGTTTTGGTAATGTTTGCTGGCGTTGGACCTTATGCAATTGTCATCGCAAGGCTTTCAAAGGCTAAAGAAGTCGTAGGAGTTGAGCTGAACAGGATTGCGGTGGAGTATTTTAGAAGGAATGTTAAGCTCAACAAAGTCAACAATGTCGTTGTAATCGAGGGCGATGTTGCTGAAGTTGTTCCGAAGCTTGAGGGCAAATTCGATCGCATTTTAATGCCCGCCCCATATTCTGCGGAGAGCTTTGTTGGGCTGGTTAAGGGCAAGGTTAAGGCTGGTGGCTTTGTTCATTACTACACGTTTGAAAGCGAGAATAATGAAAGCATGCTTGCTAAAAAGGTTGAAGATATTTTTTTAAGCAACGGAATAATTGCAAAGGCGAAATTCATGCGGAGATGCGGGAGCTTTGCACCCTATGTGAACAGATATGTTGTTGATCTTGAGTATTTGGGTGAAAAAGAATAAGAATTTGTAAAAAATCAAAAATTTTACCTTGGTGTTGTTGGATAGCCATGGAGAGCTTGCATTTTGTCAAGCCAGTTGCCAATTTTTGGAAAGATCTCACTCGGAGCTTTTAAGCCGAATGGTAGCTCAAGGTGACCTGTGCCTTTAATTAGCCAAGTTTCGTCGAGCGGATGTGGGGTCTTTCTTCCCATCAAGTCTTTTTCGATCTGCTCCGCTTCAACAAGCCCCGGGAGTTCTGAGAGGATCGTTATGAATGGGACTTGCACTTTTTTCATGTTGTATATGTAGTAATAGTATCCATCCAAGCCGGGCTTCGGATTAGGTGGTGAGATCAGGTAGCTTTTTCCTCCATTTTCAAAGTATTCTCTGGCGGTAAGCCTTAACCCAAAGTCTGCATACTGCACCAATGTTGGTGTGTAAATACTGTCCATGATGTATCTAACCGAGAAGTCGCCGAGAGGATCATTCATGTCTTCTGTAGCATACATGGCTAAAGCTTTTATGAGCTCACACCTGTCGCCATACTGGTAATATGCTTCTTCAATTACTGTATACAGGAAATTCATCGCCAATAGGGTTGTATTCCAGAGCAATCTGCTTTTGGCTATTGATTCTAATAGGCTTCTCAGATCCATGTAGATTGGGATATCGAGCAAAGCCCAGCCGACTTTTGTGTCTATGATCTGGGGCAATGGTGGGATCATAGCTGGATCGAGAGCTATAACACCAAGCACCGTCTGCGCTCCTTTGGTTATTCCGTTCCTCTCCTTTACAAGGCTGTCATAAGAGGCAACCTTCTTGCACCAAGGATCTCCGGTGAGACACGAGACTGTGCTCTGGAATTTTGTTCCCTGCAAGTATACATAGCTAACCAGACCACCAGTGCTGTGTCCTCCAATGATCGGGTTCTTTCCAGTCTTTGAGTAAACGTAGTTAATCGCTGCGGGCGTATCATACATTGCCCATACGTCAAGGCTGACGTAAACAGAACCTTTTTGGCTTTTCATCGTGTCATAACCAGTTCCACGGTAGTTCACAAGCCAAACATCGTAGCCTTTCTTCCACAGATAGTAAGCAAGGCTGTGCTGGAGTAATGGATCCGCTTTAACATTTGGATCATTCTGAGCCCAGCTTGCAATTGCCATTTGCGGGTAATAGGGGGCATATTTGCTCTTTAGTTCAGCAGGAGTGTGTGCCAGATACTCGTTCATGTTAGCCATTAGACCCGAGAACAGAATGATCGGCTGAGCTCCTTTGTTGCAAACACCTTTGTAGCAGTAATGCAAAAGCTTGATCGAGACGCCATCCGCTGTTTTCACTGTATGAATCTCTCCAAATTGCTCAAACGTGTTTGCGGTTGCAACAGAAACCAATGCTAAGACTAAAACCACCCCAATCAACAACCTCGCGACCATGATCTTTTCTCTAATTGACTGTATTTAAATTTTATCATTTTTATTATTTAACAATAATTGTTATTATAATCACTTCTCTGCTAATAGAGATCAATTATTAAACTCGTAAAAAGGGTAAAATCGATTATTTTCAATCAACTCTGGACATGCAAAAGAGTTGAGCAATAAGAAGAGCATTAGAAGAACTATAATACAATGGGAAAAATTTTAAAAAAAGGAGTAACCTTTAACAGGCGATGATGAAAGGACCCCTCTGAGCGGTGATGAGGGTTTTGAGTTCTGAGCCTAATCAATTAGATAAGCATAGAGCAATGGCAAGGCTATTGTTGCATCGCAGTAAACTGTTACCGCCTTTGCATCGCCTTTGAGTTTGCACCAGCTTTTTGCCTCTTCAAGTGTTGCCCCGCTGAGCCCACCGTATTGCGGAGTGTCTGTAGTGATCTGAATAGCGTAGTCGAAGCCCTCAGCAAGGAGCATTGCCTGCAGGGCAAAGTTTTTGGGCACACCTCCGCCAATGATCACGATGCCCATTTTTCTTTTCTGAGAGCAAAGATCAAGGAGCATTTTGGCGTCTTTGGAGTAATTAAGCACTGCATTTTTGCCGTAGAGCATTAAATGAAGCCCTGCTATGGAGTCGTGTAGCGTTGGGCAGAAGACTGGGATCTTATTTTCGAATGCAAGGCTCAGAAAGGAATTCTGAAGTCTTTTGCCGATCTCCCATAGGATCTCATAGCTCGAAAATACGCCAGAAAGTTCTTTAAACGTCTCCATGAAAAACCGCTCCACACCTTCGAATGCGGGAGTTTCCATGAAAACGTCGTATATTCTGCTAACTCCCTTATTTGCAAGCTCAACATCATTAGCTAAGGGCGAGCCAGAAAGGTGGGGAAAGCCAAGAGCTTCGCAGACTTCGTGAACAACATTCGCTCCGGTTAGCACAAGGCTATGAGCAAATCTGTTTTCCAACAAATCCTTTATAATGTCTCTCATTCCCGCGGGGATCATCGCTCCAGCAAGCGTCAGAAATATAAAAGCATCCTCTTTAACCATTTCTTTCCAGATCTTTCCCGATTCTCCAAGCCTTCGAGCATTTAGGGCGGTGTAAGAGAATTTTTCCACAAGTTCAGAAACTCTGATCCCTTTTTCAACTTTGAGAGGCTCTATTTTCATGAATAGATCAGTGCCAGAGAGTTTTAAAAAGTTTCAAAAAACATAAATACAAGAGAACAAAGGAAGATCTAATGCTTGTCCTTGTCAGCCCAAAGAATTTAAGCGAAGCTATCGAAGCCATTGAAGGGGGTGCGGACATTATAGACGTTAAAAATCCCGCTGAGGGCTCTTTGGGGGCAAATTTTCCGTGGGTAATAAGCGAAGTCGCAAAGCTTGCAAAAAAGCATGGCAAAGAAGTTAGTGCAACAACTGGAGACATGCCATACAAGCCCGGAACTGCAAGTTTGGCAGCATTGGGAGCAGCAGTTGCGGGAGCGGACTACGTTAAAGTGGGTTTATATGGGATTAGAAATGAATTCGAGGCGAGAGATATTATATCTGGGGTTGTAAAGGCTGTAAAAGACTATGATGAAAGCAAAAAGGTTGTAATCGCTGGATATGGAGATCATTATAGAATTAATGCTATCTCTCCACTAAAGCTTCCAGAGATTACTGCAGAATGTGGTGCGGATGTTGTCATGGTTGACACCGCAATTAAGGATGGTAGCTCGATCTTTGATCATATGAGCTTTGAAGCTCTGCAAGGGTTCGTTTCAAGTGCAAGAGAAAACGGGTTGCTCTGTGCAATTGCGGGCAATTTAGGCTGGGGGCATTTGGAAGTTCTCAAAAAACTCTCGCCGGACATTATAGGAGTTAGAACGATCGTTTGTGAAAAAGGAAGAGAGTCCCAAATAAAAAAGGAACTCGTTAGAAAGCTTAAGATGCGAATTTAGTGGAACAGCAGAGGTTTAGCAATTCCGATTCAGCTTCTCGTGGCCCTTTGGCTATTAGTATGTCTCCAGCATAGATCGCAGTGCCCGCAGTTGGTCTTGTGACCCATTCTCTCTTTCTTTTTATTGCTATTATGTGCATACCAGTATGGCTTTCCACTCTTGTCTCTTTCAGTGTTTTATTGTGAAGCGGAGAATCCTTGTCAACTGTAACCATCACTAAGATCTCTCCGGTCTTTTTCATCGCGTCCTTGAAGACCTCTGGCAGTTCCATTTTGTTAAGCAGAACTTCTGCAATTTCTCTCGCACTATCTGCGATCTGCTCAGAACAGTGAACGATCTCGATGATCGGAATGAGAATTGATGGATCTTCGAATTTTTTGCTTGCACCAAGTATTAGCTTCTCCACTTCGAACTTCATATTGTCGAGAACGTTTTCAATATAGACAACTTCCAAAGCAACCTCCTCGTTTCCATAGATCAGAGAAGAATATGCTAAATCAACCGCAAGCTCAGATAGATTTTTCATCTCAATTAGAAGATCAACCGCCCTATCGAGCTCCGGGATCTCGAGTTCTGTTGCTATGCTCATTTCCTTCATTTCATGCAAAACGAACTCATAAAGCCTTGAAACGCTGTTCGGATCCCCGCGGACAAAGAGAACGTCCCCCTTCATAACTTTCGTATCTCTATCCACATCAAAGATCCACTGCAGATCTCTCTTTATCGCTATCACTCTCATTCCTGTTACTTTCTGGAACTTAACCTCTCCGAGCGTCTTTCCAGCCACATGCGAATTTTCTGGCACTGTTACCTTCACTATTGTCTCCTCGGAGTGTGTGAGGATCAGATTAACTATACTCTTCGGCAATTTGTAGCCTCTTAGCACAAGCGAAGAAATATCTCCAGCGGCACTGCTCATCTTGTATCCCGCACTTGCGATCTGCAGAACCGAAGCAACCTTCTCAGCTTCTCTTATATGCCTAACTGATAGTGTTGCCTTTTTTCTGATCTCTTTGATGAGCTCTACGAATTTGGCTTCAAGTTCAAGCACTTCTTCAGCAACATCTTCGACATCGTATAAAACAGAGGAATAAGCGAGATCTATTATCAATTCACTCGTATTCCTTATCTCTACGAGTAAATCCTTTACTGTTTTAGGCATCTCAGATCCATTTTCAAGTGGATGATTTTAAACTTTTCTACCTATTGCTATGTTTATAAATAAATAGAAAACCAAATAGGGATCAATAATAAAATGAGATAGACTCTGGGAATTAAAGGTTCAATAACCGCTCCTCAGTTCGATTTCGCCAACTAAGTTTTTATTAATCAGCTTCTTGGCTTCCTCAATTTTGTAGTTTCCAAGCAAGAACATAAGCTTTATCAAAGCAACTTCTGGAAGCATATCTTCGCCTTCAATTACGCCCGCTTTTAGCAGATCTCTGCCTGTGTCGTAGACACGGTCGCAAATTCTTCCATAAAGGCACTGGGAGCTCATGACTACTACAGAATCCTCGCATACTCTTTTTAAAGTCTCAATCCAGTCTGTAGAAACATGACCTAACCCAGTGCCTTCAATAATAAAGCCTCGATAGCCTTTGGAGTGATAATAGTCGATTATATCGCTCTTAAGTCCCGGGAAGAACTTTATGAGCACAACTTTTTCTTCGAGTTTGTCAAGAAGCTTTAGCTCTCTTTCCCCTCTTCTGAACCTCCAAGAGAGCCATTCGAGGTTAAGCGAAGGATAGTCTATTTTTGCAACGGGTTTGGCATTTATAGACTGGAAAGCATCTCTTCTTGATGTGTGCATTTTTCTTACCTTGACACCTCTGTGAGCGTAGCAAAATTCATCACTTGTTGAGCCATGCATGCATACCAAAACTTCACCGACATCGCTTACGCTGAGCTTTGCAGAGCAGAGCAAATTCATCACTGCGTCGCTACTTGGTCTGTCGCTACTCCTCTGGGCTCCGACGAAAACCACGGGCTTAGGTGTAGAGAGCATGAATGCAATTGCTGAGGCGGAATAATGCATCGTGTCTGTGCCATGTGTGATTATGACGCCTTCAGATCTCTTCAAAGAGTCGTAAATTCTCCTCGCAAGCTCGATCCAATTGTTTGGCTTCATATTCTCGCTAAGAATGTTGTATAGGAGCTCAGCATCGACATTGCAGATCTCTGCGATCTCCGGGACATCGGAGATGATCTCATTAGCGGTGAACTGGCTCGTGACCGCTCCGGTTCTATAATCAACTCTGCTTGCAATTGTTCCGCCTGTAGAAATGATCTTCACGTCTGGCAAGCCTTCCTGTTTTGAAATTTCAATCTTCTTTGGTTGACCTTTGAAATCTTCCAACACTTCTAAGAGCTCATATTCTCTAAATCCCGCATTGTATCCACTGTCAAGTTTCAAAACCAAGCTCCCAGTGAAGCTTGGCATTACTATGCCTTCGAAGATCTTTCCTTTTGCCCTTATCTTGACTCTTTTACCTATTAGCATCGAAATTACCTCCAATTTTTTTAATCTCAGCAAATAAAAGCTCAAGACCGTTCTCAACTCTATTCTTTATTCTCTTCAATTCTCTTCTTCGCTTCATGATCCTTTCTCTTCGCATGGATCTCATTCTCTCGACTTCTTCCTTGGCGGTTGCCCCGATCGTTTTTCTCCTCTCCAGCAGTTTATCAAGATCTTTGGCTTCTGAAATCTTTTCTTCTGGGATCTTTAGGGTATAACCAAGTTCCAAAGCATTTTTCTCGAGATCTTCGGGAGATGGATCGTAGTTTTCTTCTGAGGCGAGTTTGGCGATTATTCTATGGGCATCTCTAAATGGAACCTTGAAATCTCTAACAAGCATATCAGCAAGTTCTGTAGCGAAGGTAAAACCTTCAAGAGCCCTTTCTCTCATTACTTCCTTTTTGAATTTTACCTTGGAAAGCATCCCACAGAAAACTTCTAATGCCTCAATAGCTTCTTTTAGAGCAGAATACAAAATTTGGTTCATCTCCTGAAAGTCTCTGTTGTAACTGAATGGCAATGCTTTGTAGATCGTCATAGCTGAAGTTAGAAGTCCAATTAATTTTCCGCATTTTGCTCTTAAAAGCTCTGCAATATCAGGATTTTTCTTTTGAGGCATTATCGAGGATGTTGAAGAGTAAGCATCTGGAAGTTCAATGAAGCCAAGAGTGGCAAACAGAATGATCTCTTCGCAGATCCTGCTTATATTTAAAAGCACGGACACGCAAACAAACACAGACTCAATTATAAAGTCTCTCGACGCAACAGAATCTTCGCTGTGCTCTAAAAAGTCATCAAAACCTAAGATCTTTGATACATAAGTTCTATCGAGCTTATAGCTTGTGCCTGCAAACGCTGAAGAGCCTAAGGGACATTTATTGACTCTCTTGAAAGTTTCCAAAGCACGTTGAAGATCTCGCTCGAATAAGTCAAAGAACATTAGTATGTGATGAGAAAGTCTTGTAGGCTGTGCAAACTGGAAATGGGTGAAGCCAGGCATTATTGCATCTTCTTCAGAAATTTTTAAGACGACTTCTTGCAAAGCGAGGAGTTTTTCAGCCACTTCGAGCATTCGATCTCTTGCGAAAAGTCTCAGGCATGTTGCAACCTCGTCGTTTCTTGACCTCCCGGTGTGAAGTTTCTTTCCTGCTGGTGTTCTCTTAGTTATCTCGGCTTCGATCGCTTCGTGGATATCTTCATAGTCCTTCCAATTTTCGTCTCCCTTACTTAGGACTTCTTTGAGGGCTTCAATAATTTCCAATGCCTCTTCTCTGCTTAAATAACCGCCTTTAAAGAGATTAAGTGTGTGAGCGAGATCCACAAGGACATCGTAGTGGAATATGTTCCGATCGTGCTCGATCGAGCTTGAAAATTTCAATGCTTTTGGATCCATCTTTCCGCCAAACCTCCCCTCTCGGAGCATTTAAACCCACCTTTCACCATTTTCGAACACTTCTTTTTTCCATATTGGCAATTCATTCTTCATTAGTTCGACAGCATTTCTTAACGGTTCCCAGATGTCTATTCTGTGCTCTCCAACTACAGCGATATATACTATGTCTTCTCCAGGCGAAAGCTTGCCGAGCTTATGGTAAATTCTCGCACCCGCGACTTTAGGATAATTCTTTGTCTTTGTCTCAATTTCAGCAATTTTTTCAGCAAGCATTTCCTTGAAAGACTCATATTCAAGTCTTTTCACTACTTTATCTCCTTCAAGCTTTCGAACAAAGCCTACGAAGATCCCAATGGCTCCACACCTTTCAGAACCTTTTTTTAATTCCTCGACGATTGATCTCAAGCTCTTAATTTCTGGAGCATTCCAAAGATCTATGGGATCTTCGATTACAGGGATCTTAAAACCGTATCGCTCTTCAACTTTTGTTATCTCCTCTCTGAAACCTTTTAGAACCGCAAAATCATAACTTAAGTCTGTAAGAAATTCGAGCAATCTTTCAAGCTCGAAATTTGTGGACATTTTAACTTCATCAGACTCTACGATCAATTCTCGGTCTCTTTTTACGAAAACAGCTTTTCCCAAATTCTTGAGCTTTTCATAAACACTTTTTTCTCCAACCAGTATTTTCAAGGCTTTCACCTCCAAAGGAACAAAAAATCGGCTGAACTAAATGACATTTAACCTCTACCTCTTTCCCGTCAATAAAAATCTCAGCACAACTTGCAAAGGACATTCTTGGCTCTGTGGGGCTTCCGGGGCATAGAATCGCTTTATTTTTTAGTTTTTCAAAAACAAATCTGTGTATGTGTCCAAAAATAAGCAAATCGACGTCGAGCTCCATGGCTCTATAGATCAGATCATCGAAAAGGTTTAAGTAATTGCCATTATGCACCACTCCGATCTTCAGATCTCCTACTGAAAATTTTGCAACCTCTGGAAGTCTCTCCAAAAGTTTTAGATCATCGTTGTCTCCTTTTACCGCTACAAGATCAAAATCAGAGAATTTTTCATAAATTTCTTGACTTACAAAATCTCCAGCATGGACAATAAGATCTGCAGACTCCATTAGTTCAATCAATTTTTTGGGGACTTGCCATTCTTGAAGGTGTGTGTCCGCAACAGCTATGATTCTCATCACTTAGATTAGTTGTTCAAAATAAAATTTTTATCCTTTCCCGTGAAATTCAGCTATGATCAAGCTCAGTCATATCACGAGCTATCTCACGTGTCCGAGACTTGCTTACTACAGATACCACTTCGGAGAAAAGCGATTTTCTGAGAAACAGGTGGTTAGAGAGATCTATTTAAGCCTCAGGAGAGGTTTTGGAGTTGAATGGGCCAAACAGAGAATCTTAGCAATGAACGAATACTTTGAGGAGGAAGTTTATAATGGTGCTTTAGAGAAGTTCATTTTGAGCGAATGTTTGGAAGAGTTCAAGAGCTTGGACTGGGACGTTGTTTTTACTTCTCAAGAGCTCGATGTGGCTTTAGTAGTTGATGAAATTGTGGAATTTAATGGAGAGAGATTTCCACTGTTTGTCTCCCTCAAGGCTCCCCGTGAGGGAGTCTGGTTTCCAGATCGAATAAAGTCAGGAGTCACAGCTTTGATAACGAAGATGAACAAGAGCTTGATCTATTATGCGTATTCAGGACAGCTCAGGGAAGTAGAGGCAGACATTGGAGTTCGAAGAAAGGCATTAAAACTCGTGGAGAGACTTAAAATGATTAAAAAGGGTTTTTTACCAGAGAGAAATGAAACAAATTACTGTAAGAGCTGTAGTTTTGCTGGAGATTGTAAAAGCACGCCAGAGACTTTTGCTTCAAAATTTTTATAATAATTAATATTAGATTTTGCATCATAAGTATTATATACTCATTTAAACACAATAATGATGAGGGGAGGCATATGTTCGAAAATGTTATTGCAGACCTCCTTGGGGTTGGTGGAGTGAAAGGCGTATACATTGCAGACTCCGAGGGAACTCTGATCGAATCTGAATCCGTCGGGTTAGCGAATGAGGAGATGTGCGCAGCTTTAATCGTAGATCTGTTCAACAAAGCCTCGGAGATAACGCAAAAACTCTCATCTGACGCTCCGGACTTAATAACGGTAGAGGGAAAGAAGGAGAGAGTAATAGTCTCGAAAGCGGGAAATTTTGTTCTGGGCATAGTTGCGGACATAAAAGCTAATTATGGTTTGCTGAAAATAGAGATGAAAAAGGCAGTAGATAAAATGACTATGATGGTGTAGTTATGATCCTCCCAAAAACGTCTCTTACGAAAATTGAGAAGGGAAAGGTGGAGAAGATCTTGGAAAATCTCTCGCTTTCCAAGTTTAGCGGGTATATCAAAGTGGGTTTCAAGAGAGACGAACTTTGTTCAGCAGAAGTTTTGTTGGATGGGGGAAAGATCGTGGCTGCAGAGGTAATAAGGGTAAGGAGTAAGACAAGCATTTATGGGGATGAAGCGATCTCAGCGATCTCAGATCTGGACAACTCAGTTGTCGAGATCTACGTTCTAAATGCAGATCAGGTCAAAAAAGCTATCGAATTGAACAAGAGTGCCTTTGTTACGGAAAGGGGAATGATGATCGTTGAAAGATCGAAGATCATTGAGAAGTATGGAATTCCTAAGCCAGACGAGAAGGAGATAGAACAAGCAATAACGGAGTCAGTCGGAAATTCGGAGTTAGCTTTTGAGATCGAAAAAGAGAAAGTTATGCGTAAATATGGTATAACGAAGCCAAGCGAAGAGGAAGTGGACTATTTGATTTCCAATGCTTTGGGGGATCTCGAAGCAGAAGAAATTCAAGGGGCACAAACCGCTGTTGACTTTGGTAATTTGAGGAAAGAAATTGTGGATCTGCTCTACTCAGAGATCGGAAAACCTTCCAAAAAGGCGGTGAGCATTATAGAGTCTTGCGTTAGCTATGAAGACCTTATAAAGAAGGGGGCAGAGATCGATAAGGCTCTAAGGACGCTTATCATGTTTATTCCAAAAGATAAGATAGATGGAGTCATTACCAAGATCGAGCAAAAAATTGGTAGAAAACTCACTTGAGCTTTTCAAGCTTCTTTTCAACTTCTGAGATATAATCTCGGAGTTCTTTATTCATTTTAAGAACTTCAAGCACGTCTTGGTAGTTGCTGTTGTTGATCTCGGTTATACCGAGAGAGCTCATAGCCTTATCGAGAAAGAGCTTCGCTATTGGTCCAACTTCCTTTTTTAACTCATCCAAAAGCACTTGGTATGTGATCATGCTAAAAACCCCTCCACAGATTTTTGACGTAATTAATCCTCATTAGATCTCACTTAAAAACTTCTTTTTAAAAACTTATCGCTTTTTGGGGGAATAAAAAATAATAAGAGAAAGCTTCATTTCAAAGCTTCTTCGAGGCTCTGCATGGCTACTTTTAAGCTTCTCTTCAATCTCTCGATACTGTTTGAAAGTATTCCTATTTCGTCCGCTCTTTCCTTGAAGGGGATCTCTGTGTCAACTTCTCCCGCACTGATCTTGTCCGCACTCCTGCTCAGCTCCACGATCGGATTTGCAATGCTTGAAATTGTGAAATAGGCGATTATTAAAATGAATACTACCGCTATTGCAAATGCTATACCGAGATTCACGTAGATCTGCTCACTCGCTTTTTCAATACTCTTTGTAACTTCTCCTGCGATGTTCTCAGCGGGATTAGCGGGATTCTTTGTTAAATACTGGAAGTATCCATCGATGTAAGCTCCTGTTCCGGCAATTAAAACAACGTTTGTTTTGAGCGTCGGATCGTAAACCCTCAAGCTTAAAGAGACAGGGAACTGGCAAAGATATTTCCGGGTCTCCTTTAATGTATCTGGTTCTATCCATGTGTAATATCCACATGTTAGGTATGTGAAACTACCGAAAGAACCAACTGTGAGATTATAAAGTTCAGGCATACTCTTGTCCCAGCCCAAGTCGCTCTTTATTTCTTTCCCCCACTGACTTTGTGGTAGTGTCGGATAGATCACCGTCACGATTTTGTATTCTTTGCCAATCACAGCTCCACCGAGGACCCATGTATATTCACCCATACCCCATTTTCTTGCAGAAAGTTCACGGAAATCTGGATCGTTCATAAGATCAACGGTGGTCAAATTCGGGTTCTCTCTTAATTTTTGCCTCAGATATAGCTCTATCTTCTTCGCAAGGTCCTCAGTTTTCATTTTAACAGCTTCTTGTCCGGCTTTTTCAATATAGATCTGACTAACATTCACAACTCCTGCTCTCGCACTCTCTCCAGACTGTGCAACACCCATTAATGTCAATTGTGCCAAAACGAGCAATGGAACGACACTTGCGATTAAAACGATCAAAATTATTTTTGGAGTAAGTTTCATCTCTTAATCACCTCCACAAAGTCGTTTATTTTCGCCCCGATCTTATCTCTAACCCATGTCGGGACTACAATAAATCCTGGCTTTGTGTAAGGGAGGACTCTTAGATTTACACTACCCTCTTTTTGAACTACAATATAGTCTCCCTCAGAGGCTCCAAGAGATTTCATTAGATCTTCTCCAAGAAATGCGACATCACTTCCGCTGAAATCGTATCTTTGTGTAAAATTCAGATCTAACCCAACTTTTGCCTTGAATCCAGTTGATTTGGGCGTTACAGCTTCTTTAATCTCCGTTGCTCTAGTTACCTCCTCTTTTTCTTTATAGCTCTTCTCAGCCCCAGTTTTTGCTTTTTCTGCACTCGCCCCCCTCAAGTATCTCCCGAGTTCGATGATCATCACTTCTGGTGGTAGTTCTACAAGTCTCTGTAGAAAATCTTCGGGAAGTATGTCTCGGTAGATCTCCTTGATTTCGTAATACCTTACTTTTTTCTCCAATTCTTTCACTTTCGCTTGCAATTCCTCGATCTTTTTATCCTTCTCATCTATAATCTTCCTCACATCGGCATCCATAATCTCTCCCCCTTACAATTATTACCATGCATATTTAAGATATAAATTTTCCCATTTCAGTTCTTAATCGAATAAATTTTTTAATCTAATCAAGATTTAGAGCTATGCTTCCCCCAGTGTATTCACCGAAAGAAATCGAAAATGATGTTTTTAGATTGTGGAGGGATAATAGGATTTATGAAAAGCTAAAAGAAAGAAAAGGAAAGAAATTTTACTTTGTAGATGGTCCTCCATACACAACTGGAAGAATTCATCTTGGCACCGCTTGGAACAAAGTAATCAAGGACACGATTCTCAGATCTCTGAGAATGAGGGGCTTTTCGCCAACAGACACTCCTGGATGGGACATGCATGGATTGCCAATAGAGGTAAAAGTTGAACAGGAACTCGGATTTAAGAGCAAGAGAGACATAGAGAGCTTTGGAGTTGAGAAGTTCGTTCAGAAGTGCATGGATTATGCACTGCGAAATAAGGACATGATGACAGAACAGTTCAAAGCTTTAGCGGTCTGGATGGACTGGGAAAAGCCATACATGACTATAAAAGCAGAATACATGAACTCTGCATGGTTTGCAATTAAAAAGGCTCACGAAAAGGGCTTGCTCGAAAGAAAGAAGATGGTTGTGAACTGGTGCCCCCGTTGCGAGACCGCTCTAGCTGAAGCGGAAGTGGAATATGCGGACAGAGAAGATCCTTCAATTTACGTAAAGTTCAGGCTCAAAAATGGCGGTTTCGTTCTTGTTTGGACAACAACTCCTTGGACAATTCCTGCGAACATTGCAGTAGCAGTTAATCCGAATTTAAAATATGCAAAGGTTAGAGCTTTCAGAAATGGGTCTCCAGAGGTTCTTATTCTTGCAGAAAGTCTTTTAGACGTTCTTGCTAAGGGTTATGAGACTTGGGAAGTCTTAGAGACTTTCTTGGGTAAAGAACTTGAAGGAATTGAATACGAACATCCTTTGGCTGAAGAGATCCCCTATCAGGCAAATATAAGGCACAGAATTGTGCTTGCAGACTTTGTTTCTGCTGAGAACACAGGCTGTGTTCACGTTGCTACCGCTCACGGCGTTGAAGACTTTGAACTCGGCTTGAAATACGATCTCGAGGTTTTCAACCCGGTCGACGACAGGGGTATATTTACCGAACAGGCGGGGAAGTATGCGGGACTCAATGTCAGAGAAGCTAACGAAGTGATCATAGAAGATCTTCTGAAGAAAGACCTGTTAATCGCTGAAGAGAAGATCTTTCACCGTTATGGGCATTGCTGGAGGTGTAAAACCCCAATTATTTTCAGAGCGACTGAACAATGGTTTATTCGGATCACTGAACTGAAAGAGAAGATGCTCGAAGAGATCGAAAAGGTGCAATGGATCCCTGAGTGGGCGGGAAGTGCAAGGTTTAGAGACTGGATAAGCAATGCAAAGGACTGGTGCATTAGCAGACAACGTTATTGGGGTATTCCACTGCCGATCTGGATCTGCGAGAAGTGCGGTAAGATGAAAGTAGTTGGAAGTATAACTGAGGTCGAGTGGAAAGACGATCTCGATTTGCATCGACCAAGAATAGACGCCGTGAAATTCAATTGCGATTGCGGAGGAGTGATGGGCAGAGTCAAGGACGTATTTGACGTCTGGTTTGACAGCGGTGTTGCGAGCTGGGGAAGCATCGGATATCCTCTCAAGAGCGAAAAATTCGATCTTTGGCCTGCGGATTTCATCACGGAAGGGCATGATCAGACGAGGGGGTGGTTCTATTCTCAGCTCGGTGCTTCGCTCATTTGCTTCGATAAGGCTCCATACAAAGCGGTTTTGATGCATGGCTTTACTTTGGACGAACAAGGAAGAAAGATGAGCAAGAGCCTTGGCAACGTTGTTGAGCCAGAAGAGGTCATAAGCCAGATCGGAATAGACTGTTTCAGACTTTATGTGCTGAGCTCTGCGGTCTGGGAAGATCTGAAGTTCAGCTGGGAGGAAGCAAGGAATGTTCTAAGGAACATAAACATTCTTTGGAACACGATCAGGTTTGCTCACACATACATGAGCATTGACAGGTTTAAAGCGGGAAAGGAAGTTGATCTGAGCCTCGAAGATCGGTGGATCCTTTCGAGGCTTGAAAGATTCAATAAAGAAGCGGTTTCCGCAATGGAAAGGTATCAGCTCCATAGGGTCGTTAAAGCCTTCTTTGAATTCATAATTGAAGACTTCAGCAGGTGGTATATCCCGCTGATCCGATCAAGAGTATGGGAAGAAGCGGAATCAAAACGAAAGTTGTCCGCTTATGAGACCATGTTCCGAGTTTTAGATAAATCGCTCCGCATTATCGCTCCATTCGCTCCAGTTCTTGCTGAGTGGCTTTATCAGAACTTTGTCAAGAGCTTCAGGGACACAAAAGAGAGCATTTTCATGGAGGAATATCCCAAAGCGGACGAAGATCTGATCAATGAAGAACTTGAAGACAAGATGAAGATCGCAAAAGCGATCGTTGAAGCGGGAAATAGTGCAAGGAGTAAGGCAAGAATTAAGCTCAGATGGCCGTTGAGAGAGATGATCGTTGAAACAAAAATAAAAGGACTTGAAGTAATTTTGGACGTGATTTTAAAGCAAAGCAACGTTAAAGAAGTGAAGTTCGTCGAAAATTTCCAAAAAGAGCTTATTATAAAGCCTGATTTCAAGAAGATCGGTCCGATACTAAAGGGCAAAGCAAAGGAGTTTGCGGAGTTTGTCTCAAAGCTAAAAGAAGTGCCTGAGGAAATGGAGTTTGAGGGCGTTAAGCTTGGAAAAGATTGCCTGATCGTCGAAGAAAGAATTCCTGAAGGTTATGAGTTTGCTGAGTTCTCTGGAGGAAGAGTTTACATAAATACCCAACTTGATGAAAACCTTCTCAGAGAGGCTTATGCAAGAGAAGTTGTCCGTAGAATTCAGCAGATGAGGAAAGAGATGAATCTGAATGTCGAGGAGTTTATTGTCAGCTACGTCGAGATCGATCCAAAGCTTCTTGAGGGATGGATCGAATATGTTAAGAATGAAACACGATCCAGAGAGCTAAAATTCGCCAATGCAGAAGGTTATGTGAAGGAATGGGAGATCGAGGATCTCAAAATTAGAATAGGTATAAGAAGATGGATCTAAGGGATTGGCTGAAGATCTACGAGCAGATTCTCTTGGATTTCAATTTTTCGAGAGCAAAGGACGAGGAATCCGCAAAACTAATTGCAAAGCTTGGCAAAGGAAAGCTTCTCGATTCCAAAGTGCTGGAGTGCATAAGGGGTAGAGAAGTTGCAGTTGTTGGCGGTGCTTACCATGGAGAGACAATAAAAGAGGATTTTATCATCACAGCGGGCAAAGCGGTTGAAAAGGTGGATTTTAAGCCAGATATTCACGTAACGGATTTGGAAGAAAGCTTAGAAATAATTCTTGCACTTCAAAAATCTGGGTGTATTCTCGTTCTCCATGCTCATGGCGACAATATGGACCGAATCCGTGAGATCGTGCCTTATGTTGGTAAATTCATTGCGACGACGCAATGCGAGCCTTTCGATAAAGTTTACAACTTCGGTGGTTTTACAGATGGCGATAGGGCGGTGCTGATTGCAAAGAAATTTGGAGCCAAAAAAATTTCACTGTATGGCTTTGATTTTGAGAAGGGGGAGGGTTTAAAATTGAAAAAGCTGAAATGGGCTAAAAAGATCCTTGAAATTGAAGGGATTTTGAATGCATCCCGCTAAGATTCAAATTAGAGGTTTTAGCGAAGCTGAGATTTCGAAAGTGCTAAAAAAAGCTGAAGAATTCAAAGCTGAGGTCTTTAAAGTAGAGAACGGAACTGATCTGGTGTTTGAAGACGTGGAGAACGCAAGAAGGTTTATTTCGAAATTGCGAAGAGAATTTCGATTTGAAACGAGAATGAGCACAGAAAGCCTCGGCTTTAAAGGTGGGCGTGGTCGATTCTTATTTGTTTACTCGCTAAGGAAATATTAAAAAAACTTTTATTTCTCAGCCTTAAGAATTCCTGGTGTTCGATTACATCCTGAAAGTGATAGTAATAAGCAGTTCTGGTGCATTAGCACCCGGACCACTGAGCGCAGCTACCGCAGCGATAGGAACAAAGAAGGGCTGGAAAGGGGGTTTCATGGTTAGTAGTGGGCACTTTTTGGTCGAGTTACCTCTTGTTGTCATAATAGCATTCTTTATTTCCACTTCTGGACATATAGAGGAGTTTTTAAATCCATTGGCACTAATTGGCGGGCTTTTTCTTTTGCTATTCGGCTACTTAACCTTGAAAAGTGCCTTTGAGATAGATGAGATCTCAAGTAAAGAAAAGGAGTTATCTCCGTTTCTAACAGGTGTTGCCTTGACCGCTTTTAATCCATTCTTCATTGCTTGGTGGGCGGGAGTTGGGAGCACGCTTATTAGCGAAGCCATTCTCCTTTTTGGCATCTTAGGCATTGCGGTTCTTTTTGCTTCACATATATGGATCGATTTTGCCTTCCTAAGCTTTTTAGCTTATGTAACTTCTTTCAAAGGTCTGAAACTAAGAGCTTACAGACTTTTGCTGGTTTTACTCGGTTCTATTGTTCTATATTTCGGTTTAGACTACTTATGCTTCGGATTAACTAACAAGCACTTCTTAGAACTTATCACAAAGCTTTAATACAACTAAAACAAACTTTTATTCGTGCTTGTCGCAGAAGTGTTTGGAGTGTTCATAGCAAAAACACAATTCGCATCCTCGCCAGTGGTAGTTCTTAGAGCGGAAGACGGAAGAGTTCTTCCGATCTACATAGGTTTTGCGGAAGCAGCTTCAATTTACTCCGCAATGAACCGCTATCTACCACCGAGACCCATGACCCATGACCTTCTTGTCGACATTGTCTCAAAACTCAGCGGAAAGGTTGAAAAAGTCATCATAGACGATCTAATAGACACAACTTTCTATGCAAGGATTATTTTAAAGCAAAATGACAAAGAGCTTGAGATCGACGCCAGACCAAGCGATGGAATTGCGATCGCTCTAAGAATTCCTTGTCCGATCTTTGTAGATCCAAAAGTTCTCGATGAAGCGGGATTGGATAATGTTCCAGAAGGTTTTATAGACTTTGGTCAAATCTCCTAACTCCAAGCACCCTTATTTTAAAAATTAAATCTTCTCCAATGTAGAAAAGAAGCTCATTGCCATTTTCGACAATCTTTTTTAGAAAATGGGGTCTTTTGTCAAATTTTTCGAGCAATTTCGCAGGCAAAGCTTCGAAGAAGTTATATTTATCCCCAAAGTAAACAACTTCGCCTCTGTCGATTTCCGTCTTTTTTACGTTGCTAACTGACAGAAAGATCTCAATTAGCTTCCTATCCCCATCGTAGAAGTTTAAAAAAGCAGGATTTCCCTTAATTTCGGAGATTACGCAAATACGTTTATTTTCAAATTCCTTCAGGCTTATTTTGCCTCTATGAACATATTGCCAGTTTAAAAATCTTGAAAGAGCCTTTGCAAAGCTTCTTGTTTTTCTGCTCGGCTTTCTTGAAGTTGTTAAGATCATAGCTCGCATTCTATATATCTTGCTTCATCAAACCCCCTAAGGACATTAGCGGACTTATGCGGAATTAAAATCTCGTCTCTCAAATTATCAAAGTTTTTAACTTCACGAAGATCTAAAAATCCCTCCTCGATCTTCACAGCCAAAAATAATCCGTTTTCTGCCCTTCTACAGTTAAGTCCGTAAAAGTTCGCTGGCATGAGATTGTATGCCTTGCCAATTTTATAGCCAAGCTCTTTGCCAAATAGGATCTCCTGAAAAGCTTTGCTGAAGAAATGCCAGTCCGCCTCAACCAAAACCTGTCTTGGAAAAGCAGAGAAGTATGTTACAACTTCCTCAACGTTCTCTTTTTTATGGATCCAGAAACAATCCTTACAGCTCCAGACAGGCTTTCCAGACTGAGAGATAACGATCTCGCCAAATCTGTAAAGCAAACAGGGGTAAAAGATGCAAAAGCAGAGAGAACAATCCTGCCCCTCGAAATGGCACGGGTAGTATTTGCACTCATAAGCGGAGCCTGAAAGAGAGTTCATCGCAGCAAAAAGATCTACCAGTCCACGTTCATTCATTTACTCACTTTTCGCCTCACGATATTAATTCCTTTCTGTTGGCAGAATTATTTCTCCGTCTTCTCCGCTCAAAATAAAACCTCTACCTTGCAAGAACTCTCTAACGGTTAAAGCGGAGATCACCGCATCAACCTCGTCATGCGTAAGCTCAGGGAGCTCTATGAATCTTTGAAGCTCACATATAATCTCAGAAAGACCTTCTTTTCTTCTTTTCTTCGATTTTGGTGCTATTTTCATCATGACCCTCGAAGCAAAAGGATAGACTTCGAATACCGCTATTCCTTCTTTTCTCAGCTCCTCAGCGATCTTTATACCTTTGAGAGCTATATCTCTAAAAAATTTTGCTCCAGAAGGGAAAAGCCTGATGCCAAGCTTTAGCAATTTTTTCTCGCATTCTCTAAGCGTTCCTACTTTTGGAAAAGAGAGCGGAGCATCAATTCCAACCGCAACAACTCCCTTTAATTTCTCCCTCTCGTAATCGCCAACGTAGACGAGCTGTTCTTCGATGATCGCAAGTTTGCAAGTCCTAATGCCAACATCGATGCCAGCGATCTTCATCAGAAATTCTCAGGAGAAACTTTTATGAAATTTTTCGCTGATCTTTACATTATAGGCAAACCAAAATAGTTATATTTCTGCTCATCAATGAATTTCAGAGGGGTCGTGGCGTAGTCAGGAAGCGCGGCGGGCTCCAGTGGTGTGATGAATTGTGGGTCTGCTGAGCGGTGATGACCCATTGGAGCGCTGACCCGAAGAGACCCGCAAGTCGTGGGTTCAAATCCCACCGACCCCATCATGTACTCTAAATCCCAAAGAAAAATTATTTAAATTTTGGATGTATGTTTAATTTATGATTGAAAAATTTTGGAATCCAATTGGTTGGATTGGAGTCACTTTTCTGATAATTTCTGGTTTTTTGCCGAATCTTGGGATAAGTGCTGGGACTGTAAAGATTTCATTTCTTTCACCGCTAACCCTACTAATAGACTTTTGCGGATATTTCGCGAATTCACCGAATTTTCTTTCTTTCACGCTTCTGCTCATGGCTTTAATGGCATTAATCTGTTATCTTGCGGGAATAGGAATGGGAATTAGGGGGCTACTCAAATGGGAAACAAAATCTGTTTATCACGGAGGCATTGCAGGGCTAGCCTACTCTTTCATATCTTTTGTAGTCTCGTATATGTGGTTTAGGGTTATCTCATGGAATCCGATAGAAATTGTTATATCCCCGATGCTCGAAGCAGGTATAGGATTCATCTCAGGGATCGCTGGTTCTATAATGATGCTGTTTGCTGTGAGCCTTAGTAAGATTCAAGATAAGCTCGAATGAATACTTTTAAAGCATAAAATTTTAATCGCTTACCAAGTAGTCCACAGCCTCTTCTGCATTCTCAAAGATCTTCATCCCTCTCAGAATCACTGGAGGCTTTAAAGATGCGACACGCTTTCGCTCTTTCAGGGCTATTGCAAGCTCAGAAATCGTTCCGTATTCTCCACCAATCGAAATTAAGGCGTCGCTTGAATGCACGATGATCATATTCCTCGAATGCCCCATGTTCGTCGCAATCTTTATGTCAATGTATGGGTTCGCCTCCTCAACTCCCCTCGGGAGCACTCCGACCGTTATTCCGCCTTTACTCTTTGCCCCCTTGGCACTTGCTTCCATAACACCGCCAAGCCCGCCGTTGATCAAAATACAACCCTTCTCTGCAATAAGCTCACCAACGCTGTAAGCAAGTTTATAGGTTTCTTCATCGCAAGATCCACTGCCAATTACACCAATCTGCATGTTTAAGTGTCCGAAATGGGAATAAAATAGATTGCCCAAGCAATTTAATCAAAAAATTCATATCCTGAATTAGCGAGCATAGCAAATGGAACCGAAGGATTACAGAATTCAGCTAGCTGAGAAAGGTATTGAAGAAATAAAAAGACTCTCTAATTCTCTGAGAATTCCAAAAAGGAAGGAGTTCACGGCGAAGATCGAAGAAATAGCAAGTGCATTGCAGATCGTAAAGTTCAGCTACATGCCCGCAGAAGAGGTTGCGAAGCTGGAAGAACTTAAAAAGATCTCAGATCTGGCATCAAAATTAAGGAAGGAGATCCAGCAGAGCGATTTTGCTGGGATAACAGCAGACTACTGGCTTGAATATATTGAAAAGCTTCCAGAGCTCATGAAGAGGGGTGAGATCGCGAAGATCTACGAAGCGGTTAGATTCTTTGCTGGTGATGTGATCTCGAAACGAAAGCTTGACCGCCTGTGGCTTTGCCTCGTCGATTGTGGCTTCAAGCTCGAAGTTATAACGAATTCTGAAGCACTAACCTCGGGTAGAAGAGTTGTTGCTCTTCTGCCTCCAAGGAAATTTGGCGAAATTGTTAGCAGGGGAATGTTTGTAGACTCGGTAGCGGACAAAAAAGGGGAGTTGAGCGTTGAGGAGATCAGAAAAATCTCCAAGAACCTTGGGGAAGTTGAATCAATACTGATCTCATTGCTCAGCTCTAAAGGCTGACTACTCTCTGCCAAAGTCATCTTCAATTCTTTCTATGTCGTCTTCTTCAAGGTATTCTCCGATCTGCGTCTCTATAACTTCAAGATCCACCTTGCCGGGATTTTCAAGCCTGTGCAAAACGCCCGCAGGTATGAAAGTGCTCTCTCCGGGGCGAAGAAGAATTTCCTTGTTGTCGAAAAGCACTCTTGCGGTGCCTTTAACGACTACCCAGTGCTCGCTCCTATGATAATGTCTCTGCAGACTTAGCCTTTTTCCGGGCTTGATCGTGATCCTCTTGATCTTATAACGTTCCCCCTCTTCAAGCAAAGTATAGGAACCCCATGGTCTGTAAGCGGTTCTGTGAACAACGATCCTCTTATCGCCCTTTGCAGAAAGAACCTTGTGCAGTTCTTTGACTTTTTCGGATTCGCCCAATTTAGAAATCAGCAAAGCGTCTTCTGTATCCACAACGATCAGATCTTCAACGCAGATCATTGCTGTTAGCTTCTGACTAACAACAAGGTTCTTTTTTGAGTTCAAGGCAAGCGGTTTTTCTCCAATGCTAACATTTCCATGCTCATCTTTACTCAGCACTTCGTAAAGAGAGTCAAAGCTTCCCAGATCGCTCCATTTCGTCGCAAGCGGAACAACCGCTACTTTTTTGGACTTTTCAAGTATTCCGTAGTCCACAGAGATCTCTGGAAACTTCTCGTAGATCTCTTCCGGACTATTCGAGTTCTCAAACGCTCTGAAAACCTCTGGAGCCAATTTTTTTACCTCTTCTACAAAAAGGACTGAGTCGAAAAGGAACATTCCGCTGTTCCAGTAGTAGCCACTCTGCACGTATTGCTTTGCAGTCTCAAGATCTGGTTTTTCCTTGAATTCGTCTACGATAAAGCCATCTCCAGCTTCATTTCCGGGTTTTATGTAGCCGTAGCCCGTGTGCGCTCTTGTTGGCTTAATCCCGAATGTGACCAAGTAATCATCAGAAAGCTTCTCTGCAGACCTAAAAGCCCTCTTGTAATCCTCGTTGACCTCGATCAGATGATCTGAAGGCAAAACTGCGAATTTTCCGGAATTGGCTTTTAGGACCCAGAAGATCGCTGGAAGGGTGCTTTTCGCCTTAGGCTCCAAAAATATGTTCTCCATAGGAATCTCAACGCTTAAATCCGCAAGATCGTCGAGAATCCTGAATTTATACTCCTTATTTGCGACTATAAATATCTCTTCAGGTTTGGAAAAGAGTAGAGCTCTTTCAACGGTCTTCTGAAAAAGGGTCGAGTTATCGAAGAGCTTTATGAACTGCTTCGGCATCAACTCTCTGCTTAAAGGCCAGAGCCTTGTTCCCTTACCGCCAGCAAGGATCAAAGTTTTCACAATTAAAATCTATTTAGTATTAATATTTTTCTTCAGTCGCTCGATCGTGCTCAGAGCTCTGCCAAATATGCCGAAGAGGGTCTGAAGCTCATAGTCTCTTAGCCTTGCCCTCCCAAGCACCCTTCTCAGAGTTACAAGCTCTCTTCTTTCTCTCTGCTTCGGAAAGCTCACATGCTCAAGGAGTTCAGCAACTTTCTTAATTAAGATCTCGAGCTCTTCAGCTTTTGCCAGATTCTCCACACTTTCAGTCTTCTTTTTGCTCAGAAAGTAAAGCAGAATTGCTGCTGCGTGGCTTACATTCATTACTGGGTATTCTTCGCTCGTTGGAATCTTCACAAGTATATGGCATCTCTCAAGCTCTTCATTGAGCAATCCAAAGTCTTCCCTACCGAATAGAACCGCGACTTCGCCTTCAATGTAATCCATCAGCTCTTCCGGAGTTAACAATGGCTTTCTAAGGAAACGATAGTCTCCTCCAGAGATCCCTGTGGTGCCGACGATCAGGTTGAATTTTGAAAGAAAAGAAAACAGATCTTCCACGACTACCGCATTTTCGAGCACGGTTCTTGCATGTGCGGAGGTTTTAAAGCTCTCTTCGGTTACATTGCATTTATATAGGTAAAGCTTTTCAAATCCGAAATTCTTAACAAGTCTGGCAATGAAACCGATGTTTTCGGGAATTTTGAGCTCAACAAGCACGACATGGATCATTGTGGGATGTTTGCAGAATGCGGTTCATGGCAGTAGGAGCATCTTACGCCACTTCCGTGGTTGTCCTCGACGACTGCAATATTCCTTCCAGCAATGTTCTTGTGGCAAACCATGCATGCATCTCTTGTGTCTTCAACCACTATGCTTTCCGCAGTTCTTAGCTTGGCATGTTCATTGCCCGCTCCATGACAGCTTGCACATTCCACAGTTGAGTGATTGCCAAGCGATAGCGTCGTAAAGGTCTCGAGATGGCATTGCTTGCAAACATCGCTTTGCACGTAGCTTGGTTTCTTGCTGGCTTCTTTTTCCAGCCAATTTTCAATACTGCTCTGCTTTACCAATGGCGAATAACCGAAGGTGTAGGCAAGAACAACACCGTAAATGACCACCGCTAAAATTAGAACAACTAAAGCGGGCTTCATAGCTCCACCACCGCATCAAGGTTGAGGTAGAAAACTCTTGGCAAAGTTCCCGCTTCGGGTTTGAGAACTTTTGCTCTACTCTTCTTCAGCACTTCGTAGATCTCGCTTCCTTGCTCCAAAGTTCCAAATTTTCTTGCACCAGTTGGACATACAACAACGCATGCGGGCGTCAGACCCCTTATAAGTCGGTGATAGCAGAAGGTGCACTTGTCTGTAGCCTTCTCTTCCGGATGAACAAAAGTGGCTCCGTAGGGGCAAGCGGTAATACAGTATTTGCACCCAATACACGTGTCCTTATCAACGAGCACAACACCTTCTTTTGTGTGAAATCTTGCATAAACTGGACAAACTATTACGCAAGGAGCATTTGCACAGTGATTGCACAGCTTTGGCACATAGAAGCCACTTTTAGCCTTTGACTTCAAGAAGGGGTTCTCTTTTGTGTTCATGACAACCTTTTTTCCGTCAAGATAACCCTCGATCCAAGTTCTCGAGATCGGCAGATCCATTGGCACATGGTTCTCGATCTTGCAAGCAACTACGCATTTTCCACAACCAATGCACTTCTCAACATCGACAACCATTGCGTATTCCTTCGTCTCCTTTGAATTCGAGGGCGTAGCAATTGTGGGTATTATAGGAATAGCAATTAGACTCTTTAGAAATTCTCTACGCTTCATGCTCCACCTCCATTGGCAAGAGCTTGTAAACGAGATAATAGGCAAAGACTGCCAATGCCAATGCTCCCGTTACGAACATTGCCTCGAATGGATGGATCTGCGTGGGAATCGAAACTCCTGAGATCGTCTTTATTACTTGTCCCGCAAATACGAAGTCGATTCTGAATACAAATAGCCCAAGGATCACGAAGAAGGCTGAAGTGAAAAGAGCCTTGATCTTGTTTCCCGCGATCACGAGAAAGACCAAGGGAACGATCATTCCGATCAGGACTTCAAATGTCCAGTATCTCAAAGCGTATTCTCCGAAAAGCAGGTTATTGATCGAGATCACAGCTTGCTGATTCACTGCGGGATATCCAACCAATATGAATTTCCAAGCATTGAACAAAATTGCAACGATCAAAGAAAATGCAAGCAAATTCTTTAAAGTTCTCAAGGCGGACAGTTTCTGATCTGAGCCTGTAAGCCACGAAATTAATATGACGGTGAAGATCAGCACTGCGGAGCCCCCAATAATTGCTGAAATGATAAAGTAGATCGGAGTTGTTGCATCATGCCATAGGGGAATATAAGTCACCCCAAACAGGGCTCCAAGGTTGCTATATGCCAAAATTGCAGTAATTAGGGCTACTACGCCGATGGGTTTCGCAAAACTCATGTCAAGTTCTCTGTTGGGAGTAACAAAGAATTTCCCTATTCGACGAAGCTTAGGAGAGTCGACGATCTCGATTCTCAACAAGAGATCCCCAATGAAACGCAAAGATAAAAGTTTGCCAACAAAACCCTTGAAGTTCTTCAGCTTGGACTGAGCCAAAAGATCCGCACGGAAGTAAAACCAGCCCTCAAAGATCAGAAAAACAACTTCGAGAACGTAAAACATGATCATCCAATACATCACGCTCATTGGATTTGCATGTCCCAAAAGGGCAAAAGCACCTCTCTCAACTCTTTCCAAGTCAATCGCGATCGTTAAAAGTCCGACAGCTATTGAAAGCACTGCAATTACTATAGCGTCTTTTACAATACTCTCAAGCTCCCTTATATGCAAGATCTCTGCAGCTGAGGCAATCACTGCAGTTCCGATAAGGACCAAGAAAACGTAAAGAGCAACAAGAGTTCTCCATGGAATACCCAATGCAGACTCGAAGTGTTCAACAGGCATTAGACTCTCGAAATGGATCTGGTATGCTCCAAGGAACCCCAAAGCGATCAGAGCGAGCATCGCTGAAACGAAAATGATCTCGGTTAGCCTCAAGATCCCACCTCCTCCTTTGCTCAAGTTTTAGCTTTTTAAGTTTTTCTAATTTAACACCAATTTCCAAAAAATCAAGAGATAAAAATGAACTAAAAAGTTAGATCCCAAGAGCTTTTCTCTTGTCTAAGATCACTTTTTCAAGCAGATCTACCGCTTTGGCTGGATCCTCCTCGACGATCACTTTCCCTCCGGTAAGCTTTTTCACGTCTTCGGTGAGCAATTTTACAACTTTATCACTTCCCGTGATTGGAGGAATCGGGGAAACATGAGTTGCAAGTCCATAAGCAATTGCGAAAACCGCATCTATTGTTGCCTTCTGTTCCATGTATTCTGGAGCCGTAACCGCTACTGGAAGCTGTGAAACATCAACTCCGAGTTTTTCAGCGAGCAATCTTAACAAATAACCTGCTCTACCAACATCAGTGCAGGTTCCAAAGCTAAGCACTGGAGGAATCTTTAAGGCTTCACAAACCGCTTTGAGCTTATCCCCTGCAAATTCCTTGGCTTCTAAGCTCGTAAGCCCCGCAACCTGCAATGCAGCATTTCCACAGCCCATAGAGAGCACAAGTATGTCTCTCTTTATGAGTTCCTTGGCAATTGCAATTGTGTTCGCATCATGAGGACCATTCTTCAGAGTTGTGCAACTAACCAGCGCGACAACACCCTTTATTTTTCCGCCTTTTATTGCATTCAAAAGCGTTTCAAAGCCCACGAGCTTTTCTATCGCTTCGATGGAAAAACCAACGACGATTTTTTGCTTTTTGTCTATTCTTACCGCTTTACTTTTATCTCTCTTCCTGAAGTTCTCTATAGCAATCTCTATTAGCTTTTTCGCTATTTTCTCAGCCTCTTCAGGCTTATATTCAAGTCCGACATCGATGCCTCTGAACCTTACAAGCCTGCTCACTGGGACTATTTTCACACCGTATTTTTGATACTCTGGTAAAGAAGGCAGAGCGCAGTTCATATCTGCAGCGAATACATCAACGCAACCTGTTGCAAGAGCAAATTCCTGAACGATCCAGTTGCCAACTAATCCAACGAATACAGGGCTACTAATGCGTTGTAAAATTTCCTGCCCAGTTTCTATAAAACCTATGATTCGCAAACCCTTTGCACCCGCTTTTCTTGCCATTTCTTGCACTTCTTCCTTTTCCGCAAGTTTTATCAATGCCATTCCAACAAATGGCTCATGCCCATCAACTGCAATGTTCACGTAATCTTTTTCGAGAATTCCAAGGTCTGCAAAGCTTTCATGTGGCATTGGAGTGCCAAAAAGGATGTCCTGAACCATTTCCAGCACAAACTGCGCAGCGATGCATGTTGTGATACTCATCGACATGCTTTTCTTGACCAATGAAACGTAATTTGAGTCCACGTTAGTCATTGCTGAAGTTCCAACAGTTAAAAGCTCTCCAAAAATTCCCTCAGGAATAATTTCAATACTTTTCCAGACTTCTTTTCTCTTCTCTGGAGCAATAATTTTCACAACTCTGCTTTTATCTGCAGAGCTAAGATCCGCAATTGCAAAATCCGCTAATCTTATTGCGATTTCTTTAATATTGCTACCATCAATTCCAAGCAGATTAGCAAGCCATCTAAGCTTTTCAGGCTCTTTAATTTCAAATGGTGTTTTTCCTTCCGCTGTAGCCTTTAACGTTTTCAAAGCTTCGATTGCATGATAGGTATAAGCTTCTGTGCCTAACATGTTTTTGTGGACAAAGTTTCTTATCACCATTCCCGCAGCATCTATTCCGCAAGCTCCATACGGGTTCTTTTCGCTTATTCTGCAAGGACCCATGCTACAAAGCTGACAGCTTAGGCCACGAGTGCAGAATGGACAGCGAGTCTTTTCCTGCTCGTTAAATCTGTCCACGACATTTGTAGTCTCGTTCTTCACTTTTTCATACATCTGGTTTATGCTTTCGTGGTAACTTGGTTTTTCGAGTTTCATGGGGTAAATACAAAATGAAAGAACATAACATTTTTCCCGAAATTCTTCACTCGAAAAACTTTTGCAGGATCTTTTTTTGTCCCCTCCTCATGATCTCCGAAAGCGTTGAAGGAGCCATTCCCAATTGCTTTGCAAGCTCTTCAAGCCTTATTTTCCTTGGATAATCGAAGAATCCTTTTTGGAGGGCAATTTTGAGAATTTCCTCTTCTCTCAGCGTAATTGTGTCCTCAGACTCAAGCCTACCTTTATAAATGATCTCGTATTCAATTTCAGCACTTTCAAGAGCTTCCATGAGCTTCAAAAAGCTTTCATCATCGCATACGATACTCCAGATAAGTTCTGAATCTTCAACACGCATTTTTGTTATTAATGCGCCTGATCTAAGGAAAACAGGAGCTATTAAGCATGGGTGCTCTTTCAAAAGGACTTTTGCTGTAGTTTTCGAAATTTTAAAACCAATACATAATTCAGGGAGTTTTTGTATCAAATTCTCCGCATTTTCGACTTTCATTTCCAAAATTGCCTTGACAGAGTCGTCAAGATTCGCCAAAGTTTCCACGCTTATCTCAAAAGACTTAGCCAATTCTTTTATTCCAACAAGCGCACACTCCGCCATTAATGGTGTTTTTATTTCAATTTTCAGCATCCATAACGATTTCTCGGCTACCATTAAATAGCTTTTGGGTTAGTAAAAGTCTCAATGATAAAAATCTAAAAAAGTCTCTATTGTAGGTATTTTCTCAGTTCTATTTTCTCTATGGACTGCTTTCATCGAACAGTTCATAAAAAGTGTCAAATACAATTTCAGCCAGTATTTGGTATTTTCTCAAAAAATACGCCGCCGGCAGGGTTCGAACCTGCGACCAATGGCTTAACAGGCCACCGCTCCACCAGCTGAGCTACGGCGGCTCGAGTTAGTTGTTACTTCTGGACTTAATAGATTTTTGGAGCGACACGATTTAAAAAATTAACCAAATTTAAATATTGGATCAGTCCAGTAGCCTGACTCAGGGTATCTTTTAAACTCGCTTTTAATCCCAAAATGCATTCCGGAGAGAAAACATCGAAATTGGCTAATCAAGTCCTCCAAGAAGCCCTTAGATCGAAAAAGTTTAGCGGTTTAAAAGAGAAAATGATTTATTATACCCTATACAATTTGCAAAAGGGTGAGGGAAATGAAAAACATTCTGGTTGAGAAAGGATTGGTGGCAAAGATCACCATAAATCGACCTCAGAAGCTAAACTCTCTCGATATGGAAACCTTGGAAGAGCTCTCGACCGCTTTAAAAGAGCTTGAAACTTCTGATGAAGTTAGAGTGCTTGTAATAACAGGTGCGGGGGATAAGGCGTTCTCAGCGGGTTTTGATCTGCAGGCGAATTTCGACTTCTCACATGCAAAGATGCTCTGGATCACAAGCAAAGGCAACGAAGTTTTCTCGCAGATCGAAAAGTTCCCTAAGCCTGTGATCGCTGCTATAAATGGCTATGCATTTGGTGGTGGCTGTGAATTAGCTTTAGCGTGTGATTTCCGAATAATGAAAAGAGGAGCTAAGATCGGTCTCACAGAAGTTAGCTTAGGGCTTATTCCGGGCTGGGGAGGGACGCAGAGATTGCCTAAAATCGTTGGCATTGCAAAGGCAAAGGAAATGATCATGCTTGCAAAGAGAATTACAGCGGACGAAGCGGAAAAGATCGGACTTGCGAAGGCTGTAGATCCAGAGAATTTCGAAAAAGAAGTCATGGATCTTGCAAAACAACTTGCTGAGATGCCACCTATTAGTCTACGGGCTGTGAAGTATGCGATCAACTTCGGTTCGGATCTTCCGAGTGAGCTCGGTAAGTTTATGGAAGAGCTCGCTTTTGGAGTTGCAACAACTACTCAGGACGTTGCTGAGGGCATAAATGCCTTTTTCAGCAAGAGAAAGCCTGAGTTCAAGGGTAGATAGTTTAAATATCTATTTTTACTATTTTATAAATACTTCAGCCACCCCCACTGCAACTTTTTCTCCATTCTGGTTCTCGGCCCATAGCTCTATCTCGCAAAAGCTGTCCTCTCTTCGAGGATGTTTCGCTACAACCTTGCCATTGAATTTGATCGTGTCTCCCGCAAAGATCGGGTGAATGAGCTTTATGTCAATTGACTTCAGCTTTCCTCCTTCAGCGTAGCACCAATTCGTAACAACTTGCGTCAACTTATCGATCGTCCACTGTCCATGGGCGATCGTTTTTCCATAGCCTAATAGATTTATCTTTTTAGCCCATACGGGGTCAATATGGATGGGATTGAAATCAAGAGAGGCGCAGGCAAATCTCGTGATCATTTCCTGTGTCACTTTAACTTCAATTGTTGGTAAAAGCTGTTCTAACTCAAGATCTTCGAATCTCATTCGATCACCTCCGCACACCTTCGATCTTATGTTCTTCCTTGCTCTTCGAGATCGGAAGAATTAGCGTCCCCCACCACTTTGCAACGATCTCGCCTCTTTGATTTACGAATTCGTTGTAATACGTCAGATACCTCTTTTCCCTCTTTATGAACTTATCATGAGCCCTCATTTTAACTCTGATCACATCTCCAACTTTTATAGGCTCGTAGAATTCGATCTTTTGTCCCGGATTTATTGCTCCGGGTGTTTTTATCCAGCTTCCAACAAAAGAGTCGCCAATTAGCCAGAAAGCAATGGTTGTTAGAAACATTGGAGGAGCTACACCTTCTTCCCAGAAAACCGGGTTGTAGTTATCCGTCGCCTCTAAATAAGCCTTTATGTCTTCTTCTTTTACCTCAAATTCCTTCTCGCTCCAAGCTTCCATTCCGATCTCAACGTCTTCCCATCTTATATATTTCTCCTCATCTATAAAGAAGTCGAAATTGTATTTCTTTTGCTTTTCAGTCTTAAGGTCCTTTCTCACCAATTGCTCCGCTTCTTCAGACAACCTAATGTGCACCACGATCAATTGTGATTTTTGATCTTTATTATGTTTTCCTTGTTTCAGTTCAAAGTTCAGGAATTACAAAAACTCTTCCATCATACTTCACGATTTCCGCTTTAATGCCGTAAACCGCACATAGCAGTTCTTCATTGACCACTTCTCTGCCACCAAAGGCAAAAATTTTACCCTCCTTAAGCACGAGGACTTTTTCAGCGTAATTGAGAGCAAGATTTATGTCATGCACCGTTACGATTGCAGAAATGCCCTTATCTTCCACAGCAGTTTTGACCAATCTCATGACTTCTATCTGGTTTTTAATGTCAAGGTTGTTTGTTGGCTCATCAAGGAGCAAATACCTTGGCTGTTGTGCAAGAGCCCTCGCTATCAAAACAAGCTGTAGTTCTCCACCGCTTAGCTCGTTGAGTTTTCTTAGAGCTAAATGCTCAATTTTTAGCATTTTTATTGTTTCCTCTACAATCTTAACGTCTTTCTCACTAACTTCCCATTTTATGTAGGGCTTTCTTCCGAGTAAAATTGCATCAAAGACCGTAAGAAAACTTATTTCTCCTCTCTGAGGAACATAGCCCATTTTTTTCGCAATTTCCAGTGGATTTAGCTTGTTTAAATTAATTTTTTCAACATAAACTGAACCTTTTGGCTTTAAAATCCCATTCAGACACTTCAGAAGTGTTGTTTTACCGCTACCATTTGGACCAATTATAAAGAGCATTTCCCCTCTTTCAAGCGAGAAAGCGATATCCTTTAGCACGTCTCTTTTTCCATAGGAATAAGTCAGGCTTTCAGCCTCTAACACTTTTACCACCCCTTAAAAGCAGGTATATGAACATGGGGGCACCAACGATCGAGGTTATAATTCCGACTGGGATTATTACAGGCGAGATCACGGTTCTTCCAACCGTATCGGATGCAAGAAGAACTAAAGCTCCAACAAGTGCAGTCGAAGGAATCAAAAACCTGTAATCTCCACCAATCGTTAGTCTTACGATGTGCGGAGCCACTAAACCGATGAAGCCTATGATTCCAGTAAAAGAAACGCAAACAGCGGTCAAGAATGAAGAAAGAAGCATTCCTTCAAGCCTTATTCTTTGCGGTTTAACCCCAAGCGAGATTGCGGTTTCGTCGCCCGCAAGCAACGAGTTGTAGTCCCATCTGCGATAGAAGAAGTAAATGAAGCAGAGTGCAAAGACCGCAATTATAAGATAGATCTCAATCCATCTCGCCCTCGCCACATCGCCGAAAGTCCAGAAAACGATCGAAGCAACTTGCACATCGGTGGCGAAGTATTGAATAAGCATGACTCCCGCTTGGAACAAAGCGGACATCGCAACTCCCGCAAGAACTATTGCCTCAGGACTCAAATCGCGAAGTTTTGCAAGAGCTAAGATCACGAATGCGCTAATTAGAGAGCCAGAAAATGCGAATATTGGCACAACGTAGGGATTGAAGATCGTCAAAGCCTCGCCAACTCTGTGCATCTGTCCCGCGCCGAAGTAGACTATGGCTATCGCAGCCCCAAAAGCTGCTCCCTGCGATATTCCGAGTGTAAAAGGCGAGGCGAGCGGATTTTTGAGAATGCACTGCATCACCGCTCCCGCTATTGCGAGGCTCGCTCCAACAAAAATCGCAGTAATGATCCTTGGAATTCGAACATTCCACAGGACTGGATTTCCATCTAAAATTGCTCTGAATAGCTCTGCAATTGACATTTGATAAGCTCCGAGTCCAAGAGCCAATGCGGAGAGCAAAATAAGGAGAAAAATAAGAAAAATTCCGAAAGAAATCCTTTTCCAAATTAACCTTTTGTATTCACCAGCTACCGACATCTATAGCCCCAAGTTCTCCATATCTTGCGGAGATCTGTTCGTAAACAGGCTTGCCAACAAAGAATTCGTATATTTCATTTGCTTTCTTATTTATGTCCAGATCGGCAAACTTCTCCGGATAAAGCACTTTTCCAACCCAGTAGCTGTCAACTAAAGCCTGTTCCACGTTTGTATTGTAGAAGTTGAAGGAGTAAATGCCGTAAACCTTGCCATTTTTGAATGCATTTAGCGACTGGTAGAAGCTCTTGTCTTTTGTGTAATCCTCTTTAACGAGGAATAGATTTCCGAGATCCAAGAAAATGACTTCTGGCTGTTCTTTTAGCAAGAATTCCTTATCAATAAATACATGAGCGGTCATGTTGACCTTACAAGCTATGTTCTCGCTTGTGATGTTGTTAACCTCAAACGGTGGGAATCTGCAAGTCGTTGAAGTTATGCCGTGCTGTCCTTTAAAACCAAGAGCTCCAACATATACTTTTGATGGCTTTTCAGAATCCTTAGCTCTGGTTTCAAGATCTTTAACAACTTTTTCAATGAACACTATGACCTCTTCAGCTCTCTTCTCCTTTCCGAGAACTTTACCCATAACTCTGATCGACTCAAAGAGCTGGGTTGTTCGGAAGTTGCCAAGGGTGCCGTAATCTACGACGATCACTGGAATTCCCGTCTTCTCCTGCAGATTGTCCGCATAGCGAGCGTTAACTGTTGCAAAGATCACATCTGGTTTTAACTTCATGATCTCTTCTACATTCGGCTGTGGATCGTCAGGTCCGCCAACACCGATGGTTGGCAATTCTGAAAGCTGTGGATTTGCAAGCCTGTATGGGCGGGTGTAGACTTCCCAACTCTTCTCAGCGTTTTCAACTCCAACAACCTTATCGACCGCCTGCAAATAAACTACGAGCCTTAAAGCTCCTGGACCAATAGCGACAACCTTGCTTACATTTTTTGGCACTTCCACACTTCTTCCCGCGGGATCAGTGATCTTTAATTTCCCTTCAACGCTCTGCTCTTGGCTCTGCTGAACGCAACCAAACATTAATGAGCATATTAGGATTAAAGACAGAAACAGCAGTTTCTTCATACCAATTCACCCATTTTTCCGTTTTCAAACCTTACAATACCTCTACCAACAACCGCATAGTAATCTCCCGCACATTTCATACAGAGACCATCTTTAATCCTCGTTGCCATCGCTTGCTCCCCACAGCCTTTGCATTTCACACTCTCAAAGATCGGAGCTCTTTCAATTGGCTCAACCTTAACTCTTTCAATTTTAAATTCCTCTTTCGGGATTTCGAGCATTTTCCAGCCAATTTGCTCCCATAGAATTGAGATCTTTTTATAGTCCTCTTCACAGCCTTGCCTTCTTACTATAACCTTCTCGAATAGTTCCAGAGCTTCTTTGTCGAAGTATTTCTCTCTCAGCTTTTCAGCATCCACATAAACCCTAACACCAATCCAGTCGCTTCTCTTTACAAGTGTTAGAGCATTTTTACCGAGATCAAGATAGATCAGGCTGTTATTCCCAAGAGTGCAACCTGTTGCAATCTGGACGCCGTCGGTTAAGCAATTGTTACATTCAACGATCGCAAGAATTTCTTCGCCAATGCTTGCTTTTTCATCCCTTTTGATCCCCAATTCCCCCATTGCAATCGCTGAAATTCTTACCCCTAAAGCAACGAAAGGACAAATATGTCCGTGAAAATCTTTTGCTTTTATTAATAATTTAGCTAAATCCATGTTTTTTGTATGTGATTAGTGTTAATATATTTTCCTATTTTGCTATATTATAAAATTTTCCTTCATTATCCCATAATTCAGCGTTTAAAGCTTTATAATTCCGAGCTCCTCAGAGATCTTCAAAAGATCCTCTGGACTTTCAGCGAAGTCCACATTAAAGTCTTTGATGGGATCTCGATCGTCGAAAAACCGCTTAGCAAGTTTAGACTTCTTCACATTCTCTGAGCTTTGCGGTGAGATCTACGGGGTGTTGTCAAGCCCAATAAGAATTCAAGAGCATTCTTTATGCATACCCCCTTCTTATATGGATTTGCCATTCAGATCTTACCAAGCAGTTTTTCGAGCTCTTTCAACGCATTAGTCGTTTCAGTCTTTATAGAGGATTCATTTAGCTCTTTCATAATTCCAAGAGCTTTTTCAAAGACGATCTTCGCTTTTTCAGTCTTTTTTGTTCTTGTGTAAACCATACACAGTTTAACCAGTAGATCCAGAATTTTTATCATTTTTTGCTCATTGAGGCTCGATCTTAGCTCATAAGCTCCAATCAGGTGATCTTCAGCTCTCTTGAGGTCTAATTCAAGGTAATAAGCTCCGAGCTCAAGAGAGGCGGTGGCGAGGAGCTCCGAGTATTTTGGATCTCTTGCAAGCTTTTCGATTTCCAAATAGACAGCATTAAGAATTTCCTCAAATTTGTCCTCGGAGTAGCCAAGTTCTCTGACATGTTTTCTCAACCCTTTTATACCTGATTTTCCGCTCCCAATCATCGATTCTGTGATCTCGGGATAAACCTTGATACCGGATGGGATTCCAAATAGAGTGGAGGTAAGATCCTTAAAGCAGTATTTTGACTGGATGAGAGCGTAAGTTTCTTCAGAAAGCATTCTATTTTTCTCGTATTCTTTCAGAATTCTCGCACTTTCTTCATTGCTCAGCTTTTTTTCAACTTCAATCGCAAGCTCTTTGCCAAGTCTGGCTTCAAGGATCTTTAAGATCTTGTTTCGGACGATCTCTCTCATTGTCTCTTCGATCATCGAAACACCCTTCTCAACGCATTTAATTAGCCTTGTGTTTTCAAAATTCTAAATGAAGCGGTTGTTTCAAGATCTCCAAGTTCCTCCATAAAAACCGATTGTTAATTTCTCGAAACCTTTGATAACGAACTTTTACTCTTAGGATTTCATCTCGCCTGAGCTAACCGATTCAACGAAACCTCATGAGGCTTTTTGTCTATTTATTGAGCCTTTACGCTACTTTTGACGAATTTTCAAAGATCATTCATAGCATTTAAAATCAAAAAACTTTTAACCGGATATTAAGAGTGCGTTTTATGAGTAAACAAGCGGTTCAGGCCCTTTCAGGTCTGGCTACTTTTTTAGTCTTTTTAGCTATTTTTAGCCCACTTTGGATCGTTGAAGGTCCATTTTGGATTAAAATAGAGCCTAAAATAAGCTATTTAGACATTTTAATGAACTTGAGATCTCTGCCTACCCCTTTCAGCGATCCTAAGACTCCTGGCGAAGTAGCGCTCGGTTTAGCACTACTCGTGATCTCAGCGTTTTTCGCAATATCTTCTGCAATTGTTTCAGCGTTTTCAACAGCTTCCGGAAGGGCAACATCTTTGGCAATAGTCTCTACTTGGGGTGCATTGGCAACCTTATATGCATCCACGGAAATAATTTCAGGTTCTACTCCTGAACTCAAATTCTTGACTTCCACAGTAGTAGAGATTCATATGGGGTCAGCATTTGTATTGATGATTCTTGCTGGAGTCTTGCTAATTATGGCATGGTTTTTCGAAGGGAGAATTATAGAAGAGCAAGCGTGAGACTCATAGTTGTTTTTAAGGTCCTTATCTGATGCATTAAAGGATATACCCTCTCCCGCCACTCGCAACGATCTTCTCTCTGCTTCTGAAAACATCGTAAATGTCTTCGTGCATGTAGACCGCTTTTTCAATGAATTCGCTCACAGTATAAAACTCCAATATCACCTCAGTTCCCATTACAACCTTCGAATGCATTTATCTCGTATTGCATCTCGCCAATTCTTTTCCTTATTCTTTCAAGCTTACTCGCAGAGAACCTTTAAATTTTACTCGATTCCAAGTGACATCAACCTCCTAAATATTCTTAAATTCTTATCAAAGCTTTTCCAGAGCTCATCGTCCAGAAATCTCAGCTTGAGCTCATCTATGCTGTTCTTATCTTTGAATTCGTCAAATATGACAACGCTGTTGAGTCTGATAACACTCCCCATGACTTGGAGAGCATTTCACTTCAATCTCCATAGGATTAACGAAGTATCCGTTGGAATATTGTTAGTAGTAATAGTTATATACTCCAAAATTTGTAGTTAAAAATATGAACTACATAACAGTGTCGGCGAAAGTCAAAAGAGAGCTCTTGGAAAAAGCCAGAAAACTCGGAATAAATGTAAGCGAAACGATAAGAAGAGCTCTGGAAGAAGAAATCAAAAAGAGAGAGATAGAGTGGGCAAAGAAAAAAATTGAGGAAATTTCATCGAAATCAAGTCTAGAAAATCCTTCGGAAGAGCTCATCAGGGAATTCAGGGATAAAAGATGATTGTCCTTGACGCAAGCGCTGTTGTGAAGTGGTTTTTGAGAGAGAAAGAAAGCGAGGAGATGAAACTATTGCTGGAGAAGATAATTTCCAAAGAATTCGAAGTG
>JASFYH010000029.1 GCA_030055595.1 Archaeoglobales archaeon | reverse complement strand
CTGAAAGCCTTCTGAAGGCGTTCCTCACTTCTTCTTCTGTCTTTAAGTTCAAAATCACTCCACCGACATCGCTCTTATGCAGAATTCCATTGACTTTCATCACAACTGGGAATCCAAGGCTCTTAGCAGTCTTTACCGCTTCTTCTTCGCTTTCGCAGACAACCGCTTTAGCAGTCCTGACTCCATAGCTTTCAAGCAGTTCTTTGGCTTCATGCTCAAGTAGAAGCATAGTTTAAGTTGTTGAGGGATATTTTATCTTTTTGAAATTTGTTTTAGGTTCAGAATTGTCCCGTCTGTGAGAATCGCATCCCAGTTGCTGTAGTCGAACTTTCTGAACATAAAACCTGCTGGTCTCTCCATATTTACCGCTGTAGAAGAGCAAAGTTCATTAAAAGCGGGAAGAACAAAAACCCTCTTTTTTCCTTGCCATTCTACTTCGCCAGAAAGAAAGGCTCTTTCCTTGTATCCTCCCACTTCTGCTGGAATGAAAACAGAGGGATGAGCATGAGCGAAGATCAGAGTCTCCGAGCCTATAACGGTCTCTTCTGGAACTGAATGACCATGGAAAATGCTGTATTTGCCGATTTTAAGAGCTTTATAGCCGTTAATGCCTATGTCGTGGTTCCCGCGAATGATCAGAAGTTCAGCGATCTCGGAAACTTTACTTAGAAAACCCTCCACAGGGCTTTTTTTACCCAAATGTTTAAGATCTCCCGCGATTATAAGAGTTTGAAAACGCTCTGCGAGTCTTAGAACCCTATCCAAAAGCTCTCTGTCGTAAAATGGAACGAGTCCGAAGTGGAGATCTGCGATCACAACTTTCTTCCCTATGGCAATTGCGTCACTGAGCAGTCTCATCGAAAATTCTCTCTTCAACGAGTGCTATATATTTTGAGACCTCAACTCCAACTTCTTTTGCGACGATCAGAGCAACAACTTCAAAGCTAAGCAGGTTGTTCATTTTCTCCTGTTTCTCGTTGATCATTGAAAAAACTTCTTGGTGATTTTTTCCGGTGCGTTTAGCGATCTCTTCGACGATCTCATCCACCAAGCTTCTTTCCGGGATCTCTATTGCATCTTTAAGATCGAAGTTCATGAGTCGAAGAAGCTATCGAGGGTTAAATCTCTTACTTTTCTCTCCTTTTGCTTCTCCTCTTTAGGCTTTTCGATCTCTTCTTTTAATTCAGTAACCTCAAGAGGCTTCGCATCTTCATACTCCGGATAGATCCAGGTTTCATCAACTCGATGAAGCCTGTTCTTTTCTATAAATTCTAAGATCTCTTCTGCTTTCTCACCTACCAGAAACTCTAATTCTTCCCTGTTCATTTGATAAAAGACTGCGATCTTTGCAGACTTTTCCACGTCAAGGTTTTTTAGTAGAAAGGTTAAAATTGGTAGCATCTCAATCTTTGCCTTTTTTGTTGAAAGATGAGAAAAATTCGAGATCTTTTTGAGGATCCCCTCTTTTAGTTCTCTTTTCTGCTTCGTTTGAAAGAGGAATTGCCAAGTTTGAGGTCTCTTGTATCTTGTAAACCCACCTTTAGCTTCTCTTCTCATTTGCTGGACACCATTCGTCATAAGATATGTTGCATATTTCCATAGTCTGTAGAATTGTCTTCTTTTAACTCTACTGATGAAAATGTCCGCTCTTGAGAGAGCCAAATACCCTTTAAATAACTCATCTCCGGAATATTCAAGTGGTATATTCTCTTCGATCCACTGGATCAGGTCTTCTGGAGCTTCTTCAAGGAGAAGTGCGTCGTTATAGGCGGAAAAATTCGTCTTGAAGATCTTCTGCAAGACTTTAAAAACGTCAACCTCTTGCGTTCTCTTACTCATAACTAAGTCTTCGGCGGTTATTTCCTTACTTCCTTCTGCAATAGCCTGTAGATCATTTATCGCAGCTCTCAAATCGCCCCCGGCGTTTTCTGCGATCTCTTCAAGGGCTCTTTTTTCGCATTTAATACCTTCTTTAACGCAGATCTCACTTAGAACCCTCAAGATCTGTGTCTTTGTTAACCTTTTGAACTCCAAAAACTCGCATAACTTTCTTAGTTCTATAGAAAGCCGGTATGGATCGTTGGCTATCAAAATAAGTGGCTGTCTTGGTTTTTTCTTTATGATCCTGAGCAAAGCACTTTCACCACCAACATCTTCCTTTTTGTGAATGTTGTCAACTTCATCGAGAACAATTAGCTTCAATCTTCCCGATTTAGAAGATAAAAATTCCCCTTCATCGCTTATAGTCTCATTGAATGCACCTTCTCCCACGATCCTGTTTATGATCTCCCAGTTCCTCTGGTCACTTGCATTAAGTTCAACAAATTCCCACTTCATTGTATTGGCGATAGCCATTGCTATGGAAGTCTTACCCACTCCCGGAGGTCCTGCCAATAGCATTGGCTTCCACGGACCATTTTGCCAGTTTTTAACCCACTCAAGAACTTTTGAAATAGCCTCCTTACCAGCCAAAACATCTTTTAAAGTTTGAGGACGATATTTTTCACTCCACAGCATTGAAAATAAGTTCCTTCGAGGATATATGAAACTTTGCGAGGGAGAAAGTAATCTATTTATCTTCTGAGCGATATTAGCAGAAGCCCCCGTGGGGTAGCGGAGATCCTTAGGGGCTGCGGACTCCTAGACCCGGGTTCGATTCCCGGCGGGGGCATTAATTGCGGAGTTCAATGCCCGGGGAAAAAGCTTAAGGGTTTAAATTCTGAAAACAACATAATTAAAACGGTGGACATGGAGAAGTGGAGAAGCATTGATTACGAAAAGTGGCTTAAAAGTGAACTCAGAACTTTAGAGAGCAGTAAAATTAACAATGAGGACAAAGAAAGAATTAGACAGTATCTCGATTTTAGACTTGCGAATGGAGTAAGCGTTGCACGTGCTTCGAGAGAGATTATCTGTCTGCGTTTGTTGTGTGAAAGGTATGGTCTGAGTCTGGGGGACATTGACGAAGCCAGACTGAACAAATCTCTTGCAAGACTGAATACGTCAGGGCTGAAAGTCGGCACGGTGAATGAGTTTAGAAAGGCGATTAGGTGGTATTTGAAGTTTATCGGCAGAGAGGATCTTGCGGTAAAGATAAAGAAAAAAGAGCCTAAAGACAATGAACTGACAAAATCAGACCTGCTGACAAAAGAAGAATTGCTAAAACTCATCAGCGTTGCGATAAACGATAGAGATCCAGCCCTGATTGCCTGCCATTATGATCTTGCCTGCAGACCAGAGGAATTACTAACACTTACAGTCGGGGCATTTATAAGAGATTCTTTTGGCATCAGGGTTGAGCTCAAAAGAAGTAAGACTTTCAGAAGGAGTCTTTACCTGTCTTCGAGTTTGCCTTTTGTTGCAAGGTGGCTCAGCGTTCATCCGCTCAGGGATGATCCAGAAGCCCCGATGTGGCTTGATCTAAACAAGTTTAAGAGGAGGATTGTTGCCCCGATAGATCATTACGCTTACAGAAGACTTTTGATCAGACTGGCAAAAAGAGCAGGGATTAAAAAGAAGATTACTCCCTACAGGTTGAGGCATACAGGGGTAACAGACTATGCAGAAATTCTCCCCGAGCCTCTATTATGCAAGCGGGCGGGGCTGGTCCCGGGTTCAAAAAACCTGAGAAGATATACTAAAATCGTTGAAATTGATGCGGATAAGAAAATACTCAAAGAGTTGGGGTTAATAAAAGAAGAGGAGGCTAAAGCAGAAATCAAAAAGCTTCAACCACTTAAATGCGGAGTCTGCGGAGAGTTAAACGAGCCCTCTAGGGATAGATGCTGGAAGTGCAAAGCTGTTTTGGATCCAATTAGGCTTGCAAAAGAATTCAACGGTTCGGAAATAATCGAGTCTGTGATGGACAGCAATTTGGAGAAAATGATTGAAGAGAAGATCAAAAAAATGTTCTTGGAGATGCTAAGAGGGGAGGGGAAGATAAAATTATGATTTTATTTTTTACACAAATAACACCAGCAGATTCTCTTTAGCTTAATTTATCTTTCCTTTCCATATAACCTTATTTCTTACTTATTTCTTTTACAACTTCGAGATATTTTTCAGGACTTTCACGCCGGGCATTCCAAAGTGCTCTTACACGATATTGACGGCGATTTCTCTATTAGATTTGCCCCAAAGACAAGTGAGATGTCCAGATTAGCGTAATTCCTATTATTAATTATTGATATCCTTTACATAATTCCCGCCGATCAGCCAATTCCTTTTTATAAGGGTAAAATTTTGACGCTTCAGTGTCTCTTTAAAACTTCAAGACTCAAAACTCTTACGACCTTCGAAGCTTTTTCAAACAGATTTCTGGAGAGTGATTGAAAATGAGATCAGAAAGAAATGATACGAGTTGTAAATCAAACTTCTAAATTTATCACTTTTCAGGAAATTCTCTTGCCGATATTATCTTTACTTCTTTAAATTCTCCCAGCTTTAGAAGATGTCTGTCGCCGCTCACCAGGAACTCCGCAGCACATTCGACTGCGCATTCCGGAAATTTATTGTCCTCAGGATCTCCTTAATCACGTTAAATTTCTTTTTGGATTTACCACTCTTAAAATTTTAAGAATTTCCTCAAAAACGTCTTTCGAACCAATCCCTGAGCTCTCAAGTATTTTCTTTATTTTCGGATATTCAAGAACTCTTGAGATCTTTTTCAAAATCTTTCACGAGTTCCTCAAACTCTTTAGCAAGGACTTTGAAATCGTTCAAAATTTCTTTTTTCAATTTCCAAACTTAAAAGAACGAAAATTGATGCAAAAAATGCGATGCAAAGTCCTGGAGGTATGAAACACCAAAATGCATCGTTTATCAAAGCTCCACGTTTCAATGCAAAATGAAGCATCGCTCCCCAACTCTTCGCATCTGGATTTGACAAACCAAGAAAGCTCAAATTCGACTCCAAAAATTAAAGAATAGGCTATCAACATTGAAAATCTCGCCAAAAATATCTCTAAAAGGTTTGGAACAATGTGACGTGTAATTATCCAAAGGATATAAGCTCCAAAAAGAATTGCTCTCTGAACAAATCCTATGTTCTTCAACTGTAAAACCCTGGCCCCATCAACTCTTGCAATCGGTGGACAATAGAAAATAGCGATTA
>JASFYH010000028.1 GCA_030055595.1 Archaeoglobales archaeon | reverse complement strand
CTGAAAGCCTTCTGAAGGCGTTCCTCACTTCTTCTTCTGTCTTTAAGTTCAAAATCACTCCACCGACATCGCTCTTATGCAGAATTCCATTGACTTTCATCACAACTGGGAATCCAAGGCTCTTAGCGGTCTTTACCGCTTCTTCTTCGCTTTCGCAGACAACCGCTTTAGCAGTCCTGACTCCATAGCTCTCAAGCAGTTCTTTGGCTTCATGCTCAAGTAGAAGCATAGTTTAAGTTGTTGAGGGATATTTTATCTTTTTGAAATTTTCCTGAGAATGATAATGATAGGACTTCTCAAAAGGACTCATTTTTTGCCTTTATAAAAACCCCGAAACTTTCTTATTTGCCCTATTAACATTATGATAGGTGAGAGAATGAAGAAATTTGGTGAGCAAATATACACCCCGGAAGTGGAAGACAAGCTTGCCATATCGAAGCGGGAAAACCATACGCCAAGGATTGAAGCCCCGAAGGAGGTAAAAGCGGGAGAGGTTTTTGCGGTCAGGATTTATATTCAGGGACATCCGAATACGGTTCAGCATTCTTTCAGATGGATAGAGCTTTATTTCTATGAAACTGGAAGAGATTTTAACCCGATCTTCGTTGCAAGAGCTGAGCTTACGCCTGAAATTGCAGAACAGGAAGCGAGCTTCAAGTTAAAGCTCAACAAAAGCGGAGTTCTTTACGCATTAGCTTACTGCAATCTGCACGGCTTGTGGGAGAACAGAGTTGAAATAAATATTGTTTAGCTTTTTACTCCAAGCAGAATTTCCCTAATTTTTTTGTATCTCTCATAAACTTCGCCGTATTCAATACCAGACGGAAGGACAGTCGTAAACTCTGGAACAAACTTTTCGAGAACGTATTTCAGCGAGAAGCCTATAGAAAGACAGGCAAGCATCGCAGCGCCTCTCGCGGTTGCTTCAACATCTCCAGAAACGAGGCAGGGCTTTTTTGTGACATCTGCAAAGATCTGGTTCCATAGCTGGCTTCTTGCTGCACCACCATCAAGCCGAAGCTCGTTAACTTTAATGCCCAGACTTTCCATGAGCTCAATGTTGGTTTTAACCTCGAAAGCAACGCTCTCCATCACTGCCCTTGCTATGTCCCCCCTCGAATGACCCAGAGTTAGCCCATAAATACTCCCCTTCGCTTCAGGATTCCAGTGAGGACATCCCGCGCCTGAGAAGAACGGAAAGATCATAAGCCCACGAGCTCCAACTCCAGAAGCTTTCGCTTCCGCATTGAGCACCTCGTAGCTGTCATTTGGGAAAAAGTTACGCTTAACCCACTCAAGAAGGCTACCAGTTGTGAAAATGCTTACTTCTGCCACTACTTTCGGCACAACGTGTGCGGAGTAAATTAGATCACCGCCGTGCATTTTTTCAACGGGAGCGATCATAAAGGTGCCCGTGCCCGTTGTGGACTTTATTTTGCCTTCCTCAACAACACCTTGGGCAAGAGCACTGCACTGCTGATCTCCACCACCTATCGCAACGACTGGTCTTGATCTTACCTCAATCTCTCTACTCCTGAGATCCCCAGCGATTTCGCCGGAATTTTTTATTTCAGGAAGTTTATCTAAATCGACGCCAAAAGTTTCAGCGATTTTATCAGACCACTCTCGTTTTCTTAGATCCATGAGCATTGTGCGTGAAGCGTTTGAGAAATCCGTGAAAGTGTTTCCTGTAAGCCTATATATTATGTAATCATGGACAAGCATGAATTTCCAAGTTTTTTCAACCACATTGGGATAATTCTTCATCCACCACAAAATCTTTGGTAGTGAAAAGTATGGGTCTGGCTTCAAACCTGTTAGCTTGAAGATTTCCTCGCCCATTATAGACTTTATTCTTTTGACCTCTTCAACAGTTCTTCGATCCTGCCAAACAATTGCCCTTGTAAGCGGTGTCCCGCTTTTAGAGATCGGAACAATCGTCTCACGCTGGTTTGCAACCGAAATGGCATAGATATCATTTTCAGCATTTGCAAGCTTAATTGCGGAGTTGCATGCCTTTACAACACTTTTCCACCAATCTTCAGCGTTCTGCTCAACCCATCCGGGATTCGGATAATAACTCGGGAATTCGGTGTAGCTCTGGGCAACGAGTTTTCCATCAAGAGAGTAAACGCCCGCTCTGATTCCAGTTGTGCCCGCATCTATGCCAAGGACGTAGCTCATCGGATCACCTTCATCACTTTTTATTAGAAAAAGAATAAATATTCTTCGACCACTTTATGGTGGTGAGAATTTGAAGGACATCGTAATCATTGGAGCGGGAGTTACGGGTGGCTTTATTGCAAAAGAGCTCTCAAAGTTCGATCTTGATGTTTTAGTTGTGGAGAAAAAACTTGCTCCGGGTTTGGAGCAAACTAAGTCTTGCTCCGGAATTATTCATCCGTTTCAATTGCCCTTCAAGCTTTTAAGGAGCAAGCTTTGCTTGGAAGGAAACAGAATGATGGATGCTGAAGCGGAAGAGCTTGGCTTCGAGTTTAAGCGTGTTGGGCTAATAACCGTTGCCACAAACCTTCTAACTTTTTTGGCAATTCCTTTTATAATTCTCTATCTGAGAAAGCATGGAGTTTTTGCAAAACCGATTAGAAAGAAAAAATTGCTTGAGATGGAACCAAATTTGATTGAAAAAGCCTATGGCGGAGTCTTTATTCCGTCCGCAGGCGTAGTTAATCCAGTTGAAATGACCGCAAAGGCTTGCCTTTTTGCAAAGCTCAATGGTGTCGAATTCCTTTATGGCTGTGAAGTTGTTGGAATAGAGCGAAAAGGAGAGCATTTTGTTGTTAAAACAAATAAAGGTGAGTTTGAAACCAAAGTAGTAATCAACTGTGCAGGTATTTATGCTGATGAGATTGCCAAAATGGTTGGCTACGAAATGAAAATAATTCCGGGCAAAGGAACACATGTAGTCTTTGCAGAGAAGGGATTTAATAGGCACTTAGTCGTTGCCATACCTCTAAAGCCTAACAAGAGAACAAAAGGTGGTGGTGCTCTAATCGGCTTCGATGGTAAACCGCTTTGGGGCCCAAATCTCATTGACGTTGAGAGCAAGGAAGACACGAGTGTCAAGAAAGAAGAAATCGAAGGAATAATTGCCAAATTTGCTCCACTTTTCAAGACCACTCCGAAGGAAATAATAGCGGTTTATGCGGGGCTTAGATCGATTGCTGGGAGCGATTTTGTGATCAATGAACCCGTAAAAGGATTCATAAATGTTGCGGGAATTCAGAGTCCTGGCTTAACTGCTGCACCCGCAATAGCGAAAATGGTCTTGCAAATGGTTTCAAAGCACTTTGATTTGAGAAGAAAGGAAAAAATAGCCAGATTGCCCAAGAAAGAGAAAAGCGAGGAGGAAATTTGCAGATCTCTTGAGAGCGATGAAATAGTCTGTTTCTGCAACATGGTTACCAAGAGAGAAATCTTGGAAATCGCAAAGGAATTCAAATGCCTTGATGGAGTTAGGCAGATCACATGGGCGGGAATGGATTGCGAGAAATGCAAAGCAGAGATTGTAAAGCTTATTGGCGATAAAGTTTTGAAGGATCGTGAAGGAGGGGAGATTGCATGGTTTTAATCGCTGGAGCGGGCTACAGCGGGATTCTTTGTGCAAAAAAGTTGCTGGATTTAGGGTTCAGTGTTAGAATTTTTGATTACAAGGAACAAGGCGGAGAACTTGCAGTTTTTAGCAAAATTCCAGAATTTAAAGAGCATTATGAAAGCTTCATAAATGAAATGAAATCAACTTTGGGCTATTTAAAGGTTGAAAAGGGTTGTGTTGTGTCCAGTAACCCTGTTAAGGTCTTAACGCCGAAAGGTGTTGAGATCATAAACGATAAGGTGATAATTGCCACGGGTGCGGTTGATTGCAATCCTTGGGTTTTTGGAAAAAGACCCCCAGGCATTTTTTCGCCTGAGACCGCAATAAAGCTGATTGCTGAGGGATACAAAATTGGAACGAAGTTTTTGCTTGCTGGACAAAGCGAGGTGCTCAATTTGCTTGAGGTAATTCTTTCAAAGGATTTTGAAGTTGAAAGAACAAGATCTGCGGAAGTCTATGTTCATGGCGATAAGCGAGTGGAGAAGGTTGAAGCTGAAGGCAGAGAGTTCAGATGCGACACGCTAATATTGTTTAGGGGGAGAAAAACCTTCAACCCAAAGAGCTTGATAGGCGATTTGGTTGGTAATGCGGTCGTTTGCGGTTACGATTATTCTGCGGTGAGGAAAAACGTTGAAGAATTCATAAATCTTAAATATCGTAGCAAGTAATCTCGCTATGAATTTGAAACTAATCTCAATTCCTTTATTCGCAATCGGGATCATCGATTCAGCCTATTTGCTTTATGAGCATTACATACTTTACACACTGCCCTATTGTCCAGTCAACTCTTGTTTACCGCCAGATATGCCATTTCCAAGCTTTATTTTGCCGTTGCTTGGGCTAATCTGGTTTTTGATTGGGATCTTATTGTTTTATGTTAAAAATCAAAAAATTTTGCTGAAACTCTGGCGGATCGCTGGAGTTCTCGGCATTGTCTGTCTTTTTGGTTATTCAGTCCTAATCGGCTACTTCTGCCCATACTGCTACTTGGCTCATGCGACTGGGCTTATTCTTGTTTTTTTGTCTTTTAAAGTAGATTGAGAAGTTTGGGGGTTTTAATAAGCCTCTTTCTGCAATCTGTCATTGTTAAATTTCGAAATGTTTAAAATGTGTAGATGGTAATAATGCTCATGGAAGCGTATGACTACCAGCTTTTGATGAAACATGTTTTGGAGACTGGAGTGAATTATGCAAACAAGCAGGAAATAGTTTACAGAGATATACATCGCTACACTTATAGAGATCTTTACAAAAGAGTGCACAGATTTGCGAGTGCATTGGAGGAGCTTGGAGTTAAAAAGGGAACCAAGGTGGCGGTTCTGGAGTGGGATTCGCACAGATATCTCGAATGTTATTTCTCAATACCCGGAATGGGCGCTGTTTTGCATACCGTGAACGTTAGACTAAGTCCCGAAGACATGCTTTATACGATGCAACATGCGGAAGATGAGGTGGTTCTGGTTTACAAGGACTTTATTCCACTGATGGAGAAATTGGCTGACAAGCTTGAGACTGTAAAGCACTATATCGTGATTACCGATGACACGATGCCTGAAACGAAGCTTACAGATCTGGAATACGAAGAACTAATAAAGAAAGCCAGCAAAGACTACGAGTTCCCAGATTTCAGTGAAAACACGATGGCAACGCTCAGCTACACTACTGGAACCACAGGACGTCCGAAAGGGGTTTGGTTTACACATAGAAAACTCGTTTTACACGCACTTGCCGGTTGCATTGCAATGACTGGCTATCGCTCCCCTCTGCGTTTATTGGGTGATAAGGAAGTCTACATGCCCCTGACACCGCTATTCCATGTCCATGGCTGGGAAATACCCATAATGATGTGGCTACTTGGTTATAAGCACGTCTATCCAGGCAGATATGAGCCACAGATGATAGTAAAGCTTGTTCTTACTGAAGGTGTGACTTACTCTCACTGCGTTCCAACAATTCTGCAAATGATCGTTGACAACTTGCCTGAAGGATTTAAGTTCAATGGCTGGAAGGTGCTCATCGGCGGATCAAAGCTTCCAGAAGGTTTGGCGAAAAGAGCAAGAGAGAAAGGAATATACACGATGGCTGCTTATGGGATGTCCGAAACCTGCCCCGCACTCACTGGAGCATTCATAAAACCGCATTTGCTTGATCTTGGTGAAGAAGAACTTGTTAAGCTTTCTGTTAAGACTGGAATACCATTCCCGCTTGTATATGCAAGGGTGGTCAGAGAAGACATGACCGACGTTAAGCCAGACGGAAAGGAGATGGGAGAGATCGTTGTAAGGGCACCATGGCTTACAGATAGCTATTTGAAGGATGAAGCTAAGACAAAGGAGCTCTGGGCGGGTGGCTGGCTTCACACTGGCGATATTGCGGTGATTGATGAAGAGGGCTATATAACAATCGTTGATAGACTCAAAGATGTTATAAAAAGCGGTGGTGAGTGGATTTCTTCGTTAACGCTTGAAAATCTTTTAAGTCTGCATCCGAAAGTCAGAGAAGTTGCAGTCGTAGGAGTCCCAGACGAGAAATGGGGTGAGAGACCATTGGCAATAGTTGTTCCTATGCCGGGTGTTCAGCTTACCGAAGCAGAACTCAGGGAGCATCTTTCAAAATTTGCGGAGCAGGGTGCAATTACAAAGTGGGCTATCCCAGAAAAATACATATTTGTGGATCAATTGCCAAAGACAAGCGTTGGAAAGATAGACAAGAAAGTCTTAAGACAGAAATTCCGTTAATATTTCTTTTTACTTTTTTACCAGCTCTCAACTTCTAATCCTCTAATCCGAGCGAAGTGTTTAAAGTTCCTCGTTATAATTCTCTCGTTGTGTGATAATGCAATACTTGCTATTAGAGCGTCCATTTCTCCAATTGGTTCTCCATCTTTTTTGAGCTCTAAGGCTATTCTACCATAGATTTCCGACGCATTTAGGTTGAAATCGAGCAAATCCAGTCTGTTAATAATTCCCCTAACTTTCTTCAGATTTTCTTCCACATTTTTGGACATGTAAGCTCCTTTAAATAATTCTGCACAATTTATAGGGGTGGTTGAAATTCTCTCTCCTTTTTCGACGAGTTCTCGGAGCTTTGAAAGAGCTTTATCGTCTTTTCTTATTAAAGCAACCAAAAAATCGGTTTCGAGACAGACCAAGATCTCACCAAAGATCCGCAATCCTACTCTTTACTAATTCTCTCGTTCTATATACTTCTTCCACACTCTTTGCCAGTTCTGGTGAAGATTCCGATTTCTCAATATATTCCAGCAGGTTTGAATTCCTTGTTATTCTGAGAATTACATCACTAAAAGATTCACCTTCTTTTTTCAGCTTACTCAATGCTTTGTAAGCTTCTTCCGATATAGTTAGAGTTTTGTGCGCCATATATATTAAGTGTATTTAAGTGTATTTAAAATTAACCCTTCAGATCGCAATTTCTTGACAAATCCCTATAATCTACAATATTACTCTTTAAATTTGGGAAACTCAAAACATCAGGAAAACAAATAGAACCAGAATTGGCGTGGCAAATGCGTTCACAAGAATTCCAGCCAAAACAAGCTTTGAAGCAAGCTTAACTGGGAATATTGAAGCGTAGAATGGCAAAGAATGCCTTGGATAGTCCATTATGGCTATGAAGAGGAACCTACCTATCAAAAGGGCAATTAGAGATTCTTTAACACCAATCAGACCATTTCTCAAAAACTCTCCCGCAGTAAGCACAGCGGACATGGGGCTGAAAATGTGTATGGAGATCAAAGCTGCGAAGTTTGAGGAGAAGCCAAGTTGTTTCGTGTAAACGTCTATGTTCTCAGAAACAGCATCGAAGAAGCCTAAAAGCAGAAGAGCTGAGATGGCGACGGTTATGATCACATACCTAAAAACAACCTTTTTGGTCATATCAAAGGCGGATTTTAAGGACGCTTTTATGGCATCATTCCTATTCTTCGAATTCTGATCCAGCTCAAGCTCGATTTCTTTCCTCTTAGCCTTCAATCTGCCATAAGCAATGCCAATGAGCATGCAAATGAACGCTGAAATGAAGCTTAATACTATGTAGATTGAACCCACGTAGAGACCCAAAGCAGCTATAGAGACTGGCAAATAATAGCGAAAAAGGAAAAAGACTGTCGAAAAAGGTCTTGTTACGAGTTTATAGGCAATAACTGCTGAATCATCAACTCCATTCTTTTCTCTTAAAGAACCCACGATGCTTAAGCCCCCTCGGACGTCGACTGTTGAAATTATCGCCGGAATTGCGAATACCGTTGGCAGATTTGCAAATCTCATTAGTGGAGCTAAAGGCTTCGAAATCAGCCTTGCAAAACCGAATTCAAGGGCT
>JASFYH010000027.1 GCA_030055595.1 Archaeoglobales archaeon | reverse complement strand
CGAGGGACATAAGCTTCTTCTTCACTCCTCGCAGTGTTGCGGTCGTTGGAGCTTCGAGAACGCCGGGTAAGCCCGGGAACAATATTGTTTGGAATTTAATAAATCACAGATTTAATGGCAAGATCTATCCCGTGAATCCCAATGCTGAGGAGATCTATGAACTGAAGTGCTACCCCTCTGTTAAGGACGTCCCAGACGAGATCGACGTTGCAATCATCGCAGTGCCAGCAAAACTCGTTCCAGAAATTATGCTAGACTGTGCTGAAAAAAGGATCAAGGGAGCGGTTATTTTGAGCTCGGGATTCAGCGAAGAAGGTGAAGAAGGCGAAAAGATCGAAAAGGAGGTTTTGAGAATAGCAAATAAGCATGAGATCTTGATCCTTGGTCCGAATACGACTGGTGGATTCAATACAGAAACAGGATTTATTACAAGCTTTGCTCCGCTTTTAGGCGTTAATAAGGGAAATATAAGTTTGATTGCTCAGACAGGTTTGTTCTTAGGCGTTCTAATGGTTTCCATATTTTCAAACCACCCGAAGATTGGTTTCAGCAAAATCATTGGAATGGGGAACAAAATTGATGTTCAGGATCACGAAGCATTGGAATATCTGATCAGAGATAAGAGCACGGACGTTGTGGGCATTTATATGGAAGGTATAAGAAACGGCAGAGCGTTCTACAGCGTTGCAAAAGGATCTCAGAAACCCATAGTGGTATTTAAGAGTGGTAGAACTGAATACGGGCAAAAAGCTGCGATGAGTCACACCGCATCGATCTGTGGGGATGATCAGATCTTTGATGCGGTTTGCAGACAGGCAAATCTTGTAAGAGTTTACAGCTTCGACGAACTTCTCGATGTGGCAAAAGCCTTCGCACTTCAGCCTTTGCCAAGAGGCGATAGAGTTGGAGTAATCCACTATACTGGCTCAGGCTGTGTTCAGTCCGCTGATGTGGTATTCTTTTCCGGTTTAAAGCTTGCTAAGTTTAAGAAGGAGACTGTGGAGCGAATTCGTTCAGTAACGCCCGATTGGCACAATGTTAACAATCCCGTGGACATTTGGCCAATGATCGAGTATTTTGGCACTGAAAAAACATACAACACTGCCATGGAGGCAATTTTAAGTGATGAAAATGTAGATGCAATGGTCGTTGCTATGGACGTCGGGCCCTTCTGGGGAGACTATGAACCAGAATTCAAAAAACTCAGATCCTTTGGAAAGCCTGTATACTTTGCTTTAGAAGGAGAAAGAAATGCAGTATTTGAGCAAAAGAACAAATTCGAAGAGCGTGGATTCCCTGTGTATTCGAATGCGATCAATGCGATTCAGGTTCTCGGGAAAGTAACAAAATATGCCTTGAGAAGGTTATGATCATATACGAAGATAAACCGAAATACGATCTATGGGGAAAAATTATTCTATCTTTCGCACCTTCGCTAATGTTACTGCTGGTAATTCTAATTGAAAGTGGTTTGCTTCAAACTGATAGCGAAGAAGAAGCCATAATAGCAAAAAAAGTTCTTTTAGCAAGCTTATTAGCTATTCTAATTCTCTATTGGATTATTTTACCGAGAAAATATGAAATTCATGATGACGTGCTCAAAATAGTATTGGGCGCCTTTTCTTACAAGATCCGCCTTGAAGATCTTGCGGAAGTAAGATCTGCGGAAAAATGGAAAGCCCTTGCTTATAGAGGTGTGAGATTTACCACATCTACCAAGAATATAGTTGAGATACGGAAAAAGAAGGGTTTAAGCATTGTTATCTCTCCTCAAAATCCCGAAATTTTCATTGAGAATCTAAACAAAGCCATGAGAAGATCTGTAATGTGAACGTATATTTTATTAATCTCCACAAAAAATGAAATTTGTGAAATGTGTTGTTTGTGGTAAGGAAACCAGATTCAGGATCTGTGGAAGCTGTCTTATTGAAAGAGGGGCGGTTGCAAAATTAGAAAAGCTCAATTTAGAAGTATGTGCCAAGTGTAATTCTATTAAAATAGGAGGAGTATGGCTGAATATACCCTTGGAAGAGGCTATTGAGAGAATTGTTTATGAAAAACTCAAAGTTGATCCAAATCTTAGTGTTAATGGGGTTAAAGTAGAAGAAAAGTTAATAGTTCTGAGCGGAATTTTGAATGACGATCCTGTTGAAATTAGCATTCCGCTCCAATATAAGCTACATAGAATTTCCTGCCCAAGATGTTCAATGGAAAGTGGAGGATACTACGAAGCAATTGTCCAGCTCAGAGCGGTTAAGAGAGTCTTGAGAGAAGACGAGATCAGGAAGGCAGAAGAGATCGTTCAGAGATCGCTTTCAGAAAGTGAAGGTGAAAAAGAATTTCTTTCAAAGTTTGAAAAGACGAAAAATGGGATCGATTTTTACTTTGGTAGCAAAAAGCTTGGTGAAAAAATTTCAAGAAGGATCTCTACGGAACTGGGAGGGAGGATCTTTGAATCAAGGAAGCTTCATACACGAGTCGACGGTAGAGACTCTTATAGGTTCACATTTCTTGTGCGATTGCCAGAATACGAAGATAATGATATAGTCATAAAGAATGAGAGCCTTTACGTTGTTAAAAATGCTAAAATGAGCAGAGGATTAGATCTCTTAACTGGAAAATCTGCAAATATTATAGACGCTAAAGTGGCTGTAAAGAGAAGCGATCTTGATTGGGGAGTGATAACAAACTTGGATGAAAGCTCCGCAGAGATTATGACTGAAAAAGGAGATATTGTCTTAGTTCAAAGACCATTTAGAGCAGAGATCGGAAAAGAAGTCTTTGTTTTTGAGTATAAAAACAGAAATTACGCTTTTCCAAGGGATCTATGAAAGCAATTAGGGTGCGAAAAGAGAAAGTAGAGGAGGTTAGAAAATTAGCGGAGAAGATCGGGGCTAAAGACAAAAGGAGATTTATAAAACCAGTAGGTGAATTCGTTGAAATTCCCATTCTGGATGGCTATGAGCGGTTCTTTGAGGGATACGAGATCATTTGGCAGTCTTCTCCAGTCGAGAACCCAAGAAAAGAGCTCTCTGAATTGCTCAAAGATCGGATTCCGAAAGAGCTTCATAGATCCATTCCCAACAGCTACAAGATCATCGGAGATCTTGCAATAGTGAAGATCGGTAAGGAGATCGAAAAATACGCACACGATATTGCCAATGCAATATTGATCTCGAATCCAAGGATCAGATCGGTTTGGAGAGATCTCGGCAAAGAAGGAATGATCAGAAAACCAAGACTTGAGCTTTTGGCTGGTGAAGGAAGTGAGACCATTCATGTGGAGAATGGGTGCCTTTTCAAGCTTGACATAACTAAAGTAATGTTTAGCCTCGGCAACCACCATGAAAGGCATAGAGTTGCTAAAGAGGTTGATGAAGAGATCGTGGTGGACATGTTCGCTGGTATTGGCTATTTTTCAGTCCCAATCGCAAAGAGAGCAGAGAAAGTCTATGCGATAGAGATCAATCCAGAGGCATACGGATACCTTCTGGAAAACATAAAGTTAAACCATTTAGATAATATAATACCAATTCTTGGAGATTCGATGCTCTTAACTCCTGAAGGTATTGCGGACAGAGTTATTATGGGGCATATCTTTTGCCATGAGTTTCTGGAGATTGCAATAAAGGCTCTCGACCGAAGAGGCATTATTCATTACCATGAATCAACACCATTAAAAGTGCTGGAAAGACCGCTCATGAGAGTGCAAAAAGCCTCCAGAATTATGGGAAAAAATTGCAAAATACTTAATTTTCACAAAGTTAAAAATTATTCTCCCGGAGTTGTGCATGTTGTAGTGGATGCTCTAGTCTACTGAATCTCCTTCTGTGCTGTGATCAGTTTGTGGTTCAACACACCTCTCGTTGCGGATATTCTGTCCACAAGTTTCTTTATCTCTTCCATGTTGCCCTTTACAACGATGATCTCAAGGCACTGCTCCTCGCTAAGATGGATGTGCATATTCGAGGAAATTATACTTGCAAATTGATGCTGAAGCGAGATGATCGTATCGCTGACTCCCTTAACGTTGTGGTCGTATACAACTACAAGAACTCCTATAACATCTCCTTTCTCGCTTTCAAGCCACTTGTAATCTGCTATATATCCACGGATTGCATCTCTTATCGCCTCACTCCTTGAAGAGTAGCCTCGATTTTTTATTATTCTGTCAAAGTCGTCTAAAAGATTTTTTGGCAAGCTGACACCGATTCTCGTGATGCCTTCTTCCATGAAAATTGGTTTGCGTTTAATTATAAAAACATATCTCTACTCTACTATTTGAATAATTTCTCCCATACCTTTGCTTCTGCTCTCCCTGAATATGAACTTCTGACCTTCAAAAACGCATTGCGGATGATACTTGAACCTAATTCTAACCCTATCTCTATCCCCCGCCTTCAAATAACCCTTTCCAATTGCTTTAAAGGTTACCGTTTCAGCTATGGTCTCAGAATGTAGCACAGGCTCGTATCCGGGCTTTATAAGGGTTGGATGAGTGAATACGAATACTTCTGCTTCAAATTCTCTCACCGCTTTTGGCAGGCTTTTACTTAAAACCATCCCCCTTCGCAAATCCTCAAATCTAACCCCTTTTAGAGCGATTCCGACGATGTCTCCACACTTTGTCTTGCTTATTCTGTAGTGATGCATTTCTATACTCATGGCTTTTACTTGCTTAAAGCTACCGTCGTCAAAGGGTCCAATAAAAACGTCTTCCCCCTCTCTTAGTTCCCCAGATTTAACGCTACCACTTACAACCACACCAACTCCAGTGACCTTGTAAACCTTGTCAATATACATCACAAACTCTTTCTCAGCAGTATATCTTTTCGGAAGTCTATAGAGTAGTTCCTCAAGCAGATCGTAGCCCTGGAACGTGACCGAAGATGTCTCGACTATTGGAACTATGAATTTGTTCTCTGAGATGAATTTTGAGATTTTTTGCACTTCCTTTAGCTCTTTAACAACAATAGGAATTCTACCAACTGATCTCAGAAGATTAGATACCTGAGAGAGCGTCTCTTTAACTTTCTCTGCATTTACTATATCTATCTTGGTTATTACAACGATCACAGGTAATTCCATTGCCAGAAGGATCCCAAGGTGTTCTTTTGTTGTCCTCATAACTCCGTCGTTTGCGGCGATTACAAGAAGCCCATAATCTATTTTCTGCCCCAATAGACCACGGATCGTAGTTCTAAGCCATGGCTCGTGTCCAACTGTGTCAACAAAGCTCACAAGTTTGTCAGATCTTTCAACAATTCTTGCCTTTTCTTCCTTGCTCATTGGATTCTTTAATCTCATTATTTTACCGTTTTTGAATCCTAAGACCGCAAAACTAAGCTCAGCACTCAATCCTCGTTCTATTTCATGCTTTAAAACGTCTAAGAAGATTCTGGTAGCTCCATCTCCATCATCTGGGATCCCGGAAATCAGACATCCCACAAGGGTTGATTTTCCATGATCAACGTGTCCAGCGGTGCCGATCAGGATATGTTCTTTTGCATTCAATTTTAGAACTTCAACGATCCCGACAGATCCTCCATTTATGTTGTATTTCTCGATCGTTCCAATCTCCGCCTCGATCTCTTTCGCAATCTTTCTAAGAACTTCGATCGTTTCTTCAAACCTTGGATCATCTAAACCCTTTATTTCACCAGAATCAGAAACTCCAATGACGTAGTAAGCCTTGCCCCTTCCCATAATCACCCTGTGGTTCATCTGACAAGCTAATTGTCTAAATCTGCTCTCCTTCAAGTGTGTGGAATTAAGGTATTCTTTAAATTCGACGTTCTCTCCTTCTCCTCTCTCCACGAGCGTCGTAAGATTTTCCACGGAGATCGTAAGGGTCTTAGGATTTAATCTTTGTGGCATTATTAAAGGGATAATTTTTATAGAAATATACTGAGTTTATGCGGTAGAATATATTTATCTTCAGAGAACTTATATTATGAGAGCTAGTTGGAAGGGTTCGATAAGCTTTGGACTCGTTTCGATCCCGGTAAAGGCTTATAACGCCGTGGTGCCAAAGGAAGTGACGTTTAATTTGCTTCATTCAAAAGATGGGGGAAGAATAAGATACAAGAGATATTGTGAGAAGTGCAAAGAAGAAGTTCGGGAGCAAGAAATCGTAAAGGGCTACGAAATTTCAAAAAACGAATACGTTGTTCTTACAGACGAAGATCTTGAAAAAATCCCACTAAAAAGTGCAAAAAGCATTGAAATAAAGCATTTTTTCGAGCCATATGAACTTGGCGTTATTTACTACAGCCATTTCCACTATTTAGTTCCAGAAAAAGGAGCGGAGAAAGCATATTTTTTGTTAAAAGAGGCTATGAAAGAGACAAAGCTAATGGGAATCGGAAAGATCGGCATGAGGGAAAAAGAGGGGCTTGTCGCTCTGCGAGAGTTTGATGGGGGTATTTTACTTGCCAATCTTCATTATATTGATGAGATCCGTAGTCCAAAAGAGATCGCAAACTGGGATCTAAAAGTAGATATAAGCAACCAAGAACTTGAACTTGCTAAAAAATTGGTAATAGCAATGAAAAAGCCATTAAGGCTTGAGGAGTTCAGAAACGAGTATAAAGAGGCGCTCCTGAAACTCATAGATGCAAAACTTGCGGGTAAAGAGATCATGATTTCGGAAGAGGCTCCAAGTGCAAGATCTTTGATTGATGCACTTAAAGCCAGTTTGGAAGCGGTGAAATGAGCTGGTTTGAAGAGAAGATTAAACCTATGCTTGCGGTAAAGGGAAGACCATTTAGCAGTTTAGAGTATATTTTCGAGCTAAAGTGGGATGGGTCAAGAGCACTTGCATTTGTGGATCTTGAAAATGAAAGAGTGAGAATCCAGAATAGGAGACTGATCGAGATCTCATTTCGTTATCCCGAGTTTGAACTTCTGGATTTTACTTCGGAGAATGCCATTTTCGATGGAGAGATCGTTGTTTTTGAGAGAAACAAGCCCTCTTTTTATTCACTTCAGAAGAGGGATCACGTTGAAAGTAAATTTAAGGCTTCGGTTTTAGCAAAAAAGATTCCAGCAAACTACTTTGTATTCGATGTCCTATACACTGAGTCTAAAGGTTGGCTTTATAAAAGAACTCTGATGGAGAGAAAAGAAATACTCTCCAAAATCAGCTCTGAAACAAAAAGAATCGCTCTGGTGGACTTCGTAGAAAAAAGTGGAGAAGAATTTTATGAAAAGGCTATAAAACTTGGATTAGAGGGGATCATCGGAAAGAAAAAAGATAGCTACTATTTTCCGGGTAAGAGATCGGATCTATGGGTCAAGCTCAAAAAAAGAAATACTGGGGACTTTATAATCGTTGGATGGCTGGAGGGTGAAGGAGAACGGAGCAACACATTTGGTTCTCTCGTGTTAGCATTGAAGTCTGGGGACAATTATATTCATGTTGGCCAGGTTGGAACTGGATTTGACTCCGAATTCTTGGAATGGTTCTCAAAGAAGCTAAAAGAGATCGAGATAGAGAGACAATATTTCCCCATTGAAACACAAAGAGTCGTGCATTGGTGCGAACCAAGATATGTTTGCGAAGTTGAATTTTTGGAGTTCACCGCTGATTTAAAGTTAAGGGCGCCGATCTTTTTAAGACTTAGAGACGACAAATCACAGGAAGAGTGTAGACTTGAAGAATTTGATCATTAGTGGGGAACGATCTCATAGAGAAAAATTTAAATCCAGATTAAAACATCTCTGCACAACGCTAAAAGAGAAGGCTGTTGTGAGAACATGATGTTGGAGAAACTTGAAGAAAGGAAGACAGAGCTCGAAAAAGAACTGCAGGAGTTTACAAGGAGGCGGGATGAGCTTAACCAGTTTGCAAAAGAGTGTGCAAAGAAAAGAGACGAACTGAATAAAGAGGTAAAGGAATTAGTCGAGAAGGTAAAAGAGCTCAGAACTAAAAGAGATGAGCTAAATAATAAAACTAAAGAGCTTAAAGCAAAAAAAAGTGAGCTTTACGAAGAGATTGATAAATTATATAAAGAAGTCGATAAGTTAAGAAAGAAGATCGATCAGGGCGGAAGACCACTTGGTGAGATTGAAAAAGAGATAAGAAGACTTGAATTCAAGCAACAGACGACAGTGATGAGCATAGATAAGGAAAGAGCAATAGTTGACAGGATTTCAAAGCTAAAAAGAGAACTTGAAGAAAGAAAGGCACAATTGGAACAGCATGAAGAATTTAAGAGGCTGATCGTGAGAATTCGAGAATTAAAAGACAAAGTGAGAGAGATCACAAACGAGATGAAGGTCTGTGGAGACGAAGCGGACAAATTCCACGAAGATCTGATGAAGACTGTAAAGGAACTTGACGAGAAAAGAAAACTTGCTGATGAAATGCATATAAAATTCTCGGAGAGCAAGAAAGAAGCGGATCAATGTCATGCTGAGGCTTTAAAGAGGAGAAAAGATATAAGAGACCTTGAAAAAGTGATCAAGGCACTTAAGTCGAAACAGTATAAGTCGAAGGAGCAAATAGAAAGAGAAGAACTCGTTAAAAAAGCAAAGAAGATCTACGAAATGTTCAAAAGAGGAGAAAAGATCGACACAGAAGATCTTCTCATTCTTCAGAGAGCGGGGCTTCTTTAAAGGTATAACCCATTTTTAAAGCTTTTAGATTTAATTCTGCTTTTCCCATCGTCTCTGTTATTACTTCTTCAACATCTTTAATGCTAAAGGGCAGTTTTAACAGAGAGAGCATCATTCCGACAATTACAACATTTGCGGTAACCGCATCTCCCGCTTTTTCAGCGATCTCAGAAGCGTTGACCACGTAAATTTCCTTTGTTATTTTCCTCAGATTTTCAACGATTTCCTCGATTGCGGGATATTTCGCCAAGCCTACCGTTACAGAGGGCGGAACTATTTTTCTTGAGTTTAAAAGGATCTTAGAACTCTCGTTCAGATATTTGGCGTATCTTAAAGCCTCAGAAGGCTCAAGTGCCAGAACTATGTCCGCACCGCAATCTGGGATGAGTGGCGAATGGACGTCTCCAATTCTAACATGAACTTCCACGCTTCCTCCACGCTGAGCCATTCCATGCGTTTCTGCAACAAGCACGTTCAGTCCCGCCTTCATCGCTGAGCGTGCAATTAGATGAGCAGTCGTTAATGCTCCTTGACCGCCAACGCCGACAACAAGAATGTTGAGTTCCATGGAGTTCAGCATTGATCAAGGTTTAAAAATTCCTCGAAATTCAGATTAACCAATTTAGCAAAGCTTATCTATAATCCTTTAAACGGCAAGCATGGCACTCAAGATCTCTTGTGAAGAACCTGAAAGCTGTTTAGCCTGCGGGATCTGCGTTAGAGTTTGCCCGAAGAAGGCAATTACAATAGACAGAAAGGCTGGAATTTTAAAAATTAACGCCGAGCTCTGCGATGGCGAAAGCTGTAAGATCTGCATTGAAAAATGCCCGATGGAGATACTTGTCCTTGGAGAGCAATTTAGAGAGTGGAGATTTCCGATTTTGGAGAAAAAGCACAAGAAGAAATTCTTCGGCAATCTGCTCGAAGAAGTCATCAAGCCAGCGATCTGCAGTCACTGCACAGCTTGCTCAGCAATCTGCCCGGTCAAGGGAATAACAGCGGGAGACAAGC
>JASFYH010000026.1 GCA_030055595.1 Archaeoglobales archaeon | reverse complement strand
AACTTATTCAAGTTCTGCCATTCGAATGCTAATGAATCCTATTTTGAATTCCGAGAACGGCTCAGAAAGCAAAATTATTCAATTCAGGAATTCCAAGATGGATTTATAGCTGAAAAAGGAGAGATTTGTGTATATTCTAAACTCGATGGAGACATCATATTGCTTGCAAAAATCTCAAAGAGCGAAATTAGCCTGCTGAGCGAATTAATAGCGGGTGGAATTTCTTTTCAACAATTTTTCTAATCTTCAATTGCTTTTTGGGCATCTCTAAGAGAGGAGTATTCTCTTGTTAGGATTACAGATTCAACTCAATTTTTTGATCCCATTTCTAAGTTTTCAGCCCCGAATTATTGTAGTATTTGTATTTTTAAACTTAAAAAGTGTTACTAAACTTCAGAATTTTATCTAAAATCAAAAACCTCTCTTTACATATATGTCATCAAGTAGCGAAATCATTATATATTAGTAGCACGCAACATGGCTTGTTTAGAGCATGACAATTCGGAAGAAAATCGATGGAGTGATATGACTATGGACTTACTACTCCTGCTAAACATAATTGTGCCCATAGTGCTTTTAGTGGCTCTCATTGCAATTGGAAAAATAATTAAAGCTAAAGAAGGTATTAGAACTTGGTTGCTATACCTTATGGCAGTTCTTCTCCTTTTACTCCATGGTTTGCTAAAAGTCTTCAAAATTGGATCTTCTGAACTTCAACTCACAGCACTAATAGCAGTCTTCATCCTTTTAATTTTGGCTTTGTTGTCAAAGAGAGACTTTGGAAAAAAAAAGGGCTTAGTTGAGCAAAACTGAGATAATTTTATATTTTTTGTCAAATTAACATTTACAGAGCTCAATAGGCTTAATCAGGTAATAAACTTCCCTCTTGTCCTTAGCCCTCTCAAAAGCAATGATCTCAAAGCCCTTAAAATCTGCCTCATTTCCTTTATTGAGCTTATGCACAAATAGAATTTTTCCATCTGGCTTCAATTTGGGCAAAAATCTTCTCAAGGCGGTCATCGAAGAAGTGAAGGGCAAAGTGAGATCGTTCAAAATAACATCAACAGGCTCGATTTTGTTAATGTCGAACTTAAAGGCATCTTCTATAAATATTTTGACGTTTCCAAGGCTTTCAAGCTCTTTAAGGGCTTCTTCGAATTCCTTGCTGAACTCAATGCCATATACAAACTTCGCTCTCTCGCTTGCGTAAAGCAGAAATCCGCCCGCAGAACTTCCAAGATCCAGCACAACCTCATCGCCTTTGAAAATTCCAAAAGTCTCGTCCAAATGCTTCAGCTTCCAGTAGCCAGCGGGCTTGTCGTCAAGAACTTCGATCATGTAGCTCTCATTGACCTCTGCAGAGGGCTTTTTAACAACCACTCCATTGACTCTTACAAGTCCTTGTTTGATCGCAATTTTAGCTCTATTCCTCGTTTTGAAATACCCCTCTTTAACAAGCCAGAGATCAAGCCTCATTTGAGCTTTTTGGCAACGAGCTCCGCAACCTCTTTCGGAGTTTTGCCAACTTCAACCCCTACAGCCTTCAAAGCTCTGATCTTTGACTCAGCGGTTCCAACACCACCTTCTATGATCGCTCCCGCATGCCCCATCCTTTTGCCGGGCGGTGCGGTAATTCCCGCAATGTAACCAACGACTGGTTTGCTTATGTTCTCTTTTATGAACTCCGCGGTCCTCTCTTCATCTCGCCCACCTATCTCTCCGATTAGCACGATCGCTTCAGTCTGCTTATCCTTCTCAAACATCTCGAGAACCTCTGCAAATGTTAGTCCGACTATTCTATCCCCGCCTATGCCCACTACCGTAGACTGTCCAATGCCAAGCGAAGTAAGGTTATAGGAGATCTGATAGGTTAATGTTCCACTTCGCGAAACAACTCCAACGTTTCCTTCCCTGAAAACGTGTGTGGGCATTATCCCGAGATGGCATTTGTCTGGTGATATAACTCCGGGGCAGTTTGGACCAACAAGAATAGCTCCCGCTTCTTTTACCCTTAAATAAGCCTTTAGCTCGTCGTGAACTGGAATTCCCTCGGTTATGCATACTACAACCTTAATCCCCGCATTCACCGCCTCCATGATCGCATCCGTGGCAAAGCTTGCGGGAACAAAGATCACGCTCGCATTTGCTCCAGTTTCACGAACCGCTTCGTTCACCGTATTGAAGATCGGGACTCCAAAGAGCTTCTCTCCACCCTTGCCCGGTGTAACCCCCGCGACGATCTTGGTTCCATACTTCAGCATTCTCTCAGTGTGAAATCTTCCTTGGCTACCCGTGATTCCCTGAACTATTGCTCTTGTGCTCTCATCTACTATTATTGCCATTTTGCCACCTCCACCGCCCTTCTTGCCCCCTCCTCCATTGTCTCGACAACCTCAACCTTGCCAGATAGCTCTTTTTCGATTATTCTTCTCCCTTCTTCTTCATTCGTGCCAGAAAGCCTGAGAATAATTGGAACACTGAGATTTAATTCTTTAAAAGCCTTCACAATCCCCATCGCAACCTCGTCGCATCTTGTTATTCCGCCAAAGATGTTCATGAAGATCACCTTAACGTTTTTATCCATGCTAAGAATTTCAAATGCCTTCTTTGCTGTCTCCGCTCCCGCCCCACCGCCGATGTCGAGGAAATTTGCTGGCTTACCGCCCCCTAAGTAGATCAGATCCATTGTCGCCATCGCCATGCCCGCACCATTTGCTATTACTCCAACGTAGCCGTCAAGCTTTACGTAGTTCAAGCCCTCCGCAAGAGCTTTTCTTTCGACTTCATCAACTCCCCCGTATTCACGCAGAGCTTCGAGATCTTTATGTCTGAAAAGAGCGTTGTCGTCGATGTTGATCTTTGCGTCTGCAGCAATTAGCCCATTTGGTGTTAAAGCAAGAGGATTTATCTCTACAAGCTCTGCCTCGTATTCCACAAGGATCTTGTAAAGTGCTTTTATTACATTGCTTAGCTCTTTCCACAGCTCTGAGCTGATCTTTGCTTTACTGAGAACTTCCCTGGTCTGATAATCCCAGAGCCCCCAGCGAGGATCGATCTTAACTTTTATAACCTTTTCAGGAAACTTTTGTGCGATCTCTTCGATGTCAATCCCACCCGCAGTGCTAAAAATGAGTGAATAACATTTTTCAACTCTGTCAAGAGCTATGCTCAGATACCACTCCTCTTTTATCTCAATTAGCTCTTCTAAGTAAATTTTTTTAACGATTTCACCTTTTAATGACGAGCCAAACATTTTTTCTGCAATTTCAACTGCGGAATCAACACTTAATGCCTTTTTTATACCTCCCGCTTTGCCTCTGCCACCAACAAGAACCTGAGCCTTTAGAACAACTTTCCCACCCAGTTCCTCAGCGATCTTTCGAAGATCTTGCAAGTTTTCAGCTAAAGCCCCACGAGGAATCCTTACGCCGTGTTTCGCAAAGATCTGCTTAGCTTGATATTCATGCAATTTCATGTGGCTCACTAAGGAGTAAGGGAATTAAAGTTTTTGTTTTTCACAATTAGCGAAACTAAAATCGAAAGTAAATCGTAAAAGACGAAGTTTACAAACTTTGCATAATTTTATGCATTCATAATTAAGTATAAATATCCTCTCCATACGATCTTCATGGAGGAGCAGGTGTCTTTTTTGGAGGGAAAGTGGGAGGAAAAGATGGAGAAATTGCCGAAAGAACCAATTTATCCTTACCGCAAGATTCCAATTCATGAATACCTGTATAGACATGCAAATGAGTTTCCTGAGAAGGATTTTTTGGTCTATTATGGGCGAAGGATCACTTTTAGAGAGCTAAACGAACTTGCTAACATTTTCGCAAATTACCTGATCTCAGAGGGGTTAAGCAAAGGCGAAAGGGTGGCATTGCTACTTCCAAACTGTCCGCAGTTCTATATAGGGTATTTTGGAACTTTGAAGGCGGGCTGTGTTGCGGTTTTGCTGAATCCATTGCTCAGAGAGCTTGAACTTAAATACTTTTTTGAACAGGCAAAACCAAAGGTTATTTTTGCGTTGGATCAGGTCTTCTATGCGGTTAATAAAGCGAAGGAAGATTTAAAAGATCCTAAGATCATTTTAACTTCTTTTAAGGACTTTTTACCCTCAAATCCCGAACTTGAACCTCATGAGTCGATGCTCGAGGAGATCTTTTGTGGCGAGGTGCAAAAATTTGGCGATTTGAAGGCAAACAAAAGTGAGCCTCGAGTAGAGGTGGGAATACAGGATTATGCAACCATGAACTTTACTGGCGGAACAACTGGGATGCCAAAACCCGTGCTTCACAGACATTTAAGTTCTGTTTACAAGGGCGCATGTCTTCTAACCTACTCAAATGCCCAAATCTACCGGGGCGAGGATCCTGAAGCATTTATTAAAAACTTAAGGGATCATTCAGTTTCTCTGGCGGTAATGCCAATTTTTTGGATCGCCGGCTTTGATTTTGGTGTAGTAGCTCCAACAATGCTCGGATCAAAAGTTGTTGTGCTCACTCGCTGGTCACCTCAAACCGCTATCTCAGCAATCAAAATTTACAAAGTCACAGACACTTACATGACCTTTGACATGTATTGGGAAATTCTAAATTTAAATCCGAGTCCCAAGGACATGCACTCTTTAAAGAACTGCACAGGTTCGAGTTTTGTAAAAGGACTAAGCAAAGAGCTAAGAGAGAGATGGAAGGAGCTTACAGGGACTGTTTTAAGAGAAGCTTCGTATGGGCTTACTGAGACACACACTTTTGACACAATTACAGCGGGATTCCAAGAACATGACATGGATCTGGAACGCTCGGAGAGATATGGAGCGAAGTTCTGCGGGATTCCATGCCCGGGCACTAAAATTATGGTGTTAGACGAAAATGGCAGACCATGCAAGCCCGGAAAAGTTGGAGAGATCGTGATCAAGTCACCTTCGCTTGTGGACGAATACGTCGGAAAGCCCGAAGAAAGCAAAAAAGCGTTTAAAAATGGGTGGTTTTTCACAGGCGATCTTGGAATGTTCGACGAAGAGGGATTTCTATACTTTATTGCAAGAAAGAAGGATCTACTAAAAGTCTCCGGGATCAGTGTATATCCCGCCCAGATTGAGTCCATGCTCCTCAGACATCCCTCAGTTGAGATGTGTGCGGTCTTGGGAATTGAAGATCCTGAAAAGGGACAAGTTCCAGTAGCTTTTGTCAAACTACGGAGCGAGGTTAGCGAAGAGGAGCTTTTGAAGTGGTGCAGAGAGAAGATGGCTCCATTCAACGTTCCAAAGAGGATCATAATCAGAGAAAATTTGCCTTTGAATCCCGCTGGGAAGATCTTAAAAGAGGAGCTGAAAAAAGAATTAGGTTTTGCCCCCTCGAGACTCAAAATCTTTCCCGAACCATAAAACTATTTGTGGGAATGGGATCTCAATTCCGTTCTTTTCAAGTTCAGAGGCTATTTTCCAGAGCAGTTCCATCTTTACATCAAACCAGATATTGGAAGGAGCCCATATTCTCACGACAACGTTAACACCTCTGTCGCCAAGATCGTCAATAAAGACTCTTGCTGGTGGATTTTTAAGCGCAAATGGGTGTTCCTCAATCACTCTCTTTATTATATCAATCGCTTTTTCAATATCACCCTCATAGCTAATGGGTATGAGATATTCAAATCTTCTTGCCACGTTTGCAACTGGATTCGTGATGTTTGAGGTGAAGAGTGTCTCGTTTGGTATTCTAACATATACTCCGTCGTATGTTCTCACTATTGTGGACATTATGTTCATGTCTTCAACAAAGCCCGCGATGTTGCCAACTACGATCTGGTCTCCGATCTTTATGGGTCTCTCAGCAATTAGAAATAACCCAGAAAGCAAATTCGAGACAACTCTCTGGCTTGCGAAACCGATAACGATACCAACAATTCCTCCAGCAACAAGCAAGCCAGTGAGGCTTACGCCAAGGATCGGAGTTACAGTTACTATGGCAATAAGCAAGATAACCGCATAGACGAATTTAATAAGCAATTCGAGTTGATCTTTTCTCATCTTGTCCGCAAGAGACCTTCTAAGGCTGATAGCAATGAATTTAGCAATTATAAATGCGATTAGAATGACTATAAAGGCGAATATAACGTCTCTCACTGTAACGTTCTCGTATAGCGGATATTCTATGATTTTAACAGTCCAGTCGAGAATTTCGGCGATCATATCCCCCACTCCATCGTGAATTTCGTGCTAAGGATCGGTATCGTTCTCGCAGAGTATAACTCGATCGATTTTTCCATATCCCCAAAAAGGGGCTCATCGAAAAAAGATGTGTCCGCAACACGTCTTGAATGAATTCTCATCTCCGCAATGCTTGAAACAGCATTCTTGTTGTAATAGATCTTCATACCATAAACATCGAACACAGCCTTAGACACTTCGCACCAGCTATTTGAGAGGTTCGATATTCTGAGCTTCATAATCCCCTCTTTGAAGGGCTCCACTTCAGGAATTTTGCCAAATACTTCGCTTTCCCAGTATCTCGAAATCACACCACCTTTTGGCTCACCATACAATGTGTATTTTGCATTCAGGAAGCTGAAGACGTCTATATCTTCAAATTCACCATTCTTTTTTATAATAACTCCAATCTCAATTGGAAACGTAAGATAGATCTCAGCTTTTGAAACAGGTGCAATGAGCACGGGCTTTCGGAATCCGATGTATAGATAGTTTGTTATATTTTTTGGCAGGTTTACGGGCTCAACGGGATTAACGTAAACCTCTGCGTCGCCAAAGATAAGTTTTTCAACTTTCGAATCGCGGAAAGTTCGAAAATAGCGGTAGAAATCGTTGTCTTCCTCGGCTTTAATTCTCAACTCCTGAAACTCTATGGATAAGTCCTCGAGCCTGTAGACGCCATACACGCAAAAAATTAGTTAGAAGATTAAAAAATTTATCCCGAAATTATCTAATTCCGAACCTCTTTTGCTTTTGGGGTTTTATGTCTGAGAAGCTTGGATCTGTGGCTACGAGTTTAATCTCTCTTAGCAATTACCTTTTCTCAAGAAAGTCCTTCATTAACTTCTTAGCCTCTTCGCTTGCAAAGAGGATCGAGAACAAGCTTGCTTCATATCTGAGCCCTTCTCTTAGCGGAGTATTCATCGAAGCATTCAAAGCTTTCTTTGCAAGCTTCACAGCCACAGCGGACTTCTCAATGATCTTGTTTGCGATCTCCTTGGCTCGATCCATTAACTTTTCTGGCTCTACAAGTTCTTCAACGAGTCCAATGCGATAGGCTTCTTCAGCGGTGATCATCTCTCCAGTTAGCACCAATTTCTTTGCCATTCCCATTCCCACAAGTCTTGGAAGTCTCTGAGTTCCACCACCGCCGGGAAATATGCCTATGTTAATTTCAGGCTGACCAAATTTGGCTTTAGTGCTTGCGATTCTTATGTCGCAACCCATTGCAAGCTCTAAGCCACCACCCAATGCAAGACCGTTGATCGCTGCAATTACTGGAATTTCAAGTTCCTCAATTTTAGCAAAAAGTTCAGTTCCAAACTTAGTAGCTTCCAGAGACATCAAAGGATCTCTTTTTACAAGTTCATTTATGTCCGCCCCAGCAGCGAATGCTTTTCCGGTGCCAGTTATTATCAGAACTCTGACCTCTTTTTCAGCCCTCTCAAGGATCTCTTTAAGCTCCACTCTTGTTTTCATGTCTAAAGCGTTGAGTTTCTCTGGTCTATTGAGCGTTGCAATCCCTATTTTTCCTTCAACATTATAAAGGACATTCATATTTTCCCCAGAAGCTGTCTCGCAATAACCTGTTTCTGAATTTCCTTCACACCCTCGTAGATCTCAACGATCTTTGCGTCTCTATAGTAGCGTTCCGCGGGATACTCGCCTATGTAGCCATAGCCTCCATGGAACTGCACGCACCAGTCAGCAGCCATTACTGCGGTCTCACCAGCAAACCACTTTGCCATAGACGAAAGCTCTGGGCGTGATTTGCCAATACTACAATACCATGCCGCCTGCCAAGTCAAAAGCCTCGCAGCCTGAATTCTCGTTGCAATCTCAGCAAGCTTGAACTGAGTATGCTGAAAAGCTCCTATGGGCTGATCGAATTGTTTTCTTTGCTTCACGTAGTTGATTGCGAGCTCCAAAGCTCCTTGAGCGATTCCAACTCCCTGTGCCGCAACCCTTGGGCGGGTGTGGTTGAAGAATTCCATTAGCTGATAGAATCCCTGCCCCGGTTCGCCGAGAATGTTCTCCTCAGGAACTCTGACGTCTTTCAGCACGATTTCTGCAGTGTCGCTTGCCCTCAAGCCAAGCTTGTTCTTGATCTTCGTAGCCTTGAACCCCTTTGATTTGCTCTCAACGATTGCAAAAGTAAGCCCTTCGTGTCTCTTCTTGCCCTCAAAAGTTCTTCCAAGCACCATTGCAAAATCGCATACAGTTCCGTTAGTTATGAACGTCTTAACACCGTTTATTACCCATTCATCGCCCTCTTTCACGATCTTTGTCTTCACGCTTGCAACATCACTTCCCGCTCCGGGCTCGGTTGAGGCCATTGCGGAAATTGCATCTCTTTCAGTGACCCAGCGAAGGTATTTTTCTTTCTGCTCTTCGCTTCCAAACAATTCAAGAAGCTCTGTGCCAAAAGTAGAGCTCATGCATGCGTTTCCAAGCCCGGGACTAACTCTGTAGAATTCTTCTGTAACAAGGCATTCCTCGAAGAGCGTTAAACCCATTCCGCCGTATTCCTCAGGGATCTTAAGAGTAGAAAATCCGAGCTTTCTCGCCTTCTTCATGATCTCCATCGGATATTTCTCTTCTCTGTCACATTCTTCAATCAATTCCTTTGTAAACTCCTTTTCAGCAAACTCCCTTGCAGCTCTCCTTATGTCTTCCTGCTCTTCAGTCAGCTTAAAATCAACCATAAGATCACCTCAAACCTTCTTAAACCAAACCTTCCAGACTCCGCTTTCATCTTTTGCAGTGTAAAGCGTAACACGATCCCCGACTTTCAGCTCCTCATTGCTCCAGCCCATTACTCTAACGTCTCCAAAGCTTGCAATCACAATTCTGTATGGCTTGCTCCACTCGTAGCCTGCGGGAATGGAATGAACGACAGTAAAGCATTCCACAATTCCTTCTCCACTTACTTCAGCCCATTCTGTTGTTGCACCGCAAACACATTCCGCTCTTGGCGGATAGTAGCTTTTTCCGCACTTGCAAACTGTTTTGAACACCTTGCCTTCTTCAAGCCCCTTCCAGAAACGCTCTGTCTTTACTACAGGTATTCGATGCTTCATTCTCAATTCTCTGCTTTCCACAATCACGTTATCACCTCCCGAGAATGAAAACCCAGCAGAAATGTCCAGTTCCGCCAACGTTGTGTGTAAGGGCTCTGTAATGCTTCAGATCAACCTGAAGGTTTCCAGCCTCTTCACGGAGCTGTTTAAAAACTTCGTAAACCATTGCAACTCCTGTTGCAGCCAAAGGATGCCCTTTTGCCTTTAGCCCGCCGAAGGTGTTCACCGGTATTTTGCCCCCGAAGTCGGACTCGCCGTTTTCTATGAATTTTCCTCCTTCGCCCTTCTTGCAGAATCCAAGATCTTCGTATGCCATGATCTCTGCAATTGTGAAGCAGTCATGAACTGTTGCCAGATCGAAGCTGTTTAACGGTTCTGTGATCTTTGCACCCTTGTAAGCCATCTCAGCAGCCATTCGTGTTGCCTTAAGTCCAACATAGCCTTCTCGCATGCTCATGTTTGAAGTGTCTGAGGAATAGCCAACACTTTCGAACCATACTGGATCGAAGCCATGCTCCTTAACAGCCTTCTCACTTGCCAAGATCACCGCTGACGCACCATCTCCGATCGGGGAGCAGTCGTAGAGCTTTAATGGGTAGGTTATCATTCTCGACTTGAGCACGTCTTCCACGCTGATCTCCTTCTGGAAATGCGCTTTTGGATTCTTTGCAGCGTTTCTATGGGCTTTAACTGCTGTTAATGCCATTTGCTTTTCAGTTGTGCCGAACTTAGCCATGTGGGCGGTTGCATGCATCGCATAGTAAGCGGGAAACGTTGTGCCGTAGAAGTGAAATTCCCATAAGTAGTTGCCCGCTCTACCCCCAATCGCTGCAGAAGTTGCGGTGTCGACTTCGCTCATCTTTTCAACGCCTATGGCTATTGCAATGTCCGCTATTCCCGCTTTAATCGAGGAATATGCAGTATAAACCGCCGCACTTCCCGTTGCACATGCAGCTTCAACCCTTATCGGCCCCTTTCCCGCAAAACCGCAGTATTCGTTCACAACCACAGCGGGCATTAGCTCGTAGCCTCTTGTGCCGACGCAACCGACTACGCTCATCTCTATGTCTTCTTGGCTCAATTGAGCATCTTTTAAGGCTTCGCTAACCGCTTCAAAGGCGAGTTCTTGGATCGTGACATCTCTTTGCCCAAACTTTGAACATCCTGCACCAACAACTCCAACCCTCATTACAATAAAAACCGCAAAGAAATTAAAAAACTTTCGCATTTTGCGAAAATGCTCGTTTATAATATGATCGTTCTCCTGTGATCTTTATGGGTTTTTGATGCGATGTAGGTATGGAGATGGTTGATCTTTATATCGTGCTTGTTAAACCACTCCATAAACTTCCTTCTCTCTTCTCTAAATTCTTCCACGTCCTTATAGCGAAC
>JASFYH010000025.1 GCA_030055595.1 Archaeoglobales archaeon | reverse complement strand
ACTGGGCACACAACTTATTCCACTTTGCATGCGGACAGCGTAAGCGGTGCAATTCACCGCCTTGAAAATCCACCAATAGAGGTTCCGAGAGCGATGCTTGAGGCTTTGAACATTATTAGCATCCAAGCTCAGACTTATGTTCATGATCGGAGAGTTAGAAGGAACATAGAGATCGCTGAGATCGTAGGCTTAGACGCTCACACGAAGATGCTCCGCACTTCCACTGTGTTTCAGTGGGACAGCGTTAAGGATGAGCATTCTATGGTTGGAACTTCCAGAGCTTTAGAAGAGATCAGAAGACACAGAGGCTGGAGCGTGAAAGAGCTGAGCGAGGAGCTCGAAAGGAGAAAGAAAGTGTTAGAGTTTATGGTCGGGCACAATATTAGGGACTTTAAGAGTGTAAGTAATATAATTCACACTTACCAGAGTAAGCCTTCCAAGATCTTAAAGGAGATAGGGTGGGAAAATGTTTAAGAAGGCAAATTCTCTTACCTATTTAGGGTATAAGTTATTCTCGAAAGAGATCGAGAAGAAAAGGGACAAATATTTCGAATTAGACCGAGATCTTAAGAAGGCGATGATCGAAATGCCTCCAGAGATGTATGTTGCTACTGCAAAAATGTTCTCATTATTATTTGGAATTTGCGGTGCAATTCTTGGATTAATCATAGCTTATGTAGTCGTTAATATTATCGGAGTCCCGCCTCTATTCGAAATCGCTCTTCCAGAGGCATATGCTTCAGCTTGGATGTTCTACAGACCTTTCGTATATGTTGGAATTCTCTCGATCATAATAACCTTGGCATTCTACTATCTCGGAGGCATGTTATTCACAATTTACCCCGCCACCGTGATCAGCGACAGGAAAAGTAAGATCGACAGAACGTTGCCGCATGCGATTACCTTCATGCTTTCGCTGAGTAGGGGTGGAATGAACTTAGTCCAAGTTTTCAAAGCCCTTGCGGATAACCACGAGGTATATGGAGAGATCTCGAAAGAAGCATCGAGGATTCTATGGGAAGTTGAAGGACTTGGAAAAGATCTTAGGACCGCACTTGTTAATGCAATCGAAGTTTCCCCCTCACAAAACCTCAGAGAGTTCTTGCACGGGCTTGTAACAATCATAGATAGTGGTGGAGACGTAACAAAATACTTCGAAGAAAGAGCTGAATTTTACTTCGAAAGAGCGAGGCAGGATCAAAAGAATTTTATAGAATTTCTCTCCTTAATGGCTGAAACCTATGTGACCGCACTTGTAGCTGGCCCCCTCTTTTTGATCATAATCCAGACAGTCATGTCGGTTATAGGTCAGCCAAACGACATTGCGATCTTCTCCATAATATATCTGGTGATCCCCATAGGTTCTTTCATGTTTGCAATGGTGATCAAGTTGATAACACCCGCTGAGAGCGGAAAGGCTCCAATTCTGAGAGAGAGATATGTCTATATACCTAAAGCGAAGGATCTGGATATAGAAAAAAGTAAGGAAATTCAAAAGAAGGTAAAGCTTAGAGCTAGGATTAAAAAACTTAGAAATCCAATCTCTCTGTTTCTCGAAAATCCCGTGTATAGCTTTGCAATTTCATTACCAATTGCAATACTCTTTTTAATATATGGTTTATATACTAATCCGTATGTTCCAGGAATGGATCTGAAATACTGGTTCTTTACTGTGGACGATTACATGTTTATTTCGATCCTGATCTCAATCGCTCCATTTGTGCTTTTCCACGAAATAAGCAAAAGAGGAATTCGAGTATATATGCGACTTACTCCGATCTTTCTTAATAAATTGGCTTCCGCAAATGAGAGCGGTATGTCGATCTACAGAGCGATTTCGATGCTCGCAAAAACTGATACGAGTCCTTTAAAGAAGGAGATCAGGAAGATCAGATCGAATCTTGAGTGGGGTGTGAGCTTAGGAGATGCATTAGTCAGATTCGCAAACAGATTGAGAATTTTCGAAGTCTCAAGAACAATTGCACTGCTTAACGAGGCTTTAAAGTCGAGTGGAAACGTTACAGAAGTGTTAACGACCTCTGCAAAAGATGCAAGTAGTGCGGAGCTTTTGAGAAGGGAGCGGGCAACGAACATGTTTGCATATGTCATAATAATCTACATAGCATTCTTCGTCTTTATAGGAATAGTTTATGTAATCGCTTCTACCTTCCTTTCAACCCTTGCTGAAGCTGCTTCACGAGTTCAGTCCGCGGGAGGGGGGCAACTTTCGATTCTGCAGAATGTAGATGTAGTCACCTATAGAAACGTTTTCATGCATGCAGCAGTATTCCAAGGACTTTTTGGAGGTATTGTTGCGGGTGTTATGGGCGAAGGGAGCATTTCTTCGGGATTGAAACACTCTCTGATCATGGTTCTGATCGCATACATAGGTTTCAGTGTAATGTTTGGCTTCCAAGTTATTTAATTCAATCTTTTTAATCGGTTCTTTTGAGCATGTGGGAACACGAGCATTGTATATAAAATTAGAAATTCAGATAAAATTTTTAAGCAAACAAAATTGGAATTAGAGCACTATAAGTAGCGAGTTTAAATAATTTTTGAATCTTAATGCATTTTTAAAATATGGACTCGTCGGGATTTGAACCCGAGGCCTCCGCCTCGCAAAGGCGGCGCTCTACCGCTGAGCTACGAGCCCGTCAGATCGTCTATCCTCGTTTATTAAACTTTACCCAGAGCAATATATTTAAGAAGTGGCATTGGCAAATGATCTATGCGGGGGTTGCCGAGTGGTCAAAGGCGTAGGATTCAGGGTCCTATCCCGTAGGGGTTCGGGGGTTCGAATCCCTCCCCCCGCATCTTTTTTAAGGATTAAATAAGGGTAAAACTGGGAGAATTTGAAATAAGAATTTTAGGCTTAGGGGATATCTTTAAACCCAGATTTCGAATTATAGCTCGGATGAGCAAGAAACAATTCTCGCAGATTCATTCGGATAACCGAAACTTTTATACAAGTTCTGCTAACTGAGTTAGTGGAGAACTTCTTTGACCTAATACTTTCGAGCATAGCGGACGTGATCGTGGTAGTTGACAATGTGGGCATTGTAACCTATGCAAGCCCGCAGAGTCTAAGAATGTTTGGAGTTAAACCAGAAGAGCTGACTGGGAAAAAGATCTGGGAAATCAAAAATTTTAAGGACTCTGAGAGAATGGAAGAGTTCTTTGTTAAGCTCAGAAGTGGGGGATTCTGGAAGAAGAGAGAGATCTTTGAAATTTTTGGAGAACATGGCACTGTATACGTTCAGATCTATGCGACTCCGCTTAAAGACTCTTCTGGATTTGTTTTAACGCTGAGAGACGTTACACCTTCGATCGAGGCTCAGAAAAAAATAGAAGAGCTGAATGAAGTCCTTCGACTGCTCAATAAGATGCTACGTCATGATCTTCTGAATAAACTTGCAGTTGTCAGGGGCTACTTGGAAGTTTTAAGTGAGAGGTTAAATGATCAACTTCTCGAGAAAGCACTAAAATTCGCTGATGAAGCGGTTGAATTGATTCACAGGATGAAAGACTTGGAGGGAACTCTGCTTGGAGAAAAGCTGAAGGTCATGAATGTGCGACAGGTTGTTGAAAAAGTGGCGGAAAATGTGAGGAGACAGGGAGTTGAAGTGAACATATTAGGCGACGCTTTAGTGATTGCGGACGATGCACTATACTCTGTCTTTGATAACATATTCTCCAATGCCATTAAACATGGAGAGGCGAAGAAAATTGATGTTACCATCGAGACTCTTGGAAAAAATTGCAAAATCACGATCGAGGATTACGGTAAAGGATTGCCTGAAGAGATCATAGAAAAACTTTTCACTGAAGGTTTCAAATACGGGGAGAGAGCGGGTAGCGGTTTAGGTCTTTACATTGTAAAGAAAGTTCTGGAAAGATACGGTGGCAAAATCAGAGCTTACAATCGAAAAGGTGCGGTTTTCGAGATCATGTTAAGAAGTGCTTAAATGACTTAAAATTTTTGCGCCTAAGCGAATAGCTTGAAGAATGGGGCCGCCGAGATTTGAACTCGGGTCTCTGGCTCCCAAAGCCAAAAGGATCTACCAGGCTACCCCACGGCCCCCTTGAATTTTCCCTTGATCTCTCTTAATAAATATTTCTCGTCCATCAAAGATAATTTTAAAAATCGAGAAGAGACAAGACATGGATTTCCTGCTTTCCGATCCATTTAGAAAATATCTCGGATGCGAAGTCGAGGAGGTCAGAGAGGGGTATGCAAGAGTCAGGGGAATGGTTAAAGAGGAGTTTTTAAATATATACAGCGTCGCCCATGGTGGTTTTATAATGGCTCTTGCTGATTTCGCCTTTGCAATTTCTGCAAATACCGATGCAAAGAGGGTTGCAGTAAAGATCTCGTTGAACTTTTACGCCCCTGCGAACAATGGAGACCTGCTAATCGCTGAAGCTGAGAAAGTAAAGGGAAAAAGGTTGGGTTTTTACAGATTAAGGGTTTTCAGAGGTGAAGAGCTCATAGCAGAGGGATCAGCCATCGCCTATGGTTAAATTTGCTTCAGCAGATCTTTGCAAACCCCAACAATAGTCTCATTCGCCTTTTTTAAAACTTCAATAGGACTTGTTCCGTCGGTTCTTAAATAAAGCTCTGGCTCACCAACCAATGGATGGGGAATGTTATACCTTACAAGAACGGTTCTCCTGTCCTGAGAGAGATAGTGCTGTAAAAGGTTTAGATAAGTATGATCCTCGCCCTTTATGAGAAGTTTGACGTAATTCTTCCCAATTTCGACGATCTTTAGCATCACCATTCACCTTTTCCGTAGGATCTCGAAACTTTTCTTCTTTCTTCCTTACCACAATTTGGACATTTAAGCTTTCCCCCCTCGAGGACAAGCTCGATTTTGCAGGAACCGCAGTATGCCTTAAGAACTCCCATATCAGGCTCTTTTATTGAGATCTTTGGAGAAGTGTCAATCACTCTTGCTTTCACAATGTCAAAGTAGCTAATAGCACTTTCTATATTTTCAACTCTCTCCCCAACGTTTGAAATGTGAAGTAAAGCAAGACCTGTGTGAGCCAGATTCCTATCCTCACCTTTTTTTCTCGCTATTTCTACCATTGCAAAGCTGTTTCGGACATCAACAACTCTACCAACAACCACATCTCCTTTTTTCAACTCTGGAATCTTTTTGAAACTTACCACATTGACTTTCTTATCCTCAATCTGAAGAACTCCTGATACAGAGGCAAATAATTCTCCGTTCTCTTCGTAAACTCCATTTCCGACTTTAAACTCCTCAACGCTCCCAACCTTATCTCCGGGAAACACGATCATTTCTCTCAATCCTAAACACCTCTACGGGTATGTATTTAAATGCCTTTTCATGGAAGGAGTAAGTCTTTCTAAGTGGGATCATGAATTTCCAAAGGTGGGTAATTCTAAAGTTTTCTTTATCCGCACTCCTTCTAATAAAGTCCTCACTTCCAGCAGAGTGGATCGAATAGATCACTCCCGCTATTTCAAAAGCCTTTTCAAGAAAGGGTCGATCCGCATGTTTCCGCTGGATTCCGAATGGAGGATTCATAATAACGGTCACTTCTCTCTTCAAATTTAGGTCACGAACGTCGCATGCAACGAAGTCAACAACGACACCAAGCTTCTTCGAATTTGCTCTTCCGATCCTTAAAGCTTCGGGATCGAGATCTACACCGACCGATATGGCTCCAAGCAATGCGGAACCAATTGCCAGAATTCCGGTTCCACATCCAAGATCGACAACTACCTTGAGATCTCCGAAGAGCTTAGCATTCGTCAAAATGAAGCCGGCGAGATTTGTAGGTGTTACGTATTGTTCAAGCCAGATCTTGGGATTTTTAAATCCTTCGAGGCTTTCCAGAGCGATTTCAATCTTTTTTTTCAAGCAATTTCACCGATCTTGTTTGCAAGTTTTGCGAGAACTTCTCTTCTTTTTCCCTCAACGAACTTGATTGAGCCGACTACAAGATGCCCTCCTCCGTCGATACAGGCATTTACTTCACTCTTTAGCTCCTCTACGAGCTTTGGAATGTCTAAATTCACACCTTCACTTCTTATAACCGCAAAGTCTGGGCCATAGCCGATCGTAACGATCTTGGGATATTGATCCTTCAAACGATCGTGGATCTCTCCAGTTAGCTTTCCAGGAGGCGGAAATGTAAACCTCTTGGAGTAACTTTCAACGTCAAAGGCTGCGAGAGCAACACCATTGGGTAAGATCTGAATTTTCACGTTTTCAAGTCCCGTCTTCAATTGATCCTCTATCGCAGATCTTGCGTGGTTAGATAGGACCTCTACAAGCTTCTTTTGCCGATCTTTTCTTCCAAAGCCTAAGATCTCGTGAATGATCGAACTTGCAGATTTGAATCTAAGATAAAATCCCTCGAACTCCACTGCAAGGGCAATATTCTTCAATTCCTCTTTATCTATTTTTGAAAGCTTTATATATTCTTCAACGTTTCCTTCAGCTCGATCTCCCACTACGGAGATCGCAGCAAGATGCGTTAGCTCAAGATCGGAGATCATTCTCGCAATCTCCACGCAAAGAACGCCAGATGTGATGTTGCTGTCTCCTCCGACTTTGTGCGGGTTTATGTGATAGAGCAAGTATCTGTCAACGCCCTGATCGGGAAAATGGTGGTCAATCGTTATAACGTCCGCCCCAAAGAGGATGAATTGCTGAATTGCTGGCAGATCTTCATGTCCAGAACCGTTGTCAACAAGCACAACAAGGGGGATCTTATCTCCGAATCTTTCGGAATCCTCCAAGCTCTCATCGAGGTCTCTAACGAGATCTTCAAGCTCGTAAAATGGGGCTCTCGAGACTCTTCTCTTAACAAGGTAGTATTTGGCTTCTTGATCCTTGTAAATTTTTTCAACAAGCTGTTGAAGAGCCAATTCCAACGCTACACCACCACAGGTTCCATCCGCATCCCAGTGGTGTCTTATTATGATTGGTCTTGACTTATATACTGCTTTCTTCAACTCTCTCGCAACTGCGATCATCTCATCTTTTAATTTCTCAAGTATATCGCTCTCTATAAGAAATTTCTTGAAATTTGGTTCGCAAGCTTTTTCGATCTCAACTTCAATTCTTTTTCTGATCTCATAGGCATTCTCTCCGAGAATCTTCTCCGCTTCGAGAACATCTATCCCGTTTCTTCTTACCGTGCCGATGATCTCTATCGCTTCATCGATCTCAGCGTCGAAGTCATCGAAGACCGTGCAATTCACACTTCCAGTGCCATCTACGAGTGTAAAGACCTTTGCGATTGCGGTCTCCTTTGCATGTGTAACGAGCCCCCGAATTTTTACCATTCTACCTAAAAATTTACCAACTGTAGAGATCGGAATCGTTTCAAGATCCTTGGAAACTTCAACGATCGCATAATTCTGCAATTCAGCCGGAGCCAGATCTATCTCGCCTCCAACGTTTATATTTGTTATTTTTACAACGATCTCGTCCCCTTCACGAATGTTTTGCACAAGTTTTCTCGGAATTAGCCCTTTCAACCTTCTGTTAAGGTTTACAAATGCACCCAACTCGGTAATAGATGAAACTGAGCCAAGATAAAATCTACCAATCCTGAGATCCTCAATTCCACAACTGTTCCTGATCTTAAAAACATGAGGTTTCTTTCTGCATTCAAAACAAAGTTCTTGATCAGTCTCTTTTCCACAGATCTTGCATCTTTTCACCCTACCGGTTCCGTTACAAACTCTACAGACTTCAATAATCTTCAAAGTCCCCTTACCACCGCAAATACCGCAGATACCCTTCATAAAAAGCTTTATCTGGTCTTCGGATAGACTTACGACCTTTGGATCAAAGCTTTTCGCCTTTCCAGTCCCATTACATGTTTCGCACTTTTTTTCGATCTCAATAACACCCTTTCCATTGCATCTCTGACAATTCATGGAATTAGTTGGATATGAGTTAATAAGAATATTCGAATTGTAGTAAAAGCAATTGCAAAGAGGATCGCAATTATACTAAGTTTTTTGAAGATCCCCAGAGTTTTTATCACGTCCTGATCCTCTGGATCTCTGCCGGGAAGCAGGTAATAGCCCGGTTTTTCTAATTTAACACCAAGAACATATGACATCGCCGATATTGTGCAACCGTTTAGCTTAACCCTATTTTTAAGTCCGTATGAAAATGCATTGCGCTTAAAAATTTCGAAGAAAAACAATGCAATTCTTGCAGGTAGGAAATTTGCCAGATCGTCAAGTCGAGCAGAGAATTTGCCAAAGAACTCGTATCTCCCACGATAACCGATCATCGAGTCGCATAGATTTATTGCTCTATAAATAACAGCTCCAGTGATTCCAAAGATTGCGAAGTAGAAAAGAGGCGAGAAGACACCATCTACGTAGTTCTCAGCGGTTGACTCGATCACAGCGGATCTCAGCTGAGGTTTACTAAGCTTCTTCGTGTCTCTACTAACGATCTTCTGAACCTCTGCGGGAGCAAAATTCGTTTTAATACACCTATTTGCATGTTGGATCATACTCTTTATCGAGATCGTGCAGAAAAGAAGATAAGTATGCCATGCAAATTGTATTGGTTGTGGAAGTGGTAAGAATACCAGTATAAGTGCAAAGGACAATACTGTAAGGTTTGCGATCACGCCGTATAGAAACTGAATAGCATTTCCTCGCTTTTCAATAGCATTAAAGAATTTTTCAAATGTTCCAATGATTTTTCCCAACCAAAAAACAGGATGAAGAAAAAGTGGTGGCTCAGCAAAAATTAGATCCAAAAAAACCGCTAAGAATAGGATTAGAAGTTCAAAAGCAAATTCCTGCATTAAATTTTAATTTTTTCGGGATTAAATCCCTTTTTTATCAAAAGATCCTTGACCTTACTCACGTGGTTTCCCTGAAGCTCAATTATTCCGTTTTTAATGGTTCCACCACATGCGAGCTTTGACTTTAAAAATTTCGCAAGCTCTTCGAGATTTATTTCGCTTCCATCAAGCCCTTCGATCGTCGTAACCTCTTTTCCATATCTTCTTTTTCCAACCTTTATGAGTATATACTGCTGTTCTTTTGCTACTTCCTCGCAGATGCAGAGATCTTTTGGCAATCCACACTTAGAGCATATCTCCGACATTCCTACCTCCTTTTTTTAAAAACTTGTATGAATAGAATTTTAAAACTTTCGGTCATTACCATAATCTAATTTTTTCGAATACTTGCTAACGAAGGATCTACTTTGAAAAGAGACGAGACACGCCGGGGGTGGGATTTGAACCCACGCGGGCGATGCCCACACGCTTTCTGTTGCAGGACTCCAGGCGTGCGCCTTGCCACTCGGCAACCCCGGCTCAGAACTCTGATGGCTACTTGAAATATATGTCTTTTGCATTCGTGATCTCTGAAGAATAGAAATTTATTATATTCCCTTTTTTCATAGGTTCTAATGTGGTAATAGGGCTTGAAAGATACAGTGGAATAAATCGTGGCGAAGAGATTGCAAAGTTTCAGATCTTGAAGAGAATTCCTGTCGAAAAAGTAGAGGAGACTGTGGAGCGGTTTAAAATACATTCAAAGCTTAAAAAAGAGTTTAAGAAAATTTTGTCAGAATCCAGTCCAGAGATCCTTAAAGAAGAACCAGCTAAATACTCATTGCTCCACCTTAAAGCAGATCTACTTAAAGAGATGTTGAAAGAATGCCATTTCTGTGAACGAAGGTGTGGTATTAACAGATATGAAACGAAAGGTTTCTGCAAGTGTTCTGCAAGGAGTTACTACAGCAGTGAGTTTCTTCATTTGGGCGAAGAGCCTGAACTTGTGCCTTCGCACACAATTTTCTTTAATAGATGCACTTTTGCGTGCGTTTTCTGCCAGAATTACGACATAGTTTACAGCGACGATCTAATTGCAGATCCGAAGGAGCTTGCAACATTAATTGACATCCGCTACAGGCAGGGGAGCAGAAATGTGAACTTTGTGGGCGGAAATCCAGACCAGCATGCACATACGATCGCTGAAATTTTGCTTCAAGTTAACTCAAATATTCCCGTAGTCTGGAATTCGAACATGTTTCACAGCGAGGAGCTTGCAGAAATGATCGAAGACTTCGTCGACGTCTGGCTTGGAGACTTCAAATATGGCAACAACGATTGCGCTTTGAGATACTCCAAGGCTCCAAGATACATGGAAGTTGTTACAAGGAATTTCTTGAGAGCCAAGGAGAACGGGGAGCTATTGATACGACATTTAGTAATGCCAAACCACGTAGAATGTTGCACCGCAAGGGTTGTTGAATGGGTTGAAGAAAATCTTGGAGAAAATGTTAGATTTAATCTCATGTTCCAGTATCATCCAACCTTTAAAGCCTATGACTATCCAGAGATCTCGAGAAGGCTAACTGGCGAGGAAATGAGGAGGGCTCATGAGATAGCTTCAAGAAAGTTAAGGAATCTTGTATGAATTTGACTGAGTTATTAGACAAAATAGAAAAAGCTGTTGAAAGGAAGGTTAGAGAGAAGGAAGTTTATAATGCTGAAGTTCTTGCGAGGAAGGGGGAAATAGCGATCATTCTCTCTTCAGGCTCAATACCTACTGGAAGTGCTGTAGCTTGGCTTGAAAATGAAATCATTCCATTTGGTTGGGTAATAGATGTTAGAAGAACTAAGAAGGGCTATCTTCTTGCTGTAAAGGAGTTCGAAAGTTTAGACGGTGAAAGATTGGTCGAGGCTGAGAATTTGCTAAGCATAGCTCTTAGAAAGGAGATCGCAAGCAGGATGGATCAGATTCTTGATTTCAAATACTGGAACGGTGCTAAAAAAGTATTTGCTCCAGAATGGCTCGATAAATGGCAGAGAGAGTGTTTTTCTGCTTCCTGCTCCCTTGAGGAGGGGGAAATCTTGCTTGTCATTGGTCCTCCAGGAACTGGAAAGACCACTTTCATTGCGGAGTCCGCAAAAAAGCTTTCTGAAGAGGAGAGAGTATGGATCACTTCGAACACAAACATAGCAGTTGATAACGTTATGGAAAAGCTTGAGAGAGCATTGAGAATCGGACACCCCTCTAAGCTCACAGAAGAAGTGAAGAGACATAGCGTAGAAGCAAAAATTTTGTCCAGAATAACTTTCAGTGACTATGAAGAACTTGCAAGGAAGATCCAGTCCGCTTATAGGGAGATAACAAAAATTCAGGAGGAGACGCTGAAAAATGGTAGAATAGCGGTTGGATCGACGATCCTGAAGGGTGCTACGAGTATAATACATAACTACGAGTTCGATACAGTCTTCATCGACGAGGCAAGCAATACCTGTATCTCCGTAGCTTTGCTGGCACTTGAAAGGGCAAAGAAGGCTGTGATCGTTGGAGATCCCTATCAGCTTCCGCCTGTTTACGAGATCAATGTGGCAAATGCGGTAAGATTTTCTGCTTTTAATTATCTTTACGATCTTTTTGGAAATAGTCTCTGGTTGAGAAGGCACTACAGATGCAATGCGGACATAATTGGCTTCTCTGCGAGAGAAATATACAGGAATCTCGAGATCGACAATAGATGCTTTGAAGTCAAAATCCCGAAGGTTGAGACAAGCATACCCGAGCTGGGAGATCCGGAGAAGGCGGTTCTGTTTGTGGACTGTGAAGGAGAGGAGAAGAAAGTTGGTGGATCAAAGATAAACGAGCGGGAAGCTGAAATAGCCTGTCAAATTTGCGACGAGCTTGTTGAGGCTGTTGGCGAGGAAGAGATCGGGATCATAACGCCATATTTAAAGCAGAAAGAGTTAATAAAGTCAATTTTAAGCGACTTTGGAATAAACTGCGAGGTCGCTACTGTCCACAGTTATCAAGGAAGAGAGAAAGAAGTCATAGTATATTCGATCACAGCAACAAAAAATCTATTCTTTGCTTCAGACAAGAAGATCTTCAACGTCGCACTAACAAGGGCAAAGGGAAAATTCATAGCATTGGGCAATTCGAGATCAATTGAGGGCAGAAATTTCCTCCTTTCAAAGTTTCTTGAGTATGCAAAGCAAAAAAGAGGATACATATCAGTTGGAAAAGTATTTTAGCTTCCAAGAGCACATTTCGCATGGTTGTTTACAAGGGTGTTGAGATCGAAGCTTTGCATGGAGATCTCACCAAGCTTGAAGTTGATGCAATTGTAAATGCTGCAAACACGCATCTTTATATGGGTGGCGGAGTTGCGGGAGCTATAAAAAGAGCGGGAGGCAAGGAGATCGAGGAAGAAGCGGTAAAGAAGGGTCCTATAGAGATTGGAAGTGCTGTTGCTACTTCTGCTGGAAAGCTTAGAGCGAAATTCGTGGTCCACTCTCCAACTATGGAGCTTGACTTTAAAACAAATGAGAAAAAAGTTCGCTTAGCTATGATCGCTGCATTGAAGAAGGCTGAAGAGCTAAATGTTGAGAGTTTAGCATTTCCCGCTCTTGGAACAGGCGTTGGAGGGCTTGCAAAGGATCTTGTGGCGAAGATCATGGTTGAGGAGCTTAAAAAGCATATAGATCATGGAACGAAGCTAAAAAGGGTTGTTCTGATAGACATAAATGCGGATCAGGTCGAGTTTTTCAAAAAAGAGCTTGGGGGGTTGAAATGATCGGAAGATTTCTGGCTAACGGGAAAATCTATGAAGGAAGGTTTGAGTTGAAGGGAGACAGATTGGTCTTTGATTCGCTCGAGCTCCCAATCGAATGCGTAAAATTTCTTCCTCCAGTGAGTCCGACCAAGATCATAGCGGTTGGACTGAACTACGTTGATCATGCGGAGGAACTCGGAATGCCGATTCCAGAAGAGCCGATCATTTTTATAAAACCTCCAAGTGCTGTAATTGGCGATCGGGATCCAATTCTGATTCCAAGTCTTTCAAAAAGGGTCGACTACGAAGGGGAGCTTGCGGTTGTGATCGCAAGGCGATGCAGAAGCGTGCCAAAAGAAAAAGCAAAAGACTTCATTCTCGGCTACACGTGTTTCAACGATGTCACCGCAAGAGATCTGCAAGCGAGAGATGGACAGTGGACGAGGGCAAAGAGCTTTGACACGTTTGCCCCTATAGGACCATATATCGTAGAGCTCGAAGATCTCTCAAAGCTAAGGATCGAGACAAGAGTGAATGGCGAGGTTAAGCAAAGATCGAACACTTCTAACATGATCTTCGACGTTTTCAGCCTTGTAGAGTTCATTTCTTCTATAATGACGCTTGAAGCGGGCGATGTTATTGCAACAGGCACACCAGCGGGAGTTGGGATGCTTAAAAGCAAAGATCTTGTCGAAGTCGAGATAGAGAAAATTGGTGTGCTTAGAAATCCTGTGATCGACTATTCAGAGAAATTATGAGTGTTGAGAATTATGGGGTCGAATACGAAAAGCTAATAAACATCGATCTTTAGAGAGTTTAGTCAAAGGAGAGCCAAAGCTTTAGAAAGCCTTTAATCTTCGGCGGTGTGTCTGAATATTAAAAAGGGTCCGTGGCTCAGCCTGGTTAGAGCGTTCGCCTGATAAGCGAAAGGTCCGGGGTTCAAACCCCCGCGGACCCATTTCTGATTTTGAAATGAGGATGAATTCTGGTTGGACTTGCTTTTTGCTCCAAAATTTCGCCAACTTTTAGAAGTCTTAATTGCTAAGAGTTTCTTCCAGAAGAGTCTTAAAGGATATACGGTCCTGTTAATCCAAAGAAGGGAATCGATCTCCCAATTTCAAGCATTTTCTTGGCATTTTCGATCCTTTTATAATGATCTTAAGGGATATGCGGGATCATCGAAATCCCGTGATCCGTAATTCGGTATGTTTTCTAGATTTCAAAAACTCCCCCTCCTCTAACTTTTCCGCCTAAACGTAGAAGCTGAAAGGTTTTGAGAGAACTTATAGCTTATGGTTCGGGCAAAAATTTGGTTCTATTGCTTTTTGGCATAGTGATACTGCAAAACTCGCAAATTTTGAACAGATTCCGTAAGAAAACGAGGAGCATTCTGCGATATGACTTCAATAACGTTTCTACTGTCTCAATTCCTCGTAAATTATGTGAGGAGAAAATTTCTGGATAGCTACAATCCTTCGAACACACCTATTATCGCAGTATAAAAATTAGTTTAAATTAGAGTAGTTTAAATTAGAGTTGTCTTAAGGATATAAAGGTAAGGGCTCGTCAACGCGAGCAAAAAGAGAAGTATTAAAAACCTTGAGTGAATTTTTATATAAATATATGATACGATGCCCATAGAAATAGCTGAAATAGCGGTAATAAAATAGAATTCGGACATCTCTGTTAAATTCAACATTAAGACTGCTTAGCCAGCTATAATCCATCCTTTTGGATGAATACCAAAACAAATGTCTTTTTTATCGCTTAAGGACCCTTTTCCAGCAAAATAAATTGCAGGAATTAAAAAATTTGATATAAGAATGCCGTAAACAACTCCTCTTATTATCCCACCAAGGAAAACTTTAACTCCCTCCTCGCCATAAGCGATTACGGACAAAACTGCCAAGCAATAGAAAAATAAGCCAACAGAAATTATAGATAGCAGATAATACCCCAAATCATATTCTTTTTGTCTATTTGCTATTTCTTTTTCTTCAATTGATGCAGCAGTTGCTATGAATCTGGGCACGTGTTTGATGTCTGCGATGCTATATCCAAATTTCATGAGAATGAAGAAAATTCCAAGTATAGAGAAAGCCAAGAAAAAGATCGTAAGATTGAGGATTGTTACCGCCTTAACTTCACTCATTTCATGGATTCTAATAAGTTCATAAGCTTCCCAGATAAGGTTATAATTATCCCGGAAAAATAAAAGACCAAAAAATCCGCCTGAAAAAGCAAAATAGTGATGCCAAAGAGTATAAGGGCAATT
>JASFYH010000024.1 GCA_030055595.1 Archaeoglobales archaeon | reverse complement strand
ATACATTCTACACACCCCAAACGTCCCCCTCCAAAGTAAAAAGTCGCGATTTTTAGAGATTTATTTGTAAAGGCAGCAGAATATTGTCCACTAAAACATTCTGGTGCATCAAAATCCCAGATCGATTTTTCAGCTCCCGTAGTGTTAACATTTCTGATCAGATACATGTATGCGAACTGATCCGGATTCTCTCCAATTGTAGATAGATCAGCTATGAGACAAAAAGAAAAGAACATGGAAAGCAAAAAGGGGACTATGTAGATTACGCTTTTCTCTTTTATAAACCACATAAAAAAGAGAATTATGGGTATTAGAATTTGAGAGAGGGATACCACAGCGGGATTAAGAGGCAGCGAAAGGAGATCGGAAATAAAAATTGTTAATACAAAAATTAGAAGTGTTGTTAGACCAAACAAAAAGGAAATAAGCAATTTTATTTTCATTTAAACCACTGGTCGTCGCCATTAGTGCCTATAGCGTAACCGATTACTGTGACTGCGTGACTCCATACGGAATTGTCCATCCGCTCCCATTCCCCCCATTCCACATACTCTCGAGTCAAGGATAAGCACAAGCAGTATATAATGATTTCGCTACTTGCTGACATATATGTAAAGGGAGGTTTTTGATTTTAGATAAAATTCTGAAGTTTAGTAACACTTTTTAAGCTTAAAACTAATTATCAATCTGGCAATTTACAGGAAGAGAGAAAATTGAAGATCGCGAGAGCCAAAACCGTTTGAACTTCATAACATAAAATAAATTTATAAAGTTGAAATAAAAAACTTTGATTAATTACAGATCTGTAACAAAAACTTTATAAAATATCATTACCAATGTATGTTGGGGGTGAGAGCCAAGTCGCTGATAGCCCTCAAAAGGATGAAGAAAGCTTTTCTTTTAATTTTTAAAAATAAGTTTTTCATTGGACTGAACTGTCAGAAAGCTTCTCTAAAAATTTCCATGACTTCTTCTCTGCTTAAAGCCTTTGGAGCAAATCGAAAGCTGAGATCTTTCATCGCTGAATCCACAAGCGGTTCGAGTTTCGAAGGCAGATCTTCTTTTACGAGCTCCGAAGCTTTTGAAGGTAAAGGCAAGTTTTTAATCAGTTCTTCAATCCTTTTGACAAATTCCGCCGAGCTTCTGAATCCAAGTCTGTTCGATAGCTCTTCAAGTCTTTGATCGGGAATGTAGGCTTCCAGCACCTTTGGAAGGAATACCGCAATGCTTAAGCTGTGATCCACGCTGAAAGCGGTTCCAAAAGCATGGGCTAAAGCGTGAACAGCGCCAAGCTGAGAGTTGTTGATCGCAATTCCCGCCATTGTTGCTGAGAGATGCATTATAGCCCTTGCCTTTAGATCCCCATCGTAAGACTTTTCCAGATTGCTTAGAATTAGCTCAGTCGCCCTTAGGGCAAATAAGTCTGACAATTCATTGTGAAGCTTTGTTAGATAAGCCTCGATTGCATGAGCCAAAGCATCTATGCCAGTGCTTGCAACAAGCCTTTTCGGCATCTTTTCCACAAGTCTATAATCGAGAATCGTCATGTCTGGAATGAACTCAAAGTGTATTGCGGAGATCTTTGAGTTGCCCTCTTTCAGCATCACTGCCAGAGTTGCGTCCGCACCACTACCACTCGTGGTTGGCACCGCTATTAGCTTAGCCTTTTTCTTGAACCCCAAAGCTCTGAGATTTAGCTTAACCTTCACTTCCTTTGGCTCAACATTAACTTCCATCCCGATTCTTGCAAATTTGGCAAGATCTATAACGCTACCACCACCAAGGGCTATTATAACTTCAGGATCGAAATTCCTTGCAAATTCGGAGCATTTTAACGCTAAACGAACATCTGGCTCACCTTCGATCTCATCAAAGACCTCTATTTTTTCCGCATTTAAATTTGGAATCAGGTATTCGAGATAACCAAGCTTTCTAAGATTTTTGTCTGTAAAAACGAGCACTCTGCCGAAATTGTCATTCTTTAGGCTTTCAAGAGCCTTTTCGCCATATTCAATTCTTGGAACTGCGAACATGAAAACTGTTTGATTTCGTATAGATAAACATTTTCAAATTCTGTTTATTCACGAACGAAAGTGATATAATCTTGGAATTCCTATGAAAGATTGGTGGTTTTATGGGATACATGGGAAAAATTTTGAAGGTGAATTTGAGCGAGAACAGCGTTAAGGAAACGAAGACAGACATGGAGATAGCAAAGAAATATCTCGGCGGGAAAGGATATGCTTTAAGGCTTCTTTACGATTATCTAATGGAATACGAAAAACTCGGAATTTCCGCAAGAGACGTCGATGCCTTTGGAGAAGAAAATGTGCTCATTTTTGCTACAGGTCCAGCGACAGGCGTTGTGGGATTTCCTGAGTCTGGAAGATATCACGTGATGGCTTTAAGAAGCCCGCTTACTGGAAGTGTTGCTTCTGCAAACAGCGGTGGAAAGTTCGGGCCGTTTATTAAATTCGCTGGATATGATGCAATTGTTATTGAAGGAAAAAGTGAGGAGCCAGTTTATCTTGATGTAAACGAAGATGGAGCTGAAATCAAGTCTGCAAAGAAGTTATGGGGGCTTAACGTTTTCGACACAACAAAAGCCCTCGCTAATGGTGGCAGTGTAGCCTGCATTGGACCAGCTGGCGAGAACCTTGTCTACTTTGCTTCAATAATGAACGACGAGCACAGAGCAGCTGGCAGAACTGGAGTAGGAGCGGTCATGGGTTCAAAGAAGCTAAAAGCTATAGTTGTTTCTGGAAAAAAGAAACCAGAGCCTGTAAAAGCTGAAGAATTCAAGCAAGCTTCCAAGGAAGCTTTAGAAAAGCTTAAGGCAAACCCGATAACCAGCACAGGATTGCCAAAATATGGCACTGCGGTGCTTGTGAACGTTATCAACAACGCTGGTGGTTTGCCATTTAAGAACTGGCAGAAAGCTTACAATGAAAAAGCTGACGAAATAAGCGGTGAAAGACTTGCAAAGGAATTTCTCAGAAAAAGAATTGCGTGCTGGGGCTGTAGCATTGGCTGTGGAAGGGCTACTGAAGTCAAAGAGGGTTTCTTCAAGATCTTGAACACAGAAGGACCTGAATACGAGAGCATCTGGGCTCTTGGCAACGACACCGCAGTTATGCAGCTCGAGGCGGTTATCAAAGCAAATCATCTCTGCGATGAGCTTGGAATGGACACAATCACGATGGGTTCAACGATCGCATGCGCCATGGAGCTTTACGAGAAGGGCTACGTAAAGCCAGAGGACTTGCAAGGAATGGATTTGTCCTTTGGCAACGCTTCAGCTTTGGTTGACGCAGTCTGGAGAACCGCATACAAAGCGGGCTTTGGCAAATACTTGGCTTTGGGAAGCAAAAGACTTGCTGAGCTATTTGGAGCTCCAGAGCTTTCTATGAGCGTCAAGGGAATGGAAATGCCTGCTTATGATCCGAGAGCAATAAAGGGGATTGGATTGAACTACGCCACAGCAAATCGTGGCGGTTGTCATGTAACGGGCTATACAATTGCTCCAGAGATCACAGGCTTCCCGACAAAGCTCGACCCGCTTAAATATGAAGGAAAGGCGGAATGGGTCAAGATCTTCCAGGATTTCACGTCTGTCGTAAATTCTACTGTGAACTGTTTGTTCTCAACTTTCGCTCTCGGAGCGGGAGACTACGCAAAGCTTCTCTCAGCTGTGACTGGTTGGGAAATTAGCGAAAGCGGTTTAATGAAAATTGGAGAGCGCATTTACAATCTCGAAAGGCTCATAATGAACAAGTTTGGCTTTGATGCAAAGGATGATGCTTTGCCGAAGCGTTTGCTCACCGAAGCTTTGCCAGACGGTGTTGCTAAAGGTCAGGTCGTGGATCCGCAGAAATTTGAAGAAATGAAGCAGGAATACTACAAACTTCGTGGCTGGGTTAATGGAATGCCAACAAAAGAAAAATTGAAAGAGTTAGAGATCCCCTAAACTTTTAATAATTTTTATTTCTCTTCCTCTCCCACGGGCTCTTTTTCAGTCGTAAGTATTGCGTAAGCAAATTTTCCCGGAGGAATTTCAAAGCTAACTTGGAGATATACTGGCTTCTCAGTTCTTAAAGTCTCAATTATGCTACCAAGCAATGTTATGGGATAATGCAATATGTAGAGAGGTCCCCTTGGTTGATCTTGGGGGCCATATCCCGCAGTAAGGAACTCGCACTCGGGTAAAGAAAGTGGAGGATACTGCTCTATATCATGAAATCTAATTATACCAAAACAATACGGCTTAACCCAAGTAGGCTTCTGTCCCAGTGGAATGGGTGCTTTGGGCACAAGATCACTAAAAAGCACTATTTCCGCGCGACAAGCATGGTGTCCTTTTCCCGGGAAATAGCGGATCTCATATTTTTTAATTTCAATAAGCTGTTCCACCACTTTCAACACCCCCGAATTCCAAAAAACTACTTTATTAATCTCTCTTTTCCTTCTATGAGGAACTCTGAAAGCTTTTTGCTTGTTAGCTTAAACTTAATGCTCGAAACCGCATTCTGTGCCCTCGTAAGCTGTTCAGGCTCAACGTTAATCACCACGTCTTCCTTTTCCACGCCACCAAAAAGGAATTTCAGCTCTACCTCCACATCTGAGATCTCGAATGTCGTCAAGGGTATGTTTTTAAGGATCTCGTCTCTATCATAAACTTCTCTTTTTACCTTTGCACTCTCAGCGTCAACGATCACTTTTGATTTGAGAACCGCTAAGGCTATGTTGTTTGTTAGATCTCCGAGAGTTAGTTTCTTTTCCCCAGCTACAGGCTTCTCCACAGGAGTTGGTTTGTCTGTCGGAAACTTCGTTGGATCGATCTTTGCTATTTCTCTACTTTCCCTCATCTTTGGTCACCGGTATTGAGTTGCTCAATGCTGTGATCATCTTTGCAACCCCTTCAGGAATGTCCGCTCTCTTTGCCTTGATCTTCACATGCAATTCTCCGCTTAGATCGACGTTTGTCTTGCTACCATAGGCTGCGTAGAGCGAGACAAACTTCAGCCCTTTTTCTTCTCGGATCTTTGAAGTAATGATCTTAGCGTTGAATTCAATTTCTGCTTCGTCAACGCTTATATATGGAATAGGCACAAGCGTGACAACTGGAATGCTCATTCTCATTGGAAAAGCTTCAATCTGTCCAGTTTCTGGATTCTGCAAAACCTGAGTATAACTAAGCTCAAAAGATATTGGAAAATTTTTTCTTCTTCCCGCCTCCTCTCTTTCCTCCATTTGAGAGAGTAAAAATTGAAGGGTGGCGATGGCAGACTCCTTCTGAGCTTGAATGATCGCTGTTAGAGGTGCAGATATGATCTGCTCCAGCAATAATGCGGTTGTTTCTGGCATGGGATCACTTAGCTGGAGCCATCGCCTCTCTCAAGATCGTTAGCATTGTCCTTAGACCTTCGGGCATTTCATCCTGCACCGCATTGACTGTGATCTCAAGTTCCGCACTTCTGTCAACCTGAGATCTTGTTTCTCTCTTGTAGCCGTAGCTCGCTGTCAATTTAACGCTTCCCCATCCCCAACCTGCTTTTGCAGTGAGAGAAGAAGTAAAATTATGCTGGCTCGTATCGACATCGGTGGTTTTTATTATGAATTTGAAGTGGATCGTCATGTCCTTGATCCTTATGAATGGTATTGGTAAAATTGTCAGCAAAGGTGCGTCTAATGTAGCGTCTTCTTCGGAGACGTTTCCGGTGTCTGGATCCACCGTCTTTCTCTTAAATTTAAAAGTCACATTTTTAACATTCCCCTGATCGTCCAAACCAACTTCCTGCACAAATCTCGCAGTTGTCATCGCAGCATAAGCCTGCGCTCTTACAGCAGCCTCTAACGGCTTCCCTATAAGACTCTCCAAAGGCAGAGCGGAAAGCTCTGCGGGTATGTTTGCCATACTTATCACCATTTATTTCATCATCATGAACCATATAAGGTTTACGCTTGATAGCAAAAGTCAAAATTAATAATTGTGAGAGATAAATACACTTTTTGATAACTTAGACCATTGGGAGCTTAAAACAACACTTAAGTAAAATGTAGAGAATTTTGCCAAGCTTACGCATATTCCTTTTTAGAAGGTAAAAGCTTAAATATTGAGCATATACCTTTTTTACGTGAGTGATGGAGTTTACATGAAAAGACAGAAAATCGAAGAAGTCAAACGAAAAAGGCTAAAGTATACGCTTAAATACGTCTACGAGAACTGCGAATTCTACAGGAGGCAATTTTCAGGGATCGATCTCGATAAAATCACTCCGGAAACGATTTCAAAGCTTCCTTTCACGACAAAGCGGGATCTTCGCAATGCTTACCCGCTGAAAATGAGCTGTGTGCCAAAGGAGAAAATAGTTCGTATACAGATGAGCGGTGGAACCACTGGGCAACCAGTTATAGTGCCATACACAAGAAAAGACGTTGAGCAATGGAAGGAAATGGTTTTAAGGGCTTTTCAAATAGCGGGCATTAGTTCTAAGGATGTCATTCAGATCACTCCCGCATTTGGACTTTGGAATGGGGGCTTTGGATTTCACTTTGCTGCAGATGCAATCAACGCCTTTGTAATCCCTATTGGAGCGGGAAATACAAGGAACCAGATTCGCTTCATGCTCGACTTTGGCACCACGGTGCTTTGTGCAACAGCAAGCTATCCGCTAAGAATTGCAGAAGTCGCTGAAGAGCTTGGCTACAAGCCTTCAGATTTACCCGTTGAGAAAATGCTCCTTGGAGCGGAACCTTGGAGTGAAGAGCTTAGAAAAAGAATTGAAGAGCTTTTTGAAGCAAGAACTTATGACATCCCCGGACTTACAGAGATGGGCGGTGTAGGCACGGTTGGCTTCGAGTGTCCACTTCGCAAAGGTCTGCACATGTGGGAAGACAACTACATTGTCGAAGTGGTTGATCCGAAAACTGGTGAAACGCTAGGCGAAGGTGAAGAAGGCGAAATAGTTTACACGGCAATAAACAGAGAAGCGATGCCCCTCATTAGATACAGAAGTGGCGAGGTTTCGGAGATCGTAGCTATTGAGCGTTGCGAGTGCGGAATTGAGCATATGACTCTCAAAAGGATTAAAGGTCGCACAGATGACATGATCATACATAGCGGAGCAAAGTTTTATCCAAGCGATGTTGAGAGAATTCTTGCAAGCTACGGAATTACACAGTATAAAATCGAAGTAGGCTCTGAAATTAGAATTCTTCTTGAAGGTGAGAATTCCATTTTACCGAAATTGAGTAAAGACTTCAGGGAGTTTATTGGAATAAATCCCGAACTTGTTGTTCTTAGCAAAGGAACTCTCGAAAGATTTGAAGGAAAGGCGAGGAGGTTGGTGAGATTATGATAATCGAAACGGTTTATGGAGCATCTGTATTTCTTATACTTGTTGGGATAATAATTGCGGTTCGCAGAGCGAGGAGAATGCTATGATCCTCGAAGTTTTTGTAGCATACTTGGTTTTGATGGTAGCGATTGGTTTCTATGAGTATCGCAGAACAAAGAATTTACCAGATTTCTACATCGCTGGCAAGAAACTTGGAGCTCTTGCGGTAAGCTTTTCATTCTTTGCCACATACTTCAGCACCGCTGCGTTTCTTGGCGGTGGTGGGACTGGCTTCCTGCTGGGCTTTCAGTGGTCTGCATTTCTGATCTTCTTCCATATCCTATTTGCGATCCTTGCATGGCTTCTCATAGCACCACCAATGAAGAGGCTCGCGGATCAGCATGGAGTAATGACGATTCCTGAGCTTTTTGGAAGATCATTCGGAAAAACCGCTCAGGTTATCTGTGCTCTCATAATACTCTTCTTCTTCGAATTCTACATGGTCTCGATCTATAAGGGAGCGGGAAATCTGCTACAGACGATGCTTTCTATAAGCTACGTAGACGCACTTATCATAACTGCGGTGATCGTTACTCTCTACACCGCGATCGGCGGTTTCAGGGCGGTTGTTACAACAGACATAATTCAGGGAGTAATAATGTTCTTTGGAGCCATTGTGCTATTCATTTCTGTGCTATACATCTGCGGTGGCTTTGAAGCTCTGGAAAAACTTTCGGAAGTTAAGCCGGAGCTTTTTGAATTTGGAAAGCTCGGTCCACCGCCAGTTGTGAATGCGGGAATGGTTGTGCCGTTTGTGCTGAGCCTAACATTTGCAATAAGCATAGCCCAGCTTTCGAGCCCACAGCTTGTCGTTAGATTCATCGCTGCGAGGGATCAAAGGGTAATTGGCTATGGAATGATCCTGACTCCAATAATCATTGGCATATTTGCGATCTGCGTCTTCAGCATCGGTCCCTTTGGCTGGCTTTTAATTCCCAAAGATCAAATTCCGACGTTTTTGAAAGACGTTGACAGAGTTGTGCCATATATAGCAATGAAAACGCTTCCCGTTGGAGTTAACGCCTTGCTTCTGACTGCAATAATAGCTGCAGCGATGTCTACAATAAACTCGCTCGTGCATGTCTCCGCTACCGCTCTTGTCAGAGATCTGCTTCAGAATTTCAGGAAGATCTCAGATTCAAGTGCCTTAAAGTTAACAAGGCTCTCAGTGGTTCTCTTTGCTCTGCTCCCAGTTGCATTCGCAGTAAATCCTCCTGACATAATCGTCGGGATCGTTGGAGTCAGCTTTTCCGTGATAACTTCCGCATTTCTTATCCCACTCTTAGCTCTGCTCTACTCAAAGAGCGTAAATTCGAAGGCGGTTGTTGCTTCAATGATCGTTGCGGTTGCGGTTTGCATAGTCTGGCAGATCTACTTCTATCCGAAGTTCTTCACTTACCCAGTGGTTCCTGGACTTATTGCTTCAGCGCTAACGTATTTAGCCTTTAACCTTAAAAAGAAGAAGTAACTCTGTTTTTTTATCCTTTAAAAGCTCTACAAGTTCTCTGCTTAGCTCAAAAGCTGATTTATCAGCTGAGATCAGCAAAGTCCTTCCGCATGTGAATTTGCTCTTTCTAATTACAATGTCCTTTGCATGGGTAAAACTAAGCCTTTGATCGCCGAAGCCAACCGCATGATCCTTAATTCCATAGTCTGGCAAAGAGATCTCAATTTCAACCTTTGCTCCCGCTCTTATAAGCTTTTTTGCCTCTTGCGGAATTTCAGAAATGCTCTTACTGGCTTTAACTCCAATGACGCAGTCCGCCCTCTTCGAGATCTCCTGATCTTTTGTGATCTCAAAAGTAGTCCTATGCTTTGCAGTTATATTCGAATGACCAAAAGCGAGAATTTCAAAAATCATTAAAATAAAATAAAAATTTACTTTCTGTAAAGGGTAATCTCAATTGCGGAGACGTTTGCAGTCCCCTGCTCACTGCTGACCTGCTCGGTTGAGATCTTTATATCCTTCACATCTACATCGGGCAAGAAGCGCTTTCTGACGATCTCTGCTACGTCTACCGCCCTGCTTATCGCTCTACCACGAGCCTTCACCGAAACCTCTGAAGCACCACTGTTGAACTGCGTCAACACCGCAAGCACGTAATTCATTACAGGCTTGTTCCCAACAAACACCGAATTCTCTGCCATTCCTATCCCTCCTTTTTCGTTTTTTGCTAAAAAGTGTGAGGAGTTATATTAATCTTTCGTTCTCGATCGACAAACTTATAACTTCAAAAAATTCTTTGAAGTATGCTTGAAATTGAGCTTTGCGGTCTCCAACTCAAAAATCCGCTTATACTTGCAAGTGGAGTCCTCGGTAGTCATTCTTCTTCTCTAAACGAAATAGCTAAAGACGTCGGAGCGGTTGTGACAAAATCTGTGAGCATTGAGGGCAGAGAGGGCTACAAGAACCCGACAGTTATAAACTGGAAGTGTGGTTTGCTCAATGCGGTTGGTTTAGCTTCTCCTCCGGCAAAGATCTTTTCAGAAGAGCTTAAGAGTTTTAATAGAGCCTGTCCTTTAATTATAAGCCTTTACGGAAAAAGTCCTGAGGAATTTTCAAAACTGACTGAGATTTTTGAAATTGCGGATGCTTTCGAGCTAAATTTGAGCTGTCCCCATGTAAAGGGGGCGGGAATGGAAATTGGAAAAGATCTTGAGCTTTCCTGTGAGATCGTCAAGGCAACGAAGAAATCAACGGAAAAACCTGTTATTGCAAAGATCTCTGTGATGCACGATTACATTAAACTTGCAAAAGAGCTCGAAAAAGCTGGAATTGATGCGATTGCGATCTCAAACACACTCCCGGGAATGAAGATCGACATAATTTCCAAAAAACCCGTTTTAAGCAATATAACGGGAGGGGTAAGCGGAAGAGCAATAAAGCCTATAGCTTTGAAGGCGGTCTATGACCTATACAAAGTTCTTGAAGTTCCAATAATTGGCTGTGGTGGCATCACAAATTTCGAAGATGCTCTGGAATTCATAATGGCTGGCGCAAAAGCTGTGCAGATCGGCTCTGCAGTTTATTACAGCAAAAGAGTGTTTTACAGCATAAAGGAGAGCTTGATAGCATTTTTAAGAGCGAATAAATGCAAGCTAACAGAACTTGTGGGTGTTGCACACATTTAGATACCCTTACCATATTAATTTTAATAAATTAGACCGATAAACTTTTATAGCGAATATCGAACGATCGTTCGATGAAGGCTTTAGAGGGTTTGATCGTGGTTTTAGCAATGTGCATTCCATTTGTAGCGATAAAAAGTGTAGACTTGACGACCTACATCTATTGGTGTCTCGTTTCGGCAGGTTACCTGAGCTACATAGCGTTTTCGAGGTGGTAAGATGTTGATGCTTTACGCTTTACTGAGCTACTTGATCATAGGGACAGTAATAGCGATTCTCGCAAAAAAGAAGGTGTTTACAGACGAGGATTACTACATTGCTGGCAGAAATGTTAGTGGAGTTGTGTCCGCATTAACCTACGCTGCAACAACCTATTCAGCTTTCATGATGGTCGGTCTTGTCGGCTTGACTTACCTCTCGGGAGTTGGAGCTCTTGGGTTTGAGCTTTTCTATCTTGTAGGCACGCTTTTGCTTCTTTCATACTACGCTCCAAAGATCTGGAAAATGGGCAAAGAAAAAGGCTTAGTGACTCCGGGAGATCTTATTGCGAGCAAATACGGAGAGACTACTGCAAAGATCATGGCTGTTGTGGTTGCAATAGCTTTAATTCCATACACTTCAATTCAATTCGTCGGCATATCTTTTCTGCTTGGTAATTCCATGAGCTTTGAAGCGGGAGTAATGATTTCAGCAGTTATAATCGCTCTCTGGGCTCTTCTTGGAGGACTAAGGAGCGTTGCATGGACTGATGCAGTCTTTGGGCTTTTCATGCTTTCTATGGCAATTCTGGCGGTATTCTATGCTTCTTCCATGCTTCCCGCTAAGACAGATTTTTCAAAGCTCGGAGAACTTTTATACGTTCCGAATTCCTTTTGGACTCCGATTACCTTCATTTCCTACACTCTTCCATGGTTCTTCTTTGCCTTGACGAATCCGCAGGTGGTGCAAAGGATCTTTATTCCGAAAGACGAGAAAAGTTTAAGGAGAATGGTTGTCCTTTTCGGTCTCTTTGGGCTCTTTTATACTATTCTCGTCACTCTCTTAGGACTTCAAATCAGGCTTCTTACCGAAGAAGGAGTTTTTCCAAGAGTTTCGAACAGGGATCTCGTTACTCCGACGTTTATAAATATGATCCCAGAATGGCTTGGAGTAGCAATAGCTATAAGTATATTCGCAGCAGCGATCACCACTGCAAACTCGATTGTGCTAACGCTTTCTTCGATGTTTTCGAAAGATCTACTTCGAAACAGAAGTGTTTTGGCTGGAAGGGTATTTGTTCTACTAATAACCTCGGCAATTGCAATTTTTGCCATTCAAAAACCAAATTACATAGTTGACTTAGCGGTTATGAGCTCTACGATTCTTCTTTGCCAGCTACCACTCATCTTCGGACTTTTCCACTACAAAATAGGTGATAAGATTTCCGCTTCTCTAACTCTCATAGTGGGATTTTCGACAGCGGTAGCGATGTACTATACAAAAGCAACCCTCGGAGTTCCTGTAAGCGTTTGGGTTCTTCTTGTGTCCTTTGCTGTTTTCTTCGTAACAGCAATTCTTGAAAAAAGATTTAAAGCTCAAAACTAATTTTTATTATGACCAAAATAGAGAATATCTACTGCGCAAGATGTGGCTCAGAGTTTGATTTGGATGTGAAGAGAACGACAAGCTATTCCGCTCCATTGCATATTCCCAACCTCTACTGCCCTTTTTGCGGTAGCAGAAGATTGACGAAAAAGAAAGGGATCTTTTCTGAGCAACCGCTTTGAATTCTATTTTACAATACAAAAACAGAATACCTTGCGTATAATGTGAAAGAGTTGTCTCCCTATCTTCTAAAAATCAGAAAAAGATATCGAGGGCGTGAATGCTATTTTTGACCAAAATCGCAAGGCATATATTTAGAGTGAACTGGAAGAAAAATTGGTGATCCAATGCTGGAGTTAGAAATAAGGGGTAAAAGGCTCAGACTTGATGAGGACGGTTTTCTACAGGATTGGGAGCAGTGGAGTGAGGAAATTGCAATATTATTAGCAAAAGACCCTCGCTTTAATTCACAACCACTGGAGCTAACAGAAGAACACTGGAAGATCATAAAATATCTGAGAACATACTACATCAAGTATGGCGTTGCTCCGCCAGTAAGAATGCTCGTTAAACAGGCTAAAAAAGAATTAGGACCCCACGTGGATCTGCAGTATATCTACAAACTATTCCCACAGGGTCCAGCTAAAGACGCTTGTAGAATTGCCGGATTACCGAGACCAACAGGTTGCATCTGACTTTTTTATCGCATTCTACTCCTCCAGAATTCATAATCCGCCTTCATAAAATCCTTGTAGTTTGTTATAAGTTTTATCAACTGATTCCTTAAAATTAAGTCCTCTTCTTTGATCTCTGGTTTTAAACCCTCTTTAAATGCATTAGCAACCCTTCTTCCGAGATCTCTGGCTTTTTCCAGATCTTCCGTATTTATCTCTCCCGGAAGGACACCAAAGCCTACCGCATAGCCTACTGGCCAAATTCCCCAAGTTTTCAAGATCCTGTTGAGATAGTTTGCAACCAAATCTGGGTCTCCAACACCCGCATAGCTTACAATTGCTCCACCATAGCCCTTCAACCTTGGTCTATGCCCAAAGGCTACCATCCTATCGATGAAGCACTTGATCTGTGCACTAACATTCAGAAAATAAACTGGAGAAGCGAGTATTAAAGCATCAGCTTTCTTGACCTGATCTCTAAGCTCAACCATGTCGTCCTTGATATGACATTCCTCCTCCCTTAGGCAAGTTCCACAGCCCAAGCAGTATTTGATCCTCTTCTCCTGAAGATAGAAAAGCTCCGAATCAAACCCGGCAGTGGAAAGTTCTTCCAAACAGGCACGAAGCATCTTAGAGCAATTTCCATCCTTTCTCGGAGAACCTAAAATCCCGACAGCTTTCAAACTATCACCCCAAACTTCCAACAGAGCCCCTAAGCTTTACTCTCATTCTCATTGAACTCTCAAGCACATCTTCAAAATCGGATTCGTTCATTATATATACTTTCGCTCCTCCCAGATCTCTCTGGGATCTCAGTGCCTCAAGGTTCATTTTTCCATCCAAGAGAATTTTGGCAACCACGGCGGTGCTCATTGCAGAGCGACTCACTATAGCTATGTCTGCCTTCTCCAACGCATATTTGTTCCCATTAAATGCAATTGCAACTCCACCAAGCTCTTTGGCTTTTTCAAACATTTTGCAGTCTGTTATACTATCCCCAATAACTATGGGAGCTTCTGGTTCATACTTTTCAAGGATCTCAGCTTTTTCCTTCGCCCCGATCACATTTAACTTTGCGATCTGATCCCAAAGCTTAGACATAACCATGTTAAGAAATTCGTATAGCTCTTCTTCCCTTAGAGACGCTATTACCTCAACACTCCCAAGCAATTCCCTTTTAAGAGATCCATTAAGGCTCATGGAGAGCTCAAGTTCACTTCCATGCACAATATTGAAACCTATTTTTTTTGCGGTCTCTGAAACAAATTCCTGATAGGCGGTAGAAACCACAATGGGCTCAAAATTCTTTAAAATTTCTTCTCCCGCCCTCTTAGCATCTTGAACAAAGATTGCCGAATTTATTAAATCATCTATTATGGACTTCTTAACACCAAAAGCGGATAAGAACGGAGTTAGAAGCTTTAGAGTATATCCCGCTTCATACCCTTCTTTTTTGGCTACATAGAACAAATAGTCATCATATTCGCTTAGCTTTCTAAAGAATCTATCGTTGTTGAAAACCGCCAAGCATAGCTCGTATGCAAAATCGTTCAAGATCCAAGGTCCTTCCCAGTCTGTGAACAGCCAAGCTTTCTCAAAATCCTTGCCACTCCTGTAGAATACTGTATTGCCTTTTTCTCTCTCCATACTACTTCCCCCGGGAGATGTTTCTCAGCGATCTTTCTTAAAAAATATTTCCTCACACACTTTCCCTCGATCCATTTGACTTTCATTTCTGATGGAATGTTTAGACAATTTTTTATGATTTTCCAGTTTAGATACGGCAAAATGAGCTTTATTTCATTGAAATAGGAGATCTTTGTATCTCTGACGAGATTTTTAGCCCCTATATTTTTCAGATCTTCCAGTAATGCTTTTTCGAGCACTTCGCCACTTAATTTCTCGTATCTTTTGTAGCCTCCAAAAAGCTCATCCGCTCCCTGACCCATTAAAACTCCTTCATATCCAAGTTCCTTAGCAAGTTTCATCGTTAAGTGAACTGGAATAGCAATTGAAAGCTGTAGGAAATTTGAATCCTCGATGATCCCTGGAACTTCATAGTATGCTCTCTTAATCTCTTCCTCTCCAATTCTCCGAATTTCAAGATCTCTGGAAACTTCATTTGCCACCTTTCTCGCCCATTCTTCTTCGTTGTCGCTCGCAGTTATACAGATCAGCGGTAGATCATAAAGGCTTGCAAGCAAAGTTGAGTCTATGCCCCCTGAAAAGGCAATACAATAATTCCGAATCTTTAAACTGGTAAGCTCTTTTTCGATCTCTTCCTCGATCTCCTCTAAACTTTTGTCTTCTATTTTCATCACTTCCTCAAATGAAAAAGTTCTCCTTTGTAGAATTTCTCCTTCATAGCCTATTTTCAGAATTTCCCCCGGTAGAACTTCCTTAGGCATTTCAAGATTAGAGCGATAAGAAGAAATGCCATTGGCATTGTAGTATAAGGGTTTTCCTCCTAAAACGTCCCTCGATAGAAGTATATGTGAAGGTCTGAATGCTACAACAGCATGTAGACATTCGAGAGCCTTAGGCATTTCTTCAGCAAATTTTAGATTCGGAAAGATCTCGGAGTCGTAGAAAATGTTTCCCTTTTGCTCAGATGGAAAACGGGCGGATGCATAGCTCCTCCTGATCCTCTTATCCTCAAGATCAAAGCTTACGGTGATCACCTTTTAGTCTCGTCTCTCGCTTGATTTATTCATTTCTTTTTCGAAAAACTTATATATTTCTGTGCTCATTATCATCATATGCATGAATGGGACGCTAATTTTTGGAAGAGCATTGTAGACAACATGCTCACAGGGGTTTACGTCACAGACATTAGTGAGAAATTTCTTTACGTTAACGAAATTTTTTCAATTGCGAGTGGTTATTCCAAGGAAGAGTTACTGGGAATGAGCATTTACGACATGGTTCATCCTGAAGATCTCGAGAGAGCCAAAAATGCAGGAGATCGGGTAAAGCAGGGAGAGACCCTTATAGAGGATTTCAGATATATAACTAAAGACGGTAAAGTGAGGCACGTCTTGGGACTTTACAGACCCTTTATCTATAAAAACAAAGGCTATGCGGTCGGTAACTACATCGACATAACACTGCAGAAGAAACTCGAGAGAAAGCTGAAGGAGAGCGAGGAGTTTTACAGAATGCTTGTCGACAGGAGCTTTGCGGGAATTTACATTGTTCAGAATGGAAAAATTGTTTTTGCAAATAGAAGTGCTGCGATTGGGGCGGGATTTCCTTCTGTAGAGGCATTCATGAATTCGGATCCATTTGAGATCGTTCACCCCGCGGATCGTGAGGTTGTGCGGAAGAGATACATGGAGAGAGAGGAGGGGCTTAGAGAGAGGGAGACTTATACTTGGAGGATCTTAAGGCATGGAGAGCTTAGATGGGTCACAGGAAGATCGCAAAGGATCGAATACAAGGGGAAGCCTGCGGTTTACACAACAACTCTTGACACGACTGAGCTCCAAAGGGCAAATGAAGAGCTAAGAAGAGTAAACGAATACTTCTCTCTGCTCTCTAAAATGCTCAGGCACGACATAATGAACGATCTGACTGTAGTTAAGTCCGCCATTGAGCTTAGAGATGAGAAACTGCTTGATAAGGCTCTTCAGAGGCTTGAA
>JASFYH010000023.1 GCA_030055595.1 Archaeoglobales archaeon | reverse complement strand
GCAAGGTTGATCACGAATGAGTCAAGCTCATCTTCATCTTCAAAAGCTACGTTCGTTCTCAAGTTCGTATATGAGCGGTGGAAAACGTAGATCGGCTTTCTGTAGCCGTTGCAGGAGATATCTTCAATGTTGGGATCGAACATTAGGGGAGTTATTCGATCGTAGAGAATTGTTCTCTTCATTATGTGGTAGAGCAGTCGAAGATAATCCGAGCCCTCTTTCTTAATCCTAAAATCATCGAGGATCTTGTTCACTTTACCTCTGAGTGCCAAGAACTTATCCCAGATCTCTTCTGGTTTTATAACGTAGTATTCGAGTTTTCTCACGAGATCTTTCACGAGTGGTTCTTCTTCCTTCTTTAAGGGTGGTTCATTAATTGCGTAGGCATATTCATTTGCTTCATCGTTATATAATATGTGGGCGCTTGCAAAAATGAATCTCGAGTAAATGGGATACTCTTCAACCTTATACCATCCTTCAGGGGGTTTAAATTCTTGCATGAGCCTTTTAGAGAGATTCCTTGAAGCTTCTTCATCGAGCCATTCTCCTCTTGCACTTCTTCTTATGAGCTCAAAGATCCCCCTCTGTTCTTTTGTTGTTTTGAATGGGCTCTTCTTTATTCTGAACCCTGTTGCCATGCTAAAATTTTCAACCTTCAAGAATAAAAGATTTTTCATTATAGTGTATAGGTGTTTGTTTATTAGCATTTAACTATGAGCTAGTCCAAGGGGCAAAAATTTTATTTACACACATAGAATTTGGACTCCATGGCAAGAAAACCAGCGAGGATGTGGAGGAGAGTAAAGAGACCATACACTAGGACTGAATACATTGACGGTGCACCTGGGACAAGGATAAAGATGTTCGATATGGGTAATTTACAGGCGGATTTTCCTGTAATGCTCACACTTGTAGCTAAAGATGCCGTTCAGATTAGAGATAATGCTCTCGAAGCTGCGAGAGTTATTGCAAATAAGTTCATCGCAAAATCCGCTGGTTCGAGCAACTACAAGCTGAAGGTTCGAATCTTTCCTCACCAAGTTTTAAGGGAGCATAAAATGGCAGTCGGAGCGGGAGCGGACAGAGTTTCTCAGGGAATGAGAGCAGCTTATGGTCGTCCAGTTGGTAGAGCGGCACAGGTAAAGCCCGGAACGAAGCTCATGTCGATCTGGGTTAAGCCCGAGCATTTCGATTTTGCAAAGGAAGCCTTCAGAAGGGCTTCGATGAAACTGCCAACAGACACGAAAATAATAATTGAGAAAGGTGCTGAGCTACTTAAGGGTAAAATATAAAATTTTTATATGAATAGACTAGGGCACATCGGTTTAGCCCTTTTAATTCTTTCTCCACTTTTAGCAAAATTCGATCTGAATTCAATTCTTATTGCAGTCGCCCTGACTATTTCTCCTGATATAGACCTCGTGCTAAGGCTTGAACACAGAAAATATACTCATAACATAACTTTTGCCTCTCTTGTGGCAATAGGAGTTTTCATGTTCTCAAGGAACTTTTGGCTTGCTTTTTTAGTCCTGTTAAGCATCCTTGCACACATAATTGCAGATCTTTTAACTCTGCAAAAATTTGCCCCTCTTTATCCATTCTCAAAGAAAAAATACGCCCTGAAGCTTTTTAAGTCCAACAATACTGCAATAAATACTGCAGTGCTTCTGCTTGGAATCGCTTCGTTTGCTTATTTCTCTAATTTGGATTTTTCAGCGTTTCTTAGAGATTTGACAAAGCTTATTTAGTTCTTGGATTGCTCTCTTTATGGATACTCTCTTCACTCTCGATGTCGGCTCAACAACTCAGGACTTTTTACTATTTGCAGAAAAAAACCTTAGAAATTGCCCAAAAGCCATTCTGCCTTCTCCAACGAGGATCATTGCTGGAAAAATTGAGAGAGCAAATCAGGACTTATTCCTTTACGGCTACACGATGGGAGGAGGAGCGATAACGAGAGCGGTTAAGAAGCACGTTGAGAAAGGATTTAGAGTTTTCGCAACGCAGAGATCTGCGTTAACTTTTGCGGACAATCTTGAAAAAGTTAGAGAAATGGGTGTTATAATAACTGATAATTCTGATGCCTTAAAAATAAAAACAGCGGATGTGGACATGGAATTCTTTTCCTACTTAATTGAACAAATTGGCTATACTATTCCTCAGCTTTTCGCAGTTGCGGTTCAAGATCATGGGTTCGCTCCGAATGAAAGCAATAGAATTTTCAGGTTCAAAATGTTTAGGAGAATAATTGAAAGGGAGAAATATCTTGAAAGAATGCTTTTCAGCGAAAGAGATTTGCCTGTAGAGTTCAACAGGATGTTTGATGCTATGAAGTCGATAAAGGACTTCTGTGAGGGCGAGGTATTTGTAACAGATACTTCGTTCGCAGCGATCTCTGGTCTGGCTAATTTTTCCAAGCTTCCCGCACTGCTCATAAACTTTGGAAACTCCCACACAACCGCTGCGGTAATCGATAGGGACTGGGAGATCAAGGCAATTGTTGAGCATCATACAAGTGTCTTCAGAGAAAAAGGAGCAGAATATACAAGAGAGTTTTTTGAGAAGTTTCTGAGGGGAGAAATAACAAACGAATATGTTTTGTCTGAAAATGGTCACGGTTGCTACATTAGAGAAGTTTTAGACCTCAGAAGCATTCTGTCGACAGGTCCAAACGCTTGGATTGGGGGTTATGAAGAATTGAAAGGAGATCCGATGATCGTTGGAAATTTGGGGCTGCTGGCGATGGTCTCAAAAAGGAGCGGGATTAAGCTTTTTTAGATTGCATCCGATAAAGTTCTTCGATTCTACTGATCGTATCCGCCTCGCTTAAGTCTTTATCATCTCTTAGTCTTATGAATCTTGGAAACCTGAGAGCGTAGCCACTTTCATATTTTGGGCTTTTCTGGATCTCTTGATATGCCACTTCGAAAACATATTTTGGCTGAAATTCCACTCTTTTCCCCTCGTGGAACACTATGATCTGCTTAAAGATCTCTGTAAGCTCTTCAAGATCCTCATCTGTAAATCCCGTGGCAACTCTACCTACTTTGAGCAAATTTCCAGTCGTTTCATCCATGCATGCAAGTTCATATGAGCTGATCAGGTGACTTCTTTTACCTTCGCCCCACTCACCGCCGACTACAGCAAGATCAAGTGTCTCCATTACTGACTTGAGCTTTAACCAGTTTTTCCCCCTCTTTCCGGGCGTATAAGGTGATTTTGGATTTTTGAGCATCACACCTTCGTGTCCCGCGTTTATGGCGTCGTTGAAAACTCTCTCAATTTCTTCCTTATCTCTCGTGACGATCTGTTTGGCGATCTTGATCTTTTCTGACTCAGAAATGACAGATTCGAGAATCTTTCTTCTTTCTATCAACATTTTGTCGATCAATTCCCCTTCCATGTAGAGAATGTCAAATGCGTGGAACTGAAGCGGGATCTTCTCGACCATCTTCGAAACACCGTGTTTTCTTCTAAACCTTCTTAGAACGTGCTGAAAAGGCATTGGCTTTCCATCTTTTACCGCTATTACTTCTCCGTCAATTATCACTCCCTCGCGAATGAACTTTTTAACTTCTTCAACGATCTCGGGCAAAGCATTGGTTACATTTTCGAGTCTTCTTGAGTAGATCCTAAGCTCACCGTTTCCATAATGGATCTGGACTCTGCTTCCATCAAACTTCCACTCCACAGCAACTTCTCCCATTTCCTCAATAGCTTCATCAAAACTTTCAGCAACCTGAGCCAACATCATTCTAACTGGGATGTGCAGTTTGATCTTGATCCCCTCTAACCCCTCTTTTCCGCTATTTTTCGCTATAACCGCAACTCTTCCGAGATCATTTGTGATCATGTAGGCTCTCTCAACGAGCTCTTCGCTAACTTCAAACGCTCTCGCTATTGCGTCTCTAACAATACCCTCTCCAACGCCAAGACGCATCTCATTCATGATCAGCCTAGTCAAATATTTAGCCTCGATCGGAGAAGAATTACCGTAGAGACCGGTCAAAAGCAAGATCTTTTTCTTTCTGCTCCCTTCTCCAACCAAAGCCGAAACCTCGTCAAAGATCTCCCTAACTCTTTTAATGCTCAGCTCCTCCGCTTCAAGAGTTAGCATAACCCTACCAGCAATTATTTTTTCACTTACAAGTCCAAGATCACCCAACTCTCTTATCATGTCCTCTATTTTTTCCTTCTTTAGTCCGCTTACGTTCTCTAAAACTTCATAGAGCAGTCCAATTCCAACTCCAAGTTCTCTTTCTTCCCATGGAGGATAGATCTTCCCCATTATAAAAAGAACAACATTGTAAAGATCGTTGTCCTCCAAACTTTTTATAAACTCAGAGATCTTTGCGGTCAGCTCAAGCGTTGAGGAAATACTCTCAATACTTTCGCAAAATTCTGCAAAGTCTCTGAATAACATGTATTTTTTTAGGTGGTGGAGGTTATTAAGCTATTGTTCGAGATCCCATTTCCCACTTGGATCGCTCTTGATGTATTTCTCAACAAGCCTATTCTCGAGATCAACTTCGAAGTAGTTTGCCAAGCTTAGCACCATAAAAAGGACGTCGCAGAGCTCTTCTTCTATACTTTCTTTGTCTTTTTTCCTTACCGCTTCAGAAAGCTCTCCAACTTCCTCAAATAGGACTGAAAGTAAGAATAGAGGACTGCTTTTCTGATCTAATGGGTAATACTTCTCCTTAATTTTTCTTCTTAGCTGGGAAATTTCCATGATCCGGGTTAATTTTTAGAATTTAATAAGATGTTGGTTGGCTTCGGAACCGCAAAATCTATTAATAGAATGCTAAACTCACAGTCATGCAAAATCTTAGAAAAAAGCTATACTTTCTAATATTGCTGATACCAGTGCTATTAGCTTTTAAAATAAGGATTCTTAATCCTTGGGACAGTGTATTTACATTCACAGCCCTTCTGAGCGAGAACGATCCATGGTATTACTACAGACTCATAGAAAACTGTATTCACAACTTTCCCTCAAGAATTTGGTTCGATCCGATGACTCAGTATCCTTTCGGCACTTACACCCATTTTGGTCCTTTTCTTGTTTACCTTAGCGCATTTATTGCTATGCTAATCGGTGCAACAAGTGGTGAAGCTTTGAGAAGCGTTCTTGTGTTTATTCCAGCAATTGGCGGTATTTTAACGATCTTTGCAGTATTCTTCCTTGCAAGGGTCGCTTTTAACGATCGCATAGCAATGATCTCCGCATTTATGATCTCGATCATTCCCGGGCAGTTTTTGCATAGAAGCATGTTGAGCTTCAACGATCACCACATCTGGGAAGTTTTCTGGATGTGCTTAGCTCTTGGATTTTTCATTCTGATCTCGAAAGGAGAATGGAACAGAAAAAGCTTACTATGTGCGATCTTTGGTGGAGTAAGCTTTGGAATGTATATTCTGAGCTGGGCAGCGGGATTCACTTTGGGTCTTTTGCTAATCTCGGTTTTATTTCTCGCTTTAGTCTTCAAGATCAAGATCTCCGAGAGCACATTTAGGTTGACATTTGTTTACTTTCTCTTTGCAATATTAGTTTATTTACCATTTTCATTCAACGCTCCGAGTAGTCCTGTGTGGTATTCGCCAATGCAGTTGTCGATGCTTGCGTTCTATGCCATTTCAACCCTATTCCTTTGGCAGTTCGACCTAAAATTCGGCAAGATCGAAAAGATTGTTAAGATCGGTAAAGAAACCGCATTGATCTTGCTTGCAATTGTCGGCTTGATCTTGGTCTCATACATATTTCCTGAGCTGTCTTATACTGTTGGCACTATAACTGGTTATCTACAGCCGAAAGGCGGTGCTTTAACGATCGGAGAAGTTCACCCATTCTTTACCCAGGGCGGAGATCTTACGCTTTTCCCGGCTTATTACCACTTCGGAATGACGTTCTTCTTTGCAATTCCGGCGATCATATTAGTAGCATTTCAAATTTATAAAAATAAAGAGCTTAAAAATCTAACGATCTTTATTTGGGCGATTGCACTCTTTATAGCTTTATGTGGACAGAACAGATTTGCTTATTACTTCGCAGCAGTTTCTGCTGTCTATGCTGGACTTACCTTGGATCTGATCTTTGAGAAGCTTCATTTTTATAGAGTATTTGGACAGGAAAAAACAAAGAAAAAAGGAAAAATGAATCTTAGCTACTTTAGAGTTGCTTTGGCTGTTATTATGGGTATTTTAGCCATTTATCCCACTTATTCAATGGCGGATATGCAGAGTAAAGGTGCGGGGGTTATCAACAAGCAGTGGTTCGATACAATGGTTTGGCTGGGGAACAATACTCCTGACAACGGTTACGAAGAATACTATTACCAACTTTATACCCCCGGAGAGCTTGGCGAGAAATACGATTATCCATTCGAAACCTACGGAGTTATAAGCTGGTGGGACTATGGGCACTGGATCCTTGTTATTGGCAAGAGAATGGCGGTAGCAAATCCATTCCAGCAAGGGATAGGCAATTTCTACGACAACATTCCCGGGGCGGCACCATTCTTTGTTACTTCAAATGAAAGCTACGCTGAATGGGTTGCGGATCAGCTGAATGTTCGCTATGTCGTCAGCGATATCGAAATGGCTACTGGAAAATTCTACGCAATGGCAACATGGGCAGAAGGCGATCTTGAGCTTGCCTACACAAAGTATTACGACGGCTATCTCTACCTAACTCCTCAAGGAATGCTGGGGATCGGTCATCCTTATCAGATCCCTCCAAACTCCTTTGTTCCACTCAGAGTGCCAACCGAGGCTTACTATAATAGCATGGAAGCAAAACTGCACATGCTTGACGGCTCAGGGCTTTCTCATTATCGTCTTGTTTATGAAAGTGAGCCAAGCGATGAATGGAAAGTCTATTCAGGTTATCTTGGAATTTATAGCCCCATAGAGATCGCATTGCAGGATTCAATACAGAGAGCCAGACATGGCGTCTCTCCGAGCTTTTCCGCTCAGGAAATCCTGATCAAGTTTGTTTATAAGAACTTATATCAAAACGAAACCGGAATTCCAGTAGATCTAAACGCAACAGGCTATGTTAAGATCTTCGAGAGAGTCAAAGGAGTGACAGTTAAAGGCAATGCGAATTCGGGATTTGTTGAAGTGAATGCAACGATAAAGACGAACCAAGGGAGAACTTTTGAATACTACAAGAAAGTTGAAGTCGTGAATGGAACTTACGAAGTCACATTGCCTTATTCCCATGACTCAGGCTACGAAACAACTCCATTGACACCATACAGCTTTAAGGCTGGAAATGTTACCAAGACACTGACAGTGTCCGAAACTCAGGTGTTAAAGGGAGAAGTCGTTGAACTTGATTTGACTTCATAAAAACCAAAATTTTTTTAAGTTAGAAGTCAACAATTTTTATGCCAGGGTGGCAGAGAGGCTATGCGGCGGACTGCAGATCCGCTGACCCCGGTTCAAATCCGGGCCCTGGCTCACTTGTTGGCGTATGAAGAATACTAACTTTATTCGCTTCTGAAGCTTTTAGAAGAATTTTGGTTAAATTTAAGGCGTTTGGGACGTTTTTTAGACAGTTGAGGACTTCGACATCAAACCATGGTGCTATAATTCTCATTCCCCTTGTGGTTCTCCTTTTCGGTCTTCCTGAACTTACATTCTGCAAATACCGCAAAAAATGCGAAAATCCTGTTCAATAGGTCTTTTGAGCAATTATTGGTCTTCTCTCCGAGACGCTTAAGTTGGTTGAGTTCATCAAAGGATAAAATAAGGTAAACTTAAAAATTCCATGGTTCACTTGATCTGTGCTCAAAGAATTTGACAAACCTCTGGAAATTGCAATAGAAAAAGAAGTGGAGTTTGTGATCAATGGAAAAGTCTACAAAAAGCTTTGCACACCAACAATGCTAAGGGAGCTTGCGGTTGGGTTTCTGATCTCGGAAGGTATTGCAAATTCGTTGGAAGAGATCAGAGTAGATCTCCATGGGGAAAAGATCGTAATAGAAGTGTCCAAAAACTCTCGTGGAATTGCTGAGAGATTTTTTGGATTCTTAGAAAATAAAAATCCTCCGAAGATCGAGCTACGCAAAAGGTATAAAATAGAAGAGCTAAAAAGATCCCTTTCACTTTTAGACATCGAAGAATACAAAAAAACCCGTGGATACCATGTCGCGGTTGTGATGGCGAAGGAAAGATTTTATAGGGCTTACGACGTCGGAAGGCATAACGCAGTTGACAAGGCAATTGGTTTGGCTTTACTGAACGGAACAGATCTTAAGGACTCTTTTCTTGTGCTTTCCGGCAGAATTTCGAGAGAGATCGTTGAAAAATGTGCAAATGCGAGAATACCGCTTGTCGTGTCAAAAGCTGCTATATTAAGCTCTGCAATCGAGTTCTGCCTACAGTTTGGCGTCTCAGCAATATCTTTTGCGACGAACATTGCGATTGGAGAGTTTGAGTGAAACCTTTTTAAAAAGCAGGTTGCATGACTAATATGCTCGTTAAAGTATACTTCCCGGACGGTCATCTTGAAAAACCGATCTGGGATGCGCTGGTCACTGCGGGATACAAACTTGGAAAGAGTGAGAGAGGCTATCTGATCGATGTAGATCACCCTATGCTCGTTTTCAAACAGGTTAGGCCACAGATCATGCCTCTGTATATCGAGCTGGGAAAAGGAGATGGGGCGATTACAGGAGGGGACATTCTTGAGAATTGGAAACTAAAGATGGAACTTCAAAACGTTGTTGTATTGGATTACTTACCTCTTCGTCCTACAAAACTCGTTGTAGCAGTTTCAGAAGAAGTTTATCCCGATGTAAGGAGCATTATGGACTTTAAAGCTGTTGTAGGAGACAAAAAAGTATTAATTGCCTCTGAGTTTCCAGAGATAGCGAGGGAGTATGCTAAGAAGAAGAATTTGAACGCAGTTATCTTCGATCCGATTGGAAAAACTGAAGCCTCTTTACTGCCACCAATTCCGGAGGCGGACTTAATTATAGAGGTTACAGAATTTGGAACGACTTTGAAGGAGAATAAGTGCAGGATCATAGACGTGCTGAACGATCAGGTAAAGTCGGTTTTTATAGCCAATAAAGAGTCTCTGAAGGAGAAAGAGAAGAGAATTGTGCTTGAAAATTTACTCACAGATATAAAGGAGGTAATAGAGTCGAAAAATCTGGTTAGTTTATACTTCAACGTGCCTGAAAAAGAGGATTTGGAGAAGATCCTTGAATACCTGACTTCAGAGGGATTTGATCCAACGATCTCTCCACTTGCAAAAGGAGCTGCTGCGGTGCACATAATAGTGGATAGGGCAAAAGTGAAGTTTCTTAAGCCTACTCTGCGGAATATGGGGGCTAAGAGAATTGGAACGAGCCCGGTGATAACCTTTGGAGATTGAAGTAATAATGAAATTTTTGATTTTAATATAATATTAGTATAATTTTTAAGAAAAATCCGAAATGCTTTTTAACAGCAGAACCTAAGCTTTAACATGTTCCTGATCTTTGATCCGGTCTACTGGCTCTTAGCAATCCTCGGATACCTTGTAATGTTTGCCTTAGCAAGCACCGTTGCACCAAAAGTAGCGGGTAGAGTTGCTGGGAAGTTTTCGCTATATACTTCCATGTTTCTACTGCTCGTTCTCATACTCGGAATGTCTGCGGGCATAATCTACTTGATCTTGGCGGTTACAGAAGTTTACATAGACTTCTATGCCCTTATAATCTTCCTCGTAGCCATAAATGTCCTGATCTATTTGCTATCTCCTTACATCATAAACATGAGCTATGGAGCAAAAAAGAGTGAAGAATTGCAGAGACTCGTAAACGAGGTTTCTGCGATGCTCAGAGTTAAAGCTCCAAAAGCGGTTGTTGTTCATAGCCCACCGAATGCATTTGCTTATGGGAACTTTTTAACAGGGAAATTCGTTGCGGTTTCTGATACCTTGATCAACATGCTTTCGAGAGACGAACTTATGGCAGTGATCGGGCATGAAATAGGACATCACAAACACAAAGACAACCTCTTCATGCTCCTTCTCGGTTTGCTACCCTCAATAATCTTTTACTTGGGTTACATGCTAATTAGATCTTCAGCAGGCGATAGAAGGGGCGGACAACTTGCGATTGTGGGCATCGTTGCAGTGATCGTCTCTTTCGTTATTCAGGTCTTGGTATTGGCATTCAGCAGACTTAGGGAATACTTTGCAGACACTGAGGGGGTTTTTGTTGCGGGTAAAGAAGCTATGCAGAGAAGCTTGGCAAAAATACACTACTTCTACTACAGATATCCTTCAGTCAGGGCTGAGATCGCTGAAAGTAGATTCAGGACGCTTTTCATTTATGCTATCGTTAATGCGGTTGCAGAACCCTTGACGAGAATGGACGTCGAAAGATTGAAGAAAGAAAAAGTTTCTCCAATTCAGGAATTTATGTCCACTCATCCGCCAATTCCAAAAAGATTGGTTTTTATAGATAACTTAAAGTTTTAGATTCTTCAACTTTTTTTGGTAGTCTTCTCACCGCTCCGATTCTAACAAGCTCTATTGCATTTGCTATTTCAACAAGATCTTTGAAGTTACTGCTTCTAATTCCTATGTCCTTTCCAAAATCCATTGAGAGGATTAGGACATTCGATCGGGTCAGCCACCACCAGTAAACGAGAATTAGACTGATTCCGAGCATCGTTGTTGGAGCAACAAAGAACAGAATTGCAGAAAAGAAGGAATCAATTCCGAAAGCGAAGGAATACAGAATGACGGAAGCAATTAGAAATATTGCCCCAGCTATTAAAAAACCCCAACGCTCTTCTTTGCGGATTTTGATCGTTCTAACGCTTGAAATATAAACGATCTTTACGTCGTCTTTGCTTTCAAACAAGATCCGATCTTCAGTGATCCGAACTTTTCCCGCCTTTGCCTTCAGATCGTTTTCGATCGTGTATACGTTGGTTTCAAACAAGACCTTCTCAGGAACTTCGAGCATATCATTCGTCTTATTTGAGAACAAAAAGCTTTTCTTATAAAAATGTAATATCAAAACTATAATCCAGAAAACTTTTAAAAATTGTAAAGCAAAGCCAAGTTCGATGGAATCTTTTTTTTATCCCAAGAACGTCGCATTGGTTGGAGCCTCTCCGGAGAGTGGAAAGGTTGGAAACGTTCTTTTGAGAAATTTGAAGAATTTTAGAGGCGAATTTTATGCTGTGAATCCGAAATACAAGGAAATTGATGGCTTGAAATGTTATCCTTCAGTTCTTTCAATTCCGGAAACTGTAGATCTTGCGGTCATTGCGATACCGGCAAAATTTGTTGCCGAGGTTGTTGAGGATTGCGGGATTAGAGGGATTGGAAACGTGGTCGTGATCTCAGGCGGGTTTAAGGAAGTGGGAGTAGAAGGATCGAAGCTTGAAAGGAAATTGGTTGAGGTTGCAAGAAAATACAAAATGAATTTGCTCGGTCCAAATTGCTTGGGAATGATCAATGCGGAGATCGGCTTGAATGCGACATTCAGCGAGATCATGCCAAAATTTGGAAAAGTTGCATTTCTTAGCCAGTCAGGAGCCTTTATACTGGCGGTGATTTCGTGGGCACAGAAGGCAAAATTTGGGTTCAGCAAGATCTTAAGCTTGGGCAACAAGGCTATTCTCACTGAGGCGGACTTCTTGGGCTTTCTGGCAAACGATCCCGCTACGGAAGTGATCATGCTCTACGTTGAAGGAATCCAAGATGGACAAAGATTTATTGAGGTTGCAAGAGAGGTTTCGAAGAAAAAACCGATCGTTGTTATGAAGGCGGGAAAAACAGAGAGTGGTGCTAAGGCAGCATCGAGCCATACAGGAAGCCTTGCGGGTAGTTATGAGGTATACAAAACCGCCTTTGAACAGAGCGGGATTATAATTGCGGAAACGGTTGAGGAGTTTTTTGACTTCGCATTTGCTCTTTCAAAGAATAGAAGCGTTGGCGACATCGCTATATTGACTAATTCTGGTGGTCCAGGAGTTATGGCTTCAGACGCTGTAGAGCTCTATGGTCTAAAGCTTTCAGAGCTCGGTTTTGGGACTGTGGAGGAACTTAAGAGAATTTTACCTCCTTCAGCCAATTTCTACAACCCTGTGGATATTTTGGGAGATGCGGACACAGAGAGATTTTCGAAAGCCTTGGAGATCATAGCCAGAGATAGAAATGTTGGCTCAATAGTAGCGATCCTTGCTCCAACTGCACAGATCAATTTCAGAAAGGCAGTTGAAAAGGTAAGATCAATTCAAAAATCTGTTTATTGCTGTTTTATGGGAATTGACGAAAAAAGCGAGGAGATTCTTGTAGAGAATCAGATTCCAAACTTCTTTGATCCAACGAGAGCGGTTAGGGCTATTCGTGCAGTAGATCGATATTTAAATTTTGATTTCACTGAGAAAGAGCTCGTTAAATTCAATGTCGATAAAGAACGGGCGGATCGGATCTTTGCAGAGTTCGAGAGAGCGGGAGCGAAGTTCGTTGGAGTCGAAGGCATGAAACTTCTTGAATGCTATAAAATTCCCACTGCACGTTGGGGAATTGCTAAGACCGCAGATGAAGCGGAGGAGATTGCTGAAAGAATTGGATACCCAGTAGCGATGAAGATCGTGTCTCCAGATGTTATTCACAAGAGTGATCTCGGAGCTTTAAAGCTTAATGTTGGTAAAGAGGAAGTTAAGAGCAGTTTTTACGAGATAATTTCGAAAGTTGAGAGCTACATACCCGAAGCAAGGATCGAAGGTGTGCTTGTTCAAGAGATGGTCAGAGGAGGTAGAGAAGTGATCTTAGGAATGAAAAAAGATCCACAATTCGGTAATATTTTGATGTTCGGGCTTGGCGGGCTCTACGTGGAAGTCTTCAAGGATCTCGCTTTCAGAATAGCCCCCCTGAGCAGAAAGGATGCTTACGAAATGATAAAAAGTGTTAAATCCTATGCATTACTAAAGGGAATTAGGGGGGAAAAAATGCTTGATATTGATGGCTTAGCGGATGCAATATTGAGATTTTCACAGCTGAGTATGGATTATCCTATCTCTGAAATGGAGATCAATCCCTTGAAGGTTTTTGAAAAAGGATGTGTAGCGGTTGATTTTCGTATGCTTTTGGAGGTGAGAAAATGAGAAAGCTGATGATCTCATCGACGGAGACATTTTCAGGAAAAAGTGGTATAGCATTGTCTCTGGCTCTCATTCTGAGAGAAAAAGGCTATAATGTTGGATATTTTAAAGCCTTTGGAATAAATGCGGTTAGAGTTGGAGACCGAATTTATGATGAGGATGCCTTACTTGCAGAGAAAATTCTCGGAGTTGAAAATACTTGTGCGGTCGTTCTTGATCGTCCCTACATCGATTTTGTAATCTCAGAAGATCCTTCAAAGCTGAGAAGACAGATCCTTGAGAGCTTTGAGAGGCAATCAGACAGAGAAGTTGTGCTCATAGAGGGATCCCATAGTTATTTAATTGGGGCTTCTTTGGGTATCTGCGACGTTCATTTGGCAAGACTCCTCGATTCAAAAGTTTTAATGGTCTCAAAATTTTCAAGCGACTTCGTAATAGATGAGATCTTATTTGCGAAGAGATTTTTTGAAGAGAAACTTCAGAAAGCCATACTTAATCAAGTGGTTGGTTATAAGAGGTCTTACATAGATCTAATTTCGGAGAGTGTGTTTAAGAAAAATGGCATTGAGTTGATCGGATCAATTCCAAAGGACATAAAATTAACTGGTTTGAATGTTAGCGAGATCGCAGAACTTTTGAGAAGTGGATACCTCGTAAAGCCAGAGAAAGATGAGATCGTGGAACAGATCCTTGTTGGGGCGATGAAAGCTGAAACCGCCCTTTCATATCTCAGATCTGCGAGAAACTATGCCTTGATCACGGGCGGGGATAGAAGTGATCTAATCGCGCTTGCAATAGAAAGTGGAGCTAAGTGTATCGTCGCTACCGGAAACTTGGAGCCCACAAGCCAAATTTTAAGCCTCGCTGAACAGCACGGAGTAGCGATCTTGCTCGGCAAAGAGGACACCGCTACGACAATTTCAAGAATTCAGGAAAAATTTGGAAGGATTAGAATGAATGAAGAAAAGCTCAAAAATATGAAGAAGCTTGTCGAGGAAAATGTCTGCGTAGATCGTCTTATCAGTTATCTTGGTCTATGAATTCAGTGGAAGTTCCATATAAAGCTCATAGCTTGCAAGCACCGTGTTGAAACCGCACTTTTTATACACTCTTATGGCTCTCCAGTTAAGGCGGTCTGTGACGAGTGTGATCTTCTTATATCCTCTTTTTTTTGCAAGATCTATGATCGCCTTTACCATTTGCGTCCCTATTCCTTGATTTTGGTATTCTTTTGCTAAATAGATCGCAAGATCCACAACCTTTGGATCTTTTTCATCTTCAACGATCGCCAAATGCCCAACGATCTTATTATTGTGCTCTGCAACAATAGAAAAACCTCTTTTTTCGAGGTAGCTAATCCAGTTCTCTATAGCCTTTCTTCCAACAGGTGGTAGCCCAAGAGAACGGTCTTCAGGGCTATAATTTGTATACATATCCACGAGAGCCTCATGATCCTTGTTCTCGTAAGCCCTTATGACGATCTCTCTTCCGATCTTGTCCTTGAAAAGAATTCTTTCAAATTCCACGATTTACCTCCACTTCTTTGGCTTACAGTTTTTGCAGACTGGCACAACTTCTATAAATTCGTTATACATTCCTTTTCTCCAAACTCCCACATAGCGAAGGTCTTCGAAGCATACAGGTTTTTTACAAAAGTAGCACTCTCTCCAATTTCGCTCACGATCCTTCAACTTCATCTCTTTCTCGCAAATAATACATTTGATCTCTTCCATAAATTTCACCTACCCAATATACGCACAAGATCTGAAGCGGTGAAGATTCCCTTCAATTCATCTCCTTCTATTACAAGAAGTCTTCTGATCTTTAGATCTGCCATTATTCTTGCTGCTTCTCTCACGTCGTAGTCTGGAGAGACAACGATCAAAGGCGAGGAGGAATATTTACCAACTTCCTCCTCAAGGCTTCCTGAAAGCAAAACCTTCGAAAGTAAATCTCTTTCTGTGAATATTCCGTAGGGTTTTCCTTCTTTTGATACTACAACGCTTCCGATCCTCTTTTCGCCCATGATCTTGCATACCTCTATAACCTTTGTGTTGTAGTCTACTATAACAACTTTTTTTGTCATAACTTCCCCGATCTTCATATAGAGAATTTGGCAAGCTAATATATCATGTTTTCTCTCAAAGAGCGTAAAGTAAATAACTTTAAAAATCACTTGGGATTTGATGAAAAGCAAGGGCACACGTTTTGAAAGGGATCTAATCGAGGAGCTATGGAAACACGGTTTTGCTGCAGTTAGAGTTGCTGGGAGCGGGGTTTCGCATTTTCCGTGTCCTGACATAGTTGCGGGAGATGGTGAGAAGTTTTTGGCGATCGAAGTGAAGATGAGAACCTCTTTGCCCCTTTACGTGTCTGAAGAAGAAATTGAAAAGCTTAAAAAGTTCTCTGAAGTCTTTGGAGCTCAGGAATTTATAGCTTTAAAATTGCCAAGAAAAAAGTGGAGATTTTTCAGACTTGGAGATCTTGGAGAGACTGGGAAAGGATATAGAGTAGATGAAGATATTTACGCAAAGGGTATGGATATATATGATTTGAGAGGACTGGAGCAAGTCAAGTTAGAATGATCAGGGCGGTCTCTACGAAGGCAGCAATTATTAGCATTGGTAGAACAACTTTAAGAAATCTATTTATAGAGTATTTCAATTTTCCACGGATCGTCTTTCTGTCTTTCAAAAACTCAATTCCGAGCCAGAAACCATAACTACAAGCCAAAATAACTGCAGGAATTTCGAGAATTCCGTGAGGAAGGAGGAGTAGAAGAAACACACCAAGCCCAATCTTTTCACCGACGATCTTTGCAAGGATCCCGATCACGATTCCATTGATAAAGAGGAATAGTAGGGGGATGACTCCAAAAAAGATGCCAAGAAGCATTGCAATGAAGGATTTTACCGAGTTGTTTACTAATATGAGCAGGAAGATCAAAACAGGCGAATTCTTGTTTGACGCAAAGTCTTTTAAAAATTCTTGGATCGACTCGATCTCTTTTTTAGCAAGCTCAGGAAATAGATCTGCAATAAGGTATCCAAAGTAGGCAGAGAATAAAAAGAAGGCTGAAAGCATTACGAAGATCAGTCTTACTTCCATTAATGTTTGTCCTCTTTTAGTTAAAAAAACTTTTTAATCTTCTTGATAACTTATTTCATGAGCAAGCTTACAAAAATGGTTCTCTTGGTAGGCTTTATCTTGCTCCTATATGGAACTTACAACGCTTATACATTGCCAGCGAAAATAGAAAGCTACAGGATCGTCTTTTTCCATGTTCCTTCAGCAATAACAGCTTATGTAGCTTTTGGTGTTTCTTTCGTTTCCGCGATCTTATATTTAAGAAGTTCTGATCTGAATAAAGACAGATTGGCTAATATTTCTGCAAAGTATGGCTTCTCAATGTCTATCGCAGCATTTTTGAGCGGTGCGATCTGGGCGAAGGTAACATGGGGCTCTTATTTCAACTGGTTCGAGATCAGAGAGGTCATTGTTCTCTTGCTTCTCTTCGTCTATGCGGTCTATTTCTCTCTTAGAAACATTGTTGAAGACGATAAGGCTCGTATTTCGTCGATTTATCTCATTATAGCCTTTATCACGGTTCCTTTTAGCTATTTTGTAGGATTTCTATCTCCACTTCATCCAAGACCTTTTGAATCGGAATTCTCTATGGACTGGCTTTTAAATCTCTTGACTATGCTCTCCGCCTTTGTGATCCTCTATGTAGCATATGTTTTTTGGGAATATGAGACAAGGACAGAACCAAAAAACTCATAAGGCTAATGAACATTCACCTTAAAAGGGCTCGTAGCCTAGCACGGATATGGCGGCAGCCTCCTAAGCTGCAGGTCGCGGGTTCAAATCCCGCCGGGCCCGTTTTTTAGCTCCAATCCGAATTTTTTAATTTTAAAACCCTTTAAATTTAAAATTTTCCGCAAATCTTTTATTCCTTGGGTAAATGGTATCCTAAGACAAGGTGATCTTAATGAACGAAACGTTAAAACACGAATATGTCAAAGTCAATGGAATAAAAATGCATTATGTAACGCAGGGAAAAGGAAAACTATTGCTTTTGTTACATGGTTTTCCGGACTTCTGGTATGTCTGGCGTTTTCAGATTCCAGGACTGGCTAAGCATTTTCGTGTCGTCGCTCCAGACTTAAGGGGTTACAACGAGACGGACAAGCCGGAAGGTGTTGAGAATTATCGATTGGATCTTCTCGCCAAAGACATTTTGGGACTTATTAAAGCTCTCGGCGAAGAGCATGCAGTGGTTGTAGGGCATGACTGGGGCGGGATCATCAGCTGGGCTCTCACCGCTTTTAATCCGCAAGCTGTTGAGAAGCTGGTAATTCTAAATGCGCCTCATCCTAAAGCCTATATGACTCGAACTAAGAATTCGCTAAGGCAGTTGCAAAAAAGCTGGTATGTCTTCTTTTTCCAGATGGCGAACATGCCAGAGAAGATCTTGAGTCGAAATGAGTTTGCCCTTCTTAAAAACATGCTCGTTCAATCTTTTGTCAAAAGAGATCTGCTTACAGAAGAAGATCTAAGGCTATACGTTGATGCTTGGTCCAAATCGGGAGCTTTAACTTCTGCATTGAATTACTATAGAGCAAATCTAAATCCAAATATAATTTTTTCAGAGAAAGCGGTAGTCTTTCCAAAGATCAAAGTGCCCACCTTGGTGATTTGGGGAGAAAAAGACGTGGCGATCTCAAAAGATTTAATATTGAACATGGAGGAATTCATTGAAGCTCCATACTCTATAAAGTATTTCCCGGAATGTGGGCACTGGGTCCAGCTTGAAGAGCCTGAGCTTGTCAGAAAACACATAGAGGAGTTTATATTGAACTCAGATATTTAAACACTCAGACGCATAGAGCTTTCTTTAGAGATCGTCAGAGTTTCTCGATCTATGAGGCTCTGGCGATCATTACACTCTCTGAATTAATGCTGCTCCAACTCTTAGCTTGACTCAGTCGAGTTTGATCTGCAATAATTGATCTGCAATTATTTTATGAGACCAAGAGATCAGAATAAACTCCTAAAAGGCAATTGCTCACAATACTCATGAAAAATAGCAGATCAAAGATGTAGAACCAAAAATTTTAAATACCACAAAATAATGAACAATATCATGGATTCGAAAAAGGTTGTATTGGGTTTAGGGTTGATCTTGGTTATAGCGTTCCTTGGTTGCGCAGAACAGCCTCCAGCAACGC
>JASFYH010000022.1 GCA_030055595.1 Archaeoglobales archaeon | reverse complement strand
ACTGCAAAAAAGGTGTCGATGATTCCCGGATTGGTTTTTGGAATGGTAGCTGGAGTGCTGCTTGCCAAAGGAATGTTTACGATAGAGAAATGGAGAGAAGTTTTGCCAGAAATGCTCAAACTCTACCCATTCTTCATATTCTTCTGGTTTTCAATTTTCCTATCAATTCATAGGCTCAGAATCACAACTGCAGTTGAAAAGCGCAAAGTGCTCAGCAAACAAAGCGAAATTAAAGAGCTAAAGCCTTAGCTTTTGCAAATCGAAACAAAGTTCCTGTAGATTTCCTTACCCTTCTCCGTGTGAGCAACCTCAGGATGGAACTGAATGCCGTAGATCGGCAAAGATTTGTGCCTCATGGCTTCGACTTCGCAAAATTCGCTTCGTGCAAGCAATTCAAAGCCCTCTGGGAGCTTTTTAACCTCATCCATGTGGCTTGCCCAAACTCTAAGCCTTTTCGGTAGCCCTTTGAAGATCTCGTTCTCTTCAATGATCTCGACTTCCACGAGGCTGTATTCAGCCTTGTTTCCTCTATCAACCACTCCACCGAAATGCTTTGCAATCAGCTGATGTCCTAAGCAGATGCCGAGTATTGGGATCCCGAATTCCTCATATCTTTCGAGGATCTTCCAGCAATTCCCCGCTCTTTCAAGCGTTGGACCACCGCTAAATATTATCCCTGAGGGTTTCTTTGCTTTTATTTCCTCGATCGTTGTCGTGTTTGCTATGATTTCAGCTTTTGCACCAATCTCTCTTAGCGTTCTCCAGATCCTGTGCGTATACTGACCATAATTCTCAAGGACGAGGATCATATCACTCGAACTCGATCGTTGCTGGCGGTTTATTAGTCACATCATACAAAACTCTTCCAACTTCGGGAATTTCGCTTACAATTCTGAAGGCAATCCTTTGCAGAACTTCAAATGGCACGTTCATTGCATTTGCAGTCATTCCATCGAGGCTTTCTACTACTCTAAGTGCGATCGTCTCTTTATAAGCCCTTATATCACCCTGAACACCTACCGTTTTAACGCCCAATAGCACAGCAAAAGCCTGCCAGGGCTTTAGTTGGGCTTTTTCGATCTCTTCTTCTACGATCGCATTCGCTTCTCTTACGATCCTCACCTTCTCCGGAGTAACTTCACCAACGACCCTCGCAGCGAGTCCCGGGCCGGGGAAAGGCATCCTTCTGTAGATCTTTTCAGGCAATCCAAGCTCCTTTGCAAGCTCCCTTACTTCGTCTTTGTATAGATCTCTCAAAGGTTCAATTATCTTCAAATTCAGCCTTTCCGGCAATCCTCCAACGTTGTGATGACTCTTTATTCCTCCTTTACTTTCGATCCAGTCGGGAGCAATTGTGCCTTGGATCAAGAACTCTGCTCCGATGTCCTTGGCAACTTCTTCAAACAGATCTATGAAAACCTTTCCTATAACCTTTCTCTTCTGTTCTGGATCCACAATACCTCTAAGTGCATCGAAAAATCTTTTCTGGGCATCGACATAAATCAAATTCAACCCAAAGTCTTCTTTAAAGGTTTTAACGACGAACTCGGGCTCACCCTTCCTTAAAAGTCCAGTGTTTACGAATACAGCATAGAGTTTATCCCCAATCGCCTTATGAGCAAGAATTGCAGCGGTTGAGCTGTCAACTCCGCCAGAAAGGGCTATAATTGCCTTTTTGCTCCCAACAGTTTCTCTTATTTCCCTTATTTTCTCTTCGATGAATTCTCTCATCCTTTTAAAATCTTAAGTTGGGATTTAAAGAATTTCCCAATCCTTTTTAAGCTCCTCAGCAGAGCACAGATCATGGATCTTGAAAGCATTTTAGAAGATTTGAGGCAATTCAGGGATAAAAGAGACTGGCTTAAGTTCCACACGCCAAAGAATCTTGCAATCTCAATTGCAATCGAAGCTTGCGAACTTCTCGAGCTATTTCAATGGACAAGGGATCTCGAGGAGGAAAAGAACGTTCTTGAGAAGAGGAGGTCAGAAATAGCGGATGAGGTTGCAGATATCCTTATCTACCTGCTCTTTCTATGCGACATAGCTGGCTTAGATCTCGAAAAAGCTGTAAGAGAGAAGATAGCCAAGAATGAGGAGAGATTTTCAGCGGAGGTCTCGTTTGAGAAAAGGTAAATTTCAGAAAATTCAGAAAATTTTAAAAATACGGAAAAAACTGAACACATGCAATGCAGAATTTGTAAGCTCGAAGAGATCGTAACCATAGATCAACGAGGACAAATTGTTTTGCCAAAAGAACTTCGTGAGAAGGCCGAGCTCAAAGCTGGAGACAAACTTGCAATTCTTTCAGCATGCGAGGAGAATGGAAAAGTTTGCTGTATGATCTTAATGAGGGCGGAAGTGATCGAAAAAATTGCGGTTGAAAGACTCTCTCCAACGCTAAAAGCGATCTTTGGAGGTGACTAAATGGAAAAAAGAGAGCTTAGTTTGATCGAGAAATATCTTACAATTTGGATCTTTCTCGCAATATTCCTCGGCATAGCTTTGGGCTATGTTTATCCAGAGATCTCTGAAATCCTTTCTGCGATGAGCATAGACACGACTTCTATTCCAATAGCGATCGGTTTGATCTTAATGATGTATCCCCCGCTTGCCAAAGTCAAGTATGAGGAAATGGGCAAGGTTTTTCGAAATTTAAAGCTCCTCGGACTCTCTTTAACTCAGAACTGGATCGTTGGGCCAATTGTGATGTTTCTTCTCGCAATAGCTTTGCTTCGCGATTTGCCCGAGTTCATGATTGGCGTGATCCTTGTTGGACTTGCGAGATGCATTGCAATGGTCATCGTTTGGAACGAGCTGGCTGAGGGGGACAGAGAACTTGCAGTGGGCTTAGTAGCTTTCAACGCAGTATTCCAGATCCTATTCTACGCAGTCTACATCTACCTCTTTATAACGCTCGCTTTGACTAAACTTGGTCTTGTTGAAGGTGTTGAAGCGGAGGTGAGCATAGTAGATGCTGCAAAAACCGTTTTCATTTACCTTGGCATCCCCTTCATCGCGGGAGTTGTAACGAGGTATACAAGCTTCAGACTTAAGGGGAAGGACTGGTTTGAGAATTTCTTAGCTCCTAAGATCAGCCCTATAACTCCAACAGCTTTGCTTTTCACGATCGTGGTCATGTTCTCGCTCAAAGGAGAATACATCGTCGAACTGCCTTACAACGTTTTGAGAGTTGCAATTCCCTTAGCGCTTTACTTCCTGATCATGTGGTTTGCAACTTTCTTCATAGCCTACAAGCTCGGCGTTGATTATCCGAAGACTACTGCGGTTTCATTCACAGCTGCAAGCAACGACTTCGAGCTGGCAATAGCGGTTGCTATTGCAATATGGGGAATACACAGCGATCAGGCTTTCGCAACAGTCATTGGTCCACTCATTGAAGTTCCAGTGCTTATAAGCCTTGTAAATGTCGCTCTGAAATTCCGGGAGAAGTTTTATGGAGTTAAATAAATTTTTTTATTAGTCTATTAAAAACCTATAGTCGAAAGTGGATCATTCTCTAAAAACCACATAGTTCAGACAAGTCGTGGTATCTGAAAGTGGAGTTCTTAAGAGCAGAAAGCTCGGTAGTTTCTGAACTATTCCGGGATCGAGCCATGTTTTTTCCTCTGCCCAGAGGTTATAGCACCTTACGACGATCTTCTCACCATATGGCCCTAATTTGAAGGCACAACTCTCGTTTGCAACGATCACGTCTGCGGAGACTTTTTCACAGTTCTCCAGTATGTAGGGATACTTTCCAGTGTAGTGTTTAACATACCATACCGCTGGCCATGCCTCGCCTGCTTCCATTAAGAAGTAAACCGTCTCATTCCCGCTGAGTTTTAATGCGAGATCTCTGACTTCGTAGTTTGTTGCCAGATAAAGCCCGGGTTCAGCGTAGTTAATCGGGTTGATGAAGTTGATCGCAATACAGCCATAGAGCATGAAAAGAGCGGTTATGACAAACCCCTTTCTTCCTACAACTTTTGAAGCTAAGAGGAGCATGGGGAACTCGATATGAACAACAAGCCACGGTAGTTTTTCCTGCATGTAGCTGAAAAATGCCAGATTTGCGAAGAACAGGTAGATGAAGAGCCTTGTGAATTCGTCCCCTTCTTTACCACGGCAGAAATTGTAAATTGCAAATAAAGCAAGGACCAGAGCGGGAGCGTTGTAGAGGAGGAGTAAAAGGAGGTAGTAGTGAGGAGGACCCCTTATTCTTTGTTCAACATGCTGACCATACCAGTAGCTCACAGCCTTTACCATGGGAAAGCTTTCGAAGCTGAGAATGTTGTCTCTCCAGAAAACTGAGAAAAGGGTTAGATAGATTGCGAAAAAGACCATGGAGGCAATAAGCAGATCGGAGATCCTGAGCTTTTTAATCACCAAGACTCCGTAAAGCACCATGAAAAATGCAAATACGTAGAAGGTTTCTTTCACTGTCGCAAAAAGAGCCATGAAGATCGCAAATAATACAAAGTGAAGAGTAGCTTTGTCGAACTTTACCTCTTTCCAGCTTTTTTCGAATTCAAGGTAGCGTAAGAAGAAATAGAGCCCAAGAGAAGTGAAGAGAAGAACGTAGACGTCTTCTCTGTAGAAGCGGGAGTAGTTAACAATTAGCGGAGAAATTGCGATGAATAGGGCTGCGATATAGGCTTTATTTCCGAGATATCTTTTGTAGAGAAAGATCGAGGCAACAAATAGAACTCCAAGTATTGCTGGAACTATCCTCAATGTAAACTCGCTTTCCCCGAAGGCTTTCAAAACCGGGGCGACGGTGTAATAGTGTAGTGGACCATGGAAAGCGGGATCGTATTTGTAGCCTTCGGGGACTGTTACTACTATTGCAGCATGGGCACTTTCATCGAAGAAGAGTAGGGGATTATAAAGGACGTGTATGCGAATGAAAAGACTGAGAAGGAGGGTTGAGATGACTATGATCCGCTCTTTTTTGATCTCTAAGGTCATAATGCTAAAGAGTAGGAAAAATTTAAAATATTTACTTTAAAATCTCAATGAGCGGGTAGTTTTGCCTTGAAGTTTTATGTGGATTTTTATATATTAAAGCCTCAATAAAAGTTTTTTGATGCTAAGAAAAATTCTATTGAATTTAAAGCTGAAATGCAAGCTTTTGGACTGTTACTTGGTGTTACATGGCAATTAATTTAAGACGCCTAACTCTACCTGTATTTTATAAAAAAGAAAACAACAAAAAATCATGAGCACAAAAACATTGGTTGGACACGGTAAAAAGTCATTAGAAGGATCAGAAAGTCAAACGAACCGCTTTAAGTGGTTTGCATCTGACCCTTGATAAAGACGCCCAAGAATGGCTGAAGAAAAACGTCTTCAAGATCTCTTTTTTCGTTTAACATCTTTTAAAAAGCTTCAAGAACCACATATTGCCTGTTTTAGTCCTAATTAGCTATGCGGGGGGCGGGATTTGAACCCGCGGACCCCTACGGGACAAGGTCTTAAGCCTTGCGCCTTTTCCACTCGGCAACCCCCGCTTATTCGCGAAGCTCATCGCTCTTTATGTTTATAAAGATTGGTGAGCTATATACCTCTCCAGTTCGATTGGTTCTCGAAACTCTTTAAAGTTTCCATAGCTTTTTCGGAATTGATCCATTCTTGATCAATTTTATTGACGATCTCATCTATCCGTCTAACTTGCTCTAAGACTTTCTCTTTTACTTCCTCATCTCCAAATAGTTCTACATACCCAAGTAAATTGGCTAAAGGGTTTCTTATTCCGTCCACTAAATGTTCCATTGCGTCTATGTTCTCTTTTAATTTCCTGATCACAAGTTTGAGTAATTCATTTACTTTTCTAAGCTCCTCGTTCAGATTGTAAAGTCTTGTTGAATCAAAACCTGTAACATAAACCGCTGGTGATCCCTTAAACATGATCCTCCTTGCCACTATTGAGAACCACCCCGAACGACCCCTTCCAACAACTCTATAGCTATAGTTTTCCTCTCCTTTCAAACCCCTCTCTCTTTCAATGTATTTCTTAAAGACGGACTCTCTATCCGCTGGGTGAACTAGATCAAAGGGATTCATGTTGAAAAGCTCTTCTCGGGAGTAACCTGAGAGTTCTTCGAGTTTTTTGTTCACAAACACGAATTTGCCATTCTGAATAATATACATGGGTGCAGCAGATCCCTCGATCAATTCCCGATAAAACTTCTCACTCTCTTCAAGATCTCTTAATAAGTTCTTTGTCTCAGTTAAATCTACGTAATTTCCAACTCCGTAAACTTCTCCACCAATTTCCAGAGGTCTAAATATGCCCGAAGCCCATCTAACTTCTCCGTATTTTGTTTTATACCTAAACTCATCAAAGACCCAATCTCCTTTAAAGCCTCTTTCTATGATCTCTCTAACCTTCTCGAGATCTTCTTCATGAATTAGCTTTAAAACACTACTATTCAGGATCTCCTCTCGAGAATAGCCACAATAATTACAAAAAACTTCATTAGCGTATAAAATATCTCCCTGCTTATTGAGAATTACTATCCCCTCTATAGAAGTATCGATTAGGGCTTTACATGTTGGAAGATCAAGTTCAAGCATGTTAATAGTTTTAGTTAAAAAACTTAAATTTTTTATTTTTATTGGACAGGCTCTTCATTAGTCTTTTTATGAACAATTTCTCAAAAAAATATTTATACAATCAAGGCAGAAAGTGGATGGTGATCTAAATGGGTGTTCACAGAATCACGAGCGAGTCTGCAAGATATTACGCAATGCGGGAGAGAATAGTTGGCTCAGCCATATCGATAATTGGAGAGGCAAGCCTTAGAATTGACAAACTGAGCAGAGAGCAGTGTGAAAAAATAGGCGATTTGGCATCAAAGCTTCTACCATATGCCCCAGGATACGCTGGGAAGACGATGCCAATCATTGCAAGGCTCTTCTGGAAACTCGCAAATGTAAAAGAGAAGGATTTCCCCTTAATTGAAATGGAGAAACTTGAGGAGGAGATTGAAAAGCTTAGAAAAGAGCTTGGTTTCTAATCCCAGAATTTTCTTGTCCTTACATATCTTCTCTCAGCCTCAAGCAAAGCCTTGAAAAATTCCTCTTCGGAAGTATAGTAGCCTGAGAGCACCCTCTTCGCAGTTTCAAAGCCAACACCATAAGTAAGCATTGCGTAAACGCCTCTAATACCATAGTTCATAACAAGATTTGCGATCTTGAACAACTCTTCCCTACTTGGTTCATAATTCTTTCTATCGCTAACAACAGCGATCATAAAGCTTCCACACTTTATACACCTCAAATTCAAGTTGTTGGCAACCTCCCTGTAAATTGCTCCACAGTTTACACAGATAACTCTGCACATCTCTCCTTTTATTCTCTCAATAAAGGCTTTCAAAATTACCCCACTTGGCTTTGTGATCAAGAGATCTGGAATTTTGTCTCTACCTTCAAGGCTGATCGGTGTGAATTTGTCGTAAACACTGAAAGTGATCTCTTTTCCAAATTTTTCAAAAAAGAGCTTTGCTTTCTCTAAGTCTAATCTCTCCGAGAAGATCTCTCTCAATGCCTCTTTATAAACAGGAGTATCTCTAAGCTTAACAACGAGAGTTCTCAGATTGATCCTACTAAGATCCTCGTCTTTCTCAAACAATCCGAATTTTCTTGCGGATTTCAGGATCTTCCACTGCATCAATCTCGTGTCCACAATCGCTCTTTCTGCCAAAACCCAAACGTCTTTTGGATCTATACTAAGAATTGTTTCTTCGACTTCTTTGGGATTTGCTGGTGAGAGCTTTATCCTGTAAGGATCGACTTCCACTGAGACATTTGTCCCCTTTCTCAATGAAAGAACCAGAGCAATTATTCTGCCAATTGCTTCATTTGCCTTGTGCCCAAAGCAAACGTTAACTACTACTTCTTTTCCGGAGCCATCTATTACCACATGATCGTGACTCGGGATTTTAAAATCTTTTTTTTGCTCTTCGATCTTTTCCAGAATCTTTTTAGCTCCATTTTCATTAACATATTTCTTTAAATCATCAAGATCGATCTTACCTTCTGCAATGAACTTTCTAAGCTTTCCTGCGAGCTGTGCTACTTCAAATGGCACAGGAATTTCTTCTCCAATCCAAGAGGGGACTTCTCCATCGGAAACAACAGGCTCGACCTTTACAACGTCCTCAATGCTCAAGATCCTCCAGAGTTCACCCTTCATCGCAAAGACTTCACCGTCGAAAGTCGAGAGAAAACTTTCATCCAAATTGCCTATAGATCTTCCAGAAGTTATATCGACAACTCTTAAGCTCTTTTCGTCCATGATCATCGAGATGTTGTCGTAGAAATACTTTCTCGTTCTTTTTCTTGCAGAGATCTCGTTTCCATCGTAGAAGATCCTCCAAAGATCGTTGAGATAACTGCAGACATTGCAGAATTCTTCAAAACTAAGATCTCTGTAGAAGTAACACCTTTTTATGATCTCATAGACTTTCTCTGCAGAGATTCGCCCATACTCTATTGCAATTGCGCAGATCTGGTTTGCAAGAACATCCAGACTTTTCTCGTGCAATTCAAGATCCTCAAGCATTTCCGCTTTAGCCCTCTCAATGATCGCAATAGACTCCATTATGTCATCAAAGGTGTTAGCAACAATGTAGCCAAAAGATCTTCTGCCAAGTCCGTGTCCGCTTCTACCTATCCTTTGGATCAATCTCACCACTTGCCTTGGACTGCTATACTGAATGACCGCATTAACGTGTCCGATATCGATCCCGAGTTCCATCGAAGAAGTGCAAACTAAGGCTTTTAGTTTCCTATTAGCAAAATTTTCCTCTGCGGAAATTCTTGCCTCCCTTGAGAGACTTCCATGGTGCACTTCAACTTCTAAGATCTTTTTCAGATGGACTCCAATAACCTCAGCGGTCTGTCTTGTATTCACGAAGATCAGAGTTGAACCGTGCGTCTCAACAAGCTCCTTTATAAGCGAAAGTTCATCTTCAGAGCAAAGAATTTTAATTTCATACTCCTTCTCAAGATCTCCCGCTACGATCTCAGCACCTCCAATGATCTGAGAAACTTTTTCAGGATTGCTTATAGTGGCAGAGAGAGCTATTAGCTGGAATTTAGCGATCTCCCTTAACCTCTCTATACCTATAAAGAGTTGAACACCCCTCTCACTGTCTATAAGCTCATGGATTTCATCTATAACCAAGAACTTCACGTTTCTCAGGGCATCTCTAAGCTTTCTCCCAAGAAATAGTATCTGAAATGTTTCTGGAGTTGTTATGAGTATTTCAGGGGGTTCTCTGCTTTGTTTAGCTCTCTCGCTATCTTTCGTGTCTCCATGACGGACGTTGATTCCAATATCGAGCATTTCCGCAATTTTTCTCATCCTTCTGAGCATATCTCTATTCAAAGCTCTTAATGGAGTTATGTAAAGAACACAAATTCCCCTTCCCCTCTTTTCGAGCAGTCTCTGAAAAATTGGGATCATGACCGCTTCAGTCTTACCGCTACCGGTAGGAGCCATTACTATAGTGTTTTTACCAGACAGGACTACTTCAAACGCTCTTTTCTGAAGATCCGTCAGTTTCTCTATTCCGATCTCCTTTAAAGCTCTTTCAAGCCTCTCATCAATGCAGAGCATCATCGCTCCTACAAAGTCAAGGCTAAGATTTAAAAATTCTACAATACCATGATAAGTATGGTAAAAATTGATGAGATCGACTTGAGCATCCTTAAAGAACTTCAAAGCGATGCACGAAAAAGTCTCAAAGAGATTGCAGAGAAAGTTGGCGTCGCTGAGGGAACTGTTTACAATAGAATAAACAAGATGAAGAACTTAGGAATTATTAAAAAGTTTATCCCAATTCTCGATTATTCCTCGCTTGGATACGACATTACAGCGATCATAGGAATCACCGCGGAAGGTGGGCAGATCGTTGAGATCGAGAAGGAGATCGCAAAGGAGAAAAGTGTTACTGCGGTTTATGATGTAACAGGTGAATACGACATCCTGATCGTTGCAAAATTCGAAACCAGAGAAAGACTCAACGAGTTTGTTAAGAGGCTTTTGGGAATGAAGAGTGTTAAAAAAACATATACAATGCTGGTGCTGAATGTAGTCAAGGAAGCTCACATGATCGAGCTATGATCAAGTTGTGTATTCTGAATTGATCTTAACGTATTCGTAGCTTAGATCACAGCCAATAGCGTAATCCTCAAAGCTACCTTTGTGGAGATCGACAATTATTCTGAAATCTCCTTTCATGATCTCTCGTGCCTTATCCTCGTTTTCCAAGATCTTACCACGATCTACGAGAACTACAGTCCTCTCTTCGTTCTCAAAAGCTACAGTGATCTTTTCATCAACCTCCGCACCACTGTAGCCGAGAGAGGCAATTATTCTACCCCAGTTTGGATCGCATCCAAATACCGCGGTTTTTACAAGCAATGAATTTGCAACCGCCTTTGCTGCGATCTCTGCAGATCTCTCACTCATAGCCCCCCTAACAAAAACCTCAAAAACCTTTGTTGCTCCCTCACCGTCTTTAGCTATCTGTTTGGCAATATTGTAAAAAACCCTCTCAAGTTCCTCCTCAAAAACGTCTCTATTGACCCTCTCCCTTCCAGTGGCGATTAGGAGCACAGTATCATTTGTAGAGGTATCCCCATCCACTGTAAGCCTATTCAAAGGCTTCACAGCTCTTTTAAGGATCTCATAAAGCTCTCCACCCTCAAATTTTGCGGAAGTGAAAACGAAGCATAACATAGTAGCAAGATTTGGAGAGATCATTCCCGCGCCCTTTGCTAAGGCAGAGATCTTAGCAGTTTTGGAGTAAGCCTTCTTTATAAACTTATCCGTAGTCCTTATGGCTTTAGCAAACCTTTCAGCGTGTTCAACACTATTCCCCAAGTCTCTATAAACCTCCGGAGCCTTCTTTCTAATCCACTCAACATCGAGTTTTCTGCCGATCACTCCTGTTGAAGCAATTGCCACTTCGTCACTTCTACATCCAAAAAGTTGTCCCGCAATTTTGCACATCTCTTTCGCATCTTCTAATCCCTGCTCACCCGTGAATGCATTTGCATTTCCACTGTTAACGATCAGCCCTTTTGCATATCCCTTGCGTATGTTCTCTTGGCATACGATTACAGGTGCAGCTTTTATCCTGTTTCCAGTAAAAACCCCCGCAATACTTCCGTTGAATTTTACAAGTCCCAAGCCGAGTTTACCCTCTTTAATTCCATTGCAAAAGACCCCGTCGAGATCTGTGATCTCCATATTTAGAGTTCGAGCGGGATTAAAAAATCCTTTTAAAACGAAAGTCCAAAGCACTCTCATGACTGGTCTCCCAACGCTTGACGACATAGAGAGTAAGCAGAGATCCGTGCTTTTAAGGTTAGATCTAAACGCTCCAATTGTAAATTCAACGATCTTGGATACGACAAGATTTGAAAGCCACCTTCCTACAATAAGAGAGCTTGAAGATAGAGAAATTGTGATACTCGCTCACCAGAGTAGACCAGGAAGAAGAGATTTTACAACTCTTGAAGAACATGCAAGGGTATTGTCAAAGCTCGTTGGTAGAGAAGTCGAGTATATTGATGAGATCTTCAGCAAGAGGGTTTTAGAGCGAATAAAGAACATAAAGGCTGGTGAGATCATCCTTCTTGAGAACGTAAGATTTTATTCCGAGGAACAGCTTGACAGAACCGCAGAAGAACACGCTAATTGCCTGATGGTAAAAAGACTGAAGGATTGTTTTGATGTTTTTGTAAACGACGCCTTTTCTGCATTCCACAGAAGTCATGCTTCTTTGGTAGGCTTTATCCCTCTGCTACCTACCTATATCGGCAGGGTTGCGGAGAGGGAGATAAATGCTCTTAGCAAGGGATTGAAAAAAGGAGATAAAATTGCCTTTGTTCTCGGTGGGGCGAAGATCAAGGATCCAATAAGGGTTATGAAGAATGTGCTTGAGAATGGAATTGCAGAGAGAGTCTTCCTAACTGGAGTCGTCGCTAATTACTTCCTACAGTTACTTGGCAAAGATCTCGGAGAGGAGAACAAGAAGATCATAGAGGACAACAAAGAGAATGTAAAAGATGAAGATGCAAAGAAACTCTTCGAGAAGCACAAGGACAAGATCTTACTCCCAATGGATTTTGGGATTGAGCTTGGAGGGGTTAGAGAAGACGTCTCATTGGAGGGGTTCAAAGGAAAGGGAATCATAAAGGATATTGGAGTTGAAACGATGAATGAATTCTCTAAGCTCATTCCTGAGTTCGATACAGTCGTAGTGAATGGAACCGCTGGAGTCTACGAAGACTCAAAGTTCTCTATTGGCACATATGAGATCTTAAAGGCGGTTTCAAAGGTAAAGTTCTCCATAGTTGGTGGGGGACACAGTGCATCAGCGGTTAACATGTTTGGACTTGGCGACAAGGTTAAACATGTATCTATTGCAGGTGGTGCTTGCGTGAGGTTTCTCAGTGGCGAGAAATTGCCAGTGATCGAGAAAATAAAAGAATATTGGGGAAGATCTAAGTCGAGCTAAAAATTTTTAAAATCTAAATTTGGTCAAAGGTTATGATCCTTATTGAGGTGGGTAACTTAACGACACTGCCAAGCTTTGCCCCTACTACGTAGCTTATTTCTTTCTTTGCAGCTATATCGATGAGTCTCTGGGTTATGATTCCATCGAAGACAATTACAGATGCCTTTATGTTGTTCGTCTTCAACGTTTTAACGAGATCTCTTACAGGGACTTCTTTAATGACGTTGAAGTTTCTATCGAGGATCCTCGCAAGCAATTTTCCCTCGACCACCTCTTTGTGTGTCTTCAGACTTTCATGTGAGGACGCTTTTTCCTCCTTGGGTGCTGTCTGTTCCTTTTTTAGCACATGAACCTGCTCAACGGGAATCTTATTTCTCAAAGCTTTCAGGATCTCCTTAAGGGTTAAATCTTCCACGCCTTTTCCCTCAGGAGCTCTTGCTATGAAATCCACTTCAGCAACTTGGAGTAGCTCTTTGAGGATCAGCTCTCCACCTCTATCACCATCTAAAAAAGCGGTCACAGTCTTTTTCTTGCTGAGTTCAACGATCGTCTTTGGAATGTTAGTTCCCTCGACTGCGATCACGTTCCTGATCCCATGCCTTAGCAGGTTCAGCACATCCGCCCTGCCTTCGACAACGATGATCGCATCAGACTCGTCAATCGCCGGTCCAGAGGGTAGTTTCTCTTCGCCATACTCAACAACTTCTTCAACTCTGATTGCCTGTCTGACGAGTTCTGTTATCCTCTCTGACTCTATTTCTGGTTCTTCAAATGATTCTCTAAGGATCTCCATTGATCTTTCAACTATTTTTTTTCTCTTACTTGCTCTAACATCCTCAATTCTTATAACTTTGATCCTCGCAGAGCATGGTCCAACTCTCTCGATCGTCTCTAAAGCAGCTGCTATTATTGCAGTTTCAACCTTGTCAAGACTTGAAGGGATCTTTATCTCTCCGTAGCTCTTTCCACCTTTGCTTTCAATTCTCACTTCGATCCTACCAATTCTGCCAGTCTTTTGGAGCTCTCTTAGATCGAGATCTCCACCAAGCAAACCCTCTGTCTGACCGAAGATCGCCCCAACAACATCAGGACGTTCAACAACACCATCAGCTATTATTTCAGCGTAAATTAGATACTTTGTAGTATCGGAAGTCTTCATCATATAAGCATCATCCCCTGTCATCTCAATAATTTCTCGGCTACTATTTAAATAGTTTTTCAGTCCTATTTAAGGCTCTCTTCTATTACTTTTATTACTTCTCTTCTCGTGAATGGTTTTTTTAGTATCAAATTTACACCAGCTTCCAAAGCTTTCTCTCCTTTAGAACTTGCATAAGCGGTTATTGCCACGATCTTTGCATTTGGATCGATCTTCTTGATCTCCTTCACCGCATCAATTCCACTCATCACAGGCATCATCATATCCATTAAAACTACATCAGGTTTCTCCTTTTTGTAGATCTCAACCGCTTCTCTACCATTCGAAGCCTCTAAAACCTTGTAGTCTTTTAGCATGATCTTGAGAATCTCTCTCATCGCTGTCTCGTCATCAACGATCATCACACTTCTCATTATTAACCCCATAGTTAGTTGTGCTTCTACTTAAAAAAACTTCGATCAAAAGAATGTGTCAAGACTTGTCTGTGCAGAGCCTTTTATTTTTGCTTCTGAAAATCCAAATCTTTCGAGGATCCTCAGCACTGCTGGGATGATCTGGTGGTCAATGTAATAGTCTTTATCAAGCTTTTTAACTTCTTCTCCACCTTTAAGCTTTAACCTTAAGTTCTCTCCATCAAAATGATCGATCAAGTCCAGCGGATAAGCACGATCTCCAATGTTTCCGATACCCTTAACGACTACAAAGCCCACCTTTGAGCCTACGGGATAGATTATACCGATCTCCTCAGCTTTCTTAACCGCCTTAACATGTGCTTGAACCGCTTCGTATTTAGAGGGCTTTTTTGTTAATCCCTTGTAGATCACAACATCTTCAAGTTTGACCTTTCCGGCTTTTATCGAGTTGACGACCTCTCTGATGTAATCCAAAGCTTTTTCAGGATCCCTCTCCTTCAGGATTATTTCTATAACACCTTTCTGAGCTCTTTTTGCTAATTCACACCAATCTCCTCTCCGAACTTCAAGTCCACGAACCAGTATTTTATCCTCAGCAGTTAATCCCGCATATCTCTTCTTTTCAACAAAAAAGATCGTTTTGAAGAGTTCATCGAGCTCGATCTGAACGGGGAGCTTTTTTGAGATCTCAGATATTAATTTTTCAACCTCCATTTCAAGTTCTTCCAAGCTTTTGCCAGGTTTCGAAACGAAAATACTGTCAGTATCCCCATAAAGGACATTAAATCCAAGATCTCGGGCGATTTTGGCTGAGATCTTTATGAAGTGCCTTCCCCATGCGGTAGTCGCTTCAGCACACTCCTTACAATACCATCTCGCACCAGCCCAGCCCATGTAGCCATAAAAGGAATTTGTTAGAATTTTAAGAGTTTGCTGTTTTATATCAAGGAGCTTATACTGCGGATCCCCCTCATTCAGATCCTTCATGAGTCTCTTTATTTCTCTCCTTCGCTCTATCAACATTCTGAGAATTCTCCTGAAAAATCCGTCTGGTTGCTTTCTAAATTTGTATCCCACCTCTGGAGCAACATAACAATCATCAAACCCAGAACTCAGCGTGTCTGGGCTTACATTGTAGGCGATCATAATAGAGGGATACATGCTCGCGAAATCCAGTTCTGCAACGTTTTCATGCAATCCCCTCTCTGGCTCTATAACAAAGGCACCTTCGTAGCTTTCAGCAACTTCTGCGGAGTTTGGAGCTATTTCGTCGAGCTTCTTTGCCTCGCTTAAAAGAAGCCAGTCCACCTGTCTACCTCTCCCCATTCTTGAGACGTCATCGAGCGGTAGTCTTATGAGCCTTGCAAGCTCGTAATGCATCGGGAGTAGCTCTTTTGCGATCATGAACGTGTGGATCACGTCTCTTCTTGCATGGGAGAGCACCTTATCCTTATCAATTTGCCAATAGCGGTTTATGTCCTTTGCTTCGATGTCTTCAATTTCCACCTTCGTTCCCAAAAACTCCGCAATGTTTTCCAGCTTTTTGATCTTTACGTCTGTAATTCGCAGGGCGATGTCGTAGAGATCCACATTTAGCCTACCAGCAATTTTAGGTCTTCCGCCTTTGAAAGTGATTGAAGATCCGTCTCTGCCGAGATCCAGCTGAATTTTCAGCTTTTCTGCCCTTTTTTTCAAATAGGGCCAGTCAAAGGCATCCTGATTGTAGCCAACGATCACGTCTGGATCCACTTCCTTTAAAAGGTTAACAAAATCTTGAATGATCGTCCTCTCATTTCCATGAAGGATCTCTTCTTTTTCGTTGCCCCATTTAGCAGAGATCACAATGATCGGATCCTTCTCTGGATCAGGCATGCCGAATGTGGAGAGCATTTCGCAGTCGAAAGCGAAGATCTTCAACTCTGGGATCTCCCTGTCCACTCTCTCCACTCTCTCGATCTCATAACTTCTCAGCTTCCCATTGATCTCCTTACCTTCGATCCTTATTCCGTTGAGGCAAGCAAGATCCTTGTCTATTAAGTATCGGTAGGCAAAGGGAATGTCCGCCTCTCTAACTTCTCCGAATTTAGAGAAGAACTCTCTGAGCTTCGGAACATGCTGGGGATGCTTTGCATAAACGACAAAAGCCTTAACTTCTTTTCCAAAAAAATTAACCCCCCTCTTTTCATAAGACTCAGGGGCAATTGCTTCTTTTCTTGTTTTAACAATTGCATTCTGAATGGTCTCTTCCTCTATACCCAGAACGTAAAAGTAAGGTCTAAAGTTTTTATCATATGCAACGAATACGTCGCGATCTTTACACCACAACCTTAAAACCGCACGATCCTCCAGCGTGACGTATTCCACATCTATAAGCCAACCCTCTACCACAGATCAAATACTCCGAGAAAGATTTAAAGTTAACCTAAGACATGGTTCTGGAGGTTAACGCTCAGAGAAAAATATTAAAAGTTTAAAAGAAACTAAAAAGCATGGTAGTCGGAGTTACTCTCGTGAACGTTGTTGCGGGGAAGGAGAAGGAAGTATACGTGAAAATTAAGGATATAAAGAAGGTGAAGGACGTCTATCATGTCTTCGGAGAGTTCGACTTTGTTGTTATAATCCACGCTGACAGCCTTTCCGAGCTGAACAAGACCGTGGACGAGATCAGGACGATTAGCGGGGTCACGAAAACTCAGACAGTTGTTGGCGCTGAAATATGAGCGAATTGAAGGAAATAAGCATCGCTGAATTTTTTGAGAAGAATAAGCACATTCTTGGCTACACAAATCCCGCAAGAGCTCTTATAACTGTAGTGAAGGAAGCAGTGGACAATTCACTCGACGCCTGCGAGGATGCGGGAATTCTACCAGACATATTCGTAAGAATTTCGAAAGCGGGGGAAAATTTTAGAGTGGTTGTAGAAGATAATGGACCGGGAATAAAGAAAGAACTTGTAGCAAGGGCATTTGGGAAACTGCTCTATGGTTCAAGATTTCATGAGATAAGGCAAAGCAGAGGTCAGCAGGGCATAGGAATTTCCGCAGCAGTTCTTTATGCACAGCTTACAACAGGAAAGCCTGCGGTGATAGTTACAAAGCCCATTGGGGCGGAGAAGGCGTATAAAGTTCATTTATATATAGACACGAAGAAAAATGAGCCGATCATTGAAAGCGAAGGCGAGGAGGACTGGTATTTACCGCATGGCACAAGGGTTGAATTTGAGATCGCAGGCAGTTACGTGAAGGATCGAAAGCAGAGCGTCTTAGAGTATCTTAAAGAGACTTCAGTTGTAAACCCTCATGCAAAGATCACATTTGTTGATCCTGAGGGAGCTATTTACGAATTCAAAAGGTCCTCCAACGAGATGCCAAAACCAGCAAAGTCAATAAAACCCCATCCGCATGGCATTGAACTCGGAAAGCTAATGAACATGCTGAAGTTCACCAATGCCACATCTCTAAGAAAATTCTTGAAAGAAGAGTTCGTTAGAGTTGGGGACAAGATTGCAGACGAAATTCTTCTGAAAGCCAATTTTTCAGGAAATGAAGATCCAAAAAGTCTCGGAAGAGAAGAAGCCTTAAGACTTCTTGAAGTTTTCAAAAACGTTGAGCTCCTTCCGCCACCAGTTGACTGCCTTTCGCCCATTGGTGAAGAGCTTTTAATGCGTAGCCTGATCTCCGAATATTCCCCAGAATTCGTTTATGCTGTCACGAGAAAGCCGAAAGTTTACTCGGGACATCCATTTCTCGTTGAGGCTGCGATTGCCTACGGTGGTGAAATAAAAACCGAAAAAGTTATACTTCTGAGATTTGCAAACAAAATACCGCTTCTTTATCAGCAAGGAGGTTGTGCCCTTACAAAAGTTGTCGAAACCATCAACTGGAAAAACTATGGACTTGAACAGACGAAAGAAGAGCTTCCATATGGAAATGCGGTGATCTTGATCCATCTTGCTTCGACGAACATCCCATACACTTCTGAGTCGAAGGAGGCGATCTCTCCAATTCCGGAGATCATGGAAGAAGCAAGGCTCGCTCTTCAAGAGGTTGGAAGGAAACTAAAGGAATACATCGACAGAAAAGGGAAACAAGAAGCTAAAAAGAAGAAAGAAGAAGTAATAGCCAAAATTCTGCCTCTGATAGCCAAAAAGGTTTGCGAAGTCCTTGAAAAAGATCCTGTGGAAGTGGACAGAATAGTTGCAAGAATAATGGGCTATTTGCATGTCGAGAGGCACATAAACGAGAGAGATGGAATGAAAGAGGTCAGATTGATCGTTTCGAATTTTACCAAGTCAAGACGTGAAGTTAAAATAGTCGAAACATGTTCTGGAGAAGTCAGGGCAGAGAATGCCAGAATTTCGACAGGTAAGTATCCCACCATTAGCTGGGATTTATCTCTCAACCCAAACGAAGAAATTGAGCTCAAATACCAGCTGAAGGGAGAAGTGATCAACAGAGCACCGATCGTTGAAGGAATTGATAGCAATTTGCTCAGCACCGCAAACTTTAGCAATTAATATTAACCACCTAAACTCAAACATTTTTATGAAACTACTGGCAATAAATGGAAGTCCTAACAAAAGAAACACCTATGCTCTGCTTGAAGCCCTTGTTGAGGAGGCAAAAAAGCTTGGTGCTGAAGCTGAGATTTTAAACCTCGCGGATTACAACATAAACCCATGTAAAGGCTGTGATAGGTGCATAAGGGAGGACTGTGTTCAGAAGGACGACATTTTCAAGGTGCTTGAAGCGATGAGAAAAGCTGACGCAATAGTAATTGGAGCCCCAACTTATTTTGGCAGTGTGCCCGGAATTGTTAAGAACCTTATTGACAGAAGCAGAATGGATCGAATGGGCGGTTTCAGGCTCAGAAATAAAGTGTTTGCCCCTGTGGTGACTTCGGGTTTAAGACATGGTGGTGCGGAGTTTGTTGCAATGAGCTTGATCGTTTACGCTCTCGGACAGGCGATGATTGTCGTTTCTACAGCTGAGAATCCGATTACCACAGGCAGCTTCCCAGTTGGAGTGATCCAAGGAGATGCGGGCTGGCGTGGTGTGAAGAAGGACGAGATTGCCCTGAATACTGCAAGAGCCCTTGCAAGAAGAATTGTCGAGGTAGCAAATGCTACACAAAGCCTTAGAAAATGATTCTGAAGTTCAAGGTAAATTGCCACGAAGGTTCTGCAAGAACGGGAGTTGCGGAAGTTAGGGGCAAGAAATTCCGCACTCCCGCTTTTTTACCTGTTGCAACGCTTGCCAGCGTTCGAGCTTTGGATTTCGGAGATCTTAAAGAGCTTGGTGTTGAAATAATAATGGCTAACACATTCCATCTTCATTTGAAGCCCGGAGATGAGCTTATCAAAGAACTTGGCGGGCTTCACAAGTTCATGAACTTCAATGGAGTTATAGCTACAGACTCAGGAGGATTTCAGGTTTTTTCGCTTGGCTTTGGAATGGAGCATGGGATTGGGAAGATAGCGGACAACATTTTCCTTGAAAGGCTCAGAAATGTGAGCAAAAAGGGTGAGAAGTGGATTGAAGTTGATGAAGATGGAATAAGCTTTAGAAATCCGCTCAACGGCAGTTTAATGCGCCTAACTCCAGAGAAGTCGATGAAAATTCAGTCAAATCTTGGTTCGGACATCGTTTTTGTATTTGACGAATGCACATCTCCGCTTTCAGATAAAGAGTATACAGCAAAAGCTCTCGAAAGGACGAACAGATGGATTGAAAGATGCTTGGAGTGCTATGACAGAAGCCAAGCGATCTTTGGAATAGTTCAGGGAGGTGAATACAAAGATTTGCGCCTAAAATCAGTTGAATTTATTTTAAAGCACGAATTCGATGGTTACGGCATTGGCGGTTCGCTTGGAAAGAGTAAAGCGGACATGCTGAACATTCTTGACTGGGTTGTTCCGTTGCTTCCTGAAGATAAGCCAAGACATTTGCTTGGTATAGGTGCGGTTGAGGACATCTTTAAATCCGTGGAAAAGGGCATCGACATGTTCGACTGCGTTTCTCCGACAAGATGGGCAAGGAGGGGACTTATATACGTGTCCCCGAGTGCGGGTGGGAATGTTAAGAACAAGTTCAGGGTTCACATCAAGAATGCGAAATTCCGAAATGATTCAAAACCGCTTGACCCCGCTTGCGATTGCTTTGTCTGCCAGAATTACTCCAGAGCCTATATTCATCATCTTTTCGTTTCAAACGAGCTTACCTATTTCCGTTTGGCTTCCTATCACAACGTTTACTTCTTCCTAAAGCTTATGGAAGAGATCAGGGAGGCGATAAAGGGAGGATATTTTGCTGAACTCAAGAAGGAGTGGTTGGGAGAGTAGTTTTTAAAAAGTATTTTTCTGAGTTTATGTTAAAAGCAAATTCTTTCGAAGACGATTTCATTTGTTCAATTTATTTCAATTAGGGCTTCAAGAAGCATTGTTTTGGACTTATGCTTTGCTACGAATATTCCTCAGCGTTTAGCTCAAATATTCCAAAAGCAAGTTGTCGAACTCGCATGGGACTACTAACAGATTCATATCAAAACAAAAATAAAATTAAATTTTAGCCCTATGTCGCTCCCAACCCTTGCCATATGAAGCGTAGCGAAACGTATAGGAATATGAAGCCAAAGAGTGCTTTTATAGTCCATGAAGGAACAAATTTGACGAGCCTTGCTCCGATTTGAGCACCAATGACCGCTCCAATGCCAATGCTTAATGCAGCAATCACATCCACGAGACCCTGATAAAGCTTGAAAGCTCCGCTAACAACCGCCATGCTTATGAAAGAAGCCAGCGAAGTTCCAACCGCGATTTTAACCGCAGAGCCGAGCAAATAGATAAAGGAGGGAACGAGAGCGTATCCACCACCAAGCCCTACGATTCCAGTGATTATGCCTATAAAGAACCCAATTGTGCCCTTTGAAGCTTTGCTTCCAGGAACGGTGTTACCAGTCCTTTCAGGCATCTTTCTCTTTATTATCCCCTCATAGACCATTCTTAAAGCCACGTATAGGAAAGCAAAGCCCAAAATTAAGTTCAGAAGCCAGACTTCGCTTGCGATGTAGAAGAAGATCAGCGAACCAACCATGGCGCCGATTGCTCCACTAACTGCAACGAATTTCGCAGTTGTGAAGTCAACATTTTTCATTCT
>JASFYH010000021.1 GCA_030055595.1 Archaeoglobales archaeon | reverse complement strand
GAGTTCCTTCTCTAAGTATAAGCACAGGTGTGCCCTGTAGCGTAGCCATCTAACCACCTCCTTACAGGAATTGGTGGATAGGTATTTCTATATAAAGTTTTCGCTTAAACTTTAAGAGGTTATAATGGAAAGCAAAGGAGCAATAGAGACCAAGATTTGCCTATTGTTCGAAACAGAGCAATTTAAAAAGTATTTTTGGAGAAACTCTGAAATTTTCAAACTCTAAGAGCAAAATGTTTTTAAACCCGCCAGTGACATTTACGAAATCGAAATAGAGGTGTGAAATTTGAAAGAATTTAGGGAATTTGAGAGGAAACCCCCAGTTCAGGTTGGGGACGTGAGGACTGTAAAAATAGAGGCTTTGGGCAATAGTGGAGACGGGATAGCGAAAATTAGTGGATTCGTTGTTTTCGTGCCCGGCGTTAAGGTTAATGATGAGGTAACCGTAAAGGTTACCAAGATCCTCAGAAAATACGGATTTGCTGAAGTTGTTGAGTGAAAGGTCAATTTAAAGCCTTTCAAAATTTTTTTAGCTAAGCCCCAAATCGTCCTTTACGCCGATAACGCCCCTCAGAGCAATTTCGTAGAACTTTTCAAGAGGCATTATCTTTTCGATCAGCTTAATACGGGATCTATCACAGCCCGCTGCAAAGCTTTTCTCCTTAAACTTTTTCTTTATCGTTTTAGTTGTTACTTCGGTAACCTTGCCACTCTTGACGAGAGCACAGGCAATTATGAGCCCAGATATGCTGTCGGAAGCTTGCAAGGCTATCTCAATTGGCTTCTCATAATTTCCAAAAAGCATGTGGTTGTGCCTTTTAACGTTCTCAGCGATCTCGGAAAAACCTTCCTTTATTAGAATTTCTTCAGCTAAAATGCCATGTTTGCTCATATCGCCATTGCATAGCTCGTAATCTATGTCGTGAAGCAGACCCAATTTCCACCAAAGCTCCTGATCTTCTCCAAGTTCTTTTGCGGTTTCTCGCATTATTCCAGCAACAGCAATACAGTGCTTTATGAGATTCTCGTCTTTAACGTATTTTCTCAAAACCTCAAGCATACTCAAAATAGCTCTCGATTATTTATATCTTCTTTAGTTCAACTTCCATGCTCTTCACTTCAAGAATTGCAAATCTCCCCCAGTTCACGGGTCCAGGGTTTACAACGATTGGCTTATCGCTGTAGACACCAAAGCTTTCATGGACATGTCCAGTTAGTGCAATCTGAAAATTGCTCAAATGATCTCTGATGACCTCGCTTCCAATATTCTCTCCGTAATTCGTTCTGTCGAGAATTCCCCTTGCTGGAGAGTGCGAAACAAGAAGGTTGAAATCTGAAAATTTGAAGCCTTTTATGATCTCCTCGTAGTCCTTTTCAGTGTATTCCGACAGAGTGCCGAAGGGCGTTTTTAATGAACCCCCAATTCCGTGGATCGTAAATTCATCTAAGCTCAAACTTTTGCCATGAATGAAATTTATCGCATTTAGCTCATAGCTCAGCATCTCTCGATGATCGCAATTGCCATGGACTGCATAGCATTCTGAAGAGTATTTCGATATTATTTCGTCAATCGCTACAACATCTTGCTTTCTGAAGTGAGTAAGGTCTCCCGCTATAAGCAACAAATCAAAATCCGTCTTTTTAAGGATCTCTTCAAGGTTCTTTGCGTTGGAATGAATATCCGATAGTAATAGGAACTTCATACTACGAATACTTCGCCGTTCTTAGGAGCAAATGCGTCTACACCAATATTCTGCCTAATCCAGTTTGCGAATTCTTCACACTTTTCGCCATGCATCGTGAAAACAACTTCAGCTCCCTTATCTACCGCAATCTTTACAAATTCCTTGAGCTGTTTGTCGTCTGCATGTGCGGAGAAATCATACTGCTCTACTTTCATCTTCAGCTTAACAACCCTTGTCCCAAGGTTGATCATTCCATGCTTTAGAGCCATGTCCCCGTTTGTGCCCTCGACTTGGTAGCCTGTTATGAGCAATCGAGACTTTGGATCTTCGTAGATTCTCGAGATGTAGAAAATCGCTGGACCACCGTTTAGCATCCCTGCAGTGGTTACGATCGCTGATGGCTCCCTTAAAACGTCTTCCCTTCTTTTCCATTCAACCCATTCCGCATTTTTGAAAGCCCTTCTTAAAGCCTTTGGATCTTTTATATAGTCTGGATGTCTCTCCAGCAACTTGAAGACTTCCCTTCCAAGTCCGTCAACGTAAGGAGTTATTCCGTAGCTTTCCAAGATCATCAGGACTTCCTGAGTTCTGCCAACTGCAAATGCGGGAATTATGGCATGTCCGCCTCTTTCCAACGTTTCAATAACGCTCTCCACAAATTTCTTTTCAAGCTCTTTTCTGTTGGGATGCTCAACTCCGTAATAAGTGCTCTCTATTATGAGGAGATCTGTCTCAGGAAAGCTCAGATCCGCTTTTTCGAGAAGCCTTGTGTCCTCGAGTTTTATGTCTCCAGAATAAAGAACGTTAATCTCATCTCTGAGGTGAACTATAGCACTTCCCGGCACGTGCCCTGCGTTGAAAAACTCAACCTCGAAATCAGAAACTTCAACGGGTTCATTATATCCTAACTCATTGCAATTGCTTTCGAACTGCCTCAATTCTTTTTTGGAGAAAGGAGGGGGTTGCATTACATTGATAGAGTCATGAAGCAGAACTCTCGCCAGATCAGTAGTTGGAGGGGTTAAATAAACCCTCGGGTCATAATACATTAAATTCGGAGCAAATCCGACGTGATCCAAATGAGCATGAGAAACGAGAATTGCCTTCGGCGAGAATTCAAGCGGGTATTCTGGTGGGGAAGAGGGTTTTATTCCGTAATCTATAACCACTGAATCTACCGCTACCGCTGATCTTCCGACTTCTCCACAGCCACCCAAAAACTTGATCGTGGACACTTCATTAAATAAGCTGGTTTGTAATATATCTCTTTCGTTAGATCTTGTTAACACATTTTAAAATATTAGTAAGATGGAAAACTTTTTATATTGGATACAATATTAATTTTGTAAGCCAGAGGTGGTGGAATGAGAGAGAGTTGGGCTTCACGTGCGGGATTTGTTCTCGCTGCGATCGGCTCAGCTATAGGTCTGGGCAATATATGGCGTTTCAGTTATCTCGCACATGCAAATGGTGGAGGAGCATTTTTGATTCCATACTTCATAGCTCTCTTTGTTACAGGGATCAGCTTGCTGATGGTCGAATTTGCTCTCGGGCACAAGTTCAAGGCAAGTGCTCCAATGGCAATGAGGCAGATTGGAAGAAAATTCGAGTGGGTTGGCTGGTGGGCGGTGCTTTCAGCGTTCATAATCACAACCTATTACGTTGTCGTTATCGGCTGGGCTCTCGTATATTTCACGAAGTCCTTTACGCTCGCTTGGGGTGCGGATACAAAATCTTACTTCTTTGGGAACGTTTTACAGCTTTCAGACTCCCCATGGGCTATAAGCGGGTTTGCAATTGAAGTTCTTACAGCGGTTGTGATTATCTGGCTCATTAACTGGTTCGTGGTATTCAGGGGAGTAAAGAAGGGCATAGAAAAGGCAAATCTGATCATGATGCCCCTGCTTTGGATCCTTGCAATAATCCTCGTGATCAGAGCCATAACGCTTCCGGGCGCTCTTGATGGCTTGGAATGGTATCTGAGACCTGATTTCTCAAAAATAGGAGATTACAAAATCTGGATCGCTGCATTCGGTCAGATCTTCTTCTCTCTAAGCCTTGCAATGGGTATAATGATTGCCTACGGTAGCTATTTGCCAGAAAAGAGCGATATTGCAAACAACTCGTTCATCGTGGGCTTGGCAGACAGTGCTTTTAGCTTCCTGATCGGCTTTGCGGTCTTTGGAACTCTCGGCTACATGGCATTCGCAACGCAGACAAGCGTTCAGGAAGTCGTTGCTGGAGGCGTTGGACTTGCTTTCATCGTGTTCCCGCAGGCTTTGAACCTCATTCCCGGATTGCCCCAATTGGTTGCTGCGATCTTCTTCTTAACGCTGATTGTCGCTGGGCTGTCTTCTTCGATCTCACTCGTTGAATCGATTACCTCTTCACTTATGGACAAATTCAAGCTCAGCAGAACAAAAGCGGTTAACACAGTCTTTGTGCTTGGCTTTCTTGGCAGTCTGGTATTCACCACTACCGCGGGAATATACTGGCTCGACATAATAGACCACTTCATAAACTACTACGGACTTGTGCTTGTAGCCTTACTTGAAGTCGTTGCTGTGGCTTGGTTCTTCAAGCTCTCCTCGCTAAAAGAGCACATAAACGCAATCTCCGACATAAAAATCGGAAGATGGTGGGACTGGGCTCTGAAATATGCTACAGTGCTCGTTCTTGCGGTGCTATTGCTCTTGGACATCTGGGGCAATTTGCAGAAACCCTACGAAGGCTACCCAATAGATGCGCTTGCGACTGGAATACTGGTAATAATCGTTGGAATGCTCGTTTCAGCGTTGCTCACGCTAAGGAGGGGTAAAGATGTCGCTTGAAGCAATTGCCTTCGCAATCTTTGGCTTCCTCGTGCTTTACGGCGGACTTGCTTACTTCCTCTATCGAGCTATGAAGTCTAAATCCAAAACCTCTTAATTTTTTTTAATTTAGGCTAAAAACTGCGATCTGGCATCGAGCCCAGCTCGAACCAAAGAACTTCGCAAAGCACTTCCAAACTGGTTTCCCAGTTTGGTAAGCTTTTAACTTAGCTCTTTGGCCTTTTGCCGGACTCGATCTTGCCTCGCAATATAATTGTAATCATCAAACTATATAAATCTTATGCTCAGCAGAATATTTGAAAAATTAAAGGGAGAGCAGTTCTTGGGCTACGTAGTAAGCTTTCGAATGCTTACAGCTTGGGCATTCTTCTGGGGGTTCTTTGCCAACATGCACGTATCCACATTCCAAACAAACCCAAACAGTGTCTTTTTCTCTCTTAAAAAACGTTCCTTTTTCAATTTCATTTAAAATTCTCTGGTATCTTTTCTCATGGTGCTCTTCCGCCTTGGCTATAGCCCTTAAGTTCTCGGCTATATCTTTATACCCCTCTTTTTCTGCTTCTTCCGCAAATTTGGGATACATTTCCGAATTTTCGTAGTGTTCCCCGCTTATGGCAGATCTTAAATTCTCTACAGTCTTGCCGAGTTTTAAGTCCGCTTCCGCTTTGACTTCGATTGAGCTGGATTTCTTAAGCTTTTGAATGAGCTTGAAAAGCTGGCTCGCATGCTCCCGCTCATTTTCAGCAGTCTCCAAGAAAACTCTCTGCAGAAAAACGTAGCCTTCTTCCTTTGCGATCTTAGCATAGAATGTGTAGCGGTTTCTTGCCATGCTTTCTCCGATGAAAGCCTTAACCAAATTCTCAATCGTAGCCATGATCAATCACTCTGCCATAATCCGTGAAGGTTGCAATACTCTCTGGCGGAAATTTTCTCCGCTTTGACACAGAACTCCGCTATAGGCTGATCTCCGGGCCTAAGATGCTTTCTGTAAACAAAACCGTCAGCGATTAGCTCGATCCACTCAATATAGTGCTTTTCCTCCATCGGATGTAAAACACTCCCTACTTTAACCGTGATCTTGTCTCCCGTTCTCTCAACAACGGGCAAATGCTTTTCTCTGCCCTCTTCAGCTTTCTTAACTTCTATGAGTTTCATTGGTCTTCCACAGCAAACGAGCTGTCCTTTTCCTGCGTGAACAAGCTCTACAATGTTTCCGCAAATTTCACACTTATAGATCTGGAGTAATTCAGTCATAAAGGATCACCAAAAATTAAATTAAAGCTTTTTGAAGGCAAACCACCAGTCGTAGCCTTCGATTTCGCCCTTCTTTATTTTCTCAAGCCTGTCCATTGCATCTTTAACGGTTCTCGCGGGAGGAATTATGACCTTGTCGCCTATGAGCTCATTGTTCGGCCAGTTAGCTGGGACTGCAACTTTGTTTGCGTCGCTGATCTGCAAAGCCTTCACCGCCCTAAGGATCTCATCCATGTTTCTGCCGATCTCCTGCGGATAGTAGATTATTAGCCTTACAACGCCGTTGGGATCAACAACGAAGACAGATCGAACCGTGTTCGTGCCCTTTGCCGAATGTATTAAGCCAAGTAGCTTCGAAACTTCGCCAACATCGTCCGCAATGATCGGAAATTCTATGCTTACACCAAGCCTCTCCTTGATCCACTCAACCCACTTTATGTGGCTAAATGTCTGATCTATGCTTAGCCCAATAAGCTCGCAGTTCAGCTTTCTGAACTGATCATATCTCTTCTGAAATGCCACAAATTCGGTTGTGCAAACTGGTGTAAAGTCCGCTGGATGTGCAAACAAAACAAACCACTTTCCCTTATAGTTTTCAGGCAATTTCATGTCCCCATGGGTTGTTTTAACCACAACTTCTGGGAACTTCTCTCCTAACAAGATCATTCTCTCACCCAATAATTTGTGTATATTCTCAATATATAACTTTTTCTTTCGAATTTCGAACCATAACTTATTAAGCAAGAAATCAACTTTTATCATGGACGAGAAAGACAAAGCAATACTTCTGAGTTTACTAAAGGATGCGAGAATTCCAAAGACGAAGATCGCTGAGAAATTGGGAGTTAGCGAAACTGCGATAAGAAAGAGGATCGAAAAGCTCGAAAACCAGAGAATTTTACTTGGCTACCGAGCAATTTTGGACTTTAAAAAAGCTGGGCTTTTTGTGTCATTCACTGGTGTAGATGTAGAACCAGAACGCCTCTGGGAAGTTATGAACGAATTGCGAGGTTTAGAGGGGACATTTAATCTCTACCTTACCTCAGGCGATCACACGATCCTCGTTGAGATCATAGTCGACTCATTCGAGAAACTCAATGAGCTTCATGAAAAGATCTCAAAGCTTCACGGAGTGAAAAGGATCTGCCCTTCAATTGTTTTGGAAGTTTTAAAGTAGCCTAAGAGAAGATCTCGTTCCTCTCAAGGCATTTTGAAAGCTTCTCGCATATTGGGATTAAGCATTCAGGATCGTCGCCCTTAAAATTCGCTAAAATTCTCTCCCCAAGGCTTCCATTCTCTATTCTGTCCTGGATCACTTTCAAATACTTCCTCTCTTCATCTTCAGCATTTTCCCAAGCCTTCCTGAACATGGCTCTAAGCTCTTCCTTCAGACCTGCGGTTCCAGATGCAATTGCGGAGTTTAGCTTATTTATAAGCTCCTCTCTTGGCAATTCTTCGATCTCCGTTCTTAGAATGCTTTTAATGAAAGCACTCAAAGCCACATCGCTCTTAATGCACTCTTGCTCATCCATGATCTTTATCTCAATGCAATCTCTCGAGAATCGGAAAATGGCTCCTCTTGAGTTCACCCATTCCCTACAAAGCACGTAAGCATCTCTTTTAGCAAGTTCTGCATAGATCTTCTTTAGTATTTGCTTATACTCTTTCAGACTGCTCACCTTTTCTGGAATTACGTCATTGCATATCAGCGGGATCTCCTTCTGGTTTATTCGGTAGAAATGAACTCTTGTGTCAATAAAATAATGCTTTCCTTCACAAAAAGGCGAAGCGGAGGCGATTGCAGTTAAATAAGGCAAAAGGATCCGTAGTTTGTTGTGTAGATCTATTGCCTCTTTTTCGTTGCTAAACGAGATATTTAGCTGAAAGCTCTGAATGTTGAGCCAGCCATGCTGTCTTATGTTAAAAATGCGATCATAGACTTCATAAAGCAGTTTGTCTCTATGATCCCAAACCCTCGCATCGCTCAGCTTCAAAAGAGGATGCATTCCCAAGCCAAGGAGTTTGTAGTTGTCCAGATAACTCAAAAGCTCTTCTAAGCCGTTTTGCATAATTTCTTCAAATTCTGACAAACTTTCGAACGGTTCATCAGCACGAAGTTCTATTACGTGCTTCTGCAGTTCCTTTCCAACAAAAACATTGCCTATTTTTACCTCATTAACAATTCTGCCAGCGATCTTCTTAATGATCTGATCGCTAATTGGCAGTGCATTGAAATTCTCGTCGTTTATGGAGAATTCGTGTTCTGGACCGATCATAGGTAGTAAAGCATAAGAGTTCCGATTATAACGGTTACGAATGTCAGTGGAACACCAACTTTAAGGTATTCTCCGAAGCTCAGATTTATCCCATATCTCTGCGCGGTTTCAGCGACGATCAGATTTGCAACACTACCGAGCAAAGTCAGATTGCCCGCGAAGGTTGAAGCCATTGCAAGAATCAGCCAGAATTCGCCATCGAGCTTTGCAACTGGCAGAGCCATCATCACAAATGGCACATTGCTCACGAGATTGCTACCCGCTACCGTAACAAAACTCGCAAAGAAGTAGGAAGCAAGATCCCTTTCAAGAGCCAAAGCAGAAGTCAGATAATGTCCATAATCTCTTTCGAATGCATTCATAATGATAAAAAGGTTGCAGAAAAACAAAAGAAGTCCGCCATCTACTTTTGCCAGCGCCTTTCGCGGATCGATTCCGCCAAACAGGAAGATCAACGCAGCTCCGAGTAATGCGGAGATCGAGATCGGATATGCTTCCAGAATGAAGAGAATTAGAACGAAAATGAAAACCGCAAGGGTTCTGTATGCCAGTTTTCTGTCTAAATGGGTCTCTGTTCTCGTAACTTTGAAGTTTCTAAAATCTTTGCGGTAGATCAAGTAGATCAGCAAAAAGTTTGGAATTAGGCATATAGCACTGATCGGAGCAATGTTCTTGGCAAATTCAATAAAGCTCATTTTGGAGCTCATGCCGATCAGCATGTTTTGCGGGTTCCCGATGATCGTGGAAGCACTCCCGATGTTTGCAGAAGTTGCAAGTGCAATTAGCAACGGTATTGGGTTAAGATTTGAAGCCATCGCTATTCTTACAACAACTGGAGTCATGAAAACGCAGATCGTGTCATTAACGAAGAGAGCGGAAAGAAATGCGGAAGAGATGATCAAAATCACAAGAAGCCTTCTGCTGTTTTTCGAAACTGTAAGGATACTCATAGCGAGATAATCGAAGAAACCAGAGATGCCGAGATAGGCGGTTAGAACCATCATTCCAAAAAGCAAAACGATCGTGTGGAAATCTATTGCTCCTATAGCTTCATCAAAACTCATAAGTCCAAGAGCGAGGATCAGAGCAACGCCAATGGTTGAAGCTGCTGGACGAGAAAGGCTAAACCTCCCTATGTTCTGAATCGCTATGAGCACATACGTGAGCACGAAGATCAGCAGTATGATCAGTGGGTGGTCACCACTAAATAAAAATGAAGAGGATATATAAAATTATTCTCAAGCTAAAATCATTAAAGTGTCTCCTGTAGAAACTTTCTGTCCTAGCTTAACCAAAATTTTCTCCACAACTCCTTCGAATGGGGAAGAGATCGGATTCTCCATTTTCATAGCCTCGATCACCGCAACATTTTCGCCGATCTTAACGCTTTCCCCCTCTTTCTTGAGGATCTTTGTCACAACTCCTACCATTGGAGATTTTATTGCTTTCTCTCCTCTTTTTTCTTTTTTGGTCTCTTTAGTGGTCTTATAATCTCTTTTTACATCGATCTCGCGTTTTAGCTCAATAACCGCTTTCTTTCCATTCACAGTCACTTCAAATTTATTTTGAGAAACCTCGATGACTTCGACTTCGAAATTTTTATTGCCTACCATTACGCGATACTTCAATCTCTCACCCTTCCAGAGAACTTCCAGTTCCTCGGAATCTCCCCGATCTCCACGAGACTCTCTTTATCTTTCAGGTATCTGTGGATGGCAACTAAGCAAGCAACAAATTCTTCTGGATCCATACAGATCACATCGGAATACAACCATGCTTCTTAGCTGGGATCTTCTTCTTTTTGCTCTCCAAAATTCTGAGAGAAGACACAAGCTTTACTCTCGTGAATTTTGGATCTACTACGTCATCTACATAACCCTTCGATGCAAGATCGTAAGGATTTGCAAATCTTTCCAAGTATTCTCTAACTTTCATTTCTCGCACCCTCTTTTTGTCCTCTGCTCTCTCAATCTCTTCTTTAAATATGACCTCTGCTGCACCTTCAGGACCCATAACCGAGATCTCTGCGGAGGGGTAAGCAAAAACAAGATCTACACCGAGATGCTTGCTACCCATAGCCAGATACGCTCCTCCATAGGCTTTCCTGACTACGATCGTTATTAGTGGAACCGTTGCTTCGCTATATGCAAAAATGACTTTGGCTCCATGTCTCACTATTCCACCAAATTCCTGATCGATCCCCGGCAAATAACCGGGGACGTCAACAAAAGTAATTACTGGAATATTGAAAGAATCGCAAAATCTTACAAATCTGGCGATTTTATCACAGGCGTTTAGATCGAGACATCCCGCAAGATTTCTTGGGTTGTTTGCGACAATTCCAACACTTCTACCATCGATCCTACCAAAACCGATGACCGCGTTAGGGGCAAAGCCTTCTTGCAACTCGAAAAATTGGTGATCGTCTAAGGTCGCTCTTACGATCTCCCGCATGTCATAAGATCTCATAGGATCTTCAGGGATCGTTTCAGAGATCTCTGGAGTTAACCTCGAGGGCGGATCTTCTGTTTCAACCCTTGGAGGATCCTCTAAATTATTGAGAGGAAGATAGCTCATAAGCTCCCTTATCATTCCAATTGCCTCAAGATCATCCTCCGCAACTATATGGCAATTTCCACTTCTCGTCGAATGATTCTGCCAACCTCCAAGCTCAAAGGCGGTAATTTCCTCCTCAATAACCGCTTTAATGATCTGGGGCGGTGTAATAAACATATAGCAATTTGGATTCTTACTCATAATAACGAAGTCACCCAAGGCTGAACCGAAAACAGCTGAGCCGATGCATGGTCCAAGAATTGCATTGATCTGAGGAACAACACCGCTTGCAAGAGCACTTCGAGAAAATATTTCACCGTATCCTCTCAGAGCATTTACCCCCTCTTGAATTCTCGCTCCAATGCTATCGTGAAACCCTATAATTGGAATGCCGAGTTTCAAAGCAAAGTCAAAAAGATTTGCGATCTTTAAACCATGTTTTTCTCCGAGAGAACCTTCTAATATCGTAAAATCCTGAGAGAAAACTGCTACTGGACGTTTTTCAATTGTGCCGTAGCCTGTTATGACGTTCTCTTGAAGTTCTAAACTTCCCGAAAACACATTGAGTTCAACAAAACTACCGGGATCGAGAAGAGTTTCTATTCTTTCCCTCGCCGTTAGCTTTGCCATTTCGTGCTGTTTCTCTATCTGCTTTTCTCCACCCATTCGTCTGATCTTTTCCTTTCTCTTAGCAAGATCTCTTATGAGCTCATCTTTCATCTGGATCCTCCTCTTTTATTGCTCACATCCCTGATTAAATTTATTCTTTTCGTCTTACATAGAGAATTAGAAAGCTTATTAACTTGCGACGCGAAGTGATTACACCGATGAGAGACCGAGGGCCCTGACCAGCCGCGGGATTGAGCTCTCGCACATGCGAGCGATGAAGATCCCTTCGCTCCCTCAGGGCACAATAGGGTTTTTAATCTCCAATTTTACTTTAGTCGTGAAGATCGCTATAACTGGCATACCCGGAATTGGCAAGACAACTCTCTGTCTGAAAGTATACAATGCTCTAAGAAATAAAGTAAAGATCTGTGGTTTCATAACGCGGGAGGAGAGAATAGGAGAAAGAAGAGTTGGTTTCAGATTAATCGATCTCTCGACAAATTTTGAAGCAAAGCTTGCAAGAGTCGGGAGGGGCAGGGTAATGGTCGGAAAATATGAAGTTTTGATAGAGGAATTTGAAAGTTTCCTTGAAAACGTCGATTTAAACGGAGATCTCGTTATAATAGACGAAGTAGGACCAATGGAGTTGAAGAGCTCAAAATTTGTCTCTATTGTTCAGGACTTGATAAAAAGGGAGAATGTTCTTTTTACAGTTCACTATAAGGCAAATCACTGGCTTGCTGAGAGAATTAGAAAAGAGTTTAGGCTTTACGAAATTGACGAGAAAAATAGAGATCGAATAGCTGAAGAGATCGTGAAGCTCTATGATCCTTGAGGGAAAGGCTAAGATCCTCACAGATGGGATCTTCTACAATCCAAGAATGAAGTTCTGCAGGGATCTCGATATGCTTGTATTTTCTGAATCAAAAAAACACGTGATTTTAGATGCCTTTTCCGCTACTGGTGTTCGTGGAATAAGGGCAATGCTTGAGGCGGATTGCGAAGTTTTTTTCAACGATGCAAACCCGAAAGCGGTTGAAGTGATTAGAAAAAATCTTAAACTTAACGAACTCAGTGCAGAAGTTAGTTGCAAAGAAGCATCCACTTTAATGCGAGAGGGGACTTTTAGACACATTGACATAGATCCATTTGGCAGTCCCGCTAATTTCATAGAGTCCGCTTGCTTTTCTGCGGAAATTCTAAGCATTACAGCAACTGATCTTGAGGCTCTGTGCTGTAAAGATTCTGCTGGTCTTAGAAAATACTCCGCTTTTGTTTCAAAAACTGACACACCTCACGAGACTGGATTGAGAGTTCTCTTGGGCTACATAGCAAGAACTTCTGCGAGATTTGAAAAAGCTATTGAACCAATTGTAACTTGGACAAAAGAGCACTACTACAGAGTCCATGTTAGACTCAAGCGTTCCACTTCTCAGTCTTCAAAGATGTTTGAAAAAACTGGTTACCTGCTCTTCTGTCCTGAATGTCTTCGAAAAGACGTTGTGAACTGGGGAGAGACACCAGAAAAAAAATGCGTCTGTGGTAAGAAAAAATTGCTTCTTGGACCTCTATGGCTTAGCGAAATGAAAGATCGGGAATTTGTTGATAAGATTGCAAAAAATACTGAAGGAGAAGCTAAACGATTTCTTTTGAAAATTTCTGAAGAGATAGACCTTCCGTTTTCTTACAATTTGCAGAAACTGTGCAGTAAAATTGGAAGATCGGTGCCCCCAACAGAGGAGTTCATTCGAAGACTTAAAGCAGAGGGGTTCAAAGCTTCTTCGACTCACTACTGTGGCTATTGTATAAAAACCGACGCGGATCTTGGTGATCTGAGAAGACTGCTGAGCTCCTAAAATTCAAAGATTTTTTATATCTTTTAGTCGTCAAAAACTTGATGATCGGTATAGACATTGGAGGGTGCAATCTCATTTCAGCAATTGTTTCAGAAGACCTATTGATCTTCAAAAAACCAGCTACAATTGGTCTTCAGTCTTTATTTAGCGAATTGAAGAATTTCATCGGAAAAGAAAGGGTAGTTGTAACTACCTCTATCCCTCTAAACCTACTGGTTTCCAAATTTGAGGAAATTAGGACTCTAACCCTGCTTATTCCAGGACCGGGATTGAATTACGCCCATTACGGCTATATTCTCAAAGGGTATGTTAATCATAGAGGGGATGTAGTAGAAAAAATCGATGAAACAGAAATAAGAAAAATTATGGAAAGAGAAAAATTCCAAAACGTTGCAATTGCCTCTAAATTCTCAACGAGAAATCCCACACTCGAAGAGGATGTTAGGAAAGTTTTGAGAGAAAAATTTGAGGATAAGAGAATTGCCCTAAGCTATTTTGTGGGTGGACTAAATTATCCCGCAAGAATCAGCACCACAATTATAAATGCAAAGCTCAAAGAAACGATATGGGAGTTAAGTGAGAGCATAAGTAAAAATTTAAGTGATTTTTACTACCTAAAAGGAGATGGCTCTATCTCTCATTACCAGTCCGTAGTTGAAAATCCATCCGATCTATATGGTTCCACAGCAGTAGCTTCAGCCTTTGGAGCTCTTTTTTTGACAAAAGAGAAAAATGCTGTGGTTGTTAACATCGGTGGAATTTCAACAACCCTCGTCAGAATTGAAAATGGGAAGCCTGTTTTTGTCGATCGAGTTGAGATCGGTGGGAGAAAGACGCTTGTAAGATCCGTGGACTTCGTCTCGATACCTTTGGCCGGGAATTCGATCGTTCGAAATGGAAAGTTAACACCAGAATGCTCAACACCGATAGCATTCGGAGGGAGTGATTTCACACTAACAGATGCTCTTAACTGCGTAGGTTTTGAGATCGGAGAATTTAAACGTTCGAGGGAAAAGAATTCTAATGCTGAAAATGTCATCGAGAGCTTCATTTCAATGATTGTAGAAAATCTAAAGGCTATTGAATGTGAAAAGATCGTCGGTGCGGGATCTCTCGCTCCGTATCTCATTCCAGAAATTGCAAAAAAGGCGGGAATTAGCTACATCATTCCAAAACATAGCGAAGCTGTTTGTGCAATCGGATCTGCGGTTTCAAAGATTAGTCTTACTCTTCATGCGAGATATGACACCGAAAGAGGGGTTGCGATCTACAACGGAGTTCCAGAGAGGTGCCCATTCAGAACAGGTAGCATCCCAAGAGATGAAGAATTTATCGAGACCGCCAGAAAAAAGGTCTTAGAGATCGCAAAGAGCTTTGGGGAGCAAGAAGTTGGCGATATAAAGCTCCTAGACTTTAACTCGTTCACCGTTGTTAAAGGAGGTATGAAAAGGGGTGTGATCGCAGATCTAACTCTCCAGATAGAGCCGGGAATAAGGTATGGAAGAACTAAAGGAATTCTTTGATGCGATCGAGGAGCTTAAAGAGCTTTCAAAAAATGGATGGGTAATAGTTGTTGAGGGGACCAAGGATGCTAAATCTCTAAGAGATCTTGGCGTTGAAGGAGAGATCGTCATTTTTTCTGGATATTCAAGCACAGCAGAAAAAATAGGGTATAAAAAAGCGATTTTATTGACTGATTACGATTCAGAGGGTTTTGACATCGAAAAAGGACTATTAAAGGCTCTTTCAAGCTATGGAAATTTTCCAAATATTGAAATAAAGAGGAAGATCTTTCGCTGTATTAGAAAAGATATAACAAAGGTTGAGGAGCTTAGCAACTTTATCAGGAGGGGTAAAAATGAACTATAAAGACGTTGTGGAGGCGGTTTGCGAGATCATAATCAGAGCACAAACGGAATTGCCATTAGACGTCGTGAATGCAATAAGAAGAGCTTATGAGTCTGAAGAGAGCGAAATTGCAAAAAGAAATCTTGAAGTGATCCTTGAGAACATCGAAATAGCAAAAAAATCGAGGCTTCCTATTTGCCAAGACACGGGAATTCCTTTCTTCTTTGTTGAAATTGGCAGAGAGCTAAGCTTGGACTTTGATATCAAAAAAGCAATAATTGATGCGGTTCGAAAGCAAACTCCGAGTATTCTTCGCCCAAATGCTGTTCATCCGCTTACAAGAAAAAATTCAGGTGATAATACTGGCATCGGAGTTCCTGTTGTGAACACTGACGTTGTCGAAGGGGACAGACTTCGGATCGCTTACATGCCAAAGGGAGCGGGGAGTGAGAACATGTCCCAGCTTAGAATGTTTTTGCCAATGGAAGCGGATAAGATAAAGAAATTCGTTCTTGAAACCGTCGCAAGAGCTATGGGGATGCCGTGTCCACCAATAATCATCGGTTTGGGAATTGGAGGAAGCTTTGACGTTTCAGCAAAACTCGCAAAAAAAGCCTTGCTAAGAAGTCTTGACAGCATGAATGAATTTGAGCTTGAGATTCTCGAAGCGGTCAATTCCTTGGGAATAGGTCCTATGGGTCTTGGGGGGAAAACAACCGCTTTGGCGGTGCTTTCAGAACTGAACCACTGTCATACCGCTTCTCTGCCAGTCGCTGTTAACATCCAGTGCTGGGCAAATCGCAGAGCGGAGGTGATTCTGTGATCATTTCTACGGTTGATGAGAGCATACTGAAGCTTAAGGCGGGAGATATTGTTTATGTAAATGGTGAAATTCTCACTGCAAGAGATAAAGCCCATGCAAGAGCGGTCGAGATGCTTAAGGCGAAACAGGATTTACCTTTCAGCTTTAATCGCTCCATTGTTTATCATTGCGGTCCAATAATAAGCGGAAATCGAGTTATCTCCGCTGGACCGACTACTTCAGAAAGAATGAGCCCCTACGCTCCCAAAATCCTCGAGAACGTTGATTTAATGGTAATGATCGGAAAAGGGGGTATGAGCAAAGAAGTCGTGAATGCGATGAAAGGCAAGGCGGTTTATCTTGCATTCACTGGTGGAGCGGGGGCTTTTGCGGCGAGCAAGATAAAGAAAATCAAAGGAGTTTTCTGGGAAGACTTAGGTATGGCTGAAGCGGTCTGGGTTTTCGAGGTTGAGAACTTCGGGCCGTGCGTTGTTGCAATAGATTCTAAGGGCAACAATCTTTATGAGCAAGTTGAAAGAGAAGTTAAGGCAAGGCTATGATAATTTTACATATTTCAGGGCACTGCATTGAGACTTCTGCAAAGAAAAAATACGAGGAACTGCTTTCTTATCTGCTCAGGCACGAAGACGAAGAAAAAGAGAGAGAGTTGGAATTCCTTATTGAGTTTCTAAAAACTTCGGATTTTTCGGAGCTTAGGCGAAAAGGATTCGACGGCAGAGAAGAGATGACTGTGAGAGTAAAAAAAGAGAAGGGAAAATTTGTCGTTGAAAGGCTAAGTTAAAGCATAGGCGTAAACCTTAGAATATGCGACATTGTTTGAATTGTCCACAGCAACTATATAGAATTCCACAGACTTCTTGACTTTAAGCTTTGCAACGTAAAGCTCCTCAGAAAGCCCGTAGCCACCTATGGGCTCTCTGACGTATCTTCTTCCAAGTTCCATGTCTTTATAGTTCCATTTTCCACTATCTTCTGAATAAACAACTGAGACTCTATAAATGGCACTTTCTGGATCCTTGATCAATACGGATATGCTGATCTCGTCTTCCACAGTTTGAAGATTGATGGATATGATCTCTGGTGCCTTTGAATCGCTTAAGACATATAGCTTCTGGGAGCTTCTGTTGTCCGAAAACACAGCATAAATCTTGCCTTTTGAAACCGCTATTTTTGGAGCAAAAACTTCATCTCCTTCGTGCTTCAATTCAAAGAGCTTCTCAAGTCCACGCCAGAGGATATAGATCTTGCCATAGCTCTCAGTCTTAACTGGCAGAATTACAATGTCGTCAGAAATAACTGGAAATCCCGGAAATTCGTTTGCAGATAGGTTAAAGGTCCCAATGAGATTCCCATCGAAATCGACGATCTGCAAATCAAAAGGCTTGTTTCCAATCGTTCTTGGGATGTATAGGGCATAATTGCTCGCAGATAATATGGGATTGTAACTCAGATCTTCTCCCGCACCAAAGTATTTATTCCAGAGCTCTTTTCCCTCTTCAGAGAACGCATAAACGTAGCCCTGTTTTGAAACGAAGATCATTCCGTTCTTATAAAGCGGTGCGGAATAGCCTTTTTCGACTTCCCATAGAAGCTTCCCGTTCTGAAGCTCAAAGGCGTAAAGCTTGTTTGCAGAAACGAAAAGCTTTCCATTTCCAACTGCAAAGCCGTTAACCGTGCCGTCTATTTTGGCTCTCCATTTCAGTTCTCCTTGCTGAGTAAAGCACATTACCCAAGGATCCAAGTGATCCGTTCCTATGCATACGAGATCGCTAACGATCAAGGCTGAAACGCTTCCAGCGATGTTGATTTCCTTATGCCATGCAATCTTTCCGCTATCTTTTTCAAAGGCTATGAGCGAGAAGCCCTTTTTACCTGAAGTAGTTCCGACAAACAGGTAATCTCCAACACAATAGGCTTTTATGTCCTTTTCAAGGGATTCATAGACATTGTAGCTCCAGACGAGCTCATCAGAATAGGCGTAGACTCTATAGTTATCAACAAGGAAAACTAAGTTGTCAACAACTGGAGTTGCAAGATCACCCCGCAGATTTGCACTAACATTAATGATCTTTTCCATAGCGGGCTTTCTTGGGATCTCCGTAGTGTAGAAATCGCTTTTTTCCGTCCCCTTTACAAGTTTCCAAGGTTTAAGTTGGAGTAAATACTCACTCGGTATTTTTTCAATCTCCTTTAGTGGCACAGTCTCTTCAAGCTTTTTTTCGGAAGGTGTCATCTCTGGAGTTGTTGTAGCGGTTGTTGGAATCGGAGTCTCAGGGGTTTGGACTGGAGTTTCTGGTTTTGTCTCTTCCTGAACACAGCATGAAAGCAGAATCAAGATTGCTACAAGCAAAAACCATCGCATATAGCACATAGTTTATTTGTTATAAAAACTTTCTCATGAGATCTGAATGCGTAAAGTTTAACATTAGCACTAAGACTGAATTTATGCTAACTCTCATTGGCTTAGGACTTTGCGATTACAAAGACGTTACATTCCGTGGCTATGAAGCGGTAAAAAACGCTGAAGAAGTTTATTTAGACAGCTACACTTCAAAAATTTCCTCTTCGCTCGAAGAACTGCAGAAATTTTTTGGTAAGGAGATAAAGGAAGCCAAGAGAAGCGATTTAGAGGAGAAAAGTGAGTTAATAATCGAGAAAGCTAAGCAAAGAGATATTGCGATCCTCGTTCCCGGAGATCCGACAATTGCCACAACTCATATCTCGCTCGTGCTCGAAGCAAAGAAAGCGGGAGTTAAAACGAGGATCATAAACAATGCAAGCATTATTAATGCTGTTTGCTCGCTTACCGGACTGCAGAATTATCGATTCGGGAAATCAGCCACTATTAGCTGGCAAAAGTCAAAAGCTTTTATAGACACAATAAGGGCAAATCTAAGTATAGAAGCTCACACATTGCTTTTCCTTGATTTAAACCCGCCAATGACGATAAAAGAAGCGGTGAATAGAATTTTAATTCTTGAAAAAAGTTTTGAAGAGCACTTTGCTGTAGGCATTGCAAGAGCGGGAAGCGAAAATGCGGTCGTGAAATGCGATCGCCTGAAAAAACTGGCTGAAATTGACTTCGGAGAACCGCTACACTCAATAGTTGTGCTGGCAAGGACACTTCACTTCATGGAATACGAATACCTGAGACTCTTCGCTTCAGCCCCTAAAGAACTTGAGGAGTGGGTAAAATGAGTGAGAAAATTGGGATCTTTATGCTGTTGCTCGGGCTGATTTCGACATTTTGGCTCTGGTGGTATTATGGATAGGCTAAAAGAGATCAAAGAAAGATTTGGAGAGCTATTAGACGACAAGACTACAGAAGAGCTTTCGAAATACTCCCCCAATGCACAGGAGTTTACAAAGGTTGCGGAAATAACCCCCGGGAGGGTTAATATAAAGGGCAGAGTCAGTGGGATTGGGGATCCAGAGCTCGCTAACGAGCTCTATGTCTCAGACGACAGTGGAAGGGTCAGAGTTATGGTATGGGACAAAGAGATTTATTACAAAGCAGAAATTGGGATGGAAGTCGAGATCTATAACGGATACGCCAAAGAAGGAAAGAAGGGCATTGAGGTTCACGTGAACAAGTTTTCGATCGTTAAATTTTTGGAATAAAAAAGGTGAGAATAGCAGTCGCAATCGGAGCACCCGAATCCCTTAATCGGAAGCAATTTAACCTTTTTAGCAAGCTCACACTCTTCAAGGTTAACAAGGATTGCTCCAATGACTTCGAAGACTTCTGATATGTAGTCTATATGCCATTTCTTTGTTTTCTTGCCAAAATGTCTCCTGACTCTGCTGATCCTCTCCGCACTGCCGACGTAGTAGTAGTATCCGGGCTCGAAATCAAAAAAGCCGAGCTTTCCAACTTCGATCCTCTGCCCATGGTGATTGTAGAGAATCAGAATGTAGGATGCCACAAAAAAGGTTGAATAAAAAATAAAAAATTTACTGCTTCTTCTTTTCCTCCTTCGGAGCGACTTCGAGCATCTTGTTGTAAATTTCGTCCTGTTGCTTCTCAAGCTGATCCAGAAGCTTCTTGAAGTTGTCGAAAACCTTTGCCTGAGAGTCCATGTAGAGCTGTATTGCCTTCTTCACACTTTCAAAGCTCTCTCCCGGCATAAGCTGACGCATGTAGAACTCATACATGCTTACGTAGTTGTCCATGCTCACCTTCATCAAATCCAACGTTGTCTTTGCAATTCCAAAACCCATCTTGTAGAAACCCCTACCCGCTTCCATTAACTCCTTCATTTCCATACTTTTCACCTCCTTCCTTTACAATTATTACCTTTACAACATCTCCATCCTGAAGCCCGAGAGCGATTTTTTCCGCTTCAGGAATCGAAATTCTCCCGCCAGCCTGAATCTTAGCCCTGAAAACCGCGATATCTTTGCTCATTATGCTGAATCCAGAGATGAGCTTAATAGCTGAAGAAAGAGATTCGATGAATTCTCTTTGCCATTTCAGTGCATCTTCCCAGAACTTCTGAAAGTCTCCAAAACTCGGAACCATCTATTGGTATTTGCTACCAAAACTATATATAGTTTTCGGTAAAAAGTGGAAAAATCTTTATAAGCAAATTTAGATCTTACAATTTAATTTACCGCGGGTAGCTTTCAGGTTCAATGAAGGACTACCAAACCAAAAAGCACATAAAACGATTGCTCAACTCACTGCAAGCGGGGGTTGCCGAGTGGCCAAAGGCGTGAGACTCAAGATCTCATCCCGTAGGGGTTCGAGGGTTCGAATCCCTCCCCCCGCATGCGAAACGAGAACAAAAGAGGCAATTTGTCCTTTAGAAGTATAATTCAATTCAAAAGATCTACAAGAACGAGAAGCAAAAGTTTTATACAACCGCTTTTAAGTTCAAGTTTGCGACTGCAACTCTCAAAACCTTTAAATAATTTTTATTGACTTAGAAGCCTATGAGCTACGAGATTCTGATGGAGAAACTGGGCTTTCCGAGATCTGAATTAATGAAGAAGATTCTGCAATGTCTCATGAATGAAGAAGGAGCTAAAGTCGCCTCTTTGCTTCCCGGCACAGTAGAGGAGATCGCAGAAAAACTCGGAATGGAGAAAGAGAAAGTTAGAAAGATCCTCGAAGATCTATTTGTGAAGGGCGTTGTGATCCCCAAGGACTTCAAGAATCGTGAGTTCTTCCGATTTGTAAGGAATATAGTTCAGCTACATGATGCTTCTCTTGCAAGCGAGCGAATGAATGATCCTGAGTATGCAAGACTATGGAAGGAGTTCATAGAGAGAGAAGCACATGAAGCAATTGTGAAAACTTTGGTGCATAATGGAAGGAAAGTTTCAAGAGTGGTTCCCGCTTACCACGCAATAAAAGACTTGCCGGACGTTTTGCCGTATGAAAACATAAAAGAAATGATAAAAGTGCAGAAAAAGATCGCTGTAGTTCCGTGCTCATGCAGAAATGTTACCGATCTTTTGGAGAATGGTTGTAGGTTCACAGAGGAGAAGGTTACAGATAAAAACACTTGGAAATGCATCCAAGTTGGCAGGGGAGCTGAATACACGATTGAAAGGGGTTCTGGAATAGAGATCACAGTTGAAGAAGCTTTAAAGTTAATCGATGAAATGGAAAAGGACGGGTTAATTCACATGTGGGCAAATACCGCAAAGATCGTTGATCCAAGGATCTCCGTGAATTGCAACTGCTGTAGCGACTGCTGTGAGAATTTTGTCTCAGCAAAATTTTCAAACGTTCCCATGGATCAATTGTTAGAAAAAAGCAGATATATCGCTTTAATTGACGTTGAAAAATGCACTGGCTGTCAGACTTGCATTGAAAGGTGTCACTTCGATGCAATTGAGCTTTACAGACCTGAAGGTAGCAAGAAGTTCAAAGCTAAAGTTGTTGAAGAGAAGTGCTTTGGCTGTGGAGTTTGCGTTGTTGGGTGTAAGCAAAATGCAATAAAACTTAAAGCGGTCCGACCACCAGAGTTTATTCCAGATTGAAAAAGTTCGTATTAAAATGAGCTGGAAATTTCAAATTTTACTTCTCATGCTTATAAGCCACCCTTCTGGAAAAGAATTTTTAACGAATGAGTTGAATTCCCTAATATGAAAACAGAGATCTACTGTGAAACCTGCAAAGAGTTCACAGAACATGAAGGTATAAAGAAAGAATTATACAGATGCTCAGTATGCGGGACCCATGTTCACCTAATGCCCGAAAAAGAAGTTGAGTTAAAAGCAATATTCAGCAAAGAGGATCTAACTAAGATCGGAAGTGTTAAACTCCCAGAAGAAGAGGAAATAATTAAAGGCTCAGAGCTAATAGTCGATCTCGAAGGAGAGAGTAGACTGGGAAGGATCACCGCAATCCAGTTAAAAGATGGTAAAGTCGTGGAGTTTGCAAAGGCTAAGGATTCGGTTGCAATATGGCTTAAAGAAGTTGGTGAAGTCTACGTAAAATTTAGTCTACACAAAAAGGCGATCACTTCCTCTTACAAGATCCTTTTCGACGGAGAGACTGAGTTTGCGGTTGGTGAAGAGATCGAAATAGAAGGAAAAAGATACTTGATCAGGAGGATAAAGCATATTGATGGTAGATTGCTTAGACATGAGGGCGAAAAAGCTATCGCAAAGGAGATAAAGAGAGTATATGCGACCTATTCGCCTTAGAGACTTTGTGAGGATCGGTGATTGCTATTTTTCAGTTCTTGGATACAGAAACACCGAGAGAGTTAAATGTTTCCTTCGATACTCTCCAAATGAGAAAGGGGACAGAGTAAAAGAGAAAAGAAGGTTCAAAAAACTATCTCATGAAGAGGCTTTGGCTCATCCGCTAGCAAAGAAATACTTTGAACAAGGGATCTTCCGAGTCCCTCTAAATGATGTAGAGGAGGTTTTTAAGCCTGAAGAAAGACTAAAAGACGTTATGGATCTTAATGTTAAAAAGATCGTAGAATTTTTCAGCTCAATTCCTCTTGGAGAGATGGGTGTTACTGGTTCAAGGCTGATAGGCTTGGAAAGTGATGAATCCGATGTTGATTTCATAGTTTATGGAAATTGGTGGTTCTTAGCCAGAGAGAAACTGAAAAAGGGAATTGAAAATGGTGCTCTTTTAGATCTCGATGATTCCGCATGGGAGTTTATATACCGCAAAAGAAGAGTTCCGATTCCATACGAGTTATTCATCGCTCATGAAAAAAGGAAGTTTCACAGAGCCTATCTGGGTGAGACATACTTTGACTTGTTATATGTAAGAGGCTATGAGGAAATAGATCATGGTGTTCCTGAGGAGATGGGTGTTAAACTCGGTAAAAGAACCATTGAAGCAAAAATAAAGGACGATCGCTACGTTTTTGATTATCCCGCCTATTACCCAGTAGAACACAAAGAAATTGAGGCAATACTCTGTTTTACTCACACATTCGCTGGACAGGCTTTTAAAGGTGAAAAAATTATTGCAAAGGGAGATCTCGAGGATCTAAACGGAAAAAAGTTCCTAATCGTAGGAACTAAAAGAGAGGTAGAGGACGAGTTTATAATTTCCAAAGATCTAATAGAGAAAGAGGGTTTTAGGCTCAGTGACTACAGAGAGTTACTTGAAAAATAGATCAAAATTAAAAAATCTCCGATAATTAATCTTCTGAAGACTCAGATTCCTCCTCTTCTCCCTTGCCTATCTCTCCCGCTCCTCCCTTGCCTTCTGAACCCTTTGAGGCAATTACATCGTCGATTCTGAGGATCATGATAGCCACTTCAGTTGCTCCGCTTATCGCCTGCTTTTTGACTTTCAGCGGTTCTACGACCCCGGCTTCGAACATATCTACAGGTTTCCCTTTGAATACGTCCACACCATATCTGGCTCTTCCGCCTTCGTGGAATTTTCTAAGCTCTACAAGTATGTCGATCGGATCAATTCCCGCGTTCTCAGCAAGAGTCCTTGGGATCACTTCTAAGGCGCTTGCAAATGCTTCAATTGCCAACTGCTCTCTGCCACCAACGCTTGGAGCCCATTGCTTTAGCCTCAAGCTTAGCTCCATCTCAGGTGCTCCTCCGCCCGCAACGATCTTTCCGCTCTCAACCGCGGTCTTTGTAACCTTCACTGCATCAGTCAAGCTCCTTTCTACTTCATCAACAACGTGCTCAGTTCCTCCACGGACAAGGATCGTTACCGCCTTTGGATTCTTGCAACCCTCAATGAATACCATCTTCTCGTCGCCAACCTTTCTCTCCTCAACAAGCTCAGCTTCACCAAGATCCGCGGGAGTGACTTCTCTAAGATCGGTTAAGATCTTGGCTCCAGTAGCCTTTGCAAGCTTCTCTATGTCGCTCTGTTTAACTCTCCTTACCGCGAGAATTCCCGCCTTAGCCAAGTAGTATTGAGCGAGATCGTCAATGCCCTTCTGGCAGAAGACAACATTAGCTCCCGACTTTGCGATCTTGTCGACCATGTCCTTTAGCATCTTTTCTTCTTGCTCAATGAATCTCTGCAACTGTTCTGGATCTGTTATTCTGATCTCAGCATCGGTTTCGGTCTCTTTGACTTCAAGTGAAGCCTTAAGAACCGCTATTTTGGCATTCTTGACTCTCTTCGGCATTCCGGGATGAACTACTTCTTTGTCAATCACAACACCTTCAACGAGCTGAGTATCTCTAACGCTACCACCGTAGCGCTTTTCAAGCTTGATGTCGTCTACATCTACTTTATACTTGCCATTAACTCTCTCTGCAACCTTTTTTATTGCTTTAACAACAAGAGACGCAAGATGATCCACCGCATATTCCGCATGCTTTCCGGTGATCGCAGTTTTTGCAACTTTTGCCAAGATCTCTTCGTCCTCAACATCGATCTGAATTGCGATGTTCTCCAAGATCTCCATAGCCTTTACTGAAGCCATTCGGTATCCCTTAGCAACCATTGTTGGGTGAATCTCCTGATCAAGAAGCTCTTCAGCCTTCTTCAGCAACTCACCAGCGATAACAACCGCAGTCGTTGTTCCGTCGCCGACTTCGTTGTCCTGAGTCTTAGCGACTTCGATTACCATCTTCGCAGCGG
>JASFYH010000020.1 GCA_030055595.1 Archaeoglobales archaeon | reverse complement strand
AAACCACCAGTTTTTTCCTGAAGCTTTCTCAGCTTATACAGATGGATCGCTCTATGCCTTTTGCTCTCAACATGTCCAAAGAGCATTGTAGCGTTGCTCTTGATTCCATTCTCGTGGGCTATTCGCATAACCCTCAACCATTCCTCGCTATTGCATTTTCTTGGGCATATTTCTTTGCGAACGCTGTCAACAAGGATCTCCGCACCACCGCCAGCAAGGATTTTGAGCCCAGCGGACTTCAATCTGCTTAAAAATTCTCTAACGCTCATTTTTTCCTTCTTCGCATAGTAATGCACTTCCGCAGCTGTCAATGCTTTGATCGTTGCTGAGCACTGCGAAGAGATCCTTCTGAAGATCTCCTCAAAATACTCGATTCCAAGCTCTGGATCGTGAGAGCCAACGATGTGCAATTCTGTTGCTCCCGCCTTTACAGCCTTCAAAGCCTCGCTAACCACTTCATCAACGCTCAGCGTGAACTGTTTTTTGCGGTGATAAGCACAAATCTTGCATTTGGTTTCGCAGACGTTGCTGTAATTTATATGAGCGTTGATCGAGAATGTCACGATTTTGTCCGCTTTAATTAGGCATCCAAGTTCGTGCAAGTCTTTGGCAAAGATTTCTTGGATCTCTCTAATCGACATCTCTAAGCACATCCAAGCGAGGTTTTTTAACTATTCCTTTCTCTTCCGCCATATCAAAAAGCACTTCTATTGCTTTAAGCACTTTTTCAGGCATCTCAACAGTGTATTCGTTTACATACATCGTTACGAATTTCCTGAGCTTTTCTCTGTCCATTCCCCTCGCATATCGCTCAGCGTAGCTCAAAGCTTCATCAACATTTTCCAACGCATACTTCACGCTCTCCTTCATCGCCCCCAGAAAAGCCTTTTGCAATTCCAAGCTAAGATCTCTTCTTATCGCATTTACTCCGAGAGGCAGTGGGAGCTTTGTCTGCGAGTGCCACCATTCGTAGAGATCGAGAACTTTCTTTAGTCCATGCTCCTCGTAGCTGAGCTGGGCTTCATGGATCAAAAGCCCTGCATCAACTCTGCCACTTTTTACCGCATTTAGAATTTCATCAAACCTCATTTCCACAGTTTTGGCGTCGACCGCAAGCTTCAGCAGTAGTGAAGCGGTAGTCAGCTTCCCCGGGATTGCGATCCTTGCTTTCTTCAAATCCAAATCCCTCTTTGCCACCACAATCGGCCCATAACTCTCCCCAACGCTCGCTCCAGCGGAAAGAAGCCGATATTTGTCCGCAACGAATGCGTAAGCGTGCACAGATAATGCGGTGACTTCGTATTCTCCAAACAAAGCTTTTCTGTTAAGGCTTTCAATGTCCTCAACAACATTTTCAACTTTAAAGCTAAGAGGAATTTTGCCATTGAGCATTGCATAGAACATGAAGGCGTCATCCGCATCTGGCGTATGGGCAACTTGCATAGGGCAATTATTTGAGAGCAAATAAATGCTTTTCCCATTAAATGAGCAATCTTTTCGACTTCCAGTAGAATAGCAGAATTATTGCGGTAAAGAGCGATAAGACTAAGAGGACTATGTAGTTTGAAATATCCAATTCATAGACTTTCAGCATAAGCTCAGTAAAATACCTACCTGAAAAAAGGATTGCTAAGCTAAGGCTGAGAAGTAGAAAAGCCAAAAAAGTGAAGCCTACAAATACTTCTTTGAATTTGGGATTGAGTCCACTCTTCTCCACTAAAATCGTGAAAAGTTCTTCAGAATACTTCTTTGTGTTGATCCCGATAAAAAAGATCGTGAGTAAAACTAAAAAGATTATGAAGGGTATTAGAAAGTGGCTGAAGGCAGGAACAAGATGATCCAGAAGATATAAAGTGGAAGAGCCTAAAATTATGACCGCCAAAAGTGCCAAAACATTCCTGATAACTCTATAAAAGGCTTTTTGCACAACTTTGCTTGCCTTTCCTTCTGCAACTCTGTTAACGTTAACTGATATTCTGCCTATAAGGATCTTTATCTCAACTGGAACTATAGAAGATAGCTTTCTGGAGTATTTCTCAGAACCTCCCATACTCGAAGATATGATTGCTCCCAAGATCACTGAGAACGCTGAAAGAGTTAGAAATTCAACTCCAATCAGTCCGAGTTCCATGGCTTCGTAGGTAACGACGATCCCGAACTCACCAACACAACTTGCAACAAACCCGATCCTAATACTCTCTTCTAAATTTCTCCCAGTTACAAGCCAATTTGAGGATGCAAATGCTAAAAATCTAAGGAATACAACAAGAGGGGCTAGAAAAATGATGGGGCTTAACTCTTTTATGAGTCCCGCCTCTGTGCCAAGAGAAATGAAGAAAAGGATTAAAAATACTTCTCTCATGGGTTTAAGATATTCGCCCAGCTCCTTATTTTTGGGGTGAGCTGAAAGGGCAACACCCGCAGAGAAGGCACCCAAGGCGGGAGACAGACCAAAAAATTTCGAAATCATTGCAAATAGAAAAGCAGACGCAAGGATTATAGCGACACCCAGCTCGTTTGGTTCGACAACCTTCACAAAGAACCTTTTAACGATCGTTAGTCCGAATAGGATTAGAACCGCAACAATTGCGAGCGATAATGCTCCAAATCTCAAGATCTCCACAAGCTCTAATCCTCCAAGCTTGAAACTTGGTAAAATTGCGAGAATTATGAGAGCATAGACGTCCTCAAGGATTGTAACTGTGAGTATTTGCTTCTTAACTTCTTGAGGAAAATTGAAGTTCTCCAACAAAATGTAAAGTATGGCGGTGCTGCTAAAGGAAGCAATGAATGCCAAGATCAAGATCTCTAAAATGCCCAGCTTCAAAAGATAACCAAAGATCATGGCGAGGATCAGGGCGAAAAAGACCTCAAATCCCAAGATCGTAAGAGGGATCAGATCCATTTTTCTTACTCTTTCAATTCCGATCTCTCTTCCAATTTCGAAAACCAGCAAAGTGATGGCAATCTGTGAGAAAAAGCCAAGCAACTCTTTGTTTGCCTCTATACTTCCTGAAAAGATTAGGCTGATCAAAAATCCCGTTATTATATATCCAGCAATTCGAGATAACCCAATTCTCTCAAATAATAGGGCTAATAATGCGGAGATACCAAGAAATATGGAAAGAAGCAGGTATACATCCATTCTTTATAAGCTTCAAAACCGAGAATTTAACTTTTTCGAGAACTTTTAAATACTTCTTCGATTAGCTTTTTCAATGGAAGAATACTTGAAGTTGTTGGATCGGGCAATGGAAAAACTCTCCCAGAAGCCGATCTTGAGGAAAGATCGTTTTGAAATACCTAAAGTAAGCGTTACAAGAGAGGGCGTTAGAACGATTTTAAGAAATCTGACCCAGATTGCAAAGACTTTAAACAGAAGTGAAGATCAGATCTACAAGTACTTGGTCAAGTCTCTGGGAACCGCAGGTTTTATTGACAACGGGAGATTGATATTCCAGGGCAAGTTTACCGAAGAGGAGATCCAGAAGGAGATTAATGAGTATGTAAAGATCTACGTGCTATGCAAGGAATGCAATGCTCCAGATACGGAACTTATAAAGGAGGAACGAGTAACCTTCCTTCGCTGTCTGGCATGCGGTGCTAAGCAACCAGTAAAAGGATGAAATTCAGAATGAAGATCTATCGAGTTAGGGGCGAAGTGCTCGTTGCGGTCTGCGATGCGAACTTAGTTGGTAAAGTATTCAGAGAAGGTAGTTTGAAGATAGAAGTCAAAGAAGATTTTTACGGAAATGAGGAGTTCGGGGAAAAAGAAGTAGAAGATGCACTTAGAAAAGCTACGATTGCGAACATAACGGGAGAAATGGCGGTTGAGCTTGCAATAAGGCTTGGGATTGTTGATAAGGACAAAATTTTAAGAATAGAAAACTGTCCACACGCTCAGATGGTTTTAATTTAGTAAGCAGAGAATCAGAAGTGTAGAAGCGAAGGTTAAACAGTTTGCTGTGCCGATTACATCCCCGCTTATTCCTCCGAATCTCGATTGAGCATAGTATTTCAGACATAAGGTTATAAAGATTGCAAAAGCCAATCCGATTAAGCTTTCAAGTTTGATGAAGGCAAGAATTAGCGGGATAGCGCCAATGAGCAGATCTTTTTTGCTTGCGAATTCCATAAAATAGGCACCCATTCCATCCCAGCTTGGTTTTGATGTTGTCAGTAGCATTAACATAGAAAATTTTGCAAATGTCTGTGAGAGCACAATCTCCAATGCATTGACATGCAAAAAGCTATGGTATAGCACTATAAAATAGATGCAGAGAAATGCAACTCCTCCCGAACCAGTTTGCAAATCTTTCAAGGCTTTTAGCTTTTTATCTCTGGGTGCAAAAAATGCATCGCCAAAGTCTGCAAGTCCATCTATGTGGTTAATTCCTTCAAAAGCCACGTATAGAATTATGCATAGAACTCCAAAGCCAAAAAAAGCGGGAATAGAAATTAAAAAGCCTAAGAACAAGCCGATGAATGGAAAAATCCATAAATTCCTTCTGAGAACATCTATGTCTCCCTTTAATGGCAGAGTTGTTAGAAATCCCAAGCTACTCTTCAGGATTTCTAAAGCCGTGTTTGCCATATAGCAAAACAAACCTCACCGCTCCCCAGCTTTTTCTTATTATTCCGTCTTCTTTCTCCACAATGTAGAGCGTTTGATAGCTTTCACCAAGCGGGATCACCATTTTCCCCCCAGTTCTGAGTTGTTCAATCAGAGGTTTTGGAACATCTGGGGCGGACGCTGTGACATAAATTTTGTCGTAAGGAGCTTTTTCAGCATATCCCAAGCTTCCATCACCGACAATTACGTGCACGTTGTCATAACCCAAAGCAGAAAGATTCTGCTTTGCCATCTCAGCAAGTTCTGGAATTCTTTCAATTGAGACTACAAGTCCATTCTTTCCGACTATTTCAGCGGTTACTGCAGCATGATAACCGCATCCAGTTCCAATCTCAAGAACCTTCTCCCCTTCTTTTAAATCGAGCAGTTCACACATAATTGCAACCATGTGTGGAGCGCTGATCGTTTGCCCATAGCCTATTGGCAGTGGAGTATCAACATAAGCCTCGCTTCTATATCTTTCAGGAACAAAAAGATGCCTTGGAACTTTTTTTATCGCATTGTATACTCTATCGCTCAGATTGAGTTCTTCTTTCAATCTTTCCGCAAGCTTGAGCCTTTTATCTTCGTAGTCCATAATCTCTCAGCCTTTTTTGCATCTTCCAAGGTGTTTATATTTAAGACGTCTTCAACTATATAGATTTCTTCTTCCTGTTCCCCCTTTTCTTCAGCCATTATTATGTTTATTCCAATCGCTTCGCCATTTTTAACAGCTTTAAGAGCCTTTTTTCCACATTTGGTGTAATGAGAGACGATTTCTTCGATTATTCCCTTACGAAAATACACTAAATCGGAGCAGACGATTAAAACTGGACCTCTTATGGATAGACCCGCAATTGCTTCAGTATAATCTTCAATGAAACCATCTCCTTTTGCTCTAAAAACAACCATACCAAGATTTTGTAGATATTTTTCAGTCTGCGGAGTATAGGGGGAGGTAACCGCAATCACTTCCTGAGAAGATAAAGCGTTTAAAGCGTGATCGATTAGTTTTTGACCGCAAACTTTAAAGAGTGGTTTCTCTCCCGCTTTCAATCGTTCTCCTTTACCTCCACACATGAGCAGTGCCAGCATCAAAAGTTTTATTAATTGCCCGAACAAAAGCCTTTCCGATCGAACATGGCGAGGAAAAAGATTGCAAGAGTTAAGGATAAGTGGGCTACAAAGAAGTGGTTTACTCTCCTTGCTCCTGAATATTTCGGAATGGCTGAAGTAGGCGAAACTCCCGCAAGTGATCCAGAACTTGTAGTAGGCAGAACTGTCGAGACAACTTTGGCGGATCTAACGGGAGATGCTTCGAACCAAAATCCATACAAGAAATTGATCTTTAAGGTTCACAGAGTTGCGGGTGAGAAGGCTTACACAAAGTTCCAGAAATTTGAGCTGATGAGAGAATACCTAAACAGCCTTGTAAGACGGAGAACAAGCAAGATCGAGGATGTGATTGATCTTCAGACTGCGGATGGATACAGAATCAGAGTTAAACCCGTCGTATTTACTGTAAAGAGGTGTAAGAGCTCACAGAAAAGGGCGATAAGAGCAATTTCAAGGCAAGTGGTCGAGAGCAAGACTTCATTGAACTTTGTTCAGTTCCTTCAGGAATGCATTCTCGGAAAGATCCCTTCTGAGATCTACAAAGGTGCAAAGAAGGTATATCCGATCAGAAGAGTAGAGATCAGGAAAATAGAACTGCTAAGCGAGCCAAAATCTGAGGTGGTTGCGGGATGAAGTCAATGTATGCATTCATTGCAGAAACTTGGCAGAATGAAGAGCAGATGAGAACTTTGATGTGGGAGAGACTTCAGAAGTGGCGAAGAGAGCCAGTTATAGTAAGACTTGAGAGACCTACAAGGCTGAACAGAGCTAGAGTGTTGGGATATAAAGCCAAGAGAGGAATAATAGTTGTTCGTGTCAGGGTTAGAAGAGGCGGTAGACTTCCAAGAAGACCAAGCAGGGGGAGAAAATCAAGGAACCAGATGGTAAGTAGGCTTACGCCTAAGAAGGGGCTTCAGTGGATTGCAGAGGAAAGAGCGAACAGAAAGTATCCAAACATGGAAGTTCTTGGCTCATACTTGGTTGGTGAGGATGCAAAGTTCAAGTGGTTTGAAGTGATCCTCGTTGATCGAAGCTGTCCAGATATTGTCTCTGACAAGGATCTTAACTGGATCACAAAGCAGAAGGGCAGAGTGTATCGTGGTCTTACACCAGCGGGAAGAAAAGCAAGAGGATTGCGAAGGAGAGGCAGAGGAGCGGAGAAGGTTAGACCAAGCTATAGAGCAAACTTCAGGAATGAAGGGTAAGATCGAATGGATTAAAGTTTCTGCAGTTGTTCATTCAACTGAAAGCCGAGAGAAAGTCTCTCAGGCTATTGCTACTTTTTTCCCTTTTGAGTTTGAGATTCAGGTTAGTAAGGCGGTTGGTCATTACGGGAACCCGATTGAATACTTGGAAGTTGAACTCAAAAAAAGTTCCGAAATAAAGTCCTTCTGGGAAAATTTTGTCCTTTTGCTTAAAGAAAAGAAAGATGTTTTGTTAAACACTCTTGATGAGCGTTTGGATTCTCAGAATGTTTTGCATATAAGACTGGATAAACAGAAGGCTTACCTTGGCGAAATTGAACTTTCAAGTGTCGATCCAGTAGCCATAAAGGCAAAGCTTGTCGTCTTTCCTTCGAAGAGAGATAAAGCTCTCGAATTTGCGAAAGAATTATGTTCGATTTCGTGAGATTTTCTCCACCGAAAATAGATCTTGGTTTTAGCGGTTTTGTGGTTTTGAGCGAGAATCCGCCAAAAGAAGGATATTATGGCTATATAGTGAAAGCGGAAAATCCTAAACAGCTAAGAGAAAAATTAAAAGGTTACGGGAATTCAATAGTTGCGGTTGAGTGCTCCACGGGACTTTGCAAAGAAGCTGTAATGAGAAAGAAGGTTGACATAATCCTCGATAGCGAGAAAAGAGAACTTGATTATGCAACAATTAAGCTTGCAAAGGAAAAGGATGTGGCGATCGAGTTTGGGCTTTCAAAATTTTTAGTTAGCAAGGGTCTGAAGAGGTCTTTGCTGTTCGCAAGGCTAAGGCAGGAAGCCAGAGTAGTAAAAAAGTTTGACACACCATTTATTTTAACTTCTTCTGCAGAGAACATTTACCAGCTTAGAAGCCGAAAACAGATCGAGACCTTCTTTGCATACTTTGGCTTCGATGTAAAAAAAGGCAATTTCTTTGCGGAGAGGCTCATTAGAAGATACTACGATGAAAAATATATTATGGACGGATTTGAGATAGAACAGTAGTTTAGACTCTAAGCTTTACTAATAACCTGTGGAAATCTTAAAATACCTTCGATTATAAGTCATGCCAATGAATGAGAGATCTCTTCCCTATAAAACCAAATCTCTCTGTCCTGAGTGTTTGGCTATAATCGAAGCAGAAGTTTACGCTGAAAATGGAAAAGTGATGATAAAGAAGGCTTGCAAGGATCATGGAGTATTTGAAGACGTTTACTGGGGAGATGTAGAGCTGTTTAAGAGAGCTTCGAGGTTTGCAAGAGACGGAAAGGGAATTGAAACTCCTATTACCGAAAAGGGTAATTGTCCTTTCAGCTGTGGACTCTGCGGTAACCACAAGAGTCATACCGCACTGCTGAACATAGTCTTAACGAATAGATGCGATCTTGCTTGCTGGTATTGTTTCTTCTACGCAAGAAGAGCGGGCTACGTTTACGAGCCAACAGTTGAGCAGATAAGACAGATGGTTAGACTTGCAAGGCAGATGAAACCTGTTTCGTGCAATGCGGTGCAGTTAACGGGCGGAGAACCATCGCTAAGAGAGGACTTGTTTGAGATCATCAAAGTAATAAAGGAAGAAGGCTACGATCACGTCCAGCTAAACACAAACGGCATAAGGTTGGCAATTGATGAAAACTTTGCCAGAAAGGTTAGAGAAGCGGGTGTTAACACGGTCTATTTGTCTTATGATGGAGTGGACGAAAAAACGAATCCAAAGAATCACAATGAAATTCCAAAGATCCTCGAAAACTGCAGAAAGGCGGATCTGGGCATAGTTCTCGTGCCAACTGTAATCAAAAGCGTGAACGATCACCAGCTTGGAGACATAATAAGATTCGCTGCTAAAAACGTTGATGTGATTCGAGGAGTTAACTTCCAGCCAGTAAGCCTTGTTGGAAGCATGCCTAAAAAGGAGAGGGAGCAGTATAGGATCACGATCCCCGACTGCTTGAAAGCCATAGAAGAACAGACTGGAGGAGAAATAAGCAAAGATGACTTTTATCCAGTCCCGAGTGTTGTTCCAGTTTCAAAATTCGTCGAAGCTATAACTTCAAGACCACAATACGAGCTAACCGCTCACTTTGCATGCGGAATGGCAACTTATATTTTTGTTGAAGATGGAAAAATGATCCCGATTACGAGATTTGTAGACATAAACGGATTCCTCGACTTCCTCGACAAAAAGGCGGATTATATACGAGATAGCAAAATTAAATCAGTCAAAGCCTTAAAGAACCTGATAGACTTGCGTAAGTTCGTAGATTCATCTAAAGCTCCAAAAGGGATGAGTTTTAGGAAGATTCTGTTCAATATTCTTGTTAAGCACGATTACTCTGCATTGGGAGAGTTTCACAAGAAATCTCTCTTCATAGGCTTCATGCACTTCCAAGATCTATACAACTACGACATTGCAAGAGTGGAGCGTTGCGAAATTCATTACGCAAGTCCTGACGGCAGAATAATACCCTTCTGCACGTTTAATGTTATTCCCGAATATTACAGAGACAAAATACAAGAGAGGTTTGCGGTTCCAATCGAGGAATGGGAGAAAAGGACTGGCAGAAAGCTCAAAGACGACATCTACAGAGTTGTGAGGAGACCGAGATGAGGGGGCTTTTTATTGGCAGGTTCCAGCCCTACCATTTGGGGCATCATGAAGTCGTTAAGAAGATTCTTGAGGAGGTTGATGAGCTTATAATCGGAATAGGCAGTGCTCAGGAAAGTCACACGGTTGAGAACCCATTTACCGCTGGGGAGCGAATTATGATGATCTCAAAAGCTATAGATGAGCTTGGGACACGGAAAAAGGTTTACATAGTTCCACTCGAGGATATTTACCGCAACAGCCTCTGGGTGGCTCACATCTGCTCAATGACGCCACGCTTCGATGTCGTTTACACAAACAATCCCCTTGTTTATCGGCTTTTCAGGGAAGCGAATTTCAACGTGGTTAAGACGGGTATGATCAACAGACATGAGTATCAGGGCACAGAGATAAGGAAGAAGATGCTCGAAGGCGATAACTGGGAAAAGTTTGTGCCGAAGGCGGTCGTAGAAGTTATAAGGCAGATCGGCGGGATTGAGAGGATAAGAGAGATAGCAGGGAAGGATTTTTGATTTTCGGTCTATTATCTAAATCTATAATTTTTAGCTATTGCGTGTGATTTTCGAAGGAGTTTTATAATTAATTTGTAAGGTGTTTTGATTAGAAGGTTCGCTATTATCGAGCAATTCATCAAAGGTGTTTGTGAGATCTGTCTTTTAAAATCTTTGGCGAAATAACTGAACTAGCTAAAAAGATTATCCCAGAAAACGTTCTTCGGTCTCGTATTCTACTTTTGCCCCCTCTTTTTCAATCTACCAATAAAAAGGTTTATATATTTTTTATTTTCTATCTGATATAGTAGGTGATGGATATATGACAAAATACCCCTATGTTACTGTAAGCGGAAAACTGAAAGGCTTTTTTAGCAAAATTCAAGAAACGGGAGAACCACATAAAGTTACACAAAAATGGCTAGAGTCTATAGGATTCAAAAGTAGCAACGATCGTTATATACTGCATCTTTTAAAGGATTTAGGCTTTGTAGATTCCAATGGTGTCCCCACGGACTTATGGAAAAAATACAGAAATAAAGAACTTGCACCAAAAGTTTTAGCGGAAGCAATTAAAAATGCTTATAAACAGCTTTTCGATACCTATCCTGACGCCTATAGGAAGGATAAAGAAGCGCTGAGAAATTTTTTCGCTTCAGAGACAGGTTTATCAGAAAGAACAGTCGAACGAATAATTCAAACATTCAAAGCATTATGCGAACTTGCAGATTTTAGGGAAGTAGAAGACAGAGGAACACTTAAAGAGGAGAGCCCTCATACTGTAGATGCAGCACATCGTCCAGTTCAGATGACTGATGTGCCTGCAAAAGGGGTTACTATCAACGTGAATATCCAGCTTCAACTTCCAGCTACTAGTGAGGAAGAAATCTATGACAAATTGTTTCGTTCGCTTAAAAGAAACTTACTCTCTGGATGATATGGAGGTGCTGAGAAGAATTATCCAAAGTCTACATAATTTTGAGCTAACAGCACATAATCTCCTTAGCAGGTGTGAAAGCGCGAAGAAATCTCGTGTAATATTATTGGATAAAAGTTACAAAGATTTAGCGGACTTATCTCTAAAACAAGATGAACTTTTTAGAGAAGCTCTGAGATGTGTGGAAAACGAACTTTTCAGAGCTGCGCATGTACTTTCATGGGCGGGTTTTATCGACTTTCTTCACGATCAGTTGATAAAAAATTTGACAGAACTTAAAAAGGAAAGGCCAGAGTGGAAAGTTTCGAACAAAGAGGATTTAAGAAAGTATCCAGACTATCAAATTATAGAAACAGCAGAGAAACTCAAAATTTTGAATAAAGATGAAATGAAAGTTTTTCATGGACTACTAAGCAAGCGAAACGAATGTGCACATCCGAGTGATTATTTTCCAAATTTAAATGAAACTTTGGGGTATATCTCAGAACTTTTAAATCGTATCAAGAAAATTCAAGAACAATCCAACAAGGGTACTTGAATATACACTATATTTTCCTTTTAGGGCAGGCTAAAACTTTATGAGGGATAGAATTGAGAAATGCCAAGAATAATGAATTTGGAAATAGGAGAGGCTTTTCAATTCAATGGAATGAACTCTACTTCAACGTTGAAGGTCGAGAAATCGTTAAAAGAGCCTTTTTCTCAAAGTCTCCAGCATTCGAGTTCAAAGACTGTGAGCTGGCGAAACAAATTGAAAGATACTTCAAAGGAGAAAAAGTTGAATTTGAATGCGAATTCGAGCTAAATCTGCCAATCTTCACTAAGAAAGTCCTTGAAAGGGTTTTAAAAATTCCCTACGGGAAAACGATCACCTATGGAGAGCTGGCGAAGGACTTAAAAAGCTCTCCGAGAGCAATAGGGCAAGCTTTGAAGAGAAATCCGATCGCAGTGCTAATTCCGTGCCACAGAGTCGTGGCTAAAAACAGCATTGGTGGATATTCTTGGGGAATTGAGATCAAAAAAGTCCTGCTAAGGCTTGAAGGACTCAAGATCCCTTAAAACTTTTTCTGCGATTTTTTCGCCGATGAGCTTACCAATTCTTGAGCGATTGGCAATTATATCTGCCTTGGTTTTTATCCCTGCATTGTATAGCTTTCTTGCCCTAACTCTGCCTATATTCCTGATCGAAACGAGCTCAAGGAGCTCTTCTTTGATGCCGTAGCGAATTCTCTCTTCAAGTCTCGGCAGTTTTCCGCCGAATTCACTTGCAATTCTTGAGAGTGCATGTGCAAGCCATTCAGCGGTTTCGATCAGCCTTCTTAGATCTCCGGGAGCAATCAGAAATCTACTGCAGATCTCGTTTTCGTCAACTTCATTGATCCAGTCTTTCAAGCATAGGGCGGTCTTCAACTCCTCGAGGAACCAGTCATAATCAACAGAGTATTGCGATGGATAGTAAGTAAGCTCATTTCTTAGTTTAAAAGCCATGTCCTCTACCCAGTAATCGTCTTTTCGCAAGCTAAGTCTTTCCATGTCTGGAGTTCTGCAGATCAGATGCAAAGTTGAGATCTCGCTCAGCTCATCGAATTTTTTGAGTGTGTCGTAGAATATGAAGCCAGTAAGCGGATCTATGTAGAGCTTCGAAACGAGAATTCCAAGCTTTTTGGGAATTATTTCGTCTGAGAGCTCGATCATTTCCCAGTTCTCGAGCTGTCTTAAAACTCTCTCAAGCTCAAAGTCGTGAAGCTCAGATTGCTTCGCAAAAAGCGTTGAGTTGAAGAACTCCTTAAGACTTTCCAAATCGCCTGCAAACCCATCGCAGATCAACGAGAGGCAATGAAATCTAAGCTTGCTCTCAACTCCGAGCTTTGAAATGATCTTCTCAGCTTCGCCATTAATGTAGTCTTTCAGCACAATTTCTTTATCTTTTTTGCTCGCAATAACAATTGCTTCGCCAATCTCATCCATTCCTGGTCTTCCCGCCCTTCCCGCCATCTGCTTGAACTCAGAAACCTTTATTCTCCTTGAATAGCCGTCGTAACGGTATATGCTCTTTACTATCACCCTTCTCGCAGGCAAATTAACTCCCGCAGCAAGCGTAGGAGTTGCTACGAGAACCTTGATCTTCCCCTTTCTGAAACCCTCCTCAACTATTCTTCTCTGCTCACTCAGCAATCCCGCATGATGAAATGCAGAGCCTTTTTTTACACACTCCGCAAGCCTTCTGCTCATTTCTCCATCGTTTTCTTCAAGTATTTGGTTTGCGAGTTCATTAGCTTGGCAGTATTTTGCTGAGAGCTTGGAAAGCTTCTCCGCAAGTGATTCAGCGTATCTTCTCGTGGACTCAAAGACCAGAACTCCTCCGCCTTCTGAAATGCAGTCTTCTACGATCTCTTCGAAGCTCTTTTTTGCACTGTAAACTACGCCGTCTCTGTAGATCTCAAGCTTTTTCTCGCAGAGAATTCCATAGTAAAGGGGGACTGGACGCCAAGAGCTCTGAATGAATTTAGCGTTAAGCCATTCAGCAATCTCCGAGACATTTGGAGCTGTTGCAGATAAGCCGAGGATCCAGATCTCAGGTTTCATTTTTCTCATCTTCGTTATTAGCACTTCCAGCGTGTGTCCCCGATCTTCAGAGTCGATCAGGTGAAGTTCGTCAACCACAAGACAGCTTATGTCTTTCAGCCAGTTAGCCCGATTTCGCATAAGTGAATCCGCTTTCTCAGCAGTTGTGACCACTATATCGCAGTCCGCCAAGTGCATGTCCGTGGATTCATAGTCTCCAGTAGAGATCCCAACTTCGACACCAATTTTCTCCCATTTCCTGAAGCTTTCAAACTTCTCACTTGCCAGAGCTCTCAGCGGGGTAATGTAAAGGCATTTTCCACCCTTTATAGTCTCAAGAATCATCGCAAGCTCCGCAATAAGCGTTTTTCCCGAAGCAGTTGGAACCGCCAGAATTAAATTCTCTCTTTGGAGAATAAATGGTAAAGCGGACTCCTGTGGAGGAAAAAGCTCATTAATACTGTTCTCCTTCAAGATTTCAACAACATAGCTTGAGAAAGCATTCGAAAGCTCTTCAACTCTCACCAAGAAAATTTGGAAAGAAGAGAGATAAACTTATCCCCCAACTTGAGAGACTCGACAGAAAGAGATAAAAACAAATCTATAGAATCCTTTTCAGGGCTCGTGGTCTAGGGGTTATGACACCGCTCTCACACAGCGGAGGTCGGGGGTTCGAATCCCCCCGAGCCCATTTCTTGCGGGAATTAGAATGACTTAGGGATCATTCCTAATTTTAGATTTTTGGAGTTGTTCAGCTTTCGTTCAGGAGTTTATGGAATTTTATTCTCGCTGGGGATCTCATATGAGTTGACAACGATCTTTTGTCTCTGATTTTTATTACTATATTTATTAAATTTTTTAACTTAAAATTAGAATCGGAACAATTTTAAAAAGTTGCTTTACATTTTAACAAGATCATTCCCATAGGGGGAGGTGTAAGAACATGGACTCAAGACGTGAAATTCTGGAAAAGGCGTTTGAACTTGGACAGAAATATGAGAGAGAATATACTGGCTGTGCTCAGACAGTCATTGCTGCGATATTTGACACTCTTGGTATTTGGAATGAAGACGTCTTTAGAGCTGCAAGTGGACTTGCAGATGGACTCGGGCTGACTGGAGATGGAAGCTGTGGAGCCCTTGTAGGAGCTTCGATGGTAATAAGCTACATGTCTCCAAGAGAGAAAGAGAATTTCAGCGATCAGATGAGACCCATGAAAGCATACTTTCTTGTAAAGAAGCTTCATGATAGATTTGTAGAGATCTATGGAAGCTGTAGGTGCCACGATCTACAGAGAAAGCTAATGGGACGGACTTTCAATTTGTGGGATAAGAGAGAACTGAAAGAAGCGTCAAAATCAGGAATGCTCGATCACTGCTCAAAAGTCGTAGGCACAACCGCTAAGCTTGCAGTGGAGATGATCCTTAGTGAGAGGTTATTTAACTTGGATCAATGCCGAGATTGAATGACTCACTGAGTGAAAAATCACCGCTTGCGGTTAAATTCAAATAAACAAACTTCTCTTCCCCAGCGCTGATCGAGTTGAACTTCCACCAGTAGTAGTTTCCATGGCTTCCGTTTGCGTTGTAATCACCGCTCATTGAAGCTATTTCAATCCCGTTCGGTTTGAACCAGTAAACATTTACATTCCTTGCTTTCTCAAAAGCCTTTACCTTTATCGTAGCATTCAAACCTCCAAGAATGATCTCTGCGGAGAGGTTGAGCCTCTTTTTAACCAAGGCATTTGGACCGAATTCAGAAGTATTTCCGTTTTGCAATGCAATCGCCGAAATAATTGAACCCAAATTAACTCCTTTTCCAGAAACGCTTAACTCTCCACTGAAGTTACCGTTTGAGTTTGCAAACAGTTCTCCAAGGTAAACAAAACCCTCTCCATAGTGCTTTTGCAGTGGACTATTAAGAGTCCAGTTGTTTCCAATCAAGTTATCTCCAGCTGTCGAGTTTCTCACTAAGTAGATCTCAACCCTTGAATTTGCAAACAAAGAAGAACCGCCGAGGCTTTCATTGCCTATAAAGCCCTCTACGTAAAGTCTCCCTTCGCTTTCGTCAAGATCTGTGTAGGTTATTACAGGGTAATCCATTCCGCAGTTAGGCTGTAAGCAATTAAGAATTCCGTCGTTCAGTGTTACGTTGTCCCCTCTGAAGGCAAAATCGTTTCCATTTGCAAGATCAATGCCAAGCTTTGAGTTGCTGTAGATCGAATTCTTCGTAATTGTTACATTGAAAACCTGCTTCCCGGAATTCGAAACGAGAACACCAATACCGTTATCCCTAATGAGCGATCTCGTAACCAAGCTGTTGTTTGCATGGATCCTAACACCCGCTATCTCAGAAATATAACCGGTCTCGTTTCCAATACCGTTGTTCTCTACAGTGCAGTCAAAAACATAGATCCCATGCAAAGCTGTGTTGCTTTCAATCCCATTCGCAGAAGCTTTCGCTGAAACGCAATTAGCGAAGGTCACGTTGCTCGCTGAGCTTTCAGCTCCGAGGTTGTCTCCGCGGTCGGAGATTAAGGCATTTCTGTAGCCGATCACACTCTCAGCCTTTCCAGATCTAACGTTCGAAGTGTAAAAAAGAAGACCGTATCGTTCTGCAAATGCTACGATTGAGTTCCTTACAGTTGAATTGTTTCCCTCAATCCAGAAATTTGCTCCACCAGTTCTGTTTAATCCATTGATCTTCGGATCTGTTCCATTCGCCCTCAATCCAGCGAAGATGTTCTCTGCAATGAGATCGTTTCCATAAACTCTAATCGCCCCCGGATAAGTGTTGCTCTGGCTACCAAAGATCGCAAAGTTCCTGAACTCAACGTTGTTTGCAAAGCTTGTTACATTAAAGATCGGATTCAAACTACCGCCGTAGATCTCGATCTCTGGTCTTGGAATCGCTTTGAGCTTTGCTTCATCTCCGCTAAATGGAATTCCGTCTTCGCCAACTCCAACGGGGATCTCAATTTGCGTCGTTACAGTGATCAAAGACTTTGTTTCGTAGTTATAAGTTACGAACGCTGGGTTGTCATCGGTAATGCTCATGTCTTGGTTTAGAGTGGTTGCATTGAGCTCGAGGGCTTCGGTTATTTCCAAAGTTCCAAGCGATGGATCGAGCTTTATGAAGTGCCATTTTCCGTAACTGTCATTAAAATCAAAACCGACTTTCATCACAAAGTAGCTCCTCTGCTTTCCCTGAATTGCATTCGCATTGGCAATGAATTGCCTTAGGCAACCCTGACAAAATCTTGGATTTGCTGTGTCAGCGTCTTCATCGATTCCGTTAACAATCAGACTGAAGTTGAAACCAAAGTAAAGGGTTTCGTTTTGATAAGTCGTGGAGTTTATTGTAACGTAGTGCTCAGCCCATCCCTGGAAAGTGTTCCCGCTAACGCCGACGTTGTCGCTTCTCTCAGCATTTCTTCCGCCAAAAAACGGAATAACCTGTGCATAGTTGTTTTCATAGCTTTGATAACTTTGCTCAGCCCAGATGTGGGCGACGTTGAAATTTGGATTGTAGCTGAGAGATGCGTTCGTTGCATTTATGCTCTTCGAATTCACGACAACGAAGTAAGTCCTCGTTATGTCCTTCACCGCCAAGAAGCTGAATTTTCCGTTCAAGTCTGTCAGATTTCTGCGAAGAATTCTGTCTCCATTGTCTGGGACTCCATTGCCATTGAGATCTTCAACAAGAAAAACCTCAACGCCCCTAATTGGCAAATCCTCGTTCTCATTTCTTCCCAAAGGATATAGATCGTGCAAAACACTGCCGTTAATCCTTAAAAGCTGTGGGGGTTTGAAGTAAAGCCCTTCGCTTAGGTTTACTGCGAGTAAGAATTGGTTCCCCTCTCGTTGAGTTCCCCAATAATCGTCGTAATTTCGAATTTCGGTAACATTGACTCTCCATATACCCAAATCGCCAGAAACATTTATGAATCTCCAAACATCGTCTCCAGTAGGTTCCCACTGAGTAAAAATTGTGCCATCTGGATAATATACTGTAATTCTCAGGGCAGCTTGTCCTCCTACCGAATCTGGATCGAAGACTGATAAGTTGAAGTTCTCACCAAAAACGTAGTAGTTCTGGGTTGAACTTAGCCTCCTTTCTGTCCCAACTACTATTTTGTCGGGACTCCTGTAAAAAGTCTGAGTTCCAATTTGTGTTGAGTTATTAACCCGAATATTTATTTCATCCACTCCCCTTATAAAAAGTGCATAATAGTTACCGCAATTCCACGGCCACCTATTCTCCCAATCATCCTCGATCTCAATCCTCCACCAGCCGAAGTTGTTGTTAGTTTGAACAGTGAAATTATCCCAACCATTGTTAGCCGTGGTAGTATAGCTACGAGCGAGTGTCCCATTGGGGTAATAAGCCCTAAAAATAAGACCTTCCCCATCCCATATGCTAACGTCGAAAGAACTTCCTGAGGGGACGTAAAGCCAGTAAGTGTGTATTCGTTCATTTGCCCCTGAAACCGTTGCACCTTCAGAAATTCCACTTGGTCCATAACCAACCCAGCCAACGCCACCGTCGTCGCTTATTATGCCATTCACAACTCCGTCTTCATCGCCAAAGCCACCGTCTTGGAAGCGAAGGATCACTGAATTGCCTTCAACTTCAGCGTCGAAGCTCTTCCATTCCAAAGTTTTTGGATTGAACTTGTAAAAGGTAACTTTCCCCTCGTCGCCAATTAGATCTTCAAGCGAGGGATAATTAATTCGGATTTCAGCCTCTTGTCCAGGCTCAACTTCGATCTCAAACTTAAGAAGCCCGTATGGAAACTCTGCCGGCTTTGAAGGAAGATTATCTGGATCTACGAATGCCAAATATTTTATTTTCCCACTGCTTTCGAATTTAATCTCAAATGATCTGTCCTTTTCAACCTTCAGCAAACCTTTTTTACTTTCTAATTTTCTTTCGACTTTAAATGAAGGAATTTGAAGCTTTATTTGCCCAACGATCGATCCATTTACATTACAGTCCTCATCGATCAATCCATCCTGAAATTCGAAGACAAACTTTTCACCCTCAATATTGTAATCTAAAGCTCTTAGCTTACCGCACAGATCCTTCCAGAAATACAAATACCGTCCCTTAGGGATCTCAAATGGTGGCTCTATTTCAAGCTTGACTTTTCCTTCTTTGGCTGTTTTTATCTCAAAAAGTAGCTCTTCTTCTTTAAAATCTAATTTTTCAAACTCACCATTATCGAGGGAGAATTTAAAGCTCCCAAGCTTTGTTTTAAGCTCCTTCTTTTCCGATAGCTTTGAAACCTCAAGCTTAGCATTTCTGCAGATCAGTATGAGCCTATCTACCTCAGTTTTAAATGAAAACTCCTCCTTTTCAAGCTTCATTTTGTAGCAATTTTCTTCACAGATCTCTATAAATTCTGGTTTTGAGAAGTGATAACTAACGTTTCCACGGACTTCTTTTCCTACAAAACCCGCATTGATCTTACATTCATCAACCAAAAACTCCTTGCTAAGATCATCAATCTGAATTAAGTGCTTTCCAAGCTCTTCCGCGATGAATTCAGTGTAATAAAACCCATCTCTCTCTGTAAAGTTCAGTTCAATGCTTTTTGTAGGCGTTGAAAGCAAAGCTCTTTCAGGCTTGAATTTAAGGTTTAGAGAGATCTTTTCGCCCAATGAGTAAAGAGGCTCAATAAAGAGATCTTTGCCCAATATAGAAAAATTAAGCTCAAATACCGCATTTCCACAGCTAAGCAGTGCGGTGTAGTTTCCAGCGGGCAGAGAGATCGGGATTTCAAAACTACCATTAGAAAGTCTTACCTTTCCTTCCATGGAGTCGAGCTTGTAGTAAACGAACTCTGGTTCTACGAAGTAATAGGAAACGTTTCCAATAATTTTTCCTTCTTTAAAGCTTGCGTTGATTGAGTAACTGTCAATAAAAAATCTTTTTTCGATTCCCGCCACCATTAGGCGATATTCTCCGAGCAAAATGTCCTTTTCCAGTCTGAATCTCGAGAAACCATTTTTAAAATTCAAATTGAACTCCCTGTCAGCGGGATCCAAGATCTTTGCCCACTCGAAGAGTTCTGAATGAATAACTATTTCTTCCCCCGGGAAATAGAGATCTTTCAATCCAAAGTCAAAATTAAAACTCCTACTCGTCTCCAAATGAAGATATTCTGCCTCTACTGTAAAAACAGTCGAATTAACTTCTTCCAAACTAAAAGAACCCTGAAAATCATACTCACGGTCTGCGAGAACCTTAAGGATTGCGTTTACTTCTTTTCCATCCAGCGAGGAGTAAATTTTACCCTCCGAAAACTCAATGGAGAAGTTAACCTCTACTTCGTCCCTTAGCTCGGTATTTCCACAAAGAGCCATAAATTCGTGTTTTCCAGATTTTAGTGGAATTGATACGTTTTCAAATGCTTTTCCCATTTCAGAATCAATTTTAAATTCGAATTCTGGCTTTGAAAAGAAAGTTCTTGCGGTGAGGTTTAGAAAACCCATATTGTAAGTTGCATTGAGCTCGCAAAAATCTATAAGAAAGCTTTTTTCGATCTCATCAACGATCAGCCTGTATTCTCCAAGTATGACGTTCTTCTCAAGCTTCAATTTCGCTAAAAATCCCTCTTCTTTTGGTTCAAAAAGCAAATTGGTCTTATTTCCGGTAGGGTCAATTAAATAGGCGTTTTGAGGGAGAAAATTAGCATAAATTTCAATTTCTTCACCAACAAAATAAAGCTCTTTCAAAAGCATAACCCCTTTCTGAGACTCCACACTCTCGTTCAGTATAACCTGAGATCCGATCCCGAATTCAAGTGTTGAGATAAGTATTAGCAAGATCAGGGCGTGAATTCTCATTCTGACAGACACTCAGGAAATTCAAGTATTAAAAACCTTGGGTGTCAAAATTTTTATTCTCAGGCAAATTTATCACATGAAGTTCAGCGAGCTAATAGCATTAGCTCTCGTTATATTCTCTATAGCCATAATTCTGCTCATAGAAGTAAGTGAAGGATTAATTTTGCAAGTTCTATATGTCTTAGATCTCGGAATAGCCATACTCCTATTCTACGACTATGGATCGAGAGTTAGAAAGGGCGGATTAGGCTATGCTTTGCTTAACAGCTATGAGATCATCGCCTACATACCGGCAATCGTGCTTACGATCTTTGTCCCGCCATACTACGGTGCAATTCTCAGAGCTCTCAGAATTCTCAGGTTTATAGCTCTCGGGGTTAGATTGATGCGAGAGATCCAGTCAAGATCCGCAAAGCTTCTTGGTTCTGCACTGCTCTTGCTTTTTCTTGCGGTTTTTCTTGGTTCCACAAGCTTCTACTTTGCAGAAGCTAAGGAGCAAAATTTGAATTTCTTTGAATGCGTTTATTGGGCGGTTATAACGATAACAACCGCTGGCTACGGTGACATTGTGCCCAAGACTGTGATCGGGAAATTGATTGCAATGATCGTCGTTCTAATGGGTGTTGCGGTCGTTGCGCTCTTTACAGCAAGCATAGTGAGCATAGCTTTGAGTGAAAAAGAATCTGATCTGCGAAAAGACCTTAAAGAACTAATAAGAAAACACGAGAATAGATTAAAGGATGAAAAAGATCTAAAACTGCTAAGCAAGCTAAAAGAATTGCTCAAAAATGAGTTTTAGACTTGGACAAATATGTGATACTTCGCAGTCGGATTTTGGATCTCGTAGATGATCCTACTAACAATAAGTTTGAGGGGGTGAACTCCTTTTACTCGCTTTTCAATGTCTTCAAGGCTCTTAAAAGGCTCTCTCTTTCTTTCTTCAATTATAGCCCACATCGTCTTCTTGCCTACTCCCGGCAAAAGCTCCAGTTGATGCATTTTTGTTGTTATAGGTTCTGCTTTGTTGAAAAAATCTACAAATTCTGCTTCTCTATGCTTGACGATCTTTTCGACAACAAAAGGTAATTCTTTCTTCGCCGAAGGCGTAAGTTCCTCAAATTTAAGCTTTCTCTTTATCCTGTTAACAACATCTCTTTCGCTCTTTCCTATGTAAAGGCGATCCATCACGAGCGGATTCTTATCCTTTTTAATGCTCACCTCAAGCAAAGTGAAGAATTTTTCACCAACGATCTGAGCTAATGGCTCTCGCTTGTGAATTGGCCTCTTGTCGTCTACATGCCCATAGGGAAGGAAGTCCAAGACATAAGCATAATCCTCGAATTTCTCCGTCTTTTCAAGTCTCTCTTTTGCTTTCTCCATATGATCGCCCACTCACTAAAAATGTATCAACTAATATTAATAATTTTCCCCTACTCTCTAAATTTCTCAACTACTTCGAGAATTTGCTCAATTTCCTCGTTGCTCAGCGTTCTTTCTTTCATGTAGATTGCCCGAACTTCATCAGCAATCTTTGGCATGAGATCTGCAATCTTCACCGCAAGTTCGAGCTTTCCAACCTGAGGAAGCTTTAAAAGCTCCTGAACGAGCTTTTTTGAATTTTCTGCACTTAACTTTGAAAAAGTCCTCAGGTGCTTCAAAGCCCTTCTTGTTTCGAACACCAAGTCCGCTTTTTCCTGCCTCTTTTTTGCGATTTCTTCCATGATCTCCTTTGCTTCAGCGATCGTGATGAACTCAAAACTTTTAACTTCTTTGAACATCTCCAAAACCCCTACGCATTCTTTAAATGCTCAGGGCGGGAAATCAATGTTTTCAGTTTACTACCGTCTCTTATCTGAACTAAAAACGCTCTCCCTCTTCGACCAACAATTACACCGCTCCTTCCTTGATATCTGGGGTGTGGCATTCCCTTTTGTGAGGCGGGTTCTATATCAATAACTACCTTTTGTCCAATTTCAAAATCTTGTAAGAACTTCCTAAGGCTAATTCCCTTTTCTCTGACACTCTTTTTCAGCTTTCTGCCAGATTTGAATCTGAAACCATGAGACTTCCAGCTCATTTAAATCCCCATCAATGCAATTTTCTATTTGTATTTAACTTTTTCCTACATTAACTCGAAGTCCCAAGAAATGCTTTGATCGATCCCCGCTCACTCGGATTAATCAACAATTTCAGTTTCTCTCAAAGCTTTTTCAAAGTCCTCTTTAGACAGATCAAGAGCCTCAAGAATCGTAAATCTTTTTCTTCTGATCTTCTTTGCATAGCTTAGGGCTTCAAGCACTTGCTCCTTGCTCAATCCGATCTCCTCAGCTTTTGTTGGTGCGCCTACCGCTTTGAGAGATTCTCTAATTAGCCCCCAGTCCCCATCATTGTATGCTTTTTCGTAGAAATACTCGAATATAATTGTGCCAAGTCCAACCTGCTCACCGTGAGTTCCAGAGCCATAGCCCAAGTAGTCTAAAGCATGGCTGAACTTGTGCTCCGCCCCGCTTGCGGGTCTACTGCTTCCCGCAATCGCTATGGCAACTCCGCTCATAATCAATCCCCTAAGCAAAGTCTCTATGTCGTCTTCAAGTCTGAAACCTTGCTCCTTTGCCTTTTTAACCATTAAGTGTGCGGGCATGCTTGCAATTGCCACCGCAACTTCGTTGTAGCTCTCACCAGTCAGGTCTCTTGCCAATCTCCAGTCCTTCACCGCAGTGATGTTCGAGATTAGATCTCCAAAGCCAGAGTGAATTAGTCTCTTCGGACAGCTTTTTATTAGCTCAGTGTCTGCAATGACCGCTATAGGAGGCTTTGTAGAGATCGAAATTGGCTTTCCGTTCTCTTTAAAGCTTGCAACTGGCGAAGCTATGCCGTCATGCGAAGCAGTGGTGGGAACGCTTACAAATTCCGCATTCAGCTCTGTAGCAACTACCTTTGCCACATCGAGCACTTTTCCACCACCTATGCCAACAACCGCATCCACATCGCCGTAGCCAACGTTCAGAACAACGTCTCTTGCCTGAAGAATGCTCGCCTTTTCTACGATAAAAATTCCGCCAAATGGCAATTTTTCGATCTTTTCTGCCATAAGCTCCCTGACAATTCCATCCGTAAGCATTACAGGATTCTGAGAACCGATTCTTTCGAGAACCTTGCTCAGCTTGTTGATCGCATTTTTCTGAATGTAAACGTAAGAAGGTATTTTTACTTCCATCAGCTCACCCCAAGTCTCCTCAGCAAATTTTCACCAGAAGAAGAATAGAAGCAGTCCAAATCGTTTGGATAGCCAACACAAAATGTTGGAAATGCGGTCACGGGCACAGGGGAGTAAGCGGGGTCTTTAATGTATACTGGCAAAAAATTGCTCGAAATTTTATCCATTACGCCTTCCTGTGAGAAAAACTCCCTGAATTTTGCGCAAGTGGGACATGTGGGGGAGCTAATAAAAATGAAGAGCATTTTTCCAGTTTCATTTGATTTTTTTACAGCATCTTCATAACTTAACCAAGCTGAATTCATGTCTTCAGCTGAATTCTGAAGGGCAAGCACAAGGATTCCAAGTCCCGCAACCAATAGAAGGAAGTAAACATATCGCACGAAGCACATGATCTTCGAAAGATATAAAATTATCGTGATGCGTAAATTTTACCCATTAACCGCAAATATAGCCCTTTGAGAGCAATGGGCAAGCATTTTTTGGCAAAATTTTTAATATTGGAATTCTTTTCACAATTCATGTCTCTTGCGGGCTATTTCAAATTTGAGGAATACAAGACGAACATGAGAACAGAAGTGCTTGCAGGCTTGACGACTTTTATGACAATGGCTTATATTATCTTCGTAAATCCAGCAATTCTAAGCGATGCAATCGGCAAAGAAGCAATTCCGAGCCTTGTAACCGCAACAGCTCTCGCTGCGGGAATTGCAACAATAATAATGGCTTTTTATGCAAACAAACCCTTTGCCTTGGCACCAGGCATGGGGCTCAACGCCTACTTTGCCTACGGCGTGGTTATAGGCATGGGCTATCCGTGGCAAGTCGCTTTGGCTGCGGTTTTCGTTGAAGGAATAATATTCATAATCCTGACTTTGACGAAGTTCAGAACCGCGGTGATAAATGCTATTCCAGTCTCGCAGAAATACGCAATAGGCGCTGGAATAGGGCTGTTCCTCACGCTTATTGGCTTGAAAGCTGCGGGAATCGTTGTATACAATCCCGCAACACTCGTTGCTCTCGGAACTGAGAATTTTACCAAAGCAGAGTTCTGGATTGCAATCCTTGGCTTGTTGATCGCAGCGGGAATGATGGTTCGCAAAATTCCAGGAGCATTGCTCGTAGCAATTCTCGTTGCAACCGCTGTTGCTGTAGTAATAGGCGTTGCTCCCGCACCAGAAAGCCTTGTAGCACCACCAACGCTTGACAAAACATTCCTTCAGCTCGACTTTGCTGGTTTGCTGAGCATTGGTGCGATTGGTGTTGTATTTGCATTCTTCATGGTGGACTTCTTCGACACCCTTGGCACAGTCTCGGGATTGAGTGCAAAGGCGGGATTCATGAGAAAAGACGGGAGCATTCCAGACAGCGAAAAGATCCTGATGACCGACGCATTTGGCACAAGCTTTGGAGCATTGCTCGGAACTTCAACTGTCACCACCTACATTGAGAGCGCAGCGGGTATTGAGGAGGGCGGAAGAACAGGAATGACCGCTCTGGTTGTAGGGCTTCTGTTTATATTAGTGGGCTTATTCGTTTCGCCAATCGCAGCAATAATTCCTTCTGCAGCAACCGCTCCAGCGCTGATTCTCGTAGGTTTTCTTATGCTAACCGTCATTCGGGACATAGACTTCAGCGATTTGACCGAAGCTCTGCCAGCATTTGCAGTTCTCGTGACAATTCCGTTCACCTACTCAATTGCAGACGGTATTGGCGTGGGTTTCATAAGCTACGTGGCTTTAAAGATTCTCTCAGGCAGATTCAGAGAAATCCATCCGCTGATGCTCGCTCTCGCCATCGTATTTGCGATTTACTTCCTCTATCTTGGTGGATTGATAAAGTTCTAACTTTATATTTTTTATTAAAAATTAAAAAATAAAATTTAATTCTTCCTCCTAAGCAGATAACTCACCGCTAAAAGCCCTGAGATTGCGAAGAGAGCTTCAAAGCCGGGAATGAAAGGTTTCTCAGCAGGAGTTGTAGTTGGTGTTGTCACGACTGTTGTTGGTGGTGGAGTTGCCACTGGTGTTGTCGGCTTTGGAGTTTCCAAAGGCTTTAGCTGTGCGACGAAGTAGCTAAAGCTTGTAGTTTCAGCCTCGTAGTAGTTGTATTTTCCATCACTGCCAACGAACTTCGTAGGCAATTCGATCCATTCCTTGCCGTTCCACTTCAGCAGAATTACTGCGACAGCGTTTGGATCGAAGCCTTTAGCTTTTATGTCTTCTATTGGGATTCCAAATTTGATCTTTCCTTTAATGCTTGCTTCTTTGCTCAGAGTTGGCTCTATGCTCAGTATTAGCACTACTAAGTCTCCCTTCGGCTCTGGAATTCCAGGTGGCAGTTCCTTAAGCTTTTCAATCCTGAAGCGGATGTTGTTGTCCTCTGAGCTGAGTATCAAGAGTGCAACAACATTTGTCTCCCAGAAGGCACTCTGCGGTAGATCTATTATGCTCTCTTCATTTGCTTTTACTGTAATATAAGCGGTTATGTATACTGGCACTCCCGGCATTGCTCCTCCACCGCCAGTCCCTCCGCCGACTATGGGGCGTGGAGTGGTTTTTGGTGGTGTTGGTTCGGGAGTTGGTGTAGGTTCTGGAGTTGGAGTTGGTTCTGGTGTTGGTGTTGGTTCTGGTGTTGGTGTAGGTTCTGGAGTTGGTGTAGGCGTTGGTGGTGCAACGACTTTCACAGTTACGGAGCTCTCGTTGTTCGCTTCATTGCTTTCGGTAATTTCGTTTTCCGAATCCGTAACCACTCTTATAACATAGCTTCCCGCTGAGCTTGGAGTCCATTCGACGCTCAATTCTATCGATTTCGAATTTTCAAGACCTTGAACTTCTTCAGTTTGATTTAGAACCTCTGTATTGTCTTTCAACACAAGGAATCTTACATTGAAATTCTGAGCATCTGCATTGCCGATGTTTTCTATTGTTGCGTTTATCCTTGCAGTTTCTCCAAGTGTTATCTCACTAACTTCTTCTTCGCCAACGAGGACTTTTATCTCTGAAACTGTTAAATCTGGGGCGACAACGGTTACAATCGTTGAGCTCTCGTTGTTCCCTTCATTGCTTTCAAGCACATCGTCATCTGAGTCTGCAACCACTTTTATCGTATAGCTTCCCGCTGAGCTTGGAGTCCATGAAATGCTCGCAATCGCTGATCCATCTGCATTGAGACCACTTATACTTACCTTTCCGATCAAGCTATCGTTCGCAAAGAAGCTTACGTTGAATGCTCCCGCATTTCCATTGCCTTCGTTGCTTATTGTTGCGTTTATCGTTGCCTGCTGATTGGCGATTGGCTGCTCTGGATTAATTGAGATCGCTGTTAAGTTGAGATCTGGCTTAAGTGCTTGACCAATGGAAAGCGGTAGATAATCGATGTCGTTATCATCGATCACATAGGGCTGATCACAGATTCCGTCAGCGTTGTTGTCGCTGCAAGTCTGCGAATAGCCAGTTCCATCAGGGCTTAGCCAAGCATTACCGCCAAGCCAATTTCCGCCAAGGATGTTTGTTCCTTCCTGCAGAGTTGTGTTCCATGTGTTCGCTTCAGCGATATTCGAGTAAATAAAGATCGGGGTTGCATAGCTATCCGCCGGTGCTATTCCACTCGGATACTCCTGATTGTCTGCACCATCACCACCATAAATGCCAAAAGCCAATCCGTCTGAGATCGGATCACCTTCTATTCCAATTATATCCCAGATGCCAGTCCAGTCAGTGATGTATACAGCGTGCAAGTAGTTTCGATAGAATTCTGGATTATATCCCTCTTCAACTAAATAGTAGCCTATATCCTGCCCTGTTATGAGTAGCTTTCCTCCATTGTCCAAATACGCCTTTAAAGCCTCTCTTTCAGCTTCATTTAGAACTTCCTCGTAGTCATCTCCAAAGAACCATACAACGATTGGGTATCCGCTTAAATCAGAGTAGCTTGGAGATCCCATAACTTCGCAGTCCCAGTCATCGTATTCAATACTGAGATTATCCAGAGAATCAGCAT
>JASFYH010000001.1 GCA_030055595.1 Archaeoglobales archaeon | reverse complement strand
TGTGAATGTTGCTGAAATTGCTAAGGGCGTGGTTGAGAAATACAAGGGAGAGGCGATCTTTAGAGTTGAAATTGAAGAAGTTTATGTTGAAGCAAACGAGGCTCTTAAGTCCGCAATAGAAAACCTTGTGAGCAATGCAATAATTCACAGCCAAGTTAGCCCAGTTGAGATCGATCTGAAGGTTTTCAAGAGCAATGGAGAATGCGTTGTCAGAGTTGCTGACAACGGCGTTGGAGTTCCTGATGAGCTTAAGGAGAGGATCTTCGAGTCGAGGTTCTCGAGGAAGGGTGGTGGTCTGGGGCTGTTCTTGGTTAGGAAGATCGTTGAGATGTTCAAGGGCACTGTTAAGCTCTACGACAACAAGCCAAGAGGAGCGGTTTTTGAAGTTAGAATTCCTGCGAAATAGAGTTAGTCTTTACCAAGGGACTTCCTTCAGCTTCATTTTATATGCTAAAAAATTTACGCTAAGATGTAGAACTGGCGTTACCAAGAGTGCCAAAGCGATCTCAAGAAATCCGAAGAACTCCCAGAATGCACTTGTAAGGCTTGCAAATGCAAATGCAAATAGTAGAAAGGTTAATTGATCGACTATTGGAAAACTTTTGCCCCTTTCAAAGCCAAATCTTCGCTTAAAGAAACTTCCCACAGAGTCACCAAGCATGGAGCCGAAGGTAAAAGCCAGAACAAGATAGAAAAACTCGTTGTATGGCAAAGAAGAGAAAATTCTGACATTAAACAGTATTTCTAAAACTCTTTGGACATTTGCAACTAGAATTCCACCAAGAATTCCGCCAAAAAATCCAGAGAAAGTTTTTCCGTCCCCAAAGATCCTTCTACCATCAATGAATTTCTTGCCAAAGTCCATCGGCTTCAAACCTCCAAGAAGAACTGCGAAGTTGTTTGGTGTATAAGCGGGGAGGAGGATCCATATTACTTTGAGCAAAATTTCAAACATCGCAGGCACCTCGCCATTCGCAGTTTTTGCATGCAAAATCCTTCCATTCTTCGATCATTTCATATATCTTCGGCTTTAGCTCAATCCATTTGATCATTGTGCCAGTTTTAAGCCCGAGCTTTTGTAAGGCGAACCTGTCAAGTTCTCCGATCTTTTCCTCCGAATTTTCAGAATAACCACACACACCTGTATTGTAGTCACATACCTCGCAGATCTCGTCAATTCCCTCAACAACTTCAACTTCCGAAATACTGCTGAGGATCCTTCTAAGAGCTTCTTGAAATTCATTATCAAGTCCATGTGCTTTGAAGAAGTGGAGACATATCAAGTGATGTCCCCTTAACTTGTGCATATTCCCAATCTTCAAGCAGTTAAAAAAATTTCCTTCTCGAAACTTTTCATGAGTTTCTTAGAATCCAAAAAAAGAGGTTGGGGCTAAATCTTTAAAATTAAACCTCTATGTCTCCATGTTTCTTTATGTAGTTAACGAGTCCCCCTTCATTCAGGATCTTTATCATGATCTCTGGGAGACTCTTTGCACCAATTTCCCCCTTCTTTGTATATATTATGCCCTTTGAGACCTCTACCTCGATCTCTTCGCCATTCTCAATCTCTTCAGTCTGAGCTATGAGTAGGGGAAGTCCAATATTTATCGCATTCCTGTAGAAGATCCTTGCAAAGGACTTTGCGATCACCGCATTAACTCCAGCGATCTTCAAAGCCAAAGGAGCATGCTCTCTACTGCTACCCATTCCAAAGTTCTTGCCCGCTACAATAAAATCTCCCGGCTTGAATTTTTTCATAAAGTCCGGATCCGCGTCCTCCATTACGTGTTTTGCAAGCTCCGTCATGTTGCTCCTGAGATGATAGTATCTGCCCGGGGTTATGTGATCGGTGGAGATGTCATCCCCAAACTTCCAAGCTCTTCCCCTGAGCCTCATTCTTTCGATCCCTTTGAAACGAACACAGGAACTTCTACAGCTCTAACGACTGGATCGGAGACGCTACCACCTATTAATGACCTCGGTAAGCTTAGGCCACGGGAACCCAAAAAGACAGTAGTTGCCTTCATTTCCGCTTGTTTCGATATGATCACCTTTGCTGGCGATCCAGAAGTTTTTACGTCAATTACGCTTATACCTTCCGCTCTAAGACTCTCAGCAACCGACTTTAAGTCGTCTTTTTTACACTTCTCATCTTCATCGACGTGTAGCAATATGATCTCTCCACGGGTTCTTTTTGCGATCTCCGTTGCATATTCCAAGCATCTTTGAGAGTGTTTTGAGAAATCATAAGGCACCAGAATTCTCGCGAAGAGATCCTCGCAGGGTTTATAGCATTTCACTCCACTCTCCGAGATCTCGGTTTTAGATTTAAAGACGTATACAGGGATCTCAGACTTCCTTAAAACTCCCTCAGAAACGCTCCCAAGCAGAATTTCTTTGAATATTCCTCTACCCCTTGCACCAAGAGATATAAAATCGTAGGATTTCGAGAGTTTGATGATCTCGCTTACTGGACTGCCGGAAGGAAATGGTTTGATCACTTTTGCTTTCAAACCCGCCCTTTCGACCTTATCTAATAAACTCGGAAGCTCCTCTTCCGCTCTCTTTTCTTCAAGTTCTACATACCTTCCGAGATCAAAGCCACCACTAACAGAGCTAAGTCTTGCGGTATTTACAACGAAGAGAACACCAACTTCTTTAACTCCCACATTTTTCAAGTCATCCAAAAACTCAGTTACAATCATGCTGTATGGAGAGAAATCCGTCGGAAATAACATCTTCTCAAGCGCCACCATATTCCCAGCCGAGTAGCAATGCTTATAAACATTTCGAAAAAAGCAATGCTATGGAGTTTAAGGCTATCGTCTCAGATCCAAAAACTGGCAAGGCTTATCAGAAAACAGTCAGTGGAGCGAATGCTAACAGGCTTATAGGAAAACAGATCGGGGAGACCATAAGTGGAACGATCCTTGATCTTCCACCTGACTACGAGCTCGAAATAACCGGAGGTTCAGACAAAGATGGTTTTCCGATGCGTCCAGACATTCCGGGAGCGGGGAGAAAAAGAATTCTATTGTCTGGTGGGATTGGATTCAAGCCTAAAGAGCCCGGGCTGAGAAAGAGAAAGATCGTAAGAGGGAGAGTTATATCAAAAGATGTTTTGCAAATTAATCTTAAAATTGTAAAGCATGGAAAAGTCCCTCTCGAAGAGATCATCAAGTAGATGGCTCTACTTGACCATAAAGATCGAGCTCGGAACTTTTATAAATATTTTTCAAGAATTTACGACTACATCAATCCAATCTTTTACTCTGAAAAGATGAGAGAGAAGGTTATAGAGATGGCTGAGATCCACGAAGGCGCTTTTGTTTTAGAGGTGGGATGTGGCACAGGATTTACTACAATCGGAATTGCAAAAAAAACCTCTCCTGAAAGAATTTCCTGCGTTGATCTAACTCCAGAACAAATTAAGAGAGCAAAGAAGAAGCTAAACGCTAATTTCTTTCTTGGAGATGCCGAAAATCTGCCTTTCAAAGAAAAAGTCTTTGATTCGGCGATCTCAGCCGGAAGCATAGAGTATTGGCCGGATCCTTTGAAAGGCATCTCCGAAATGGTTAGAGTTACCAAAAATGGTGGAAGAGTCGTGATTCTTGCACCGAGAAGTCCTAAAAACCCGGTAATAAGAAAAGTTGCCGAAAAAATTATGCTTTTTCCATCAACTGAACAATGTATAGACTGGTTCGAAAAAGCGGGGCTCAAAGAAATTGAATACGTTGAAATGGGTCCTTATAAAGTCTGGAGCAAGCTTGTCGTGATCATCTCGGGAAGGGTGCCATAAGCTTATAAACCCCTGAGAGACATCAGCAAGGGGTCAGCTTTGAGTGCTCTCAGATCCGCTTTCCTCGGGATCCTCATCAGTCTGATCACAACGATCTTAATCTTCAAGATCACTGAAACGAGTTTAACTTGGGAACTCGTTCTGAAAGTTAATTTCGGTTTTATATTATTAGCAAGTCTTTGTCAAGCTTCTTTTTGGCTTCTTTGGGCTTTTAGACTCAAAAAGATCTCAAAACATCTCCAATTCGAAGTCCCCTACACGGGGGCTCTTGAAATAACACTCAACAGCATGTTCTTAGCAGCGATCACACCTTCTTCCGCTGGAGGTGAGCCTTTGAGGATCAAAATGCTTTCAGATAAAGGAATGGCATTAGGAAAAAGCACTTTTGTAGTTATAACCGAGAGGGTGCTTGATTCAATTTTCTTCATCCTTGCTCTCCCGACATTCTTGATCTTTACTGGCTTTGCAACCGAACTCGGATATAGAGTTGCGACTATATTTATTTTAATCTTCCTGTTCTTTCTCTATTTCCTATATGCGATCTTAAAAGATGAAAAAAGCATACAGAAGTTTTCAAAGCTGGCAAATAGGATTTTCAAAGGACGAAAAATTGCTGAGAGGCTTGAGAACGAGTTGAAAAATTTCCGAGAAGGTTCTTTGAAGTTGCTTTCAGATCCACTATACTTGGTAATGCTTTTCACAATAACTGCATTGATGTGGAGTGCTACATTCTTTATTCCGTCAGTAATTCTGCTCTCTTTTAGCCAAGACCCTAATTTTCTGATTTCGTATACCGCTCAGCTGATAATCGTGGTCATCTCTCTCATTCCGCTGACTCCAGGCAGTAGCGGTATTGCGGAGACAAGCATGGCTTATCTTTATTCTAAATTCGTAGATTTGAGCATTTTAGGTTCTCTTGTTGCGGTATGGAGGCTTATAACGTATCATCTAAATATAATCTTTGGTGCAATAACATTAAATGCAAGGGCTTTTAAAAAATTTTTTAGCTGACGTAGTCCTCTCCATCAAATCTGAGGCTTATATCTTGAAGCATTTTTGAAGCAAGACCTAATAGAACTTTATCTTCTCCAATTAGTTCTCTTATTAACATTAAAGACGTCGACTCCTTTAATTCAACACTCTTCAAGTCTTCTAACAACCTCAGGAGTTTCATTGTGAGTTTATAAATTTCAGCAAGCTTTACACCGTCTTCTCCCTCAACTACTTCATCTTCTTCTTCATCCAAAAAATCAAACTCATCCATAAATAACTTGATAGCTTAAGCGAGATTTAAAGCTTTCTATATTCTCTAAATCGATTCATCTTAAATCATGAATCGGAAAAGCAAAAGCTGAACTGAAACTGCGGTAGTTCTTTATTTAGTAAAATTTTAATATTCTTTCAGGAACTTAAGCTAATGGTAACAGGGATCGTGTTTCATCCAGTTTATCTTGAGCATGAGCAATCTCCAACTCATCCGGAGAGAAAAGAGAGACTGGCTTACACAATAGATCAGCTCAAAGAGGAGGGAATATTTGATTCTCCCGAGATAAAACTTCTTGAGCCAACCGAAGCGAGTATCGAAGATGTTCTTGAAGTCCACACGAAGGAATACATAGATTTTCTTAGGGAGGAGAGCAAAAAAGGTGGAGTAATAGACATGGATACGAATATCCCAGTTGGTGTCTTTGAAAAGGCTTTGCTCGCCGCTGGTGGAGCAATAAGAGGGGCTAAGGCGGTTCTTGAAGGTGAGGTTGATAACGCATTTGCAATGGTTCGCCCTCCGGGGCATCATGCAAAACCGCACATAGGGGCGGGTTTCTGCTACATAAACAATATCGCAGTTATGGTAAAGTGGTTGCTGAAGAGGGGACTTAAAAGGATTCTAATTCTTGACTGGGATGCCCACCATGGCGATGGAACGCAGGAAGCGTTCTACAATGACAATAGGGTTCTTTTTATCTCAACACATCAGATTCCACTATATCCGGGCACTGGTTATCCTCAGGAGTGTGGAGAAGGCGAAGGACTGGGATACAATGTAAATATTCCTCTGCCCCCCGGCACGGGAGACGAGGGATACAGAATGGTTATTGAAGAAATAATCGAGCCCCTTACACTCGAATTTGAGCCAGAATTCATCGCAATCTCTGCGGGACTTGATGCTCACTTTACGGATCAGCTGACAGGCTTGGCTTTAACAGCAAGGGGCTATGCGGATATGTTTAAATGGTGCATCGGAATAGCTGAGGAACTTTGTGATGGAAGAGTTGTAGCTACTCTCGAAGGTGGCTACAGCGTTGAAGCAGCGTTGCCATACACAAATCTTGGAATAATCTCCGCAATGGCGGGTTTCGACATTTCCGCAATAAGAGAACCCGAAAACTATCTTGCTGAACTTGTATGGAGAAAGAAAACCGCAGCAATTCCAAAGCTCAAAGCCAATATCGAAGATGTGAAAAAGGTTCACTCGAAGTTCTGGAAGTGCTTTAGATGAACATTGAAGAGCTCAAGGAAATCCAGCTAAAAATTGCTGAAAGAGTGGACCTAAGGGACAGATACAGAATCGAGGAAATAAGGCATATAATCGGGGTTGATCAAACATTTCTTGGTAGTAAGGTTCTATCTTGTGCTGTAAAGTTCGAATTTCCTGATTTAAGGGAGACTGAGAGAAATTTTTCCATAGATGAGGTCAGCTTTCCATACATACCGGGTTATTTGATGTTTCGTGAAGGCAATCCAGCGGTGAATGCTGTGGAAAACCTAATCACTTCGGGGACAATTATAATCGTTGATGGAAGCGGAATAGCTCATCCGAGAAAATGCGGGCTTGCAACCTACATCGCAATTAAAACAAACACTCCAGCAATAGGAGTAACCAAGAAGAAACTTTTTGGAGAAATTGAAGGTGAAGGAGACATTAAGATTATAAAAGACGCTGGACAGACAATAGGATACACTTTAAAAGGCTGTAAAAACTGCAAGGAGATTTACGTCTCTCCAGGAAGCTTTATTTCTCCTGAAACTGCCTTAGAAGTAGTAAAGTTATGCATGAAAGGTAAATTGCCTTTGCCAATAAAAATAGCTCATGAATTTTGTCAAGAGTTAAAGAAATCAATGTTCTAAGGCTACCAAGCAGTAAAATGTGTTATCTCGACAATTTCTGCTTCTATTGCCTCAAGCAAGTCTCCAGTTTTTATCTGGATAATTCTGCCAACCCCTCTTGGATTCAGCCTGAGTCTAACAACCGCCATTTCATTTTCTTCGATGTAATGTGGAGAAGAGTAGAACAGAGATTGCTGGATTACTTCTTTTCCGCTAACCTCTGCTATTATTCCACTGACCCCCCTTTCTAAGTCTCCTATTTTAGAGTAAGTCAGAAAAACACAGTCTCCGAGATTAACTTTCAATGCGGTAGCTACATTATGAGCACTCCGCACTTCAATTGTTCTTATGTTCCTCCTGACGATATCCTCAATAACTCCCTTGGCTATTCCGCTAAGCACATAGCACTTCATTTTCTCACCCATACATCGGGAATTCTTCCTTCTTTACTTCCTGGACAGCCTGTTCTGCAAGCTTCTGCATCTGTGCTTCGATGAACTCCGCTTCTTGTAGCAGTTTTTCAACACTTATCTTCCAGCCCAAAATCTTGTTAAGTGCTCCGATGAGATTCGCTGCAGTTCTCGGATCTGGATTGAAGCCAGAGGTTTCGCCAAGGAGAGCAATTCCCGGAAATCTCACTGCAACGCACTCATTCATGATGCTCCCCGCAACACCTGAGATCGTTCCAGTTCTTAAGATCTCAACATGGTCCTTTATTTCTCCAATCAGATCTTTGTGTGTAACCGCTCCAAAAACTCTCTTTTTGTCTTCAAAAGTCGCTATTCCCGCAAGAGAGAAAATCCGATGAGCCTTGATCTCTAACGCCCAGTCAACTATTACTTTGCTTATTCCGTATGCGATCTGCGGAATTATGGGGACATCGGAATGGATAAGAAGAAAGTTCAGCTCTTTCGATTGGTAAATCCTTATTGGCGGTAAAACTACACCCTCGTAAAGCGTGGCAACTGGAGGAAGCATTTTGGAATCTAAAACACCAAGATTTTCAAGCTGAAGCTCTGTAATGAAATAAGCGGTCGCAATTGTGCCAACAAGACCGATTCCGGGGAAGCTTGTCAGGATTATTGGGTTCTTGAGCGACGGACTTTCAGCAACGATCTCCGCTTCCACGATCTCGTTCATGATAAAGAGTTGGGCTTTAAATATTTCAAATTTCCCACGAATGATTTTAGTGTCGAATTCAACCGCAATCAGATAAGCCTTATCCAATACTTCTTAGCATCTTTCAAGACTATAGATTCGCCTTTTTCCACTTCAAAGTTTTTAAAAGGCAAAATTTATGCATTCCCAAGCCTCTCCGCCAGATTATCACGTTAACATTATTGAGTCCTTCAAAAAATGGATTGGCTAAGCGGGTTTAACGCTCACAGTATACTTAGAACCGTCAACAACTACTTCAAAGCTACCTTCAACTTTCTTTGCGGTCGAAGGGAAAGGTTCTTCCATTGTTTGCTTCATCAGGAACTGAAGTCCTGTTTGCGGGAACAAAGCATAGATTAGCACGTTCTCGTCACTTGGCTCAATTCCCTTTTCCAGCAGTTCTTTCTTTCTCTTTTCGAATTCCTGCTCAAGAAGATCCGCAGGTCTGCAGTCAATTGGCTTTTCATTGCCAAGGATTTTCTTCACGATCTCTTCTTTGATCGGTGCGGGAGTTCTGCCATACATTCCTTTAACAAGATCTTTTGTTTCCTTCGTTACGACTTTGTATCTCTCTCCCATGAGCACGTTGAGCACCGCCTGAACGCCGACGATTTGGCTTGTAGGCGTTACAAGTGGTGGATAGCCAAGATCCTCTCTCACTCTCGGCACTTCCTTCAAGACTTCCTGAAGCTTGTCGAGGGCATTCTGTTCCTTCAGCTGTGAGATCATGTTCGAGAACATCCCGCCGGGGATCTGATAAACAAGCACGTTCGTGTCGGGGATCGTTGAAAGTGGATCCAGATAGCCAGCATACTTTTCCCTGAGCTTCATGAAGTATTCCCTGACTTCGAGAAGGACTTCTAATTTAACACCAGTTCTGTAGCCAAGCTCTTCAAGTGCAAATACCATGCTCTCGGTTGGTGGATGAGAAGTTCCACAGGCAAGCGGGGACATGCAGGTGTCGATCATGTCCGCTCCCGCTTCGACCGCTTTTAGCAAAGCCATTGAAGCCATTCCGCTTGTGTAGTGTGAATGAACGTTGATCGGTAATCTTATTTCTTTCTTTAATGCCTTAACGAGCTCGCTTGCAACTTTTGGCGAGAGTAGTCCCGCCATGTCCTTAATGCAGATCGAGTCTACTTCGAGTTCCGCAAGCTGTCTCGCAGTTTCAACGTATTTCTCGATCGTGTGCACGGGAGAGATCGTGTAGCAGATCGTTCCCTGAACATGATTAGCTCCGAACTTCTTAGCAAATTTGATCGGAGCGACAAGATTTCGGACATCATTCAGCGCATCAAAGATCCTGAAAACATCTAAACCATTTTCGATCGTTTTCTTTACAAATTTCTCAACGATGTCATCGGGGTAGTTTCGATAGCCAACGAGGTTCTGCCCTCTGAGGAGCATTTGCAGGAGTGTGTTCTTAACTCTCTTCCTGATCTCTTTGAGCCTTTCCCACGGATTCTCGTTCAAAAATCTGTGACAGACGTCGAAAGTTGCCCCTCCCCAGACCTCGAAAGAGTATATGCCCGCGGAGTCAAACTTTTCAAGAATTGGGATCATGTCCCTTGTCCGCATTCTCGTGGCTAACAGCGATTGGTGTCCATCTCTCAGCGTGAGATCAACGATCTTTACCATGGGTGTGATTTTGGGTGGAATATAATAAAATTTCGTTTGTTCCATTTTTTTGCTAAATTTGAACAGTAATTTTTGATTGTTTAGATCTTTACCTTTTATCTTTCAAAATCTAACATAAGGTTTATTAAATAATCGCCCTTTATAGAAGAAGTGACTGACCGAATTACTGAACGCACTCTCTACCCTTCAATTCAAAGAGTCTTTAATGAATTAGGAGCCAAGGTTATATCTGAAGTAAAATATGTGTCGATACCAGATTTTGTGGTCGAATGGCTTGGCGAGCATTGGATCATCAGTATTAAAATAGGCGATCCTAATAACCCCAGAGAGCTTAAGGAAGCTTTCATGCAATATGTCTCCCACATGAGAGACGTTGGCACCGAATACGGAATGATCGTGTTCTACCCCAATGAAATCAAAAAAAGACGGACGTCGGCAGATGATGTAGAAGATCTTGTTAGAAATTGTTCTGCTTACTTCATAGTCCTAAATCCGCAGTTAGAGTTGAGATCATCTCTTCCTGTAGCTCTGAAAAAAGTTGAAGATGTCTTAAGTAAAAGAATACCGGTTTCTTTAAGCTTGGAAACCGTTGTAGCTTTACTAAAAACCCAGATTGAAGAATTAATGGAAAAGATCCAAATTGACGAAGCCCAAATAATGGGAATTATTAGCGATCCAAAGCTTTTCTTTGGGATCAATCCAGTAGAAAAAGACGAGGTAAAGAGAAAAGAAATAGTGAGAGAAGCGTCTAAATTCTTAGCTTCATATATTTTCTTAAGCCAAGTTTTGTTCGTCAGGTTCTACTCCGAAGAAAAACCCAGTATTTTAAGAGATCTCGATTTAAGAAAAATACAGGCAGAAGACGTTAGAGAAATTTTTAGAAGAATAAAGGAAATCAACTACAGACCGATCTTCGAATTAGATGTTATAGACTTCGTTAAACCAGAAATGATCCAAGATACCTTTAATCTCCTTTTCAGCATTCAAATAAAAAATATTCGTTTCGAACTTCCGGGAAGGCTTTTCCATGAACTTATGCCAAAGAAAATTAGAAAACTGTTAGCAGCGTTCTATACAAGACCCATAGCTGCTTATCTCCTCAGTCTGCTTACAATTGAAAAACCCGATGTTACAGTATTCGATCCGGCATGTGGTTCTGGAACAATACTAACGATGGCTTACAGAAAAAAGCTTGAGCTATGGAGAGAGGGCAAATCAGCAAACATAAATCCCCACAAAATTTTTTGTGAAGAGCAAATTTTCGGTTGCGATCTAATGCCATTCGCGGTTCATTTAAGCAACGCAAATCTTGCGGCTATGGATCCACTTACGACTATAAATTCGACTCAAATTATCTTAGGAGATGCTCTAAAACTCTTACCCTATGAACAGATGAAACCGGGTTTCTATGACCTGACGAAACTAATAGGTATGGATCAGGTTAATGGAAAGGGCTATAAAAGAACTGGAGAAGAAGTTCAAATAACTCTCAAACCTGTGGACGTTATCCTCATGAATCCTCCATTTACAAAGCTTGAGAGAGGTATTAGAGACTACATAGATACGAGCACTCTGGAAAATGTAGTTGGGGGAGAGGTTGGGTTATGGGGGCACTTCATAGCTTTAGCAGACGTATTTCTAAAAGAAGACGGTTTTTTTGGAGCAGTAATACCTATAAATGTGCTGAGAGGTAGAGAAAGTGAGAAGGTTCGAGAAATAATTTTCAAAAAATGGCTTCCACTTTATGTAATTAAAGCGTCCAAAAATTATGGTTTTTCTGAATATTCCGAATATCGAGATCTTCTTGTCGTAGCTAAAAAAACAAGCTCCAGATCACGGGAGCACAAGGTGAAATTCTGTATGATCAAGAAAGACCTCAATAAGTTAAGGGAAGATGAAGTTAGATGGATCTCCCAGCAAATAAAAGAGGTTGAGGAACTTAGAAGTGATCTATTGGATCTAAATTCGCATTTATTGAGCGAAGTATTACCCAAATTCACCAATATGATGCCATTCATAAGCGGTCCTTCTTTTGAAGCGAATAATGCTTTAAAACGTATAATAGAGGAGGCAGAGAGAATACTCGATCCATTTCCCGAAAATTATTTTAGAGAAGGTTATGGACCAAGACCCTCAGGCACATCAAGTTTTATGTTTATAACTCGCCCCATATCTGAAAGCAGAATACAAGAAGCTTTTCTCATATTAGATCAAGAACTTGAAGACTCAATTATCGCTAAAACTCATGCTGGAGTTCAGAAGTTTAAGTTAAGTAAGCGTCACTTTCTCCCAGCTCTTAGAACCCCCGTGGGCTTGAGTAAGATGGACGTTACAGAAATCCATGATTATGTAGCAAAAGAACCTTATGAAAATATTGAAGAAATTAAAGAACTTTGCGAGTTCAAAGGAAGCCTATCTCAAGACTATTGGACAAACTATATAAAAACCGAATTTAAACGATCGACATCTCAAGTTGCTGTAATTCGCAGAATAAACCCTTACTCCCCTAATCAAAGTCTGATTGCTCATTATTCAAACCATCCAATAATCTTAGCCAATGTTTTTCATGTTGTGGGCGAAAATGAGATCGAACGCTGTAAAGCGTTAGTTGTGCTGTTAAATTCTATATTCTTTCTGGCTTATTTCTTTAATATAAAAGAGGAAACAACAGGTAGATACACTGAACTAAGACACTATGACCTCGATTATATGAAATTATGCCCTAAAAAAGACCATATAAAGAAATTGGCAGAGATTTATGACAAATATTGCAAAAAGGATTTTCCACCATTAAGAGAGCAGATGGATCTCCACTTTGAAGAAAGATACGAATGGTTTTGGTTGCTTGAAAAAGAAGATCGGGAAGATCTGACCCAACCACCTCCAATTGAAACCAACCCACTGAGACTTGAATTTGATCTAGCCGTGATCGAAGCAGTTGGAGCCAGATTGGCGGATGGAGACCTAAAAAAAGCCTATGAAGCAATTGTTTGGGATATGATTATAACTAGGGGGTTAAGTAGAGATTAGAAACGAGTTTAAAAAATTATATTTAATTCACTTATAGCTTTTTTCAGGGCGGTAATAACTCCATGGCATTTGCAGATCCATATCTCCTGAAAATAACTATGAAAATTCTATCTAATGCCCTTAAACTTCATTTTCGTTAGCTCCTTCTTCTGTAGAAATTCCTCACATCTCTCCTTGAACTCACTGGAGACCCAGATAAGAGAAGTCAAGTCTCTGGCAACCTGTCCCCAGAGCATTGTAAGATCTGTCCAGAAATTAAGCCCTGACTTTATTACCCTGAAAGCCTGTGGACTGCAATTCTCGATCATTTCCAATACAAGCTCTTTTGCGGTCTCTTCAAGTTTTTCGTTGTCTACAACCCTGTTTATAAGTCCCATTTGTAAAGCTTCCTCCGCAGTTATAATTTTGCCAGTGAGTAATAACTCTCGGGCTCTCTTTTCGCCTATAAGCAAAGGTAAAAGCTGAACTCCTAAACCCATTGCTGTTGAGCCTACTCTAACTTCTGGCTGACCAAACCTTGCATTTCTTGAAGCAACAACAAGATCGCATGCCATTGCCAATTCATTACCTCCCGCAACACATGCTCCACGAACTGCAGCGATCGTTGGTTTGCTCGATGTTCTAAGCAATCTTATGACATCCATATACTTTTCAAACCATCTCAGACCTTCTTCAAACGACAGAGTTTTCAGTTCTCTAAGATCCGCTCCCGCAGAAAAATTTTCGCCCGTGCTTGATATGATCATAGTGGAGACCTCACTTTTTTCTGCCTTTAAAATTGCCTTGCAGAGTTCTCGGAGCATTTGAAAAGACAAAACATTATTCTTTGGTTCATTTAGTTTTATCCAAGCTATTCTCGGATCTTTGTCGATCTCAAACAAGACTTTAGCCATATTTAAACTTATTTTTAAATTTATACCTTCTCTTTTACAACTTATACCTTCTCTTCTAAAACGTCCTGTGAAGGCTCGAAAAACTCATTCGAGTATCATAGGGAGCTTAAAACAGATCTAAATAATTGAGAAACAGAAAGTTTTTAAAGAGTTTGAACAACCATGAGCAAATGCTTGAGAAAATGCTAATTCGAAAGGTTAAATTTGAAGAAAGAAGCATTGTTGCAAATGGCGACGTTTTAATTGGTCAGAATTCTAAAGTCGATTACGGAATTTTGGCAAAAAAATTAGTCGTTGGAGAGAGAGTTTCTATAGGCGGAGATGTCATAGGAGACGAGATCCGAGTAGACTCCTTTTCCACGATCGGTGGAGATCTTGTCTCGAAAGGGGACGCATACATAGGCGAATTCGCTGGGATAGATGGTAAACTTACAGTCTACGGAGATCTTGAGATCGGCAGAAATGTAAGAATAAAAAACGGCTTCGAGGCAAGAGGACTGATAACGATCCAGAATCCCGCTTCGGTAGTTTTCTTCTTGCTTTTGTATCTAATGCTTCTCTTTAGATTGGGAAAGGTCGAGGAAGTATTCAATCTCGTAGAAGATGTGGAGCTTGAACCCTCTCTAATACTACCTGAAAAATGCTCTGTTGGAGTTGATCGGATCTTTACAACCAAGAATGCGGATATTTACGATAGCAGAATACTTGGAACTATAAGAGCTCGGAACATTTACATCGGTGGAAGTGAGGTTTTTGGAAGCTTAAAAGGTCGGGAAGTGATCGTGGACCGCTGTGAGATCCACGGTTCAGTTGAAGGTAAAGTGATCTACTTGCTAAATTCAAGCAAAGTTGGAGTGCATGTGAGAGGGGATCGAGTTTATATGGAAAAAGGTTGTATAGTAGAAGGGGGAATACTTGCAAGAGATGGTGTTTGGCTCAAGGACTCGATCGAGCTGAAGACTGATCTCGGTGAGAAACTTGGAGTGGGACAAGGAGAAGTTCAAGAAAATGTTTCCGAATCTATTTCAGGAAGTGGGAGATAAAGTAGTCCCCACTGTGATCGACCACCTTGAAGTATGCAAAACGATCGAGGAGGCAATTGAAATCCTCTCATTTTTTGAGAGAGCGGGTGAAATAAATAAGGAATACGTTCTTTTTTTAAAAAACAATCCTTCTTTGTTAATTAGCATGATAGGAAAAAGAAGAAGAGGAGAATACGAGAAGAGAGGTCTTTTATGATCGAAATAGGTATTGCCGGAAAGCCTAATGCGGGTAAGTCGACTTTTTTCAGATCTGCAACGCTTGCGGATGCAGAAATCGCAAATTACCCGTTTACAACGATCAAACCTAACATAGGCATTGGATACGTCCGAGTAAAGTGCGTATGCGAAGAGCTTGGAGTTAAGTGCGAAAAATGCATTAATGGGTGGAGATTCATTCCAGTTAAGCTTATAGATGTCGCTGGACTCGTGCCAGACGCCCATAAGGGTAGAGGACTGGGGAATGAGTTTTTAGATGACCTAAGACAAAGTGAGGCAATAGTGCATGTCGTAGATGCTTCTGGTTCAACAGACGAGAACGGAAACGAGATCGGGCTCGGCGAAAGGGATCCAGTTGAGGACATTAAGTTCTTGCTGAATGAACTCGACATGTGGATCTTTGGAATTCTAAAGAAAAACTGGGAGAAAGTAGTAAGAAAAGCTAAAGCGGAGCGTAAAGATTACGCAAAGTTCATATTAGAGCCACTTTCAGGTCTAGGATTTGAAGAATCTATGATCAGAGAAGCATTTAAAGGACATGAAGACATTCAAAAATTGGGAGACGAAGAATTGAAAGTTATTGCTAAGGAACTTAGAGAGAAAAGGTTCAAGATGGTGATCTCAGCAAACAAGGCGGATAAAGCTCCAAAAGAGCTTTTGGAAAAACTTAAGAGATATAACAACTCGGTTGTTCCTACCTCTGCAAGCTACGAACTCACTCTCAGGACCGCTTCAAAGGCGGGATACATAACGTATCTACCGGGCGATCCGGATTTTAAGATCCTGAAGGAGCTTAATGAAAAACAGAAAAAAGCTTTAGAAAAAATAAGAGACTACTTGGGAGTATTCAAAAGCACGGGTGTGCAGGATACAATAAATAAGCTCGTCTTTGACATTCTTGGGTATATCGTTGTGTATCCCGTTGAAGATGAAAGAAAATTTACCGACTCTAAGGGAAATGTTTTACCGGATGCGTTTCTCGTTAAAAAAGGAACAACCGCAAAAGAGTTAGCATATAAGATCCACACAGACATCGGAAGGGGTTTTATCTATGGAATGGACGCAAAAAAGAAGATGAGGATCGCTGAGGACCACGAATTGAATAACAACGACGTCGTCAAGATCGTTTCGAGTGCATGATTATTATAACCATAGAAGTCATCATAGGTTTACTTTATAATAATCGAAAGATTTATTAACTTTCAAAACAATAATTACTTGGTGGAAAAATGAGATGCAAGGAGTGTGTATACTGGCTAAAAGATCTTTCCTTGCCTGAGGGAATAGGCTACTGTTCTGCAAAGAGTGGAATCTCCACGATGAATGACGTTTGTGAGATTTTCAAGAGAAAAGAAGCGGAACCGATAGCTTTAAAAGTATACAACTACTGATTTTTCGAAAAATAAAAAAATTTAGACTTTTTCAAGAATAACACTCAATCCCTGTCCTCCGCCAACGCAAGCGGTTGCAAGTCCGTAATCAGCGCCCTTCTCACGCATTATTCTTGCACAAGTCCCTATGAGTCTTGCACCGCTCGCTGCAAGCGGATGACCGATTGCTATTGCTCCGCCTTTAATGTTAACTCTCTCAGGCTCGATCTTTAGTTCCCTGATCGCATAAAGCGGAACGATTGCGAAAGCTTCGTTGATCTCCCAGACTCCAATGTCGCTTACTTTAAGCCCCGCCTTCTCCAAGGCTTTTCTGCTTGCAGGAACTGGACCTTTACCCATCACAGAGGGGTGCACACCCGCAGGAGCTGCGGTTTTGATCTTTGCTAAGGGCTCAAGTCCGAGCTCCTTTACTTTTTCTTTGCTTGCAAGCATTAATGCTGATGCTCCCGCATTTAATGGCGAGGAGTTACCTGCGGTGATCAAACCTCCTGGTCTAAAGGCTGGCGGAAGCTTTTCAACAGCCTCAAGGGTTGTGTCCGCTCTTATGGACTGATCTACATCGATCACCTTCTTGCTTCCATCCGCCTGAGGAGCCTCGATCGGAGTTATTTCTCCTTTGAAGTAGCCCTCTTTTACAGCCTTGGCTGCATACTGGTGGCTTCTTACACTCCACTCGTCCATGTCTTTTTTTGTTATTCCATGCGTCTGCTGTGCCTCCATTGCAAGCTTTTCTGCAGTGTAGCCCATAACAAAACCGATCTCCATCTCATATTCCTTATAATCCGGGCTGACAAGCTTCTCGTTTCTGCAAACCCATGGGTTGTCAGCACCCATTGGAATGCGGGTCATGTGCTCAAATCCGCCCGCAATAACTACATCGTTTATACCGCTAGCAATCTCAAGGTAGCCATACATAGTAGTTGCAAGTGAAGAGGCACACTGCATGTCTACCATTGATGCAGAAGTCTCAACTGGATACTTTGCCAGCAAAGAAGCCATCTTGCCACCATAACCCCAGTTTTCCCACACTGGAAAAGCACAGCCGATCAAAATTCGGTCTACCAACTTCTTTTCCACACCTACTTGCTTTGGAAGTCTGTCTAAAACGGTAGCCATCAGCTCGTCCCCTCTTAACTGAGAGAATACGTCTCTCGCAGGTTCCTTCGGGCGACTTCTTGAAAATGCTGTTCTTAGATAACCAACTATATATACGTCCCTCATTTTTTCACCTCGCTCATCTTTTTTCCGACAATTATTAAACTTTTCTAAAAGTTATCAGGCTTGAAATCAGGATCATTTAGAATCCAGATTAAATATAGCAAAGTTTTTCAATAGATACGAAAAATTCTATCGGTGATCTGGTATGGCGACGAATAAAATAAAAAAGGTTGCGGTTCTTGGTGCAGGCACGATGGGGCATGGAATCGTGGAATTGTGTGCAATTGCAGGCTATAATGTCGCGATGAGAGACATAAAGCAGGAATTCGTTGACAGAGGAATGAAAATGATCAGGGACAGTGTGGAGAAATTGCATACTAAAGGAAAGCTTAAGGATAGTGTTGAAACGATCATGGGCAGAATTACTCCTACAGTTGATATGGCTACTGCAATAGAAGATGCGGATCTCATCGTGGAGGCAATTCCAGAGATCTTTAATCTGAAATTGGAAAATTTTAAGGAATGCGAAAAATATGCAAAGCAAGAGTGCATATTTACAAGCAACACTTCCACAATGAGCATAACCGGGCTTGCAAAGGCAACTAAAAGAGAAGACAAGTTTGCTGGTCTGCACTTCTTCAATCCTCCAATACTGATGCAGCTTGTAGAAGTGATCAGGGGCGAGAAGACGAGTGAAGAGACGATGAAAACACTCGTCGAATTCGTCAAGAGCATTGGAAAGGTGCCTGTTCGAGTGGAAAAAGACGTGCCGGGATTTATAGCAAACAGAGTTACCGCTCCAAGAAGTGTTTTGCTGTTTGCAATGCTTGAGAAAGGTGTAGCAACTCCAGAAGAGATCGACGCAACCCTAAGAAAGGCGGGCTATCCGATGGGAGCCTTTGAACTTCTTGACTACGTTGGTCTCGACGTTCACTACAACGGGCAGAAATACTATTCCCAAACGATCAGTCCCGACTTTACGCCCTCGAAGATCATCGAAGAGAAGGTAAAGAAGGGAGAGCTTGGTGCTAAGACTGGCAAAGGATTCTACGACTGGAGCAAGGGAAGACCGCAGATCGATCTTAGCAAGGCGGGAAAAATCGATCCACTCGACCTCGTGCTTGTAGAGATCAACGAAGCGGTTAAGCTATACGACATGGGTGTTGCAACTCCGCAGGACATCGATACAGCGTTGAAGCTCGGCTATAATAGAGCCAAGGGTCCATTCGAGATCCTTAAAGAACTTGACGTCAAGAAAGTGGCTCAGAGACTTGAGGAGCTTTCTAAGACCTACAACAAGAAGATCTTCATGCCTGCGGACTCGCTAAGGACTGGAAATATAGCAAAAGTCCTCAAATAAATTTTTAATTTGTAAAGGAAGCTTTTTTAAATTTTTATAGAGGTTGCTAAGATGGGTATTAAAGTTGCAGAAGACTTTTATCTCTTAAAACCGGGAAAAGTGGTTTTTGACGAAAGTGGAGCAATTCTATACGCTTCTTCGTCAGTCAGCCTGATCTTAGAGCCACTAATAGTTGTGGACACGGGATTACCAATAGATCAGGAATTAATAATCGATGCCCTTCAAGAGCTTAGCTTAAAACCTTCCGAGATCGATCTTGTGATCAACACCCACCTCCATCCTGATCACTGCGGTTGCAATGAGATCTTCTACAATGCCAAGATCTACGCACACCCGCTTGAGATCCTAAGAACAGGTGCAAATTACCTGCCATGTCCTAAGAAGATCTCTGAAAGAGTCGAGATAATTGAAACCCCCGGACACATTGACGGGCACATCTCAGTTGTCTTCGATAACATCGTGGTGGCGGGAGACGCGATCCCAACGAAGGACAACTATCTGAAGAGAGTGATCCCGAGATTGCACACAAATGCAGAGAAAGCAAAGGAAAGCATGGAAAAGATCATAAAAATTGCAAAAATAATAATTCCCGGGCATGATCAGCCGATCTACCTATAGCAATGTTGCAACCGCAATTGCCCTTGCAAAACCTTCCGCACTTTGATTTCTGCTTGTGTCCACAATTCTGTATGGCAAGCCAAAGTAAACCGCTCCGTATTCCTTTCCACCACCCAAATAGCATAGAGATCGGAAGATCAGATTTCCAGAGATCCCGTCGGGAGCGATCACGATCCCCTTGCTTACCGCATCTTCTATTCTTATCTCCAGATTTTCTCCACCAGAAAGCTTTGCGATAAGCTCAGCTTCCGCAAGAGAGTGATCAACAACTTCATACCTTCCAATGTCTCCATATCTCCCGCCAGCTAGAACTGCAACGTTTTTTGGAATTCCAAGCAATTCCGCTAACTGCTTTGAATATTCTATTAGCTTAAGCTTCTCTGAGATCGTTTTTCCTTCATCAACACCAACAGGGGAGAGAAGAAAAAGAACATTGTTAGCGGTCTCAAAAATCCCGACCCTTAGCGGAGAATGTCCTTTCCTGAGGACTTCGAGAAGCTTCGAAGCTCTTGCGGTTCCACGAACTACCGCATGCACTTCTCCCTTTTCAACCATTTTAGATAGCTCCTTTTCAGTATTTTCTCCTTTGTCAACTACAATAACGTCCGCAAAATCTGCAAGTTCGACCGCTTTCATTACACGCTCTTCACTTGTCTGATCAAACCTGTAGAGCCCTATGGCGATCTTCTTTCTTTTTACTCTTTCTTTTATTTTCTCGTGAAGATACATACTACTTTGACTGCAAAGCTTCAGCGATCTTCTTAGCGAGATTCTTGCACGAATTGAGCCCAGCCTCGTCCCTCTTAACCGCTTCAAAGTCCTTCATTGAGCCTATGAGCATTCCGCCAAATCTCATGCTTGCAAGCCTCATTTCATGCGAGAGCATCCACTGGTGGATCTGATCGCAAACGATCTCCTGTCCACCATTCCTTGCCTGCCCGACCGCTATGGCTCCGCCAACCTTTCCCTTAAGCTTGCCCCTAACCATAATGCTCCTGTCAAACAAAGCCTTGATCTGAGCGGTTATTCCGACGTAGTAAACTGGCGAAGCGATAATTATGGCATCCGCAACGAGCATTTTTTCGAAAATTTCCTTAGCATTATCTTTTATTGGGCACTCTTTCCCTTCTAAGCATTTTCCACAGTGATTGCAGAAATTCACTTCCTTTTCAGAAAGTAAAATTGCCTCAGTGTCGAAACCGAGCTCTTTAAGAGAATTCAATGTAAAATTCAGGGCAAATTCCGTATTTGCACCTTTTCTTGGCGATCCACAAATTCCAAGCACTTTCATAGCTAAACTCATAATTTTGTGTATATATCTTTTGCTTAAAAATTCAGCAAATTTTATCAATTCTGAGCCTCAAGACGGGACATGAAAAAGAATTTTGAGGAATTAATCGAAGAACTTCGAAAGATTCACCCAGATTTCAAGGTGATCTCAACAGAGAGCATTGTAATTTCAGAGTGGGTCAGATGGAAGTGTATGTTCGGTTGCAAAGCTTACGGAAAACATCTAAACTGCCCTCCTTTTGTTCCTCCAGTTGAAGAGACAAGAAAGCTGGTAAAATGCTACAAAAAGGCGATCATTGCAAGATTTGAGGCTGAACCAAACCACTCACAACCGCCAGAACGCATTCACCACTTTCTAATGAACACTTTAAGAGCCTTCTACGACAAGATGTTCGAACTTGAGCGGACCGCCTATCTCAATGGCTACTACAAAGCTTTTGCCCTCTATGGGCTTCCTTGTCCCTACTGCGATCCTTGTCCAGTTGAGAAACTCGAAAACGTGGATCTCGATCCAAAACGCTACTGCAAGTTTCCGCACAAAGTTAGACCCGCAATGGAGGCGACTGGCATTGATGTTTTTCAAACTGTTAAAAACGCGGGCTACGAATTGGAAGTTCTGACTTCACCTTCAGAAAGGATCTTATTTTTCGGATTGCTACTGCTTGAATAGGTGGTAGATTGGACGAGCATGTAATGGAGCTTCTTGGAAAGGCAAGAGCGGTTGTTAGAAATGGCAAAGTTGTTGAAGTTTCAGAACCAAAGCTGGATTATTGCCCACTTTTCAAAAAACTTCATGGAATAGACAGAATAACTAAAGAAGAAGTTCTGAAAAATCTCAGCTACCGCATCGAAAACTTTGGACTTTTTACCGCTAAAAGGAAAATTTTAGATGATCGGGTTTTTGCAACCTTTGGTGCTTCAGAGATCTTTTTTAGCTGTCTTAAAAGCGGTTTTCTTGATGCGGTTGTGATCGCTGCGGACTGTGCTGGGACAGTTGTTACTTCTAACCCTAAGCTCGTTCAGGGACTTGGCGGGAGAATTTCAGGTTTGATAAAGACTTCTCCTATTCCTGAAGTTATAGAGAGAATCGAAAAAGAAGGTGGATTTGTTGTTAGCAAGACTGCGGAGATCGATCAAGTGAAGGGTGTGTTTTTTGCTTTAGAGAAGGGTTTCAGAAGAATAGGGGTCACCCTTACAACTCCAGAAGAGGCAAAAGCCATTGCTGAGATCGAAAAGGAGAAGGGTGTTAAAATTCTAAAATTTGCGGTTCACACAACTGGAGTTGATTGGAATAAAGCAGATATGCTGAATTTTGATCTGATAACTCTTTGTGCCTCTAAGAGCTTGCGGGAGAACCTTAAGGGGATTGTAAAAGCTCAGGTGGGTGAAGCTATCCCGATCGTTGCTGTGTCGGAATTCGGAAAACTTGCCCTTCTCGAAAGGGCTAAAGATCTGGATGGAATCCTTATAACCCCAAAGCAACTTCCATATCTCAGCCAGAACCAACCAGAACCCTTGCTGTAGGTGATGATATGATCGTAGAAGTTCGTAATCTTGTCAAAAAATACACACTCAGCGATGGAAAAACGCTGAAAGCCCTCGAACTGGACTATTTGGGCATAGAGAAGGGGGAAATGGTTGGTTTGCTTGGCAAAAGCGGTAGTGGGAAGACTACACTGCTAAGAATACTCAGAGGGGCGGAGATCTTTGACGAGGGGGAAGTTCTGATCGATGGTCTTCGCCTAACTCCAGAATCAACGAGAGGAGATTTCAGAAACGTAATGGAAAAAACCGCAATCCATTTACAGCGTTCCTTTGGACTCTGGTCTGAAAAAGTTGTTGAAAATGTTATCAGAGCCTTGGCTTACCTCAGATTTGGTGAAGAGATCTTGCCAGAATGGGATTCAGTTTACTATGAAGAGATGCACGAAGAGGCAATGAAACTGCTCGAAATTGTGGATCTAAAGCACAAAGCGGAGTGCTGGGCTGAGATTCTCAGTGGTGGCGAAAAGCAAAGGCTGATATTAGCGAGACAGCTTGCTAAAAAACCCTCAATTTTGCTTTTAGACGAATTTGGCACAATGACATGTCCTGAAACCCGTAAAAAGGCGATAGAGACGATCAAGAGGGTAAATGAGGAGCTTGGAATAACTGTGATTTTCTCATCCCACATGCCCGAAATTCACAGAGAGCTCGCTGAAAGGGTTGTATTGATGGATCGGGGCAAGATTTTAGATCAGGGAAGTGCTGAAGAAATGATCTCAAAGTTTCTTGCAGAGCTTGAGCCACCAAAGGTTGGAAGAAAGAGGATAGGCGGAGAGGTAATTCGGCTCGAAAATGTTAGAAAGAGGTATTACGTTGTTCCCGGAGGTCAAACGTTAGATCTTAGAGATGTTTCCTTTTCAATTAGAAGAGGCGAGATTGTAGGCTTTATTGGTAAAAGCGGGAGTGGTAAAACCGTTCTTGCAAGGCTTATCTCGGGACTTGAGCTACCAGACCAGGGTAAAGTGATGCTCAGACCTGAAAGAAAATGGGTAAATTTAAGTGAGTTCGGCAGGAAAAACGTTGAGATCAGGAGAAAGATCGGGATCCTTCACCAAGAGTTTGCTCTGCCTTTTTGGGCAAAGGTAGGGGAGATGGTGTCGTATAAGATCAGAATAAAGCGAGAGACCGCGGTTCAGGAAGCTATGAAAAAGGCTGAGGAGCTTGGAATAAGCGAGAGTCTTTTTGATGCGATCTACAGGATGACCGATCTTCCGAAAGAAGAGGCGGAGATCAGGCTGAGAAGGTTAGGATTGCCCTATGGGATCATAAATGAGCTTTTCCCTGAGAGTTCAGAAGATCTAACAAATGTCTACCCAATCCTTGAAAGAATTAACTTGCCCGCAGAGATCCTTGAACGCCAGAGCCATGAGCTTTCAGGTGGCGAGGCGGTTAGACTCGGAATTGCCTTGGCTTCAATAACAAAGCCCAAGATCTTGGTCCTTGACGAGCCATTCGGAGACATTGATCCAGTAACGCTCAGAAAAGTTGCAAATTTCCTAAAGGAAATGAACTTGAAAGACAGAACCACGATCATAGTTGTCAGCCATCAGCATGAGCTAATAAAAGAGCTTTCAGACAGAGTTTTGCTCGTAGAAAATGGGAAAGTTCAGGAGGTAAAGTAGCCTGACTGCAATTTTATTCTTTCACCCAATACGCAACCACTCATTCTCAAGCCACCAAGCGGATTCTTTGGATTTCCGAGGGCGTTCATGCACCTTGCCATAACCGCAGCACCCCTTGCCAACCCGTCATCAACGAAAACAATGTTTTTTTCGGGCTTTTTGTATAACCCAAGATCTTTGAGCTCCTCGAGGAAAAGCCAAGGCTTCTTTCCAGTAATACCCGCTCTTCCTGTGATCCCGATTGCCATGTTCTCCATAAAAAAACCCTCGCTATGCACAACTTCGAGAGCCCTTCTGAAGATCTTTGCCATCACAACGTCAAGCGTTGCAAGTAGAAGCTTTTGATCTCTGATCTCAGCCCCAATTTTTTCAAGTTCCCCAAACTTGCTCCCGTTATCGCCCACATCACATCCTACAAGCAAGATCCCCGCATCCTCAGCAGCTTTTGCATTTACAGGAATCTTACCAAATCTCTTGCAATTCGAAGACAATTTTTCTACTCTGATATGCTTATGGATCTCCTCAGAAAGCTCGAAAGCCTCCTCGCCAACACCATAATCACTTTCAAATTTCAAATCAATGGCTGAAGCGTCCTTCTGCTTTAAAAAACCCTTTGTTATTGTATCCGCAATCGCTCCGCCAAGCCCGCAAAAGTTGCCTATGGTTCTTGCATATGGTAAATCGTCATTTGTAATTCTGCCTTTAAAAGTAGTCCCGAAGTCCATAGAAATGCAAGGATTTCTGAAATCAACGTCAGTCCATTTTGCTCCCTCCTTAATGCCCGCAGTCGAAAGTTCTCCTTCCATCTCGTTGGCAACGATCTCAGCTCCCGTAGAACCTCTTGGGGGCAGAACACCCGCAACTGAGCCATCGAAAAAGACTTTGTCGAGAAGGCTATATCTCCGCACTTTTTCGGGAAGATTCTCCTTGGTAACCGCTGGCACCATTTTACTCGGTGGAACACCCGCTAAAAGGGCTCCATCCGCCAAAGCCTGAATAAAGGTTCCTATGTCGCTCGGATTTTCGAAGTGAGCAACAACACCAGTTGAGCGAACTACGAAGTCAATCTCAGCAACACTTATCCCCGCCTTATTGCAGGATTCGATTATGCAATCACCTACGATCTCAGCAACCGACTGCCTTGTAAGTGGTGTCCCAAAGATCGTTTCTCCAAATACCGTTTCTCCGATTCTTGGCTTTCTAACGTTTCGAGTGAGCTTAACGGTCTTGTTAACCAAAAAAGTTTTTCCTAATCCTAAATCGGTTGCGGTTAAAATGCACTTTGTAGTGGTATTACCAACCTCTACAGATGCCACTACAAAAAGCGTTATTCCGCCCGCTTCCATCGATGCTCCATTCGATTTTTTATGAAGGGAGATATACTCGCTACGGGCAATTCGAGGTTTAGAAGATAAAAAAGATAACCTAACCATGGAAGTATGTGCTACCCACAGCTTTCTCCTTTCCCGGAATTCCGCATGCGTCAGCCCTGCACTGTCTGCAAAGTCTAAAAACTCTTAAATGCTTTGAAGCAACCTCCCTTGCCTTTTCAAGCTCTTCGCAAGTTGGCTTTCTCCAGTCCTTAAAGCTGTGGAGCGGAATAAGGGGGATTATATTCATTATAAAAGCTCCTCTTTTCTTAGCCTCAATCGCAATCTTTTCAATCTCGCCTTCATTAAGCCCGGGAATTAACACTGTGTTAACCTTCACAGCCATTCCCGCCTCAGCTGAAGCTTTTATTCCTTCAAGCTGTTTCTCGATCAAAAACTTTGCCCCTTCAACACCACTGAGCCTTTTACCATTGTATTCAACCCATTCATAGATCTTTGCCCCGATCTCTGGATCAAGAGCATTGACTGTCACCGTGACCGTTTTGACGTTCAAGCTCTTAAGATCTTCAATTTTGTCAGCCAAAAGAAGTCCATTTGTTGCTATGCAGAGAATAAGCTCGGGATATTTTTCGTGAACGAGCTTGAGAGTCTTAAAAGACTCTTCGTTTGCGAGAACTTCGCCAGGACCAGCAATTCCTACAACCTTAAGCGGGTAGTTCTTTCGGGCTTCTTCAACTCTCTTCAAAGCTTCTTCAGCATTCACTATACACGCAGAAACTCCCGGGCGATATTCGCATTTGTCAATCTTTCTTGTGCAGTAGCCACACTGAATGTTGCATTTCGGCGCCACGGGTAGATGAATTCTTGCAAACTTGAAATGTGCCTCATGGCTGTAGCATGGGTGGGCAGAGGTCAGATGGGCAAATTTGCTCCCAACTTTGTCCCACGTCTCTTCTTTCATTTCTCTCAGCCTTCCTTAGCCTTAAGTGCCTTATAAGCCTTCTTATCTCTTGCACTTGGAATTGCATTCTTTGAGAAGTGCTTCACGTAGTCTGCAATCTCTTCAAAGAATTTGAATGGAAATCCGAGCAAAGCTTCGTCGTCTGCTATGTCGGTAGCCATCCTACAGCCAAAACAGCCAAAGCTGAGGTTTATTTTTTGCCTTTTATAGGGAATTGCGGTGCAGTCCAAACAAGTTGCTCTCATAACCGCGGTGTTGAGCTCAACTCTTTCGCCCTTAATTGCGTTAACATAAGCAAGCATGATCCACATTAGCTTCTCAGGCTGATCTTCAACAATAACAACGTCTGGCTCCATTATTGCGGTTTCAAGCGGGAACAAGTATAGATCCTCAACTTCCCCCGCGGAGAATTTTTCAACGTCCCCATAGATCTTAGCTCCAACTTCAGGCTCCTTTGAAATTCCGATCTTGAGCGAATGCTCCCCAGTCTTAAAACCTTCTGGAAGCTCTTTAAATCCAAATATGTCTGCAGATGCTGCACAACCAATTTCTTCTTTTCCAAGAAGCACATGCTCGCCCTTTCTTGCCTGCATTAGAGCTTGACAGTATCTGTAGCCCTTTAGCCTTTTGGCATTAACCTCAAGCCTTTTCGGAGAGATTTTAACTCCCACAATATAGCCTTTCAAACCAAGAATTTCTCTCAGCTCCTTTGCCTTGCTTCTTAGCTCTGCAATCTCCATTTAGATCACCAAAAATAAAAATTAGGCACAGCGAATGTCATTGCCTTTATATTCGCCTTTGACTGCAAGGTTGTTAACGACTTCTACGAGATCTACCACCTTTATTGGAATTCCCTGCTCTTCAGCCATCTGCTTGAGATGATACTTGCAGAATGGACAGCAGGAAATAAGATACTCCGCTCCGGTTTCCTTTGCCTCCTCAATCCTGTTTTTGCCGATGGCTCCCGCAAGATCCTTGAACTGCGACTTTACTCCTCCACCAGAACCACAGCAGAACGATTCTCCTCTATTCCTCTCCATTTCAACCAATTCTGCACCTATTGCCTTTATCACTTCTCTTGGCTCCTCATAAACTTTCGTATGCCTTCCAAGGTGGCATGGATCGTGATATGTCACCTTTGCTGTCAGCTTCTGCGGAGTAATCTTTCCCTCTTTTATTAGCTTGTTCACAAGCTGTGATGTGTGCATAACTTCGAAATTCCACTCCAAGCCAAGCTCCTTTGCGATCTTTGGATAATCTATTAGTATTGTTCTATAGCATCCCGCACAGCTCGAAACGATTGTCTTCACACCTCTCTTCTTCCACTCATTATAGTTCTTTTTGAATAACTCGTAAGCCAAATCTCTTTGCCCAGTCCTGAGGAATGGCGATCCACAGCAATACTCATCCTTGCCCGCATATGCAAATTTAAGCCCCGCTTTATTGAATAAGTCAACAGTGTTCTTTGCAAGCTCAACCGCTCTGAAGCTTCCTGTGCATCCCGCAAAATACATGATTTCTGCCTTGTCTTCATACTTGTAGCCCTTAATCCACTCCTCTCTCTTTTCTTTTGGCTCTCCGTAGGGGTTGTCAGTTTTCTGTGCAAGTTCTCTAAGCTTTTTGTGAACCGCAAGTGGTGCGAGCCCCTCTTTAACAAACTCGTGCCTTGCCGCTTCCCAGAGCTCTACAAGCTTTAGCGCAGTTTGACATTGCTCCTCGCATGCCCCGCAGGTGGTGCACTTGTAGAAGTCCTCTACAAGCTGAGGTTCGAGCTTGATCTTCTTCTTTAGCAGTCCCTTTAGCATGTAAACTCTTCCTCTTGGCGAAACGCTCTCCCACTTCAATGTTTGAAAAGCTGGACAAACTCTGCAGTAGAAGCACTGTGCACAAGCTGTTACCATATCGTTTAACTCTTTTTCGAGCTTCATGGGATCACCTTCTGAGCAATTCTCATAGCAAGCGGGAGAGCTCCCGTGGGGAACACCTTTCCGGGATTGAGCTGATTCTTCGGATCAACTTGTCTCTTAAATTCTCTCAGCTCCGCATAATCACTGCCCAAGAGCAACTTTGCCTCAGAACTAAGATAAAAGCCCGTGGAATAAGGAACACCACGCATTCTTTTCGCAGTCTTCAGAGCTCGGATGCTGTTTAGCCAAGTCATTGTGTAGCCAATGAACTTTCTCTCGTCGGAGGGTATGAATGTCAGCACCGCCCCTTTCTTACCTTTTGAATACCAGATTTCACTACCATGTGGTTTCTTTATCATCTTGTTAAGCCTGTTGAGATAAGCGGGAATCGATTCTGCTGGCAGGACGTTCTCAGCAGCAACCAATCCAGGACCAAGTCTTCTAACCCTCATAGGGTAGAATCTCTTTTCCCAGATCTCTTCACCAAGGCTTTCGTCTCCGTCAAGCTTTTCTGTCGTTGCTATCATCAAAACATCCTTTTCTGGCATTTCTGTGCCAAAAGCCTCGTTTTTCAGCTTAACGTAGCCTGCGTCGAGGAAAAGACCTGCATAATGCTCGCCAGCAAAAACGATCTTGTTTGCTTCCTTTGCAGAAACATGGAATCCGTAGTATTTCATGTCCTCCATTTCTTTAACTTTTACCCATGCCTTCGTTATTAGTCCAGTTATGCCTTCCATCCCCACATAATACTTCAGATCTTTTCCTTCAATCTCCCTAACTCCATTGAAGTCGACAACTCTGATCTTTTCGACGTTGTCAGCTATCCCGCCATATTTGAGGCTTCCAACCCCATAACCGTTTTGAGCGATCCATCCAGCAACAGTTGAAGAAGGAGCGCTTGTCGGATAAACTCTAAGCGTAAGATCTTTCTTGTTCAACTCCTTCTCAATATCCCACCAAACCGCTCCCGGAGAGCATGCAACGATCTGTTTCTCTTCATCAATTTCAAAATTGTCCATCCTTGTGAAATCAATCATTATTGTCTTTCTCTTGGAGAGACGGAATAGGGCTATATCCTTAGGAGGTAAAACACCACCATAACCCGATGTTCCCGCTCCCCTCGGGACTACAGTTGCCCCCTCCTTTTCAGCGATCCTTAAAACTTCTATTACTTCTTTCTCGTCTCTTGGCTGATAAATGACATCGACTTGCTTTAAAAGCAAGTTGATTACAGGAGCGCTCGAGATGTCTCGAGTATATAGATACCTTTGCAAAGCCCATTCGGATTTTGGAATTTCTTTAACTTCTTCAGCCATATTACCACCTCACAAAAATAAGATTGCAAAAAAGATAACCCTATCGGGAAAATTACTTCGAATTCTCAACCGCTTCCTTCCCCCTTTCAACGAGTATTTCCGCAATTCTATCATCGTAGCCTATGGTTTTTGCATACCAAAGCTCAACTTTTACTCCGTTGAAATCCACTATGCCCTTTCGCTTGCCATTTTCAATCCCGAGCTCTCTTGGTATGTCCTCAGTCGTGTGAATGCCCTCTGAAAGAAATACAGGGATAGCTATGACCTTTCTATAACCTTTGCTCACGATCTCGGTCATAGCTTCCCTTATCGTCGGTTTGTTTACATTCATGAAAGCGTAGAATACTTCTGCAAAAATTTTTTTATTCCTTATAGTCTCTGCAAGTCTCTCAATTATTTTTTTCTGAACTTCAAGCTTGCTTCCGTGTCCTATGAGCAAAGCAACTGTGTCTTTCATTCCTGCACCTTAGACAAGTCTCTTGATCGGATGAGCTTCGGCCTGCACGCTTACTCCGAGTTCTTTTACCGCTTCAGAAACTATTATGCTGACCATTGCGGTGCTTGGAAAGATCATCGGTGCATTCTCAATAGGTCCGTAGAGCAAGAAGTCCGCTCCGAGCATCTGCATGATCAGGTTGGAGCCAATGTCTGCAGGCGGAAATACTTCTTTTTTCTCCTTTTTCAGCTTCTTGATCCATGGCCATGCGGATGGAATGTTGTGCGGTGCACCACCCGCGGGTAATCCAAGTTTTGCCTTGACCGCCATTACCGCCTTAAATGTCGCCCCCGCTCCCGCTCCAAGCGGTGTAGCTGCGACGTCGATCAGGATTCTCTTAATTCCGCATTCGTTTGCAATGTCAAGCAAACCCTTGCTCAAGCCCGCACCGCCCTTCTGCAAAATGTCAAGTCTGCCCTTTACGGTGTTGTCAGTCGGGTTGAAAGCAAGGACAATTGCAGAGTCGATCTTGCTGTTCTTGAGTGCGTCAACTTCCTGTTGAGTCAAACTTGGGTTGATCGAGTTGTAGATCGCTCGGTTATGAACTCCGATCTCTGTGGCGAACTTTGCTCCATGGATCCTAACATTTGCGTCAGTGGAATCAATAAGGAATGGGGCGTCCGCAATGTTGCTAAACCATTCGATATACTTCTCCATAGCTTCTGCAGACTCGCCAACGATCTGGAGCATGCATGGGATCCCAGTTAGATCAGAGAATTCCTGTTGCATCTTCCATAGCTCTTCAGCCTTTTGTTTGTCAAATACTCCCTTGTGGTCATCGCTTACGATCTTGTGCCCCTTATAGAAGATTGTCCCGACAAGCACTGGCGGATATTCGCCCGGCTGACCGCCGACCTTTATCTTTCCAAATTCAAAAACCTTCTGCTCCTTTTCATATTTGAACATTTTCTCACCCCCAAGGTGATTTCAGCAAAAGATAAATAACTACCAGAATTAGGGCAAAAACAAGCCCATAAAGTATCCCAATATCCCTGCCAATCTTTTTGCCAACCTGCTGTGCAACCTCTGCTTGGAAGAATTCCACTTTCTCCTCGACCTTCTTTATTCTTTCGAGCAGTGCCATGTATTCAGCGGTGTCAACATAAGCTCTCGGGATCTCCTTCTCTTTCTTATCCATTTTCGATCACCCCAGCCAGAGCAATGGGATTACAACAAGAAGCACAGCCATCAGAAGACCGAGAACAAAGCCTGTCAATCCCGCCATGTTAACTCCAGATTCAAGCTTCTGAGCTCTTGCAATTAACTGTGCGCTGTAATCAGCTCTGTTTACAATTTCGTCGATTTTTACAGCTCTTGGTTTCATGATTCTGGGAAATCCGCTCATATTCCTACCCTCCACATTAACACGCCAAAAACGATCATCGCCAAAGTTAGACCAATCCAAAATCCCTGAAATCTGCCCGCATAGACCCCTGCGGAGAACTTGTTAAGCAGAGCAACCTCTTTGATTTTTCCTTCGATATCCCTGACCCAAGATTCGATGTTTGCGATCTCTCCGGGCACTGGATAAATCTCCCCTTCCGCAATCTCTTCCTTTTTCTCCTCTTTAATTTCTACAACCATCGGTGGCTCAGGAAAAGCTCCGGGATCCTTTGAGATGCATTCTTTTACCTTTGCCGTTATTGCTGAAAGATCTTCGACGCCGATCATTTCTACAATCTCTACCTGCTTCCTAAATCTCTCTATAGCCTCAGCGGGGAGATTTTCGATGTATGGAATTGCACCTTTTGCCTCAACTATTCTGTTGTTCTTTATTCCATTTTTGTGCAACTTTATAATTGCATCTCCAGTAAGATGACCAGTAACTTCTGCACCGCAGAGAATCAGGAATCTAACGTTCGGATTTGCAACGATATTTGCAACCATCTTTTCAATTCCTATGTTCTCTGTTTTGCAGATTCCAGCCATTCCTGCTCCGGCTTCTATGAGCTTCTTTTCATCCAAGTGGCTTCCGAGAGTTGCTACGACAACACAGCTCTTCGGATCGCCTACCAAGTATTCTCCCTTAATCTTTGGCCATCCCGCAGCGGGCTCAACTTTGTTCGCCATATCACATCACCCACGCGATTAGGAACGCTATAATTAGCCCAATAACAAGTCCGTAAAAAACTCCAGTTGTCATACCCGCGTAGTATAGTGTTTTGTCCCTTCCCTGATAAGAAGCTTTGAAGTTTTTCAGCGGATCTAAAGAGTTTACGAGATCATCTGCAATTGCTTCGAGCTTCTTCACCGCTTCTTCGACGTCTGAGAGGGGGTAGAAGAGCAAATCTTCTCTCTCTTCGCCCAGCACACCACGAACCGCGTCGAGCACTAAACCCGGTTCAGAAGAAACTTTCGCGAACGTCATTTATGCTCAACCTCCGGTATAAGTCCCGTGTTAAACACAATTCCTTCCTCAAACGAAGTCTTTACGAATATGCTGTAAGTCACAAACCATGCAAGTGCCCCAAAGAGGATCGTTATAATACCCGGTAGCCCCAAGAAGTAAAGCGAAGCGATTCCTGCTAAGACCACCTGAGCGCTTCCAGTTGCCAAAGCGAGCTTTAGAGTCCTTCCTTGCCTTTCGTCCGCTCCAAGACAGGCATTGTATGGGTGAAGAATTCCAAGAGCTCCGACTATAAAGACCATCATTATTATGCCCGTCTCTGAGATGCTTCGAAGGTAAAACAGCTCGAATGAGCCAGTTATTGTGGCTACATGGGCTAAGATCAGCAAAGCTCCCGCTCCGCAGATCTCTGTCATGCATCTAACCATTACTGGGATGTTCATCTTCAGAATGTATCTTGCAGAAATGCCTATGAGCAAACCCGTGAGCAATGCAAGGACAAGAGCGACAACGGGTGCAAGTAGAACGGTTTTAGTTGTTAGGTAAATCCCTACAAAGACCGCTGCAACCGCGCCACCGAGAGCAACCATACCAACCGAGGGAACTCCAGTGCCAATGCCGTATTTAGCTACAGTTCTTACTCCATTAGCGCCCCAGAGTGTCGCAAGGATTATTGCCACTCCCCCAACGAATGCCAAGAAGTTGAACATCGATGCGACATAGATCCCAGCGAGCGATCCAACGATCCCGAGGACCGCAATAAGGTTGTTTGAGATTTTCTTCTCTTCCACCGCTCCCGCTTTAGCACTGCAAGCTCCGGCGCTCATAGCTTTACACCTCCAACAGAGCTAAGAACGAGAATTACCGCTATGAAGCCCGAAACGATCAGACTTGAAACAATAGCCTTTGGCAATCTCTTGAACTTGGGATCATGGAACCCCTCAATTGTTCCCGCAATGTTGTATGCTGCAAGAACCGCATTAGCCAAGAAGAAGCCTATCGCAATGAAAGCTGAAATTGCTGGCGATATGCCAAGTTCGTTAAGCAACACATAGGTCAAAGCACCTCCAATTCCTCCAAAGAATGCCCCGATGATTCCACTAACGAACGAAACTGTTGGAACTCCATGTCCTTCTGTGCCTGGAGAAACATATAGATCCTGTCTGTCCTTTGTTATCGGATCAAACTTGACCTTTGCAGACACTGGCGGAACACCGACACCAAGAATGTAAATGACGTTTCCAATTAGCATCGTAATGCCCAGCATGAGCATGCTTCCGATCGCACCGCTCAACAGAACATAGCTCATTGGAACTCCGGCGAAGTGATACATGTAGCCCGCGCTAACCAAGCCCGTCAAACCCGCTCCTGTAGCGAGCTGAACTGTGCCCGTTCCGACTCCAGTAGCCATTGCCATCGCAGCTGGCGCTCCACCGACTGGGATCAAGTGAACACCGATGACGATCAGAATGCCCGCAATTATAAGCCCGATAATGATTGTTATTGGATCCATCTTTAAGCACCTCCTTCAAGCATTGCAAGCTTCTCAGGATATGGTCCATAATTCTTCCTTGCCCATACTTCTATTAGCCTATTTGCCACGATCAGCAGTGCAACGATCACAAAGCCAGCGATGATTGCCCAGAACGCATCAAAAACGAGTGTTCTCCAGTTGTCCAAGAATACGATAAGACCAAACGTTATTCCCGTTGCTGGACCGCCAAACTTGGCACAGAACCATGCGTTGTCTATACTGCTCCTTGTTCCAATTTCTGCTTTGGTAACGATCTTGCCTGAGAGTGCAGCATTCAGACCCGCGCCGAATGGTTTGTTCTGATACTCTCTCTCAGAACCATAGTGCACGTCTCCAGTGGAGGAACCAATTGCTCCAACCGTTATGCCCCAAATGAATGCAAGCAACACAAACGGGAACGGATGCTCAAAGTAAGCCCACAGTATATAAGAGAGCCCGAGAATGCAGAAAGTCGCAATAAAGCCATGAGCCATGATTGGCGGTAGATGGCTATAGATCACGTCCAAGTAGATCGGTTGTCCATATCTGCGCTGGCTTGCAAGTCTGCCCATGTAGGCGGTGCTTGCATAAATTCCATGGAAGATCGACGCAACAAAGGCTCCAATGGCAAATGCAGCGATTATGTTGAAGTTTGCGTTCATTAAAATCCATGCAACAGTCGCGGCGATGCTCGAGTAGAAGGCATAAGCGGGTGGCTCTCCAGAAATTGCTTTGTTGAAGATCCTGTGTAGAACTCCAACCTGTGGAGCTAACTGAACCTGTGAGTTTGGATTGCTCTGAGAACCGACATCACTTTCAAGATCCTCTGCTGCTCCCGCAATGGTAGCTGCTGCACCCATAAGTGCAACAAGCCCCAATCCCGTGCTTACGTCCATTTTTATCCCTCCATCAATTTTACTTTTTAATCTGTTCCATTCCGGAATTCATCCGGAATACATCTGCACTTCTGCTCACCATATATTATGTTTTCTTTTTTTACACACGATAAAATTATTCATGATATATAAGAATAAATCGAATTTTTCACGATACATAATTCCAATCCATAGATCTACCAAGATCCCGCAAATCTAACAAGCGTTTGTCCCTCAACCACTGATGGAAAAACGTTGCAGATGTCTCCAAGCTTAAAATCCAGTATGCGAACGTTTCTAATCTTTTCACCGAATTTTTCGTAAGGTAGCTTTATTCTAAGCCCATCGAGCTTAACTGTAATTGGTGCGGGAGAAGTGCTTTCATTTATCTCTGGAATTTGATTTTCTACCTCGCTCTTGAGATAATAAGGTGGAACTTCAAAACGCTCAAAGACTCTTCTCTTCTTATCTACCAGTCTCTCTACAGCCTTTGCTACATTTTCAAGAAGGTCTATGTCGCCTTCTCTGCTAAATTTCCCAACAATTCTGCCCAAATTTGGCACATATTCTACTCCCTCAGGTGGTGAGATCTTTGGAAATCCTGTAGCAACCACAGGGACTGTGATTTCTCTCAGGAGCTTCATTTTCTCAGTCACACACTCCCTAAAATTTCCGAACAAAAACACTGCGACGTCGTGTTCATTGATCAGATCCCTCTCAAAAGCGGTAAGCCTTGCAAGTCTTTTCCCGACGCCTCTCGACAAGCCAACCATGTTAGTCTTCGCCCCTTTTCTTCGCAAATATTCCGCAATGTCGCATGAGTGATGAGGCAAATGATAGATCGAAATTGTTGGGACTACCACAGCGATCTCTGATCCAGCTAAAGGAGCGTTTTTAAGCTCTGCTTTTAACTCTAACGCCTTTTCTTTTACTCTTTCCAGATCTTCCTCAGGCACAATGAAGAAGATCGTGACTTCAGTTTGTGCAAAATTCTTCTGGATCACAAAACCTCCAAGATCGTAAACAAGATCTTCGAATTCCTGATGACCATAAACACCGCCATTAAAGATTAGAGGTATCATCTGCTCCCTCCATCATTTTCAGGGCTTTTTCAACCCACTCATTCTTTATTGGATCCTCAGAAGCGATTAGAGCCATTAAACCCTCTTTGCGAATATACTTTCTGATTCTGAAGCCCTCGGGCACTATTCTGAGTATTAGATCCATAAGTCCTACCATCAACTCCTTTTCGGGATCGTAAATAATGGTATTCAGAATGTCTTCACCAATTTCACCTTTTACCATGATCTCGTATCTGCTCAACTGCTCCACTTTTTCGCTTCCAAATTTTTCCCACAAAATTCTTAGAACTTCAGGCATGAATTTGTCATTTTCGCAGACAACTATTGCCCCTTCTCTAACAAATTTTAGCGTAGCAACCTCAGAAAACTTCAAAACTCCGCCACCTCTTGCGAATTGAATTATAAGAATAAAAACTGGCTCCTTTGGATCTGCAAATACTTTCAAGCGCTTTATAAATCCCTTTATCGTTGATTCCGAAAGAACAGTGTTTATTGTTCTCTCGTAAGCGATTCTGCCCTCTTCATCAGGCGACTCTACTACTAACCTCATAAACTTTCTCCTCCCTTGCCCCCGAGGCAACAAAAGCCATGCCCGTGGCTACTGCAAACTGAGAATATTTGGGCACAATTACTTCCATACCAAGAGCTTCTCTAACCGCCTTAACAAGCCCCTTAAGCAATGAAGTTCCACCGACTTCAATTATTGGTTCTCTGAGTGTTATCTCCTGAAGCTGTTGCTCAACGATTTGGTCTATAACACTTCTGCATGCTGCTGCAGCAACGTCTTCTGCCTTAGCCCCTCCTGCGAGTGCAGTGGTAAGATCTTGCATTCCGAAGACTATGCAGTATGAATTCATCCTTATCTTTCTGTAGTCTCCTCTTGTAGCCATTTCTCCGAATTCCGCTATGTCTACTCCAAGTCTTCTTGCGGTCGTTTCAAGAAATCTACCAGATGAGCCCGCACAGATCCCGCCAAGAGTAAAGCTGTCTGGCAAGCTGTCGTGTGCGGTGATTGCCTTGTTATCCATTCCTCCGATGTCGAGGATCGTTGCGTCGCCTTTCTGCTTTCCCGCAAGAAATGTTGCACCCTTTGCTCCCACAGTTATTTCGTCCTGAATGATTCCCGCCTTTAAATGTTCTCCAATCAAAAATCTACCATAGCCAGAAGTTCCAATAACCTCAACTTCAGAAAGCTTAACTCCTGCCATTTTTAGAGCTTCTTCAAGAACTTTGTCTGCGGTCTCTATTATGTCTACCGTAGGTCTCCAAGCGGTTCCGATGATCTCATTGTCCCTCATAACTACCGCTTTAGTTGTTGTTGAGCCTGAATCGACACCAACAGTAAGCCCCTCATGCTTTGTTCTCGCAAGCAAATGCTTTCTCCTGACAATATTTACAAGAGCTTCCATTCTGAGCAGGAAATTACCCGCTTTGCTTCTCTCAGTAAAGGAGTATGCAACAACAGGAATTCGAGCATCCTGAAGATATTTTCTAACCGCGTTTCTAACAAGAGCTCCTTCAGCACATCTAAAGCATGTTGCAACAAACACCGCATCCGCATCGCATCGATCTTCAGCAACAGACTTTGCCCTTGCCATCATCAGCTTTAAATCGCCACCCTTCACCACGATTCCAAATTCCTCGTCAACTTCTTTAACATCCTGAAGATCCGTCTCGGGAATCACGACTTCGCCACCAACCATTTCAATTGCCTTCTCGATCTCATGGTAAACACCGCTGTATTCCGCTCCGCATGAAATTAAAGCAACTTTTACCATCTGATCACCCCAAAGTGCTTAGAAATTCATAGATCTTGCCAACAAATTCTTTTGCCTCTTCCGGAGTCTTTGGAAGGTTAAGCCATACATACGGGATCTTCTTTGCCTTTATTAAGTAGATCAGGACGTCGTTATGCGTGCATCCCGCACAGCCAAATGCGTATTCGTAGTTAGCAATTAAACCCGCTTCAGCCTCTTCAATTAGCTCATCCCAGACTCCAAGCCTACCCCTTATGCCAGAGGGCATCTCTATAGAACCATACTTTAGACCTCTGATCACGTCCTCAGTAGTTATGTTTCTCGGAGGTGCATCGATCTCTGGATCCCTTACAAGCTTTCCGATCTCGGACATCATCGTTAGAGGCTTATGACCAATTCTTTCAATTAGATCCGACAGTATGAGACTGTTTATCGGGTGAACAATTACCTTTTTTGGACTCCTGACTTTTTCGAATTTCAAATCTTTTAAAGCTTCCGAAATGAAAGGCAAAAATTCCGACTCGTATTCGATCTGATAAAAGCCAGTTCTTGCCCCTCCTCCACGCTGTGCTCTGCAGATCCTCTTATCCCCAACTGGATAACCTCTCTCTTTTGAGAATAAGTAGTAATATTCCTCTCTTAACCCCTCCGCAAGTTTATCGACTTCCTCGTCTTCGCCTTCAACGATCGCTCCGAAGCACGTCTCCTTGACTATTCCCTGAAATCCTGACTCCATGATCCTGAAAACAAGTTCCTCTGGATTAATGCCCGCATCTGGAGATAAAACGAAATAGCGAACCTTCATTCTCGCACCTCCATGATATAGATCTCATTTCCCTCCCTTGCCTCTCTGATCAAATCAAAATTCTCAATTACTCTTCCTACAATGTTAGTTGACTCAAAACGCTCTGCAGTCGGTCCAAAGTCCTTGCTATCATTGAATCTGACCCCTATAAGCCCCGCATGTTTTCTGGACATGTTTGTGACTCCGATCTCACCAGCACTAACTAACACCCTCGGAGTGTTCTCAGGAATCAAAGGCTCCTCAAAAGATATGTTTGGTTTAAATACAACAAGATCCCTTGTTTTGAAGTATACTGGAAGTCTTCCAACCTTTTTGCTAACAAGACCCGTAGCAATTCTGAAATAAAGTGCGGTCTTGGGAGCTAATTCGTCAAATAGCCTGACCTTTATCACTTTAGAAGCTTTAACACCAAAAGTGGCTACTTCTCCTCTTGATAGAATCTCAAGACTTGTTTCTGGGATCTGTGAGACAATAACTGCATGATCTTCCGTATCTCCCTCTCTATGCTGTCTCAAGCCTCTTTTAGCGAGAAAAGTTTCTGCCTCAGCCTGAGTCAAGCCAACGAGATCAATTCTGCTTGGATTTGTAACGATCTTTATCTTATCCCCCCTTTGAGCAACTTCCAGAAGCTCTATCCCGCTTTCAACAAATCCAACGACGCAATGATCTCTGTGGGGCATCCGATCTCTGAGGTAAAAGTAAACACTCCCAGAATTCTTTCCGCTTCTCCTTATAGTAACCGCACCTCTAATTCTCTTCTCTGGATTTTCCTCTCCTATGCTTATGCCCTTTAAACCCTCAAACCTAATAAAAGTGTTTGTGAACTCCTCCACGGCATTTTTTCTTTCAAGAACCGCCATAGCGTATTCTGAGGCACTCGGGAGATCTTTGCGTAGATCTACAGAAACTTGAGAATAGATCTCATCTCCTTCGTAAAGTTGCTCATCTTTATTGGCTCTGATCCTAATCCCACCTGAATGTTTTCTACCAAATACTGGCTCTACTTTTTCGATCTTTTCACCGATCTCAAGCGATCTTAGGACTCCAAGACCTTCTATAACTCTTGCAACTACTCCGTCCGAGATCGTGCAGTGCGTTAGGGGGTAGCGTGTCACCGCAAACATCAGATATGCACTTTCTATGCTACCGCCAGCAAAGCTCAGAACAACCTCACCCGGCTCATATTCATGGCTGACAGTTGAGCACTTCAGATCACAGGAAAAAGGACCGAAGGCAAGAACTCTTTTAGTCCTCCAAGCAATCTCCAATCCCTGAACTTTACTCTCGATAGCATTCCAGAGTTCCTGATTTTCTATTTTTAAGGTTATATTTCCTTTACCGATCTGAATCTTAAAGTTTTCTGCCTTCTTTTCTTGGTCTCTCTTCTCTCTGACTATAACAATAAGTTGTTCTTCATGAGGCAGAAGATCTTTAACCGTCGCATTCTGAGGGACTTCAATTTCCTTGCCGTTAAGCTTGACCTTCATGTATTTCGAATTTGGCAACTTAGTATTTAATCTATTCGATTGTTTTCCAAACTCTTTCAAATTCGATGATTGATGAGTAGGGGAAAATTTAGCAAAGGATAAATACTTCCGAGAGAATTGCTTCTGGCACTGGAGGTGGAGATATTGGCTGACGAGATTATACGATTAGAAGGCATCTCAAAAAAATTTGGCGATCATTTTGCTCTAAAAAAGATCAATCTGAGCATTAAAGAAGGGGAAACACTCGGTATTATCGGTGTAAGCGGAAGCGGTAAGTCTGTGCTTATTCATCTTATAAGAGGATACAAAGACTATGAGCCGAGTGAGGGCAGAGTTCTATATATTCTCTCAATCTGTCCGAACTGTTACTGGGTTGATTTGCCAAGTAAAGATGGGCAAAGTTGTCCGAGATGCGGAGAAATACTGAAAAAGAGAGAAATAGATATATGGAGAGTTGAAGATAAAGAACTCGCTTCTGCAATCAGGAAAAAAGTCGGAATAATGCTACAGCGAACCTTTGCACTTTTTAGCGAGAAATCTGCATTGGAGAACGTAATGGAGGCAATTATAAGCTCTGAAACCGAGACAAGAATAGCTTTTGGAACAACAAGAAGACTCGAGATCCTCGAGAAGGCTGCTTATTCAAATAATGTTGTAAACAGGGCGATGGAGTTGCTTAAAGCGGTAAACTTGGGACACCGAATTCTTACGATCGCAAGAGATCTTAGTGGTGGTGAAAAGCAGAGGGTTATTTTAGCGAGGCAGATTGCAATAGAACCAATTCTACTGCTGGCAGATGAGCCTACTGGAACTCTGGATCCTGATAATACAAGGCTTATTTTAGAGACGCTGAGAAGATACATAAAGAACGCAAAAAAGACGATGGTTTTAACCTCTCACATTCCAGAAGTTATCAAAGAATTGGCTGACAGAGTTGTATGGCTTGAAGATGGTGAAATTGTAGCTGAGGGAAGACCAGAAGATTTAATCCAAAAATTCCTGAGTCAGGTTAGTGCTGAAAAAATCAAAGCAGAATTCAAGCTTGAAGAAGACATCTTAAGGTTAAAAGACGTAAAGAAATACTACTATTCTGTTAGCAGAGGTGTTGTTAAGGCGGTTGATGGAGTTTCCTTTGAAGTTAAAGAAGGAGAGATCTTTGGAATACTCGGTCCAAGTGGTTCTGGAAAAACAACTCTGTCGAGGATCATAGCGGGAATTGCGGATGTCACAGCTGGAGAAGTATTTGTCCGAATTGGTGACGAATGGGTTGACATGAGGACACCAGGAATTACTGGTAGAGGCAGAGCGACGCCCTACATTGGAATCCTACACCAAGAATACAGCTTATACCCGCACAGAACAGTGCTTGACAACCTAACAGACTGCATAAGCCTTGATCTACCGTCAGAGTTCGCAAGAATTAGGGCGGTCGATATTCTAACAAGCATCGGATTCGATGAACAAGAGGCGGAGTCTATACTCATGAAGTTCCCTGACGAACTGAGCGAAGGACAGAGGCATAGAGTCGCTTTAGCACAGGTTATGATCAGAGAACCGAGAATCCTCATACTGGATGAGCCTTCGGGAACGATGGATCCGATTACAAAGGTAGAAGTTGCAAATACACTCAACAAAGTGAGAGAGGAGTTTAAGACTACAATACTTATAATATCACACGACATGCACTTCACGAAGCTAACATGTGATCGAGTTGCACTAATGCTGAGCGGGAAGCTTCAGGGGATTGGCTCTCCAGAGGAGATCATCAAAAAGCTTGTAGAAATAGAACTTAGATTTGCAGAGTCCTTAGAAGTTACTGCAACCACTGAAGAGTCGGGTATGCTTGAAAAGGCAGACAGAGGGGGTTGTGGAGTAGGTTAAGGCTTTGAGAGACCTTTCTTAGCTGCAATTTTAATCGAGTCCAGTAGATCGTTTTTTGGGATGATCGTGACAATTGGAACACTTAAGATCTTTTCAAGAACTGGACTCAGAATCGGAGCGCAAACAATAGCCTTTGCTCCATCTCTTTCCGCCTTCACTGCAGAAACTACTGCCTCGTCAAAAGAGTTCGCGGGATATTCTCTTACCTTGACTCCCTTACCCTCCACATCAATCTCATAGCTCGTTAGCTGATTAAGTGCGGATCTTGAAGCGATTACCGCTATGAACTCTTCTGAGTTCTTTGTGAATCTTGCTATCGTTTCCGCGATTTTCCTGAGTGTGCCCAAATTTGGCTCTCTCTCGCCCGAAAGAAGCTTGTAGATCGTGCTTTGTGGAATTTTCGCCTCTTTTGCAAACTCCCTTATGTTCATTTTAAGTCTCTTCTTCACGATCTCCTCAAGCTTTTCTCCAAAATTCTCACTAATAATTAGAGAAGAGATCAGACTATTTGTATCCATGTATACTATAAGGCAACGAGCTAATAAATTTTTGCCTTTTTAGGAACATATTTTGCTCATCTTTCTCTAATCCCTATAATACTAAATATTATCACAAAAAGGAATACAAAAATCTAAATTTTTCCCTATAAGGACAACAAACTGACAAAAATGGAAAAAGTTATATGAGTTTTCCCTTTCAAAACTCTGGGGTGAGATGTATGAACTCGAAAGCGTATTTGCTATTCGTCGCAACAGGTTTGCTCGTTGCATTTGGTCTCTGTGTCACACAAGAAAAGCCCACAGAACCAAAATTGCAGGAAATAAAATTGAGTTATCAGCCGAGCTGGCACCACACCGCTTTGTTCGTAATAATTGAAAAGGGCTGGGACGAGAAAGTTCTCGGAGTGAAGCTTAAAACAAGCCCGTTCTCCTCAGGACCTCCGCAAATGGAAGCTTTTGCTGCGGGTGAGCACTCAGTAGCTTATGTTGGTGCTGCACCACCACTTTCGTTGCTCTCAAAGGGATTTGATGCCAAGATCGTTGCGGTAGCAAATACTGAGGGTTCTTCTCTAATCGCAATCCCGGGAACGGAATACAGTGGTGCAAAATCACTTGAGGGGAAGAAAGTCATGACATTCCCCCCTGGGTCGATTCAACATACCATGCTCATGAAATGGCTTAAAGAGCTTGGAGTCGAAATCTCAAAAGTGGAAGTTAAATCTGGAGGTCCTGAAGAAATAAGAGAAGCTCTAAAGGCTAAAGCAGTCGATTTTGGCTTTGCTCCAGATCCAAGCGGTTATATAGCGGAAATCGAAGGCTACGGTAAGATCGTTGCAAACTCCCCAGAAATAGTGCCGAACCATCCATGCTGTGTTGTGTTAATGCGTGGAGACTTCATGAGAGAACATAGAGAAGTTGCAGTAAAGTTTTTGGCTCTGCACATTGTTGCAAGTGAGTATGCGAAGGATCCAAAGAACAAGGAGGAAATAAAGAAAATACTTATAAAGTGGCTGAATGTAAATGAACGTGTTGCGGATACTTTCCCAGGGAGCACAAATCTGCAAACCGATCCGAGGAATAAAGATTGGATAAAGGGTCTTGATATGCTTTGTGAAGCTCAATATGAACTCAAGATTACGAAGGACGCTTCTGGAAACCCAGTCAGAGTCACTCCAGAAAATGTTGTGGATCCAAGCCTTTACGAAGAGGCTTTGAAATTGGTGCCAAAGCTGAAAAATGAATTAGGGTTAAGTTGATGAGGGTCAAAGACTTTTTTATTTTCTTTTTCTCAATTGGGATTTTTTTGGTGCTTTGGGAAGCTTACTACTGGATCTTTATTAGCAACCCATTTGTCTTGGCTCCACCTTCTAAGGTTATTGTAACTTTTATCCAATTAACCCTTGGAGACCCGAAATTTGCGGATAGTGGATTTCAAATGCTTACAGACATGGCATACAGCATTTATCACTATGCTCTCGGATTTGCTTCCGCTATTCTTGTTGGATTTTCCATTGGGCTTATTGCGGGGTGGTCCAAGACTGTGGAGAAACTAATTTATCCGATCGTAGAGCTTATTCGCCCGATACCACCCATAGCTTGGATTCCGATAGCCATATTGCTTCTCAAGCTAACACACACAGCTGCAGCGTTCATAATCTTCATAGGAGCGGTATTTCCAATCTTGCTGAACACGATGTATGGTGTGTCTTCGGTGGAGAAAAAATACGTGGAAGCTGCTTTAACGCTTGGAGCTACGAAAACCAGCACGATGCTTAGAAAAGTGATCATTCCCGCTTCGATGCCAGCATTTTTCAATGGGCTTAGAGTTGGTTCTGGAGTTGCATGGATGTGCGTGGTTGCAGCAGAGCTCTTTGGTGTCTCGCAATTTGGTTTGGGCTACAAAATTCAGCTTGCAAGACTTTACCATTCCCCTGATGTCGTGATTTCCTATATGCTTGCCATAGGGATTATCGGCTTAATACTCGACAGAATTTACAGACTTGCGGAAGATCGGTTGCTGAGTTGGAGGAGGGGGTTCGTGGTTGAGTGAGATCTTGCTACAGATCAAAAACATAAGGAAGTGGTTTAACAGTCAAGAAAAAGAGCTTATGGTAATTGATGGAGTTAGTTTTGACGTCAGAGAAGGGGAGTTTATAAGTATCCTTGGTCCAAGTGGTTGCGGAAAAACAACTCTGCTTAGGATCATTGCTGGATTGGAAAAACAGGATGAAGGAGAAATTCTGCTACGTGGCAAAAGCATAACTGGTCCGGGGCAGGATCGATCAATGGTTTTTCAGGATTATGCTCTCTTTCCTTGGAGAACAGTCCTCGGAAACGTCCTCTTCGGACTTGAAATTAGAAAAATTCCAAAAGTTGAGGCTTTAGAAAAAGCCAAGAAATTCATAAAATTGGTAGGGCTTGAAGGCTTTGAGAACTCATATCCGCATGAGCTCTCTGGCGGTATGAGGCAGAGGGTTGCAATTGCAAGGGCTCTTGTATGCGAACCTGAAATATTGCTAATGGATGAGCCTTTAAGTGCTCTTGATGCACAAACGAGAAATGTGATGCAGAGCGAGCTTGTAAGAATATGGCAAGAGACAAGGAAAACCATTATCTATGTGACCCACAACATTGAGGAAGCGGTTTATTTGGCGGACAGAATTGCGGTGCTCTCGAGAAGACCCGCAAAACTGCTTGACCTCGTAGAGGTAGAACTTGAAAGACCAAGAAACAGATTCTCCAAAGAATTTATTGAGCTAAGAGCAAGAATATTCAATCTAATTCAGGGATAATTTAAACCAAAATCAAAAGTCTTTTTATTGCTAAGTCTCAGGAACCTGCATGCGTCCACTGGCAAACTGCAAGGCTCTTGTAGTTGACATGACACATGGAGGAAAAGTGCTCTGTGAGGAGTTAGCTAAACGGAGCTGCGAAGTTCACGCTTTTGACAATCACAAAACTTTAAAGGCTAAGGATGTTGAAGAGCTCAATAATCATGGATTTAAGATTTTTTTAGACGAGAAGGAAATCAAGATCGAAGATTACGATGTTATAATTGTTCAGCATGCAGATCCAGCAATGAAGCTCTTTATCTCTGCATTGGAGCTTGGAGTCCCGATCATAAGTCATGCAAGGGCTGTCGGAATTATTCTTTCTGAAATGAAGGGTTCGAAGAAGATCATTGAGATCACTGGGACGAATGGTAAAACAACGACCGCGAACATGATCTCGAAGATCCTCAACGACTCTGGCTACAAAGTGCTGATCCACGATAGCCTGAGCACGAGAGTTTCCATGGATTCAGGCGACATTTTGCTCGCTGAAGGGCTCAGCATAACCCCCGCAAATGCTTTGAAGGCTTTCAGATTGGCAGAAGGAATTGATTTTGAATATGCAATTTTTGAGATCTCTCTTGGCGGAACTGGGGTAAGTGATTTGGGAGTCGTGACAGGTATCTATGAGAACTACAGAGCGTCTTTCTTTAAGAATGCTTTTAACAGCAAGCTACAAATGGCGATGAATATGAAAAATGGAATTCTTGTGCTAAACGGAGACAACATTGCGAGAAAATTTGCACACGTGTTTTTTGGCAATTCAAACGTTTACGGAATAGAAAGAGGGCATGAAGTTAGGGTCAAAAAGATCGAAGATCATGTTGAAGGTGTTATCGAAGACCTTTATACAATCTCAGGTAAAAAAATAAATGCTCCGTTTGAATTCAAGCTCAAAGAAAGCCTTTTTGGAAGATTTCAAATTCTTAATGCCCTTGGAGCCTTAACTGCGGTTGCTTCTTTAGATCTCGAAATTGAGGACGCATGCAGATCTATTGAGGGCTTTCAAGGTGTCAAAGGCAGAGCGATTTCAGAAAAAACAGCGAAGGGGATTCTGGTTGACTGTTCGAACAGGGGCATCAATTTGCCCGCCATACTCAGTGCAATCGATGAAGCTTTGTCCATTAAGGGCAAAAAAGCAGAAGAACTAATAGTTGTGCTCTCTGGGTCAGAAAGAGCAACATGCGAGATAATAGATACTCAAAGACTTGCAAAAGAGCTGAAGAAGAGGGATATTGACATGATCTTGCTTTCTGGAGCCTTGGGCAGAAAACTCATGGAACTCGGAGTCAAAGGGGAATTCGTTGAAAAATTAAGTAAAAATGAGGTAGAAAAGCTTTCAGCAAGGTTTAATAATCCCATAATCTTATTTTTCAGCAATGAAGCTTAAAAGTCTACCATATGCAGTCCATCCGAGACCAAATCCAATAGCTGCAGCTCTCTACACGCTCAGAGACCTTAATTGCAGGCACATCGTCTTGCATGGACCTCCAGGATGCAATTTCAGGGCTTTGAGATTGCTTGAAAGAGATGGAGTAAAGATCTTTACAACGTCCATGAGCGACTTTGACGTCGTGCTTGGGGGAAAGCAGAAACTTTTAGAAGTGCTTGATGCGGTTTACAGCGACTTTAAACCAGAGATCATTGGCGTCGTCGGAACCTGTTGCACTACGATCATCGGCGAAGATCTCGAAGCTGAGGTTTCAGAAGCTAAAATTCCCACGAAGGTTGTTTGTGCAAACGTTTCTGGATGCGGGGATAACACTGAAGGAGCGATGAGGGTTGTTGAGTCCGCATTTAAGCTTGGCATAATAGACAAAGAGGAACTCGAAAGGCAGACCAGAATTCTTAAAATGGCAAGCAAAGTCGAGCGAGAGCGTGGGGTTGCCATCCCGGGCTACATTGCCCCTACCCCGGGGGATGATGTCAGAGAGGTTGCCAAAGAGCTCATTGAAAAATTGCAGGACGGTTTGCTTGTCATTCTTAACGCAAAGAAGGAAACCGCTTACCTTTATGCGGACATAATCCTTGCGATCAACAACGCTAATAAAAAGCTTGGAGGGGACTTCAGTGTTATTGCAAACCTCGAAGATAGCAGAGGGTTGCCGAAGGTTAGAGAAGATGCAAGGAATATTCTCAAACAACTAAGCGAGAATGGAGTGGAAGTTGACCATTTTAGCGGTTCTCTGGATGAGTATGCATACTCAGCGGATAAAGCACTTGAGTTAGCAAAAAGCTTTGATTATTCTTCTGCGATCATCCTTGGGATCCCTCAGGCTTTAAAACCAAATGCATTTGAATACTCGGTCGGAGTTTCTTCGGGCGAGAGGACTATGACGAGGCTTAGAGAACTGGGCTATCAGAGAGCGGTTAACGAGGAGGGGGCTCATGTGAATGTTCTTGGCAAAAAAGAGATCGTTAGATCCCATTTGGGCAATGCAATAAGATCTTTATGCGGATCCCCAGAGTTTTGATCTCTGCATCGAACAGCAGTAGCGGAAAAACAATGCTCACGTGCGGAATAGCAAGAGCTCTAACACTGAGAGGCTACAAAGTCCAGACTTTCAAAGTCGGTCCAGACTTCATAGATCCAAAGTATCTGAGCCTCGCTTCTGGTAGAAGAGCGGTAAACCTCGATTCTTGGCTAATGAGCGAGGACGAGGTTCTCAGAGACTTCGAGAAATACTGCGAGGGGGCGGATCTTGCGATTATTGAAGGAGTCAGAAGCTTATACGATTCCTCAGATCCGCTGAGCTTGAAGGGGAGCACTTTTTCCATTGCAAAGATCTTAAAGGCACCAATACTGCTCACCATCGACATTCGTGGTCTTAATATGGGGACAGCGGCGATCGTTAAGGGTTTCGTGTCTTTATTCGATGCAAACATTCAGGGTGTAATTCTGAACTCTTCTCGTAGCGAGAGGCATGAGCTGAAGGCTAAGAAGGCGGTAGAAGAACTGACAAATATAAGAGTTTTGGGAGCAATTCCAAGGAAGAAAGAACTTGAGATCGGAATGAGACATTTGGGGCTAATAACAGTGGAAGAGATCGAAAAAGAGGTTGAAGAGAAAGTCAAGAAATGGGCGGAGATCGTGGAAGAGAGATTAGATCTTGATGAACTTCTTAGAATTGCGGAGAGTGCAGAGGAACTTCCAGAAATTCAAGAGCGGTTCGAAAAAAATGATTTGGACGTTAATATTGCCATTGCTCTCGATAAATCCTTCAATTTCTATTACGCACAAAATCTTGACACCCTTAAAGCCTTAGGAGCGAACTTGATATTTTTCAGCCCTCTTGAGGGTAATTTGCCAGACGAAACGGACGGAATCATAATTGGCGGAGGTTATCCTGAGGTCTTTGCAAGGGAGTTCAACAGGAAAGCTATGATTTCTTTGAAAAATAAAATTGAAGACGATTGCCCAAGTTATGCTGAATGTGGTGGCTTAATGTTTCTCTGCAAAAAGATCGTTGTAAGCGGTGAAAAATTTGAAGGCGTTGGAGTGATCCCCGCGGAAGCGATTTTAGATCTATCAAGGAGATTTCTCGGATATACAAGGGCTAAGGTTGTAGAAGACAATGTCATATCGAAAAAGGGAGAACAAATACTGGGTCACGAGTTTCACTATTCCTTTTTAGATTTGGAAAAAGACACGAAATACGCTTATGAGCTTGAAAGGGGCTACGGAATAGACGGAATTCACGACGGAATAATTCTGCACAACTGCTTAGCAAGCTACATGCATACGCTTTTTTCAGCTGAAAGAGCCGAAGAATTTTTAGAAAAGTGCGGTGAATACAAAAAGAAGTGATTAAATTAATCCAAGAACACTCTCTTTTCTGAAGTCGAAGAATGTTCTCTGATCTTCTTTATAAGCCAATTTCACGACTCGGGTTGAATCAACCTTTCCAACCACTTCCGCAGTTAGACCATGAGAATCAAAAATCTTCACAACTTCGTCGGGTTGCGAAGTGGTAACGCAGAAGCCACAAGCGGGATAGCTTTTTAGCCACTGTAGCATTTCAACGTTTTCAGGCTTTGGAATCTTTTCGAGATCGATCAAAGCACCTTTTTTGCTAACTTCAAGCATCATGGCTATGGTGCCAATTATCCCAGCGTTGCTTAGATCTTTGCCAGCATTAACGAGCTTTTTCTCAGCTAAATGAACCATCGAATCAAGCTGTTTTCTCAGAGCTTCTGGATCTTTATTAGTGGAATCAAAATTGTAGATCAGCTTTCCATGTGGCTCTCCAACTGTGTCCACCGCTACTATGATGCTATCGCCTTCCTTAGCGGAGTTTGATTTTATAAGGCTCCCTTTTTTAGCAAACCCGATCATCGCAACTTCTACAGAATTAAAAGGAGCGTCTGGATGAACGTGACCCTTCAAGATCTTGATCCCATACTTTCTTGCTGCATCAAGCATGCCTCTCTTAATGCTGTCCAGCGAAGCGGTGTCTTTGACAGAGATCACATTGACCGCATATTTCGCTTTAGCACCCATTGCATAAACGTCGTGCACGTTGACGAGGATCGAGATGAAGCCACCCCAGTATAGATCCTCTTCAAGAACCTTATGCCAGATTCCATCGACGGTGAATACAACCTCCCAGTCACCAAGATTGAAATATCCCGCATCTTCTCCAAAGAACTCGTCTACAAGTTCTGCAAGCCTCCCAGCGAACTTTTTTCTGACCAAGCCAGGCCAGTTGCGAAGCTCAGCGATTGCGTGGTTGAGATCGTGCTCTGCCATCGGCTTTAATTTGGGTGTAGCTTAAAAAGATTTTTGAAAAAAGAGAGGTTCTTGAAGGTGTTAATAGTTTATTAATATTTAAAACCAGAATAAAAATTATAATAATCTCGATTTTAAATGAAAGTCTTTATAAAGGCTGGAAAAAATGAGAAAATATTTAAACTTGTGTGCATTTTTAGAAATGCAGTAAGCGTTGTGAAATCGAAAAAAAGGGGGTGGATTTATGAAATATAAGGACAAAATAGACCTTTATGACGACAAAGGGAAGTTGCTTGAGTCGGGAGTGCCACTCGAAGCGATTAGCCCCTTGCTGAACCCTGCCATAGAAGGGATCATTAAGACGGTGCAGAGATCCGTAGCGGTGAACTTGCAAGGAATTCAGAAGGCTCTCGAGACTGGAGCGGTTGGTGGAGAGAAGTGCATAATTCCCGGGAAGTCTTTGAAACTCGATGTTGTCGGCAACGCCGGAGCCATTGCTGACAAGATCAAAAGCACGATCCAGATTAAGAAGGATGACGACACAGAAGTTCAGATCCTTGACGAGGGCAGAAGCCTTCTTGTGAAGGTTCCAACACTCAGAGTTTTGAAGGCGGTTGAGTATACCGCACCAATTACAGCAACCGCAGCTGCCGTGACTGAAGCTATCATTGACATATTCAAGGTAGACATGTTCGATGCACCAATGGTAAAGGCAGCGGTATGGGGCAGGTATCCACAAACAATGGATCTGATGGGTGCAAATGTGCAGTCTTTGCTGTCTGTGCCCCAGCAGAATGAAGGCTTGGGGTATGCGTTGAGAAATGTGCCAGTTTCGTATATAGCGACAATCGCAAGAAAGAATGCAATGAACTCCGCAAGCTTAGCATCGATCTTTGAACAGACCGCAATGATCGAAATGGGAGATGCAATTGGTTCCTTTGAGAGATTGCATCTGCTTGGACTTGCATATCAGGGATTGAATGCAAACAACCTCGTGTATGAGCTTGTAAAGGAGAACGGAAAGAATGGATCAGTTGGAACTGTTGTTGCAAGCCTTGTAGAGAAGGCTGTTGAAGATAAAGTCATTAAGCCCAATGGCAAGGGCGCATCTGGCTACGTGACATACACCACCGACGATATCGCCTTGTGGAATGCTTATGCTGCAGCTGGATTCCTTGCAGCGACAATGGTGAACTGCGGTGCTCAGAGAGCAATGCAGAGCATATCTGGTGTTACGATCTACTACAACGATCTGCTTGAGAGGCAAACCGGATTGCCGTCCGTAGACTTTGGCAGGGCACTTGGTTTGGGTGTCGAGTTCTCGTTCTTCAGCCACTCGATCTATGGTGGTGGAAGCCCAGTAGTGTTCCATGGCAACCACATAGTTACGAGGCACAGCAAGGGATTCGTTGCTCCCGCAATCGCAGCTGCAATCGCATTAGATGCTGGAACAGTCTACTACAGCCCAGACAGAATCGCTGGTATCATTGGACGTGTCTTCAGCACAATCCCAGCGCTAAGAGAGCCAATAGTGCACGTCGCAAAGGGTGCTGCGGAGGTTAAGAAGACGGTGTAACTATCATGCAACACTCTCCCAGAGAGGAAATAGAAATATTTCCGAATAGAATTCTGGGAGCAAAAACAGCTGAGAAACTTCTCAGCAGAATTTATGAGATCGAAGGAGTTGAGGGTGTATTAATTCAGGGACCGAGAGTTAAAAGCGATGCCAAAGAGAAGATCGTTGTTAAAGGCGAAGAACTGGAGCTCTCGGTTGCAGTAAGCAGGCTGATTCTACGTTCAAAAGATGCTGACAAAGTCTCGGAGAAGCTAAAAGAAGTCTGCGATAGTTTACTGCCATTTGGTTACTCCCTAAGAATCGGAAAATTCACGAAGGACTATCCGACGCTTCACGACTACAAGCTTGCATACATAATGCAGATGAGAGAAAACGAAGGGGACGAAGAATGAAAATTGGCAGGCAGACACAGTTTGTAGATTGCAGAGAAGCGATGGGGATTGGGCTGGGTGGTGGATTAGCCCAGCGTGGGACTGTGTCTGAAGGTTACTGCGGTGCAAAGAAATCCGACGTGATCGTGATCTCGATGTCCCCTTCGACGAGACACGTAACAAAGCCTGTATGTGAAATAACTGCGGGATTGAGAAGAGAGGGGATAAATCCGAGCGTTCTTGTGCTCGACGCAGGTTCGAGTGCTCCTCCGGGAGCCTCGGCGTCAAGGGGAGGCTTTGGTTCCCATTTCGGATTGAAATTTGAAGAAATTGACAGAATATCGAAGCACAAGCTTTGCATAATCCATTTAGGAAATGTAAAGCATCACGTTGTCGGAAAAGCTAAAGCAATCCTTAGATATGCCCCAATAAAGGCGGTCGTTGTTTGCCAGTGTCCTGTAACCTTTGAAGATTTCGCAAAAGCGGGTGTTAGAACACGTGTAATGAGCCCTGAAAAACCCGAAACTCTGGGAGAAGTTGTTGAGATAGTTACCGACGTAGTTAGAGGGCAGAATTGCCCGCCGAAAAAAATCGATGAGATATGTATGAAGGTTAAGTCGCATATGGATTGGAGGTGAATGTATGAGCGAGATTAAAGTTAAGGCTGGAAAGTATAAGCCCGCATATCCGGGGCAGACGATCGTTGCTGAAAATAGGAGGAAATACTTGGATCCCGGATATCAGTTGAAGAAGCTGAGATCGATCTCCGACGAAGACGTCGTGAGACTCCTTGGGCATAGAGTTCCAGGAGAAGCTTATAAGTCTGTGCATCCACCACTTGAAGAGCTTGGTGAACCCGCATGCCCAATTAGGGAGCTTGTAGAGCCAACTCCCGGAGCAAAGGCGGGAGACAGAATCAGATACATTCAGTTCACGGACTCCGTCTACTTCGCACCGCTTGCCCCATACGTTAGGAGCTGGATGGCATTCTGGAGATACAGAGGCGTTGATCCCGGAACACTCTCGGGCAGAGCTCCACTTGAAATGAGAGAACGCGATCTCGAGCTTGTTGCAAAGGAGTTGCTTGAAACTGAAGTATTCGATCCAGCAAGGGTTGGTGTTAGAGGCGCTACAGTGCATGGGCACTCTCTTAGACTTGACGAGAATGGAATGATGTTCGATGCTCTGAGAAGGTATACATTTGACAAGAATACTGGTGAAGTTGTCTATGTGAAGGATCAAGTTGGTGTCCCATTGGAGACTCCAGTCAGGGTAGGAAAGCCATTGCCAGAAGAAGAGTTGAAGAAGATGACCACGATCTACAGGGTCGACGGTGTCTCGACAAGAAATGATCCAGAACTGCTCAACTGGGTAAAGAGGATTCACTTGCTGAGAACTCTTGCGGGATTCAGGCTTGAAAAAGCTGAAAAATTGTGAGGTGGTTTGAATGGCTGAAAAGAAGTTGTTTATTGATGCTCTGAAGAAGAAATTCAAGGAAGAGCCAACTGATAAGCAGACAAAATTCTACATCTACGATGGCTGGAAGCAATCCGCAAGAAAGAGAGAGTTTGTGGAATGGGCTCAGAAGATCTCAAAAGAGAGGGGAGTTCCCGGATACAACCCCGAGATGCACCTTGGCGGTATTCCTGTCGGACAAAGAGTTTTGATGCCATACAAGATCTCCTCTACTGATGTCTACTGTGAAGGCGATGATCTGCACTATATAAACAACGCTGCAATGCAGCAGATGTGGGATGACATAAGAAGGACTGTGATCGTTGGTCTCGATGCACCACACGCCTTGCTTGAGAAGAGACTTGGTAAAGAAGTAACTCCCGAGACGATCAACCAGTATCTCGAAGTCGTGAACCATGCACTGCCAGGCGGTGCGGTTGTGCAGGAGCACATGGTCGAAATTCATCCCGCACTCGTTTCTGACTCATACGTGAAGGTATTCACTGGCAATGACGAACTTGCGGATCAGATCGACAAGAAGTTCCTGATCGACATAAACAAGCAGTTCCCGAAGGAACAGGCTGAGGCTTTGAAGAAGGCTATTGGAAAGGCTCTCTATCAGGTAACAAGGGTGCCAATCATCGTTGGCAGAGCTGCAGATGGAGGAACGATCTCAAGATGGTCTGCAATGCAGATCAGCATGGCAATGATCTCCTCATACAAGCTGATGGCTGGCGAAGCTGCGATCGCCGAATTCGCATATGCTGCGAAGCATGCGGAAGTTATCCAGATGGCTACCCTTACACCCTGGAGAAGGGCAAGAGGTCCAAATGAGCCCGGCGGACTGCCATTTGGCTACTTGGCAGACATAGTGCAGACAAGCAGAAAGTATCCCGACGATCCAGTTAGAGTCTCATTGGAGACCCTTGCTGCTGGCTCTGTGATCTTTGACCAGCTCTGGTTCGGAATATACATGTCTGGAGGCGTAGGGTTCACTCAATACGCCACTGCAGTTTACACAGACGACATTCTCGACGACTTCTGCTACTACATCGCTGACTATGTAAAGAAGAAGTATGGAGGATTTGCAAAGGCTCCAAGGACGATGGACACGATCTTGGACGTTGCAACTGAAGCAACGCTTTACGGACTTGAGCAATACGAGAGATTCCCCGCACTCATGGAGACTCACTTCGGCGGTTCGCAGAGAGCTTCGGTGCTTGCAGCAGCTTCGGGCGTTGGTGCTTCAATCGCCACTGGAGACGCTCAAGCGGGAGTTAACGGCTGGTATCTGTCAATGATCTTGCACAAGGAGCACATGGGCAGACTTGGATTCTACGGCTATGACCAGCAGGATCAGCTTGGAGCTACTAACAGCTTCGCCTACAGAAGCGATGAAGGCTTGCCAATGGAGCTAAGAGGTGCAAACTACCCGAACTATGCGATGAACGTCGGACACAGCGGAGAATATGCGGGAATAGTTGCAGCAGCTCATGCAGCATGCAAGCATGCCTGGTGCGTGAACCCAATAGTCAAGGTAGCATTTGCAGATCCAACGCTGAAGTTCGACTGGACAGAGCCAAGAAAGATGATCGCAAAGGGTGCTCTGAGAGAATTCATGCCAGACGGCGAGAGAGATGCGGTAATCCCACCGCACTAAATTTTTTATACTTTTTTAAAACTCAATTCTGTGCAAAAGAGAGAACTGCTGAATGCTCTGAAAAGAGAAGCTTTAAGCATTTCTTATCTCGATCTTGCACTCGGAAAAAATTATCTGCTTGAAGAGTTCAAATTTGTTCCAGAGAACTACAGAAGGCTCTGGGTAGACGAGATCTTTGGCTATTTTGCAGAACATCTCTACGAGCTTATAAGAACAAACAATGTTGAGGGAGAATTGGAAGAGGAGAAATTAAAGGGTTTGATGGAGAGGCTTAAAAAGGATCCAGAAAATGAATACGAAAAAGCCTTTGTAAAGGTCTCGAGAGTTGTTGTGCCTTATCTAATCTTTATTGCCCAAAAACCAGTTCATTCTCCGAAATTAATTTTTCCGGGAGGATTAAGGATTAAGCAGATTGGAAATAAATATTACTGCCCCGCAAAGGAAAAACAAGAAAATCCCTATTCTTTCTGCGAGTTCTGTGTTTGTGAAAAGCTCGAAGAGGGGTAAAATTTCTCAAAAATTGCAATCAAATCCTCATCTTCAAGTCCTGAAATTTTTGTAGAGGGTTCATTCTTTAGAATTCTTTCGGCAACATTTTGGAAGATTTCCGCTTCTTTAGAGTTCTCTTGGAGCTGGAAAATGGTTTTCCCTGCAATTTCGCACTCTTTGAGCTTTCTCAAGTATGGAATAACGCCTATTATCTTAGTTCCGACAGCTTTGGCGAATTCTTCGACTATTCTGCTTTCAAAATCCAGATCGAACTTTGAATTCAGAATTATACCCCCAAATTTGGCTCCCGCATTTTTTGTGCCATTGCAGATGTTGTTCGCTGCGTAAAGCGAGAGATATTCGCCAGAAGTCACGACATAGACTTCGCTTCCACGCTTCATTGGCACAACAAAGCCCCCGCACACAACATCTCCGGGCACATCGTAGATCACGATTTCAGCATCTCTTATCACTCCAAGCCTGTCGATGAGCTCAAAAGCAAGAAGAAGTCCTCTACCCGCACAACCCACACCCGGCTCCGGACCGCCAATCTCTGAGCACAGGACATCTGCGTAGCCTTTTTCGAAACATTGCTCAACCGCTTCATTATTTTTTAAAGCCTGCAGAACTGTTTTCACCCTTCTGTTCCCAGTTAAAAGCAAAGTGGTGTCTCTTTTCGGATCACAACCAATAAGGGCTACCCTATACCCTTTGAGACCCCAGTAGACCGCAAGATGACTTGCAACCGTTGACTTGCCTATTCCACCTTTACCGTAGATTGCAATGTTTCTCTGCACATCTTCGCTTTCTTAGCTTACTTTTAAACTTATCGAAGTCAGAAAAAGGATTAAGCATGAAAAATGGTAAGAATGACAAAGTTTTTAACTTCCAAAATAAATACTGAGTATGGCAGTTATTATTGGGGGTGTAAGAACTCCTGTAGGCAGATTTGGTGGAATTCTAAAGGACTTCCAAGCCTACGAACTGGGAGCAATTGCGATTAAGGGTTTGCTGAAAAAGCTCGGAATTAAAACAGTTCCAACAAAAGAATCGGTTGAGTTCTATCCGAATAAGCTTCCAAAGGGCAGAATAGAGCTTGAAAAGGCATTTGATTATGAGGGAATCGAAGTGGCTATCGACGAGGTAATTATGGGAAACGTTTTGCAAGCTTCACAAGGACAAAATCCCGCAAGGCAGGCAATGATCTATGCGGGAGTTCCAAAGGAAGTGCCCGCTTTTACTGTAAACAAGGTCTGCGCGAGCGGTCTTAAAGCGATCGCTTTGGCTTCGCAGAGCGTTGACTCTGGAAATGCGAAATTTGTAATCGCTGGCGGAATGGAAAGCATGAGCAACGCTCCTTACGCTTTGCGAAAGGCTCGCTGGGGCTACAGGATGAGCACAACAGCGGTTGATGAAATCCTCGATCTGATGGTCTTCGACGGTCTCTGGGAGAAGTTCTATGGCTATCATATGGGCTTCACCGCTGAGAACATTGCGGAGCGTTATGGAATAAGCAGAGAAGAGCAAGATCGCATAGCCTATGACAGCCACATGAGGGCGGTGAAGGCAATAGACGAAGGTAAGTTTAAGGATGAAATTGTGCCAGTCGAGATTAGGCAAAAGAAAGAAGTAATCAGGCACGAGATCGATGAACATCCGAGGAGGGACACGAGCGTTGAGAAACTCGCAACTCTTCCGCCAGTTTTCAAGAAAAATGGCACTGTAACTGCGGGAAATGCAAGTGGTGTGAATGATGGAGCTTCAGCTTTGCTTATAGCTGAGGAGAAGTCCGCAAAAGCTCTTGGACTTGAACCAAAGGCAAGAATCGTTGCCTATGCCTCAGCTGCGATTGATCCCGCATATATGGGTCTTGGACCAATTGTAGCGGTGAGAAAAGTCCTTGCAAAGGCGAACATGAAGCTGAGTGATATCGGGCTTATAGAGCTTAATGAAGCCTTTGCAGCACAGGCTTTGGCTTGCATAAAGGAGCTCGAGCTCGACTGGAGTATAACGAATGTGAATGGAAGCGGAATCTCCTTAGGGCATCCGATTGGAGCGACTGGAGCGAGAATCGTTACAACTCTGATCAACGAAATGCAACGCAGAGCGATTGACTATGGACTGGCAACGCTTTGCGTTGGCGGTGGAATGGGAATGGCAATGATCCTCGAAAGAGTTTAATTTTAAATTTTTTCTTCTGGATTCTCCAAGCTTTCGTGGATAATTGTTATGGGTGGAGAGAAGTATTAAAGAACTGAGAGAGAAGGAAGGATAACATGGAAGACAGAAGAAAGCTCATGGAAGAACAGGATAAAAGGATAAAGGAGCGGATGGGCAAAATTAAGCATAAAATTGCGGTGATAAGTGGCAAGGGCGGTGTTGGAAAAAGCACGGTAACTGTGAACCTTGCAATGGCTTTTGCAATGAAAGGCTACTCAGTCGGAATACTTGATGCGGATGTTCATGGACCAAGTGTGCCGAAGATGCTCGGGCTTAAAGGAAGAAGACTTCAGGTTTCTGAAAAAGGTGATGAGATCATTCCAGTTCTTGGACCGATGAACATCAAGGTCGTTTCGATGGACTTTTTGCTACCCGCAGATGAGGCGCCAGTGGTATGGAGAGGTCCGCTTAAGATCTCCGCAATCAGACAGCTACTTGGCGAAGTTGACTGGGGAGAGCTTGATTATCTGCTGATCGATCTACCACCGGGCACTGGAGATGAGCCATTGAGCATTGCACAGCTTTTGCCTGACATGGATGGAGTCATAATAGTGACAATTCCATCAGAAGTTTCAGAACAAGTGGTTAAGAAATCCGTGAAGTTTGCAGAGCTTCTAAAGACGCGGATTATTGGAATAGTTGAGAACATGAGCTATTTGAGCTGTCCGAAATGCGGAGAACGGATTGAAGTTTTTAATGGTGGAGCGGGTAAAAGAATTGCTAAAAGCTTCGGAATTCCATTGCTTGGCGAAATACCGATGGATCCGAAAATAGCGAAGGAAGCGGATAGCGGAATGCCTTTCGTTGTTGACTTTAGCTCCAAGACTGCGAATGCGTTTGAAGAGATCGTCAATAGGATTGAGAAGGTTCTTGGTGGTTAATTAAGACTTAATTCTTTTTAAAGTGCTTTTCAAAAACCGCAAAGATCTCTTCTGGCTTCTCCAAAACGAAAACTCCATCCATTTTTCTAAGTCTTTCAACGTGCTCAACGTCTTCTTTTCGAATTCTTAGCTTCATTTTTCTCCCATCGGGCAATTCAGTTTCAACTATTCCTTCTTTGTAATCTGAGGGCATGATGTAAACTGGAACGAATGCTTTCAGAGCCATTATTGCGGAATTTGTTAGCAAAGTGTCGCCAATACCAAGAGAGATCTTGGCTACCGTGTTGGAAGTTGCGGGAGCGATAAGCAAAAATTCAAATTTTCCGCTCTGAAGCATTCCCGCAAGAAATGGGGCATTGGCGTTAACTTCAGTCCACACCTTGAAGTTCGCTTTAAGCTCTTCCATGAGCTTGTAAAACAAAACAACCTGCTGTCCTGCCTTAGAAAGGTAAACCCTGATCTCCACGTCAGGATAAAGCTCCTTTACTTTTTTCATCACTTCTACTGTCTCTCTAATTCTGTCCCCACTACCCGTTATTCCCCAAGCGACCTTCATAAATCCTCAAAAGCTCAGCAAACCTCTTAATGGTTTTTCTCAGGCTCCTGAACCCCTCTTCGTCTTCCATGACACCTTCAAGAGAGTCTTTGCTCCAGAATGTTGCTCCAAGGTTTGCACCAAAAGCTCCACCACTTACTGGAATCATGCCGTTTAAAATGTAAAAAGTCAAGATCTGCTGGATTGCAAGCTCCTGTCCACCAATTCTGTCTCCGCCAACTGCAATAGCCATTCCAACTTTGCCCCTGAAGAAATCGAAGTTCTTCGCAACCAGGGCTCTGCAACGATCCATAACTGCCTTGATCTGGGCGCTAACGCCACCATTGTAAACTGGAGTTGCTATAATTATGCCTTTTGCCTTTCCAAGCAATTCATAAAGCTCAACCATGTCGTCCTTAAGCTTGCACTCCTTGTGCTTAAGGCAGTAATCGCAATGCTGGCAGAAGCCTATGTTTTTTCCCCTAACCGTAAAAAATTTAGTTTCAAAGCCCAAGTCGCTTAGCATTTCAAGTGCCTTGTTCAGCACAAACTCTGTAGCCTTCTTTCTTGGGCTACCGCAGATTCCGAGAATCATTTCGCCAGCTCAACCCCCAACTCGTAGGCTTTTTCAAGTTCCTCTTTCGTTGGCTTAAATTTAACCGCAAACTGCTTCGTTTCATATCCAAGCTCTTCCAAGGCTTTTGCAATTTCCTTTACCGCAACACCATTCCAGCCATAGGAACCAAAGGCTAAGGCTTTCTTGTTCTTCGGCTTAAGGCTCTTAAGGTAGCTCAGAAAGCCTGCAACAGGTGGAAAGAGCGAATTGTGGATCGTTGGTGCTCCAACTGCTATGGCTTTGGCATCCAGAATTTCTGAAACAATCTCAGTCCAAGAATCCTTTCGGGTGTGGAAAAGCCTGACTTTTGCATTCTTGCTCGCCCCTTCAGCTATTGCTCTTGCAAGCTTCTCTGTAGAGCCCCACATCGTGTCGTAAACGACAACAACCTTATTCTCTGTCTCGAAATCCGCCCATTTCCTGTAATGCTCAATTATAATCTTTGGATCTCTCCAAGCAACCCCGTGACTTGGAGCGATCAGCTTAACCTCAACCCCTTTAAGCTCTTCAAGCTTCTTCTTGATCAGCGTTGCCAAGGGCATCAGGATGTTTGCATAGTATAGCTTAGCCCATTTCAGAGCTTCTTCTACACCAAGCTCCTCAGCAAATCGCTCTTCACTTGCAACATGCTGTCCAAATGCGTCGTTTGAGAATAAGATCTTGTCCTCAACGACGTAGGTTGCAATGCTGTCAGGCCAGTGTAGCATTGTCATGTCAAGGAACATTAGCGTTCTTTTGCCAATTTTAAGCGTGTCTCCATTTTTTACGACCATGAAATTCCAGTCTTTGCAATCAAAATTCTTGCATAGCCCTTCTTTGCCTCTTTGCGAGCAGATCACAACCGCTTTCTTTGCCACTCGCATAAGATCTGCAAGACCACTTGCATGATCCGGCTCTATGTGATTCACAACCACATAGTCGATCTCCTTCGGATCTATGAGCTTTGAGATCCTTTCAATTTGCTCTGAAACAAACTTATGCTTTACCGCATCGATTACAACCTTCTTTTCATCCAGAATCAAATAGGAGTTATAAGTCAACCCTCGTGGCGTCTGAAAGTTGTGAAAATCTTTTTCTTCCCAGTCTAAGGCACCTACCCAGTAAATGTCCTCCGCAAATTTTACGGGATTCATGACACTTCTTTATTCTGTAATTAATAAATCTTACCCGTTTTTCATAGCAAGTGAAATTTTACTGTTCTTTTCCTTTCCTTGCCCTCATTTCAACCTTTGCAACCTTGCCTTCCCAGTCGGGGATCACAAATCTGTTGCGAGAGAATACAAAGTGAAAAGCCAAACCGATGCCCCAAGCAAGGGGAACCCAGTAGAACCAGAGCTGGTCTGGAGAAGTTAGGTAGTTAACAATGGCTAAGAATACGTTCACTATGACGTAGACATAAAGGTGAGCTAAAAATTCCTTTTTAGCCTCTTCAATTTCAATCTCTTTCCATGCTTCTTTAAATTCCTCTACCGAGATCATATGCAATATCGTTGGAGCAGTTTATATGTTTTTTTCGTGAAGTTAATTTGCTCAGCTCGCTTCTTTGCCAATTACTTAAAGGCAAAAAATATATGCTTAACACAGATTGCAAACCATGGAAAAGGAATATAGGAGCATTGAGGTTGAGGAAAAATGGCTTAAAAGCTGGGATGAAAAGATGTTCTACTTTGACTGGAATTCGAAGAAGCCACATTACATAATCGATACTCCCCCTCCTTATCCCACGGGTTCTTTTCATATAGGTCATGCCCTCAATTGGTGTATAATTGATTTTATAGCTCGATACAAACGAATGAACGGCTATGAGGTCATGTTTCCTCAGGGCTGGGACTGCCATGGATTGCCAACTGAAGTAAAGGTTGAGGAGAAATACGGGATAAAGAAGAACGAAGTTGACAGAGAAAAGTTCAGGGAACTTTGCGTTAAGTTCACTGAAGGAAACATAGAGAAAATGCGTAAAACGGCGAAAAGACTTGGCTTCAGCATAGACTGGAGCAAGGAATACATTACTATGTATCCAGAGTATTATACAAAGACCCAGATCTCTTTTGTTAGAATGTTCAAAAATGGGCTAATTTATCGGGGCTATCATCCAGTCATAATTTGCCCAAGGTGCGAAACAACGATAGCTTTGGCTGAGATCGAATACAGGAAAGGAAAAACAAAGCTTAATTATATAAAATTTTCAGATGACGTTGTTATCGCCACAACCCGTCCTGAGCTAATTCCCGCCTGCGTGGCTTTAGCGGTGAACCCTGAAGACAAAAGATACACGCATTTGGTTGGCAAAAAAGTAAAGGTTCCTGTCGGAGGACATGAAGTTAAGATCATTGCGGACGAGGCGGTGGATCCTAATTTTGGCACGGGAATTGTGATGATCTGCACATTTGGCGATCGACAAGATGTGAAGTGGTGGAAGAAGTATGAACTTGAGCTTAGAAACACAATTAACCGCAATGGAACCTTGAATGAGCTTGCTGGGAAATATCAGGGTTTAAAGATCTCTGAGGCAAGGGAGAAGATCATCGCGGATCTGAAGGCAGAGGGTAAAGTTTTGAGGCAGGAAGAAGTTGAGCACAACGTCGGAGTTTGCTGGCGTTGCAAGACTCCTGTTGAGATCTTTCCAGCGGAGCAGTGGTTTGTAAAGGTTGACAAGGAAAAGATCGTTGAGATCGCTAAGAAGATCAAGTGGGTGCCAGAGTTCATGTTCGATAGACTTCTAAGCTGGGTTGAGGCGATGGAATGGGACTGGGTTATAAGCAGGCAGAGAGTCTTTGCTACACCAATTCCAGTCTGGTATTGCAAGAAGTGCGGAAAAGTGATTGTTGCTGAAGAGGACTGGCTTCCTGTTGATCCGACAAAAGAGAAACCAAGAAAGCCTTGCGAATGTGGAAGTAGCGAGTTCGAGGGTGAGAAAGACGTTCTCGACACCTGGATGGACTCAAGCATCACACCACTGGTTATTGCGGGCTGGCCTCAGCTAAAGGAATATCCTGTTTCACTTCGCCCGCAGGGGCATGACATCATAAGGACTTGGGCTTTCTACACGATCCTTCGCTCTCAGGCTCTTGAGAACGAGATCCCGTGGAAGGAGATCGTGATCAACGGCATCGTTTTCGGTGAAGACGGAAGAAAGATGAGCAAGAGCATTGGCAATGTGATAAGCCCTGAAGAAGTTGTAGAGAAATACGGTGCGGATGCGCTTCGTCAGTGGGCTGCAAGCGGTGTTATTGGTGAAGATCTGATCTTCAGCTGGCGAGAAGTTGTTGCTGCGAGCAGATTTCAGCAAAAGCTCTGGAGCGTTGCAAGATTTGCCTTGACGCACATTAGCGATTACGAAGAGAAACCTGAAGATATTGAAAGGCTGAGAATTGCGGACAAATGGATCATTTCAAAGCTGAGCAGACTTATAGCTTTCGTTCGCGAGAATATGGACAAATACAGATTTGATGATGCTCTTAAGGCAATAAGAAGCTTTGTATGGTATGAGCTTGCGGACAACTACATAGAGCTTGTGAAGGGTAGACTTTACTCTGGAGAAGAATCGGATCCAGCGAAGTTTACGCTTAAATACACACTTGATCGAATTCTGAGGCTTTTAGCCCCAATTACGCCATTTATAACCGAGGAGATCTGGCAGAAGTTCTCCAAAGGTAGTGTTCATTTGCAGAGCTATCCCAGCGTTGAATGGCAAATGATCGATGAGCAAGCGGAAAAGGCGGGGGAGGAGATGAAGGAAATCATTTCAGCAATTAGGAAGTTCAAGCATGACAAAGGACTTGCTTTAAATGCCCCGCTTAAGAAAATAATCGTTTTTACACAGCTCGATCTTGACGCTTTAGATCTTAAATTTGCAACGAGCTCGGAAGTTGAGATCACCAAGGAAATGCCCGCTACGAAAGAGGAGGTTAAGAAGATCAAGCCAAAATTTGCAGTTCTCGGACCTCTGTTCAAAGATCGAGTGAAGGAAATTATTAAGGCTGTTGAAAGGCTAAGCGAGTCAGAAAAGCTGAAGCTAACAAAAGAGCCATTAGAAATAGGCATTGGCGAAGAAAAAATTGAATTAAAGCCAGAATGGTTTGAATTCGAGCTTAAAAGAACCGTTAGAGGCGTTGAAGCTGAGAAAATTGAGACTCCAAAAAGCGTAGTATTTGTGCTATGCTGAACGAGATCCTTGGCTTCTTGCTCTTGATCGTTTGCTTCACAGGAATCACCATAGCCTTTAAGCTCTTCGGAAAGGCGGGACTTTACGTCTGGATGGCTCTGGCAATAGTAATAGCCAACATTCAAGTCACAAAGATCATCGAAGTCTTTGGCTTGGTTACCGCAATGGGAAACGTGATCTATGGCTCGACTTTTCTTGCGACTGACATACTAACAGAACGCTTCGGTGCAAAATATGCGCGAAAGGCGGTTCTTGCGGGCTTCTTTGCAATGATCTTCGCAACGATCATAATGCAGTTAACGATCTTATTTGAGCCTCATGAAAGCGACACGATTAGCCCAGCAATGGCTCAGGTTTTCCAGTTCATGCCTTCTGCAATGGTTGCAAGCCTTACAGCTTACATAATCTCACAGCTTCACGACATATGGGCTTTTGAGCTCTGGAAGAAGAGAACAAAGGGCAAATTCCTATGGCTGAGAAACAATGCTTCGACGATGGTTTCGCAGTTCATAGACAACGTTACGTTCACTCTTCTATTCTTTGTGGTATTCAATCCAGAATTCCTGCAGGCTTTGGGTTGGGAAGGGATATTTGAGATCTTCATAACCTCCTATGCGATGAAGTTCGTAGTTGCGGTGCTTGACACTCCTTTCATATATCTGAACGTTAGAATCGAGCCCACAGAAGCAATTTAGTTCTAAATTTTCGCAAAAATTTTTAAAACCTGAGTTAACTGCGAACGATGTTCCTAAAGGAAAAGATCTTCATTCTGCTTGCAATTCTTGGCACGATCCCTTGGATCATATCTTATTTATTCAATTATCACTATTCCGCACCAATAGAAGCATTGTTGTCGGGAATTGCTGTTATCTCCGCAGCATTCCTTCTTTCATGGGGTGCTGAAACCGCAGAAAAAGACTTGCCAAGATCTCTAAGCCTTGCGATCGTCGCTTTGATAGCTGTGCTACCTGAATATGCAGTCGACATGTATTTTACATGGATGGCGGGCAAAGCTGGCGGAGAGTATATTCACTACGCTGCAGCGAATATGACTGGTGCAAATAGGCTACTGCTTGGCATTGGCTGGAGCCTTGTTGCAATTGTTGCAATGCTAAAGCTTAGAAAAAAGGAGATCGAGCTTGATGAAGGCATAAGGCTTGAATTCTTTGTATTGCTCTTAGCTTCTCTTTACTGCTTTTCTATACCTATAAAAGGCTCTATTTCGCTTTTTGACACCGCTATCTTGAGCTCAATGTTCCTGCTTTACGTATACCTCGCGACAAAGGCTGAAAGAGAGGAATTCACCGCAGTTGGAGTTCCCGCTTACCTTTGCTGTTTTCCAGCCCAAAAAAGGAGAACTTCAGTCGTTCTGATGTTGATCTTTTCCGCATTCGTAATTCTAATAAGCGTTGAAGCCTTTGCCGAAGGTCTTGTTAATTCTGCAAGGATCTTTGGAATTGACGAATTTCTGATGGTTCAGTGGATCGCTCCGCTTGCAAGCGAGGCTCCTGAGTTCATCGTAGCCATTTATTTTGTTAGAAAACTTCGCACTACTGCAAGCTTCAACACTCTTGTTTCTTCAAAGGTAAACCAGTGGACACTGCTTGTGGGCTGTTTGGCTTTGATCTACAGCATTTCCTTAGCGAATCCAAGCTCTTTACCGCTCGATGATCGGCAAAGAGAGGAATTTTTGCTAACCGCAGCGCAATCATTGCTTGGAGTTGCGGTTATAGTGAACCTGAGATTCAGCTTCTTTGAAGCACTCGCATTGCTCGGACTATTTCTCGCACAATTTGTTTACCAAAGCGTCGAAACTCGTTATCTTCTGAGCTTCGTTTACATTCTGATTTCAGTCCCGATGCTATACCTCCACCGCCATGATCTTATCAAGAGCTACCAGTTTGTTCTGAAACTTCTAAAGGCTAAGCGTTAAGGTTAAATACTTTCCTACATTTTAATTTTAGGTGGTCTCATGGGGATACTCGAGAAATTTAAGAGCAAGGAAAAGGTTACAATAGAGGATTATGAGGAACTCGATTTGTCTCAATACGAGGCGGAAATTAGTGAAAAAGCTTCAGTGTTAATTAAAGTGGCAGAAGTAACGGGTTTAAATGAGATTCCAAGGATCAAGAAGGAGATCTATGATGGAAATATAATAGTAGCGGATGTGGCGTTCATAAAGCATGACAAACTAACACTTGATCGAATTCTAAAAGATCTTAAACAGCTTGCTGATGAAATTAATGGCGACATTGTTGGACTTGGAGAAGAATACGTCGTTATAACCCCAACAGGTATAAAAGTGGACAGAAACAAGATTAGAGGAGTTAAATGATCTCTTGCCCGATCTGTGGCAGGGAACTTAGGCTTATTGTAGATACTTACGAAGTCCCTTTTTTTGATAAGATCCTTCTTACCTCTGCTTTCTGTGAATGCGGGTTCAAGCATGCGGATTCGATCGTTTTAGGCGAAAAAGAACCATCTAGGTATAGGATCAGGGCAAACCGGAAGAATCTATTCACCAAGGTGATTCGCTCCACTTCAGGAACAATAAAGATCCCAGAAATAGGGGTTTCAATAGAGCCGGGGCCAGCAAGTCAGGCTTTCATAACAAATCTTGAAGGTGTTCTGACCAGGGTCGCGGACATAGTCAGAATAGCCATGAAATGGAATGAAGAAGACGCAGATAAAGTTAAGAGGTGTGAATGGATCTTGCAAAAAATAAACGGGGTCGTGGAGGGTGATGAGGAGTTGACTATAATTCTCGAAGATCCTTTTGGAAATAGTCTTATTCTTTCTGATGAAAGCTTCAAAGAGAAACTCTCAGAAATGGAAACAAAAGAATTAAGAACTGGCTTGAGTGTGATCGAACTTACTGGATTTAGCGAGGAGGAGATCTCTCGGCTTTAGTCTCTTCTACTTCTATCTCTAGTTCTTTATATTTCTTCTCCAGATCTTCCTTCAATTTCTCTTCGGAGACGCCATATAAAATTTCGAGTTCTACCAACCTCTTAGCCTTCTTATATTCCGCATAGATCTTCCCGATCTCCCTTGCAAATTCCGTCAGCTTCTCGGGGCTCAAAATTAGCAAGGCTACTATTGCGATAAATATGATCTCCTCAAATCCAAGCATTAGAAAAATAAAGTTCTAAGACTTTATTTTACTTTCGAGAGTTTGCAATGTTTAGTCGTGGCACACAATTTTTTTATATCCCACAATATTAGATTTAACAATGAAGATTGTTGGCTTGGACATAGGGACAAATTACACCAAAATAACTTCAGACGGTAAGAACGTCTTGATGTATCCCTCCATTGTTGCCTACGGAGAAGAAAAGGACTGGTCTTTGAAAGCTGAAACGAAAGGAGTTTATGTAGGTGACCAAGCACTTTCTATTCTCGGGGCGGTAGAAGGTATGGAAGTCTATAGACCTATTCAGGATGGGAGAGTGATCCACACATCCTTCACGGAACTTGCGAAATACGGGCTGAAAAAGCTCGAAATTGAACCCGAGGTTGTTGCAACCGGTTTACCGGTAAAGTCTTCGAAGAAAGAGAGGGAAGAACTAAAATCCCAGCTTGAAAAAGAACTTAAAACGAGGGTTCTTGTGTTTCCAGAGCCTGTTGGAACTCTAGCTTCGATGAGTATAGAGACTGGTGTGTGCATCGATATAGGTTTCGGCACCACCGACATACTTGTTCTCTCGGAGATGGAATACTTAAGAGGGGACACAATGCTTACAGGCGTTGATAAGCTCTATGAAAACCTTGAAGTTTTGATCAGAGATCGGATAGGTATAGCTGTTTCTCCCGAAGAGATGACAAAAATGCTATTGAACGAGAATTATACTATAGGAAGAGTCAGGAGCGGTAAAAAGATCTCAGTGAAGAGAGAAGAGGTCTTAAATGAGTATGAAAGAATGATGAAACTCTGGGCCGACAAAATAGTAAATAAAACAAAAACTTTACTTGAAGGACTCTCCACTATGCTACTGGATAACTTTGTGGTCACTGGTGGCGGTGTCTTGCTTCCGAAAGTTTTTGATACCTTAAAAGAAGGCTTTAGCGATATCGGTGAAATAAGAAGGCCTGAAAATCCGATAACAAGCAATGCAATGGGCTACTACCTCCTTGCAAAAACTTTTTTAGAGAAGGTTGAAATAAAAAGTGAGACAGGGAAAGGTGAGGAGAAATCAGAAGAAGAGAAAGAAAAGAAAGAGAAGAAGAAGAGAACATGAGACTGGTTATTGACATTCCTCCCGAGCTTGAGGATCTTTTGATCAATAAGGCTGAAGAGGCGAATATATCTCCTCAAGAGTTAGTTTATAAATTAATAGAATGGTATTTTACTAAAAAGAAGAGCGATTCCTCAGAATTGCGAGAATTCATGAATGCGGTCAATGAAATAGCCAATGAGAAAATAAATAATTGCAAATTCAGTGATGGAGCCTACTGTTCTCTTGAAGCTCTTGAAGACATATTTTCCGACGTAGAACCAAAGAAGATCTCAAAGTATAGATGCTTATTCTGTGTTTACTACGTAGATAAAAGGAGAGAAAAACGAGAAGCAGAGATCTCAGATCTAAAAATCCATGAAATAGCAAAGCTTTCCGCAAAATATCTTTTTGAGCTATATGGTGATAAACTTGGATATCGACCCAAGCAACCCGGAGTGCAGACTGGAGTGAAACCAGATAAAATTGAAAAACTTCTCGATTGGTAGGCGTAATTTAACCACCAGCGGGGATCTGGGGAGCTCATTATTGATTTTAACTCTTTTCAAACCGCAGTGATCTTTTGGAGACACCTGCTCTCATTTCTTCCGATCGTTTTTGATCATTCTTTATAGAGGAAATTCTTTAAAAGTCTAAAGTTTTTTATGAAAACATGCGAGGCGTAGTGAAGATCATAAACCCCTATGACGCTGGAATTTTTCCAGAAGGAGACGTTATAATACTTAATTCAAATGAGAACCCTTATGAGCCAAGTGAAGAAGTTAAAAAAGCCTATCTTGAATCCCTGAGCAAGATCAATAGATATCCCGACGCTTCGTATCCCAAGCTTAAGAAGGCTATAAGCGACTATCTTGGCGTGGAAATAGAAAATATAGCTCTGGGATGTGGTTCTTCTGAGCTTGTTTCGAGAGTTTGTGATATTATTGTTAATGAACTCGACAAAGTTGTAATTCCGATGCCCTCATACTCCCTATACTTAACCTATGCTATGCTTAGAGACTCTTCTCTTCTTCTTCCAATTTTCAAAAACTATGCCATCACTCCGGAGTTTTTTGAAAAAGAAAAACCAAGGCTCTCGATCATCTGCTCACCCAACAATCCCACTGGAAACACCGTGGACAGAAAAACTGCTGAGAAAATTGCCGAATGCTCTGAATACGTTTTGATCGATGAAGCTTACGCGGAATTCGCAAAAAAGAATTTGGTCGATTTGGTTCATGAATTTGAAAATGTAATAATCCTAAGAAGTTTTTCAAAGTTTTTTGGGCTTGCTGGATTGCGGATAGGTTATGCGATCGCAAGAAAAGAAGTTGCAGAGGCTTTGGAGAAGGTGAGACTTCCCTTTGCAATCCCTACACCAGGAGTTGCAACCGCGATCTCCGCAGTAAGATCTATCAACTATTACCTCGGGCTCAGAGATAAGATCGTTGAGGAAAGAGAAAGGGTGTTCTCAAAGCTTAAAAAGCTCGGATTTGAAGTTTACCCATCTGAGGCAAATTTCCTCTTGTTCAGAGCTAAAAAAGATATTTTTGAGGAGCTTCTCGAAAAAAGAATTGTAGTTAGGTATCTAAGCGGATTAATAGGACTCGAAGGTGATTTCATAAGGGCTACGATCGGCAAAAGGGAAGAAAATGAAAGATTGATCCAAATTTTAGAGCGTTGCGTAGCCTCTGCATAATAGATAAATGCCGGCAAACTCAGGAATTTCAGCGATTTCGCCTTGGGATAAATTCAATTCTTTATCCCCTATTCTCAGCCTCACTTTTTTAAGAACTCTCAGCTTCATTTTATCCTCTCCAAAGGCAATAGCGTCTCTAAGAGGTTCGAAAGAGTCAAGATCTTCGATCCTTACAACTTTGAGTCCAGTTTTTCCGTGTAGCGTTCCAGGCATTCTTATGAGTCGCTTAACGTCCGCAGTTACTGGGGCATCAATATAGATCCTGAACTTTTCGAGGATTTCGTCAGGTTTTTTTAGCATCTTAAGAAGCTCTTTTCCCTCCAACTTTTTCTTCTTCTTTAAATACGTGCTCAACCTAATTGCAACGTTTGAATCTAACAGCTTCTTCTTCTGGACTATTATAGGGTTGTTTATCGTTAAATAATCTACTATCTCCCTTCTCTCTGCAGAATCGAGCCCCAAAAATTCCTCCTCGCAAACATGCACGTGATAGCCACGACTACCCGAGAAGTAGACCTCCGCTTCGTTTATACCAAAGTCAAGCTTCAGAACCTTCAGAAGCTTTTTTACTTCTCTTTTCGCAACTTCAAGAACTTTTTCTATGGAATTCGTTTTCAAAGGCAAATGATCAGCGTCGATATCAAAGATAAGATCTGCACCAAGCCAGCCTTTTTCTTCCATCTTCTCCTTTCCGGGATTTTGGTAATATGCAGAGGAATAGTAAACATGAGCGGGAACATTTGAGATCGCATAACTTCTAAAGTCCTCTTCTGAAGTAAACGAGATGTGTCTATGCATTATAAACTCTGGGAGGGTTTCAAAAGGAACTAACGCGAATTCTCTCTTTTCAAAGCTCTTTGGTAGTTTTAGATCCGCTTTCCTGTAGTATTCCAAGAATTTTCTCATCAGAAACTGTTTTGATTCCATATGTAGAATGCCAAACCTTTATAGTTAACCAGCTTTCCGTCAGTATAGTCTCCATAAAGGGGTTTGATTATGCAATCCGCATTTAATTTCTTTGCAAGGCTTCTAATGCTATTAAAAAGCTCTGGTGGTGGACGAATTGAATAAATTAGTTCTACTCCTTCATAGAGCTCCAATTTCGGATTTCGAACATCGTCGATGTAGAAATCAACCCTTGTTTGCACCTCTCTAAGATCTGTTGCAATTACTCTCACGCCACGAGAAGCTAAGAACTCTGCCACTGCGGTGCGGTTTCCAATACCGACTTCTGCAACTCTACTATATCTCTTCTCTACAATGAACTCCGCAAGTCGAAGCATTATCTTAATATTCTCTTCGAAGGTATAAGCTTTTGTGCAAGTGATAATTAGAGAATACTCCACAAAGGACTTCAAAGAAGTTCTTGAGATCGATCGGGAAGCTTTCAATCCAAAAAATCCCTCCTTTGACATGTATGTCTACTTAACCTACGGAAGCGATCTATTCGTCGCTGATATAGGCAATAAGATCGTTGGTTATGTCGTGACGATGGATTTGGACCAATTTAGAGGAAAGATCGTTTCGCTTGCAGTTAGAAAGGAATTCAGAGGTAGCGGAATAGGGGAGTATCTTATGAAGAGAGCGATTGAAAGATTGAAAGAGAAGGGGAAAAAGGAGATTGCTCTTGAAGTTAGAGTTTCAAACAAGATCGCTCAGAAACTATACGAGAAGCTTGGTTTTAAAATAGTAGAAACTATCCCAGGCTACTACAGCGATGGCGAAGATGCCTACTATATGGTGCTCAGTTCTAATGAACAATGAGTTTTGGAGTATTGAATGCTTCTTTCAGTCTTGAGACCTGCGAAAGTCTTTCTGGATTGCTCGTTTTTAGAACCTCAGAAATTCCCTTGCAGAGGAGCAAGACCGCTTTCTTATGGTCTGACTTGCTTCTATTTACTTGCACAGGACTTATGCCAAGGCTTTCGTAGGCTTTAAAATGCCCATTCGCCAAACCCGCACTTTCTAAAATTCTCTTTATGTTAAAGAGCACCAAGTGCAGGACGAGCACTTCTTCTTTTTGCATCACTACCCAGTGGTATAGTATCTATAAAAACTTTTCTCTCATCATTGAAAAAATTTTACATGTTTAATTTTCTTATATAAGAATAAATCATTATTGATATCTTATCCTCCAGAGATCACGCGAATTACAGTTATCTCTCCCTCCTCTGCAAATTCATCTATTGGGACTGGGGTTGAATTTTTAAGCAGGACAACCGTTTCTGGATTTATCTTCAAGATCTTTTCTAAAATGTCAGAATATCTCATAACTATTCCAATCTCCAATTCTTCCTCCTTCTTCCCAAATCCAATAAAAATAAATCTAAGCTTCATTCCTCAGGTAAAACCTCCTTTGAGATCTCTTTTATATTTCCGCCTTTCTCCATCTTTAGTTCTTGGACGTTCTCTTCAAGCATTTTTTCGTCTTTGCTCAAAATTTTCTTTAGACCTTTCTTCTTAAACTTTCTCCAGTCGAATCGCCTCATCATACCACCTACTTCTTATTTCGGATTTTAGTAGAAAAACCTTTTGCTAAAAATTTATAATTTCAAAACACAAACTAAAGCTCTCCTTTCATCTTCTCAAGTCTTCTCCTAATCTGTGCAAGCTCATCCTTCGTAACAGTAACCCTTGCTCCAACCTCTCTCAACTCCCTGTTCAAGTTCTTGATCTTTACCAGCTGAATTATGTTGAGTATTAGACTAATGATGAGCAAAATAATTAGCGTAAACCCTAATAAACCTTCGAACATTTCTTCACCTCTTTCTCCTAAATACCTTTAGCATCTTTGTAATTGCGCCCTCTTTTTTAGCTTGAGCGACTGTAACGCCTTTCTTTTTACCAGCTACAGCATAAGCGAGTTCCTTTATTGCTACTGAGGCTGGCGAATTTGGAGCGCTAAGAATTACCGGCTTACCAAATGCTGCAGATTTTCTCACTTCAGGATCCTCAGGGATTATGCCGATCACTTTTGCTTCCAATATTGCCTCAATTTCACTCCTTGCCATATCTATGCCCCATCCAGTCAATCTGTTTATCACTGCTCCAAGAGTTTTCGTTCCCAACCTCTCAGCTACGATCTTAGTCTTCAATCCATCTGTTATAGAGGCAATTTCTGGATTCACGATAAGTAGAAGTTCTTGAGAAGCTGCAATTGCTATCACCGCACTTCTCTCAAGTCCTGCCGGAGCGTCGAGGATCAGTATATCAGTGCTACCAATTATCCTTGTCAAAACCTCCTCAAGTCTTTCAGGATTTGCTTTTCTTAGCCCCTCTAAGCTAACACCCGCAGGGATCACTTTGACTCCACCTGGACCAACGTAAATTGCTTCTTCTATTCTTGCTTCTCCCGCAAGAACGTTCTGCAAAGTAACAGGTAGACCTTCCATTCCCAATATCAGCTCTAAATTCGCCATTGTTATATCTGCATCCACGATCGTAACATCATAGCCAAGCTGTGTTAGAGCTATTCCCAAATTAGCGGTTATCGTTGTTTTTCCGGTCCCACCTTTCCCAGAAGCGATCGTTATCGTTCTCGCCATCCACTCACCTTTCTGATTATTATAATGACATACTACTATTTAAGGTTTCTGTTGTTTATGTTAAGTCGATCTCACAAAAAAGATAGCGTTATATATACCTTCGCATTAATGAGCATCAAAAAATTCTGGTGGTGCTATGATAGTGGTCGAGCTTATATCGGGCAGAACTCTTGATCAGGGAGCCACTGTTGAAGAAAAATTAAGCGAAGAGTATTTTAATGCTGTAAATTACATCGAACTCAGCGAAGAAGATTTTGGACAATTGGCGGTGAAAGAGGGGGAGAGAGTCAAAGTTATCACAGAATTTGGTGAAGTCGTAGTTTTCGCAAAGAGATCTGATCTGCCAAAAGGGTTAGCATTCATTCCGATGGGTCCTTATGCGAATGCGGTGATCGATCCCTCAACAGATGGCACAGGAATGCCACAGTTCAAGGGAGTAAAAGCGAGAGTTGAGAAGACGGAAGAGAAGGTTAAAACGGTTAAAGAACTTCTGGAGGCGATCTAAATGGAAGACGTGATCTGCACATTTTGCGGTAGTGTTTGCGATGACGGTGAGTTTGATCTTGAAAAGAAGAAGATAAAGAAGTTCTGCAAGCTTGGAAGCAGTAAATTTGCCGAAAAACAGAGAATAAAAGCCCCGATGATCGATGGAAAAGAAGTAAGCTATGAAGAAGCTATCGACAAGGCGGTTGAAATCCTTGTGAATGCAAAGAAGCCTTTGCTATATGGTTGGGCTTCAACTGCTAACGAGGCAATAAGGTTTGGCGTGCTCTTAGCAGAGAAGCTCGGTGGGGTTTACGATCAATGTGCAAGCGTGTGCCACGCTCCGGGCACTTTGGCGGTGATCGAAGAAGGTCTGCCGGGAGCTACGCTTGGCTCTATAAAGAACCGCGCGGATGTCGTTATTTTCTGGGGTTCAAATCCCGCTGAAGCCCATCCGAGGCATGGACTTAGATACAGCATTTCCGCAAAAGGGTTGTTGGTAAAAGATCGAAAACAAAGAAAGGTGATTGTAGTTGATGTTCGTCCAACAAAGACCGCCAAAATGGCGGACGTGTTTATCCAAATAAAGCCGGGTTTCGATTACGCAATAATTTCAGCCTTGAGAGCAATAATAAGCGGAAGTGCTGATGTGGTGCCAAACGAAGTTGGCGGAGTTCTGAAAGAGAGACTCGTGGAACTTGCGGACATCATGAAAAAAGCAAAGTATGGAGTGATTTTCTATGGTCTTGGCGTTACGCAATCAAGGGGAAGAGACAGAAACATTGAAAATGCGATAAAGCTTATTCAGTTGCTTAACAGAACTACTCGCTGGGTAATCTGGCCAATGCGTGGACATTATAATGTCGTTGGTGCGGGAGAGGTGCCCGCATGGGAAGTTGGCTACCAGTATGCGATCGATTTCAGTCGCGGTTATGCAAGGTTTTCTCCTGCGGAGTTTTCTGCTGTGGAAGTGCTTAAGCGTCGAGACTGCGATGCTGCGCTCATAATTGCTTCAGACCCAGTAGCGCACTTCCCGATGTCTGCGGTTAAGCATTTGAAGCAGATCCCCGTGATCCAGATCGATCCCTATCCAAATATGACAACGCTACTTGCAAAAATTGTTATTCCCTCAGCGGTGTATGGCATTGAAGCGGAAGGCACCGCTTACAGAATGGACTGCATACCGCTTAGGGTTAAGAAGATCATTGACACAAATTACTGGACTGACGAAAAGATCCTTGAGGAGATCCTGAAGAGAGTTGAAAAGCTGAAGGGGTGAAAAAATGCTCTGGATAAAGAACGGAATTGTTGTTGATCCCAAGAACAAGATCAAAGCGGAGAAGATGGATCTTTTCGTTAAAGATGGAAAGATCGTAGATGAAACCAAGGTGAAAAAGCAAGATTGCACCGTAATAGACGCAAGCGGAAAGCTTGTAGTCGCTGGCGGAGTTGACATGCATGCTCACATTGCTGGAAGCAAGATCAACACCGGCAGAACAATGCGTCCCGAGGAAATGAGAGTTGTCAGAAACATCGCGGGCAAGTTTAGAGCAACTGTAGGAAGAGTTCTGTTAACAGCTCCAGCAATTGGTTATGAATACGCAAAAATGGGCTATACAACGAGCTTTGAAGCTGCTCAGCCCCCGATAGGAGCCTTGCACACCCATGAAGAGCTCGATGCGATTCCAATGATCGACAAAGGCGCTCTGCCTGTTTTCGGAAACTGGCACCTTGTATTCAAGTGCATTGAAGAAAAGAACATGGAAAAGCTCAAGGCACTGGTTGCCTGGGCAATTGAGAGGAGCAAAGGCTTTGGAGTCAAAGTTGTTAACCCCGGAGGCGTTGAGGCTTGGATGTATGGAGGAAACGTGAAAAGCCTTGATGATCAAGTGCCCGGATTCAATGTGACTCCAAGGGAAATAATAACTTGGCTCATCAAGGCAAACGAAGAACTCGGATTACCTCATTCTGTGCACCTGCACTGCAACAACCTTGGAGTTCCGGGGAACTATCAGACCACGATCGAATCAATAAAGCTCGCAAATGGATTCAGCAATGCCAAAAGGCAGGTGCTCCATGTGACGCATGTGCAGTTCAACGCCTACGCTGGTAGTAGCTGGAGAGATGCTGGAAGTGGTGCTGCCGAGATTGCAAAAGTTGTGAACTCGATGGACAACGTTACAATCGATATGGGTCAGCCGATATTTGGGCATGCAACCGCAATGACTGGCGACGCTCCTTTCCAGTTCAGCCTGCACAAGCTCATTGGAGCGAGATGGAGCAACAAAGACACCGAAGTTGAAACTGGAGCGGGAATAGTGCCAATAGGCTACTTGCCAAACAATCCAGTCCATGCTTTGCAGTGGGCTATTGGCCTGGAGCTTGGACTGCTTGTGGACAGCAACAAAGTCGCGCTAACGACAGATTATCCAAATGGCGGTCCATTCACGGAGTATCCGTATGTGATGGCGATGCTGATGAGCAAGAAAATGCGAGAGGGCGAGTTGAGTAAGGTTAATGCCTACGTTCAGAAAGCAACAGGCCTGACAAGCATAGACGTTGAGAAGACACTCTACGAAGTAATACACATGACAAGAAGCCTGCCTGCAAAGATTTTGGGACTTGAAAACAAAGGTCATCTTGGCATTGGAGCGGACGCGGACATAGCGATCTACAACCTCAATCCTCTGGAAACTGACACCTCGAAGGAGTTCGAAAAGGTCTATAAGATGTTTAAGAGTGCTGAATACACGATCAAGGGCGGAGAAATCATTGTGAAGGGCGGAGAGCTTGTAAAAGAAGTTTATGGAAGAACATTCTGGGTTGACGCAACAAAGAAAGCAGACATTCAGGCGGTAATGCCCGACATTAGGGAGTATTTCAACTACTACAGCGTCCAGCTTGGCAACTATGGTGTCGAGGAGCGCTGGATTAAGAAGCCCGCAAGAATCGAGGTGGTTTAAATGGCAGTCGTAATAAAGCCTAAGAAGTTTTTTGAAGTCTGCGTTGAAGCTGAACTCACGCCAGAGCTTGCCTTGCGAAGCGTTGACGAAGTAAAGAAGTTTAAGGTTTACTATGGCAACAAAGTCGTTGAGCTTGGAGAACTCTTTGAAGTCGCAAAGCAAGGCGATGAAAAGAAGCTAATCCTTGACGGCGACTTCAGCAGAGTCAAGTGGATTGGAGCAAGGATGGTTGATGGCGAGATCGTTGTAAAGGGGAGCGTTGGAGCTAACTGCGGAGCATTCATGCGTGGTGGCAAAATAACCATTGAGGGCAACGCAGACGACTGGCTCGGCATCGAAATGGCGGGCGGTGAAATAATTGTTAAGGGCAATGCAGGCAATCTTGTTGGCTGTGCTTATTACGGCGACGCGGTCGGCATGACTGCTGGCAAAATAATCATTGAGGGCAACGCTGGGAACTACGTTGGCGAGAAGATGAATGGTGGCGAGATCGTGATCAAGGGCAATGCTGGCGACTTCATTGGAACTGAGATGCGTGCTGGAGTAATCGAGATACACGGCTCATGCGGTTTTGTCGGCGGGGACATGCGAGGCGGAGAGATAAGGATCAAGGGAAGCTTTGAATTGCTTCCGACCTTCAAAAAGACTGAGAAAGGCTGGGTTGGAGATGTGAATGTGAAGGGAGAAGGAGTTATAAAGACATTCTAATTTTTTGTTTTAGATATAATAACGGTGAGCCCTAAAGCTTTCGTAAACTCTTTTTGCAATTCTCAACTCATGTGGAAAATCCACTTCAACCCATGGCATTTTTTGTGTTGAAACGTAATGAACTTCATTTCCCATTTCGATCATTTGCTGGATTGCGTCTTCGTAAAAAACTCCCGCACCACTTTCTTCCATAATCTGCTCTGCAAACTCTTTTAACAACCCGAGATACTTCTCTGGAATCTTTGCCATTCCGATGTATTCGCCATTCGCTTCCTTTGGCGGAATTCGCTTGCTTATCCTTAAGATCTTTGAGTTCTCAATCACCACCTTCATTTCTTCTTCTCCCAAAGGCTTTTGATCGTCAACAACGAGCAAAAATCTGTTAATTGGAGCTAAATATAGCCTTTCGAAGATCCCGGGATGGAAGTAAACGTCAGAGTTCAGAAGAATAACGTCTTCCCATACGTCTTTTATGCCAAGATAAAAGCTGTATATGTTGTTTGTCTCGCGATACACATGGTTATGGACAAAAGTAAAATCGAGATCGAAATTCTCTGTCAAAAATTTTCGAAGTTTTCTCCCCTTGTGTCCAGTAACGATCACGAAGCTCTTAATTCCAAAGCTTGAAAGAACTTCTATGGCATGCTCTATTATCGTTTTCTTGCCAACTTTAAGCATACACTTTGGAATCTGCTCGGTATAATGCCCCAATCTGCTCCCCATTCCCGCAGCAAGTATAACTGCCTTCATAGAAACACTTATATTCCCAAATATTTAAAATTTACTGTCTGGAGGTGTTAAATATAAATTGGGAATATATTTTGACAAATCTCGTCTACAGGAGGATTTCAATGCCCATAGCAGTGAAAATAAGCAAAAAGCAAATCTCTCCGAATTTTATAACGATTTTAGCTTTTATAGTTGGTCTCATATCTGCGGTTGTTTTGTTTTACAATCCCCTCGTTTCTGTGGCTCTAATTCTAATATCACAAATCTTGGATTGCGTTGATGGCGATCTCGCGAGAATTACTGGCAGAGTTTCGGCAAAAGGAGCGTATCTTGACAGATTGTTCGACCGATTTGTTGATTTCGCTCTAATTTTTGCAATCGCAATTTATTCTCAGCTTTGGATTGAGGGTTTTCTCGCCCTTTTTGCAACTCTCAGCGTTTCCATGACACGGCTTATGGCGGAAAAAGAGGGCATAGAGTGCAAAGTTGGAATTGCTGGTAGAGATACGAGAATTCTAATAATAATGCTTGGAATCCTTTTAAAGGATTTTGGAGGAATTTTAGCTTCACTCTGGCTTCTCTGCATACTCGGATTTTTCACAACTTTGCAAAGAATTTTGCACACAATCAGAAAGATCGAAAGCGATCAGTAGCTTGTGAATGATAACCGAAAAATATAAATCTCAGAGAGTAACATAAAATATGCAGTTGGCTACGGCGGTTGGTTTCATAATAGGCTTTCTCTTCGGAATGAGCACCATAACGACGCTTTTGGGCTTCTTGGGGAACGTTCTTATTGAAGTTGAGGAAACGCTAAGGAATATCAGCGCTGTCTCCACGCTCGTGCTTTTGATCATCGCAGTCATTCTCGTAATTAAAATAAAAGCCATTGCAGGGCTCATTGCGGGGGCAATCGTTGGTGCGGTGCTCAACCTTATTCTGGCCCAGAATGGAATAAATGTTTTTGAAGTCGTCAAGTCCGCATTCGGATTCTAATTTTTTATTTTCGAATTATTGCTCTAAGGCTTAATAGTTAAATCTTTATCCTTCGCTGAGAAGAAACTTCATGCTTTCAACTTGCGTTCAGTGTGGCGTTTGCTCATCTTCATGTAGCATGCGATACAACATGAATCTCAGGAGAGCAATTGCAAGATTTTTAAATAAGCAAGATTTCTGGAGTAATGAGCTCTGGAACTGCACAAATTGTCTGATCTGTCAGCAAAGATGTCCAAGAGGGATAAAGCTCGTAGATTTCATAATAAATTCAAGAAGCGAAGTGATAGAAAAGGGTTCAATCCCAAAAGAGCTCAGACAAATGCTTGAGAATATTCAAAAATTCAGAAATCCATTCGGAGCTGTAAAAAGACCAAATTTTGATGCAAAAATTGCAGAAAAGGGCAACTTCGAATATCTGTTTTTTATAGGGTGCTCCGCTTATGATCAAAGGGTGCAGAAGGTTGTTGAAAAGGCTATTGAGCTATTAAAAGCCTCAAAGGTCAACTTTGCGATCCTTCCAGAGGAGAATTGCTGTGGAAACGACGTAAGGGCTTTGGGGGAGCAGGGGCTGTTTGGAATGCTAAAAGAGGACAACATGAGAAGATTTGAGACTTTTGGGGTAAAGAAGATCATAACGATTTCCCCTCACTGCTATAACGCCTTCAAGAATTACTACGGGATTGAGGCTTACCATATAACCGAGATCCTCCTGAATAAGGTGCGAAATGCAGAGCTTAGGTTTTCAAAGCCCTTTGAAGGGCTTGTGACTTATCACGACTCTTGCTATCTTTCAAGATACAACAAGCTTATTTCTGAGCCGAGAGAATTGCTTAAAGCAGTTCCGGGAGTAGAATTTGTCGAAATGCAGAGAAATAAGGAGCTTTCGCTTTGCTGTGGTGGTGGAAGCGGGGGTGTCGTTAGAGATTTCGTTTGGAAACCCTCTGCACAGAGAATTCAGGAGGCACTATTAACTGGGGCGAGCTATTTGGCGGTCTCGTGCCCATTCTGCCTCGTAATGCTCGAAGATTCTGCAAAGGCAAAAAAAGCTGAGATAAAAGTTCTTGATTTGATCGAAATTCTCTACGACTCAGTCTTTTGAACTTCTTCGCTCTTAGTCTCCTCAGTCTTCTTCTCTTCTTCAGCCTTCTTCTCAAACTTCTCAACGATTTGAATTTCCTTCAAGTTAAGAAGTCTGAAGGCATCTCTGACAACTCTGTAGCGTCCTAAAAGGAAGAGCTGATTCAGGTAAGCTTCATTTGGAACCTCAACTGTTGCTTTTTCGCCTTCAACAGCCAAATTCTTCACTTCTAAACCAGTGTGAATCACAAAGAGAGCCTTAAGCTTATCTTCCAACTTTTCAAGTTTTTCTTTGACCTCGTATTGAAAGATCAAATTCTTCCCCGCAAGAGGGTGGTTGAAGTCCACAACTACTCTGCGTCCCACTATTCTCTCAACGGTTCCAATTTTGTCGCCAATTCTAACTCTTTGCCCAACCTCGGGCTTCTCTTTGAACTTCGTCATGCTAAAGGAGTCTTTTTTGTTTGGATCGTATTCTCCAAAGGCTTTTGCTGGCGGAATTTTTACTTCTCCTCTGTATCCTACTTCTTTGCCAACAAGATCTTCATCCAGACCCTTTAGCACGTGCCCTTCGCCAACCACTGCGTAAATGTCTCCATATCTTGTGTTTTCGTTGAATATTCCGTTCTCCTTAGCCACTTCCGCACTTGTTGTGTCTATAACCTCCCCAGTTTCGAGCTTTGCGGTGTAGCTGAGCCTGATGAAATCTCCATTTGAGATCATGCGATCACCTTTTGTATGCGGTCTTGGAAGGTATATATTACTTCCCAAATTTACAAGAAGACTGGAAAAATGAAGTTATCAAAATAATTCGCCAATTACTTGGATCACTCTTTCTGCTTCTTTTTCTTAATTACCTCTTCAATTCTTTTCTCTAATGGTTCCTCGTGCGTGTATGGGCAGATCAGGTAATGCTCCACCGCCTTTGCAATTGCATCTTTTGTAGCATTTTCTCCAGTCTTCCTTTTTAGCTCTTCCAAAACATTCTCCGGCAATACGGTCTGAGCATGAACGATCTTAGACATCACAACCACCTATAATAATAATCAGCACTACCATTATTTAAGCTTTTCTCATTATTATCATCTTCCCAAACTAAAAACCTCTCATCAGAATTGTTTGTGGTTAATAAATATTTTGCCCTCCAAACCAAGAAAAATTTATAATAGAATTTCCGCACCGATCAGATCATGATCCTAATAAACAAAAAAGATGTGACCAGGCTTTTGATCCTCTCAGAGCTACTGTTGAATCCAGAATGTAACCAGAGAGACATTGCGAGGAAGCTTGATCTAACTCCTCAGGCAATCTCAGAGCACTTTAAAGAGCTTGTCGCTGAGAATTTCATAAAAGTCGTCCATAGGGGCTACTATGAGCTAACTGAAAAAGGTGAGGAATGGTTATCCAGAAGTTTGCTGGATCTCCACGTTTTCAGCGAGGAGCTACTAAAAAAAGTTTATTCGAAGAGTATTGTTGCTATAGCTGTTGGAAGTGTAAAAGAGGGGGATGTGGTAAAATATTGGTTTGAAGATGGGTTTATATTTGCAAAGAAGACTTCAGAAGGAAATGGAGTTGCCCTCACTTCCGCTGGAGATGGAGAAGACCTGCTGATCAAGCCTACAGGAATATTCGAGGCGCCTCAGAAGGGGGAAATAGTCATAGTTAAAGTTCCAAATGTTGGTGAAGGTGGAAGCAGGAAAATGGATCTTGAGAGCTTTAGAGAACTTGTCAAGAGTAAAAGGAAAAGTATTGTTGTTGCAATGGGAATAGAAGCTCTTATAGCTTGTAGAAAGATTGGAATTGAACCGATCTTCTTTGGAGCAAAAGAAGTTTGCATTGAAGCTTCTCACCACGGTTGTGGAGTGATCGCGGTTTGCTCCGAAGACCGAATAAACGACTTGCTTAGGAGTTTAATAGAAGAGGGACTAAAATTCGAAATTAAGGAGTTTTAAGAAAGATTATATTTCCCCTACCTTTTTTGACTTTTTCAACGAGTCCTCTTCTTTCTAAGTCTGCTATTATAAGACTGATCTTAGCTTCACTGTATCCAAGCTTCCTTCTTAACTCTTTCTGAGTTATCCTTCCGCCTTCTGTCTTTATCACTTCTAGAACTTTTCTCAGATCTTCTGGAAGCAATTCGATTTCTTCCCGCTTCTCTACTCCAAACCTCCTCTTTAGAGTATATATTATTAGAATACCTGTCAAGCTAAGAATTATCACCAGCAAGCTATAGTCCTCCTCGCTTATTTCTTCCATTTCAGGCATTTCTGGTGGTTCAAGGATCTCGATCTCTGGGAAGAGGATTAGATCAAGAAGGATTTTTCCCTTTACAGTCACATTTTCGACTGCAACCAGATTCCCACTTCTTGCGATGACAGTGTAATTTCCCGGTTCAACTTCAAAGCTGTAACTGCCATCAACTGCAACCATTCTCTGCTCAACCCCATTTTTTATGCTCACAACAGCCTTAGCGGGCTCAAGGGTATCCCAGCGGTAGATCTTCCCGTAAACTGTGTCAGCAAAAACCGTTGAAGAGCTCATTATGAGAATCAGTGCAATTATAACCGTCTTCAAATCAGATCCCTTACTCTTGCTACTGGAGGCATTATTCGCTTATGCTTTGAGCTCTCAACCATCCTAAGAACTCTTTTGAATTTCTCTTCGTCCTTTATAACTCCTTTCTCGATCAACTTGAGTGTTTCATCAAGCTCTGCGTAGCTCATTCCGATCTCTCCCTCGTCGGTCTGACCGACCCACAAGCCAGCGGTAGGCTTTTTTCTTATGATCTTCTCAGGAACTCCAAGGAATTTTGCAAATTCAAAGAGTTCAGTCTTGTAAAGATCGCCAATTGGTTGAAAGTCAACACCACCGTCACCATACTTTGTGAAGTATCCGACTGAGATCTCGCTCTTATTGCCCGTTCCAATAACGAGCCTGTTGAGGCTGTTCGCATAGTAATAATTTATGAGCATTCTGATCCTCGGCTTAAGGTTTATTTCTGCATTTATATTGGTTTTTCCAAGCTTTTCAAGGAAGAGCTTAACGAGATCACCGATCTCAATAACCTTGAACTCAATTCCAAGCAAATTTGCAATCTCAATCGCATCTTCAACATCTTCCTCCGCAGTAACTCCTTTCTCGGGCATGATCGTTGCAAAAACTCTCTCTTTTCCAAGAGCCTTTACAGAGAGAAATGCAACAACCGCACTGTCGACACCACCGCTCAACCCGAGAACAACACCGCTGGCATTTGCGGATTCCACTTGTTTTCGAATGAAATCAACGATCCTATCTACTACTCTCTCATAATTCATAGAGAGACTTGAAAAATGTGAAAATAAGCATATCGATCTAATTTAAAATTTATTTTATTTCAAGTCAAACAAATCAGAAAATTTTTAAGTTCAGTATAACTCTAACCTATATGGAGAAAAGGTCTCAGAATTTAAAAAATAACACTTCAGAATGTTTTAACACGAAATGGAGTAAAGTGGCTCTAATTCTCATGATCTGCCTCCCCGCTTCATTCTGTGTGCAGATCTCTGATCAATCCTCCAAAAAAGGTGAAAATGAATTAATGACTATAGATCTAACCACTTTCAATCTATCCTTCGATGACACTGGATACGAGATAAAAAAAGGCGAGCCAAAGAGAATAGTTTCTCTCTCGCCAAGCAATACCGAGATTCTGTTTGCTATAGGGGCGGGGGATAGGGTGATCGGAGTTACAGACTACTGTGATTATCCACCAGAAGTCCTCGAGAAATTAAGAAAAGGGGAGATCCAGAAAGTTGGAGGATACGTGAACTTTGATCTAGAAAAAGTTCTCGCTCTAAAGCCTGATCTTGTAGTTTCCGGTTATGGAAATGACTTGGAAGCGATAGAGACTCTTCGAAAATACACTAAAGTTATAGCATTCAATCCAAAAAACATAAAGGAGATCGAAAGAACGATCCTTGCAATCGGTAAGGCGGTTGGGAATTATGAAAATGCGGAAAAGATTGTTTCAGAGATGGAGAAAAGAATTTCTGAAATAAAGGCGAAAGAAAAGAGTGGAAAAAAAGTTGCTCATATTATATCGAACGATCCTATTTATGCAAGCGGAAAGGAGACTTTCATCGATGAGGCAATTACGATCGCAGGCGGGATGAACGTTTTTAACTTCTCAGGCTGGAGAATTGTGAGCGTTGAGGATTTGATCAGAGCGAATCCTGAAGTCATAGTAGTCAGCAGTGGTAGCGGAATGAGTGGTGGAAGAGATGTCGTTTACGAGTGGGTGATTAGTGACAAGAGATTAAAAAACGTTGAAGCGGTTAAAAACGGAAAAGTGTTTGTTATCGACGCAGATATAATTTCCCGCCCCGGTCCAAGGATCGTTAAAGCTTTAGAGCAAGTTTACGAATTTATTAATTCCTAAATCCCCTTTCTATAGGATAAGACTTAAATATTGGGAAAATTCTCGTAATTCATGAGCAGATACGTTCTGGACGAAGAATACCTCCCGAAGAAATGGTATAACGTGATCCCAGATTTGCCTGAGAAGATCCCACCACCACTAAATCCCGCAACGAGAGAGCCAATAAAACCGCAAGAACTTGAGCCCGTTTTCCCAAAGGCATTGATCAAGCAGGAAATGAGCGAAGATAGATGGATCAGAATTCCAGAGGAAGTTTTAGACATTTATAGGATCTATCGCCCTACTCCTCTTATAAGGGCGGAGAGACTTGAAAAGGCTTTGAATACGCCCGCAAAGATCTTCTACAAGTATGAGGGTGTAAGCCCTCCGGGAAGCCATAAGCCAAACACAGCAATTGCTCAGGCTTACTACAACATGAAGGAGGGCATAGAAATGCTCACAACAGAAACTGGAGCGGGACAATGGGGTTCCGCTTTGGCATTTGCAACAAATCTATTTGGCTTGAAGTGCAGAGTTTACATGGTTAAAGCAAGCTACGAGCAAAAGCCATACAGAAGAATTCTGATGGAAACATGGAAGGCTGAAGTTATACCATCGCCAAGCAGGCTTACTGAAAGCGGAAGAAAGATCCTTGAAAAAGATCCAGATTGCCCCGGAAGCCTTGGAATTGCGATAAGCGAGGCGGTTGAGACCGCTGTAAAAAGTAATAACGCAAAATACAGCCTTGGAAGTGTTTTGAACCATGTTTTGCTTCACCAGACGATCGTTGGACTTGAGGTTAAAAAACAGCTTGAACTGCTCGATCTAAAGCCAGATTACATGATCGGTTGTGTGGGTGGGGGAAGCAACTACGCTGGTTTCTGCTATCCTTTCGTAAAAGACGCTTTAAAGGAGAACATTGAACTGATCGCAGTAGAACCAAGAGCATGTCCAACTTTGACTTCTGGAGAATACAGATACGACTTTGGCGACACCGCTGGCTTGACACCGCTTTTGATGATGTATACCCTCGGACATGACTTCATTCCTCCACCAATACATGCGGGTGGTCTTCGCTATCATGGCATGGCTCCGTCGCTTTGCGTTCTCGTCAAAAATGGAATAATTAAGCCAGTCGCAGTCGGACAGCTCGAAGTATTTGACGCGGGCGTGCTCTTCGCAAGGGTCGAAGGGCTTATTCCCGCTCCAGAGAGTGCCCATGCGGTAAAAGTAGCCATAGACAAGGCTATTGAGGCGAAGAAGACTGGAGAAGAGAAAGTGATCGTCTTTAACCTAAGCGGTCATGGTTATTTCGACCTGAAAGCTTACGAGGAATACTTGAGGGGAACTCTCCCAGATACCTAATGCGAGGAGAGTTCGCAATTCTTTTTTCAGCAATCTTAATGGGCACGATCTCAATTTTTGTTCGCAACACGGGTAGCGATCCAATTTTTGTAGCATTTATTCGCCTTTCATTTGCCACGATCTTCCTTCTGCCTATCCTTTTTCTACTCGGAGAAGAGTTCAGGATCACGAGACTGCACATCGCCTTGGCTTTCTTCAATCTGCTCACGATCGTCTCCTATGTGAGTGCCATACAACAGATCGAAGCGGGAACCGCAGCATTGCTACTCTACACCGCTCCGATCTATGTTCTGATCTTAGCAATTCTCCATGGCGAGAAAATTGAACGAGAGACAATTATCTCGATCCCACTGGGACTTTTTGGGCTATATTTAATGCTTTCTCCCTATCCGGAGTTTAATTTAGGTTTAATTTCCGGCGTAATCTCTGGAATTAGTTATGCGGTTGTTTTTGCACTTACAAAAAAAGCCAAGGATTTCTCTTCTTTCAACATAACCTTCTTCAATGTCCTTTTTGGCTCCATAATACTGCTACCCTATGCTCTTCTGAATTTCTCCGAATTTCCACTCTTCTGGGCATTTGGACTTGGCTTAATTCCAACCGCAATCCCATTTACGCTCTTTATATACGGAGTTAAGAAAGTAAAACTACAGAGAGCCCCGATAATTGCCCTGATTGAACCTTTATTTGCCATTCTGGTTGGTTTTCTTTATTTTGGAGAGGTTTTAAGCTTCTCTCAGCTCTTGGGAGGATTTCTTGTGCTATCAGCCACAGCCTTAGCTTGGAGGAAGTGAAAAAGATTATATGTTCATACCCCCCATGCAAACTTTGGTGATCGAGAACTGGGAAGAATTCAGAGTTTTTGAGAATGAACTCAGGAAATTCATAAAATCACTAAATTCAAGCCCCAAGATCGTAGAGGCTTTAGAATACATACTCCTAAGTGGAGGGAAGAGAGTTCGCCCAATAATAGCTCTTGTTTCAGGCAAAATGTGCGGGGGGAGTTATGAAAAGCTGATGAACCTCGCAATTGCGGGAGAGTTGCTCCATACCGCAAGTCTGATCCACGACGACATCATAGACGGGGCGGAGTTGAGAAGAAATGTTATACCCATACACAGGAAATATGGCCCCGCATTCGCAATAGTGCTTGGAGACTGGCTGATCTCCAAGTCTGTAGAGCTAACGTCAGTATACGGAGAGAAAGTTATTCGAGAATCTGCTATTGCTGGCTTAGAGATGTGCGAAGGAGAAATCATGGATCTAAACAGCAAGTTTGAGAGATTCGAAGAGGGGGATTACTTTGAATGCATAAAGAAGAAGACCGCATATGCCTTTGCATACATGGCAAAAATAGCGTGTGAAATAACCTCTGGAGACAGTCTTGCAATGGAGAAGCTTTATACCTATGGTTTTAACTTGGGAATTGCCTATCAGCTTGTCGATGATCTTCTTGAGTATCTTGACGCTCTGAATGATAAGCGTTCTTTTTTAGAATCCATGACGCTTCCACAGATCTATGCGGAGAAATTCGGAAAAAGAAAAGCGGTTGAGGAGATCCTAAAGTTGATCTCATCCTTTGCTGAAAAAAGCCTGAACGCTCTGAATTACTTTCCTGAATGCGAAGAAAGGAAGAAACTTGAGAAGATCGTTCAAATAATGACTTCAGAAATGCTCGAAAAAAGGCTACCTCTTCTTAAGTTTCCTGAATAACCTTTCGTTGTTTTTAAGAACTTTTTCAGGCTCCCCCATTCCCGCTCCTGAAAGGATCTTTTTTGCGGTTTCCGAATTTATTATGTCCGCTGGAGCATGCATGTCCGTGTTGATCACGAGATCGCACGAGAACTTTTCCGCAATTCTGGCAACATGTCCGTTCGCTAAACTATGTCCTCTTCTCGCAGAGATCTCAAGAAAAACCCCATTTTCTTTTGCTCTCTCCGCATCTTCCTCACTGATCAGCCCGGGATGAGCAAGAATGTTGATCTCTTCTCCGAGAGCGCTCGAATTCGTCCCCTCAGCTACGGGTTCTGCGATCGTCTCGCCATGCACGACAACGATCTCAGCCCCCTCTCTCCAAGCAAGCTCAACAGCTTTACCAATGAGCCTTGGAGGCACGTGAGTTATTTCCACGCCAACGAGAAATTCGATCTCGTATTCGAGTTCTCTGAGTTTTAGGAGGTTTGAAAGAACAAGCGAGAGGTTAGAGAAGTCCACGTGATCTGTGATCGCAAGTCCTTCGTTTCCAATTGCAGAAAACCTTCTGATCATTTCGCTCGGCACAAGCTCTCCATCGCTAAAGATCGAGTGAGTATGCAGATCAAACATACGAAAACTTTCATATACTTCTGAGTAATAAACTTTTGGTATGGGAGGAATAAGAAGGGTTGTTCTCGACGTTCTGAAATCTCACGAACCTTCAAATGTATTCTTCGCTTTGAAACTTAGCGAGATCGAAAACGTTGAAGGTGTTAACATTACTCTCTCAGAGATCGATCAGGAAACTGAGTCTGTAAAGATCACGATCGTTGGCACAAACATGGACTATGAGGAGATCAGGGAGGTAATAGAGGATCTTGGCGGTGTTGTGCACAGCATCGACGAAGTTGTAGCGGGAAAGAAGATCGTTGAAGCTATTAAGACTGAGCAGGACTGAATATTTTCGAAAATAAAATCCCAAATTCGAAAAGCAGGATCATCGGCAATGCAAGCATAGTTTGGGTGAATAGATCCACCGTAGGTGTAACCAAAGCTGCAAGAACAAAAAAGAGAACGTAACAGTGTCTCCGGTAATATTTTATGCTCTCGTATTTCAAAATGCGATTTCTAACGAGAAAGACCATTACTACGGGGATTTGAAAGAGAAAACCGAAGATCAGGATCATAAAGAGAATAAAGTTCACAAACTCTGCCAGGTTGTATAACGGAATTACGCCCTGTGCTCTTGTTAGAGAGTGGAGAAACTGGATTATGAACCTTACAATGTAAAATCCGTAAATGGCTCCGAAGAAGAAAAAGAGCAGACTGGAGACTGCATAGTAAAAAACTGAAGTCTTTAGCAAACCCCTCGCTCTTAAAGCTCTGCTTGCTAAGATCAGAGCATAGGGAGTCGCGGAAGCTATGCCAATTGCGATCGAGATCTTTACGCTTAAGATCAGGGCTTCGAGAGGTGTGAGCACGATCGGACCGCCATATGGAGAGATCAACCTCGAAATTCTTTTCAGCTCCTCTATTACCAAGCTTTTGTTCTCTGTATTGTTTCTTAGAATTTCTGCACTTCTGCTTAGCTCCGAAGAGAGCTTCTCGATCTCCTCCGCACTGAGATCAGACTTTGGATAGAACTCCTCGATCACAAAACCTATGATCGCTGGTGTAAATGGAAATGAGAATGTAAAAGCTAAGATCACTACGGCGAAAAGCCTAAAAAGATTCTTCCTGATCTCAACCAGTATCCGTGCCCAATCTTTTGCCTCCAATTGAGCACCTCAGAGACAGTAAGTTTCGTAAACGTATTCCTGGATCCCCTTTAGGGAATTTGCTATGAAAAAGTCCTCTCTCTTTTTCAGGTCATCGTCAAGGAGCCTGTAATTTGAAAACTTCGGATCTTTTTCGAGCAATTCCTCTTTTGCAATTCTTGTAAGCTCCGCCTCATCTCTAACGTCCCTTCTGCAAGCTATGTCGTAAACGGTAGAAACCCAGAGCCGAAGCTGTTTCATAGCTCTCTCAGCGATCTCAATGCTGTCTCTCTTGAATCCGAAGTGAGCAAAACAGACACGTTTGCTTCCAAGCTTAAGGATCTTTTCAAGCGTATTCATTGCTGGCTCGTAGTAAAACTTGGGTGGTGTTGCAGGGCGTAGATAGTAGTCGTTTTTTAAGGGTATATGCACCCCCGCAGACTCGCCAATAAAGAGAAATTCACCAAAAACGTAGCTTTGATGGTGAGACGCGTGCCCGAGCGTTTCGATGACTTCGATCTCTCTTCCCGCAAACTCGATCTTTCCAGAATGCAAATTTGACTCCTCAATTCCTTCAGGTTTTCCGTATATCTCCGCAAGTTCTCCGATCGCTTCAATTGAAGCTTTCCACAACTTTTCGGGATCTATTAGATGAATTTTAGCTTTTTTGTGGGCAACAACCCTGACTTCTGGGAACTTTTTCAGTATTTCAGCAATTCCGCCGGAGTGATCGAGATGAACGTGAGTCAGGAGCACAAACTCCAGATCTTTTATTCCGAGGTAATTTAATGCTTCGATCAGCTTCGGAATTGTCGATCTTGGACCAACATCCACAAGCACAGCATTTTTGCCATTCTTAATTACCCAACTGCTTATGAATTTCCTGAAACCCTCAACATTGAGCGGGAGATCAACGAGATAAAGGTTTTCAGCAACTTCGATTATATTCATGAAAATAGGGGTGTTGAAAAGCTTAAAATCTTTTGCCTCCAAGTAAAAAAGTGGAATTCAACCCCTTCCAGCGAAGGTTTCGCAAAGGACTCAGAAAGGTTGCCCTTGTTTACCCAAACCGCTACGTTGGAGGAATTGCCAATATAGGACTACAGCAGATCTATGCGGAGCTAAACGATCTTGCATTCTGCGAGAGATTCTATGCGGACTTTTTCGAGGGGCTGAGAAGCTTTGAGTCCGGCACTCCACTTTCTGAATTCGAGATCGCACTTTTCAGTCTGCAATATGAAACGGACTACTTCAAGGCGGTCGAGATCCTTAAAAAGAGCAATTTCAAGGGTATAAAGATCGCAGGCGGTCCATGCGTGATGGAGAATCCGAAACCTCTCCTCGGAATTTTTGATGCTTTCTTCATAGGCGAAGTTGAAGGAAAGCTTGAGGAGATCGTTTCCGCAAGAAGCCCGGAAGAGCTTTCAGGGATCGAGGGGGTTTACACTGGAAAGGAGATTAGAGTTAAAAGAGTTTATTCGAAGCTTGGAAAACACATCGAGACGGAGATCATAGGCGAAGGAGCCTATGGGAGGTGCTTTCTGGTTGAGCTGGGAAGAGGTTGCGTTAGAAGGTGTAGTTTTTGCCTTGTAAGGCAAATCTATGCTCCACCAAGGTGGAGAAGACTTGAGGATCTCCCAGAAATAAAAGACGTGAAGAAGATTGCACTAATAGCTCCTTCACCAACAGATCACCCCAATTTTAAAGAGATCCTCCAGTTCTTCGTCGAGAGAGGTTTTGAAGTCTCTCCAAGCTCTCTAAGAGCGGACAACATAGATCAGGAAATTGCAGAGCTACTTACGAGGGCGAATGTTAAAACGCTAACTTTAGCTCCTGAGACCGCATCAGAAGAGCTCTTAGAGGTTTTAAGGAAGGAAATTAGCTTTGAAGAGCTGAGAAATGCGGTTGAGATCTGTTCGGGGAAATTTGAGAAGCTAAAGCTTTACTACATGATCGGAATCCCGGGAGAGAGCGTTGAAGACGTTCTGAGGATCGCAGAGCGGGCAAAAGAGTTGAAGAGGTTCATTCCGAGGATCGAGATCTCTCTAAATCCGCTCGTTCCAAAACCTCACACACCCTTGCAGTGGCTCTCTTTCGGCGGAGAGGGGGGAATTAAAGAGCTTAGAAGGAAGATCGAAATGCTCCAGAAGGAGTGTATAAAGCACGGAATTGAGTTCTCGAAGCCAAATCTTAGAGAGTTCATTCTTCAAACGATCCTTGCAAGAGGTGATGAGAGCGTTTCAGGATTGCTAAATGGAGAAGGCTACCGAAATTACCTCCGATCTTTGGGCTCTTTTGAGCTCGACAAAGAACTGCCATGGGACTTCATAGATCATGGCTACAAGAAGGGAAAGCTTGCGGAAGAATTTGAAAGTCTTATGAGCGTCATTAATAAAAAAGGCTTTTGAATTCTCAAAAATTGGAGTATAGAAAATTTAAGGATCAGTTATTTCCGTTCCTTCTCCAGAAGAGGATCAGAGCACCAACGCCCGCGAATGCGATTGTTGCGAGTGTGTTTTCGTAGCTTGTCGCCTTTGCTCCGCTTACAAGCGTGATCTTTGGAGAAGTTTGCTCGTTAAGTGAATACATTGGATCTATACCCACTATGAACGCATCAAGGACTTTGAAATCTCCACTGCCAGCGAGCTGGTAGAATATGACTACTGTTTGCTTGTTGTTGATTTCAGTGTTATCATTATAGTCCCCATCGCCATTTGCACCGTAGGCAATCGGCATTAAACGCCAGTAATAACCCTCTTTGTATGTATCCATGAATAGTGAGTTGAATAGCTGGCTTCCAAATCCGGCATACATCTCAGTAAGCTTGACCCAATCTCCTCCGGAATCATCGGTCCAACCATTCCATTGGTATTTCTCGAAATTATCTGGAATCAAGTCATAAACGTAAACGTAAGGCGACTCTTCGCCACCGATGTTCTCCACGACGAGGTAGATGTCGAAGACGTTGTTTGTGTCAGTAGAGGCGGTAGAGTTGTAGAGCACGTGCTTTGTAACCTTAACCAAGTATGTGCCAATGATGTAGATCTTCTCTACGACGATGAAGTTCGAGCCATAGGTTGCTTTAGTGTCGTTAAGCGTTTGGCTTCCACTGAAGTCCCATCCAGCACTTGAATCTTTTATCAGCTTGAACGTCGCGTTGGCCCAGATTATTGGGACCTGGTTGTATTGGAAGCTTATTCCCTGCGGCGAGCCTTGAGAAGTGTTCCAAGAATCGCCGGTATTAAGTGTAACTCCGGGTTTCCATTCATAAGAAGAGCCCGAAATTACATTCTGGAAGTTATTTTGCTCGGTTGCCCACATCGTTACGTTTGTCAAAACATAAGTAAGACCACTTGCTGTGTTCGTTACACTTGCGTTTCCAAACCAGTAGTTCGTTGCATTTGGTCCATACTTCGTCACATTTATGCTCGCATTTCCTACTGCGAAGACATCAACTATTTGCGTTCCGCTGATGTTTCCCTCAACCTCAAAACTGAACACCGCGAAGCCGAAGGGCTCAAAGTAGTAAGGCGAGGCGGTTGAATTCGTGTAGTTGCCTGTAACGTCAAAACTGAATTCGTAAGATGGATTACTTGAACTTAGTTGCTTGCCAGCTATCGTGAGAGTATCAGGTTTCTTTGTTCCATAACCATCACTGCCAGTAGTGCTTTCGGAGGGACCCGAAATAGGTCCAAGGGACACCCAGTTGTTGCTTCCATAATGGTTGGGATCATTACTAAGGAACTTCTTTATGTCAAGATAAACAGTCTTACCAGTTAAATCGATAGCAGTTTTTTCGAACCAACTCGTGTTCAATTCTGCCTGCATTGTCACTTTCCAAGTGTATTCGCCCCTTGCGGGGATCTTGCTCGGATCGTAGGTTTCAGTTATCGTAAATGGAGCTCCATCGTTTATTCCCATCGCAGCATCGTTAACATCGTAGAAAACGCTCACGATCTCGTTTGGCTTTAGCAAAGGAATGTGGATGAAGCAGTTCGCTCCAGTTGTGTTGAAAACTCCCGCTTTGTTGATTTTGTCTGGCACAAAATTGCTTGCAGTGTTGCTAATATTCACAGCACTGCTCGAACCATTGTGGAAAAGAGAACAACCTGTAGAGTTGTTTACCAACTTAACAGCAACCCATATGTCATAAATCGCTTCATCGGCTTTGTTCGTTATGTTCACGTAGCCAATAACGTTTGTCGTGTATTCGAACGAAATAGATCCCGTCGCTGAGTCTCCTGAAGGACTAACAGTAGTGTTCACCTTCTCCTCGATCACTATGTCAAGCGGTGCAGCAATTGCTGTGCCTATGGTAATTATTGTTATTATCACCGCCATTATCATTCCTGCCTTCTTTCCGCTTTTCAAAGCTTTTGGCATGCTCTTTTCTTGCGAAGGAGAGTTTAAAAATTTTTCGGGGATTTTAATTTGTTGTAAATATACTATCTATTCAGACATTCAAAAGAGCAATTCGAAATGAACCAAAGTCACAAAATCGTTCTCGCCAAGCTCTCCGTAGATCCTTCTAAGCTTATCTAAAAGATCCTTTAAACTCTCAAAACCGTCCTTCTTTGCATCTTCCTCGCTAAGCTCCGAGATCCTTTTAACGACTACCTTCTTCACCTTAGCTACTGCAAATGGCTTGTTTTCTACGGTTAGCTCAACTAAATTTCCAACCGGATAGCTCCTGATCCCTTTTCTGATCGTTGTTTTCTTAACTCCGCTTAAAATAAGGGAGGCGAATTCAGAATCAAAGTTGATCCTCTCCATCACTCCATAACCACGACCGCCTCTGGATTTTTGAGCCTCAGATCAAGAGCTTCCATTGCCAAGAATGCTATGTTGTCCCCTTCTGGTCCAAGCTCTTTCAGTTCGAGCTCATGACCAACAACGAGATCGAGAGCGCTCGGAGAATTTGCAAAAACGATCACTTTTTCCTCTACTGCGGGAGTTACAATTACGCCCCCACTAAAGATCTCCCTCAGGATCTCTATAACCATTTTTCCTCCCTTCTCATGCACTTTTAGCAATTTAGAAAATCTTTCAGGGCTTAGGATGATCGCATAAGGTCCGGCAGAGGATTTTGCAACTTCTCTCATTGCCTTCATTAGTTCATCTATACAGTCCTCTGTTTTTTCCCAATTACCAAGCTTCATCTTTTTACCCGCTGTAAAACCTTTTATTATCTGCTTTTCTTCTGCCATAACAAGCACTTCTCCAGCTTTTACCGCTATTGAAGGATCAAAGCTCCCATCGCTGATCTCCCTAATTCCCACAAGGAACTTCTGAGTGATCAACGGAATTGCTTTGAATTCCTGCTTTAATACTCTTATCTCTCCTTCCCCAGAGATTACGTCTACCCTGTAGGACTGTGCGGACACTTTGGTCTTCGAAAGGAAATTTGAAAGTCTTCTTGCCCTTGCAACACCCTCCATAAATGCGTTACTAAGAGTTGCAAAATATCCCTGCTCACCACCATCTAAAGCGGTCTTGATCCCGGTTTTTTCCTCAACCTCTTTAAATCCATCTTTCAGCTCTGAAACCTGTTCGGAGTCTAAGCTGAGAAGAAGAGCGGTGAACTCTCCGACATGAGCTTTCTCTTCTCTTGCAACGTCAAGAAAGATCTTCCTACAGTTCTCGTCCAAACTAAATTTTGCCATCTGCTCATAAAGATTGATCGCGTCAAGCTCTGCAGAGATCGCAAGCCTTATGGCTTCCATCAGCTCTTCCTTGCTATAAGGCTTCTCTCTAACGATCAAAGTAGGATTTATACCCAGCATGTTTTCAACTCACGCTTTGGACATTAATAAAACTTTTCCCCGATCTAACTCGGATCGAAAACCGCTTAAAAGAACATTTCATGTAAGGAATGCGGTGCTCAACGGGCTTATTGATTATATTTCCGTTCATCGAAAAAATTTCGAATAAAAATCAGTTGAGTGTATTGTGCTAACTATCAATTTAGCGTAAAAAAGACAAAACCGACTTTTATTCGCGGATGGGGCCGCCGAGATTTGAACTCGGGTCACCGGCACCCCAAGCCGAGAGGATACCCAGGCTACCCCACGGCCCCTTCGAAGCTATATCGTCGATGGTTTTTAAAGACTTTGCTTTTGGCAAGAGCATATAAAAATAGTCGGGATTTTTTGTAGCCTAAAATTAGAAATTTACGGTGAGTTTTTGGTTAATAAAGTCTTAGAGAGGCAAAGAGAGTGTGAAGTTGGAGATCTGAAAATAAATGAGATGAAAATAAACTGGTGCTATTCGGGACGGAAACGAAAAGAGCGGATGCTATTAGCTTTCTAATTTTTATGAAAAATAAAAATGTTTGCTATGCGGTCCCAATTTGCTAAGACAATGCTAAGCATAATTCTTTTGGAAAAATTTATATATTATGGGTAATCCTAACTCTGGGTGGAACCCTGAGCGAGTGCTTTGGAAGCCCAAACTGCGATTGCGACAACTGTGAGCTTCGCGGTTCTTGTAAGTTTGAAGTTTTGATCTCAAAAATTGAAATCTAAATTTTATTTTAAAAATTTTAATAACCATAATATATTAATTTCTGACAAATATGTAGATCGTGTATTTCCCGTTTTCAGAATTCTTGTCCACATCTAAATGAACGTTTACCGCAGTATTTGATGGAAGATCTTTTGAACCTTCTGGCAGGCAGAGCTTTTTGGTTGAATAGATGCTGTTGCCATAAGCATCTTTATAGCTTACGTCAATTTTGTCTGGCGATGGTCCTTCGACCAGATCTTCGAAGTAAACGCAGATTTCTGGACCAGAATTTTGGACTGTGATCTTTTTCACATATTCCACACCCTTTGCCAAATCAACGCTAAAGCTTTGCGGAGATACGGTTATGTTGCCCTCGATGACTTCAACGCTCCCTTTGATGTTGAAGTATACCGTTGCACCGATCCCTACTGCGATCAAGAGCAGATAGAGCAAAACAACCCCTAATTTTGCACGCATAGTGTTAGCAAGTAAAAGAGTTTAAAAATTTTATGATTTTAGCTACCATATGACTAATTAAAAAATTAATTGTGAAAAACAGCTTTGGCTCATGAAAATAAGATCGGGGCTAAAGGAAATTTATGATAGAAAGCTCGATCTTAAAGAAGAAACACTTGAATACGAAAAAGTCTTTTTCGAATGAGAGTTGTTGGTAAAATGCCCAAAATAAAATTCAAAAAACTTCCGCCTCTTCGTAAACAACAATTCCCCGCTCGGTGATCATGTAGGGCTTTGGTTTTCTTGAGTGCTTTATTCCCCGCATTTTGACAACTTCAAGTCCAAGCGTAGGCTCATCAAGTTCACTTTTTCTGATCATTTTCAGACAGATCATTCCATCGCAAATGTATTCAAGGATCCCATACTTTGAGGCGGTTGGCAAATACTTATCCGCTTCACTTGTGAATATTGCGGTAACCCCGGAAAATTTCATGATCCTCTTCATCGAAGAGAGGATCTGATAACGCTCGTGATCACTGAAAAGCGTCTCGAGAACGCTTATCGAGTCAATAAGCATTCTGTTCGCATTTAAGTTTCTAATAAGCTCGGGAAGCTCACTTTCGATCCTTTCAAAGCTTTTTTTAACCGTTAAAGCTTCTAAGCGAATGATCTGTAAATTCTTAAAATTTTCAAGAGATAATCCAATACTTTTCGCATTTCTTAGAATGCTTTCTTCATCCTCATCAAAGCTCAGAATTATACCGCTCTCTCCATTTTTTAGCCCTTCGTAGATAAAATGAAGTCCGAGGGTCGTTTTTCCTGTTCCATAGCTCCCAATTACAGCAACTACGTAGCCTTTAGGGATTCCACCGCCCAAGATTGCGTCTAAGCCCACGATCCCAGTAGAAAGCCTCATAGGACTCTCATGATCCTCGAGATAGTAAAACCTTGTGCCGGATCGATCTTCGTGCTGTATTTCAAAACCCTATCTTTTTCAAGGATCGGCATGATTCCAAGCATTTTTCTGAAGAACATCCACCTTGAGATCGTGTCTTTTTCAGCGATCCATTCAAATACAACAACCCCGTCCGCAGTTTCAAAAAGCTCCTCTTCAAGACCTCTTTCAAGCACATTTGACGTGAGCAAAGCCAAAAGGAGTATATTTTTTCTTAAGCAGACCGCCTTAAACCCTTTGAGCAAGTCTATTAGAGCTTCCCAGCCTAACTTTCTTGAAACCCTTGCAAGATCCGTGATCGAGTCCAAAAAAACGATGCCCTTAACGTTCTCAAAGACCTCAACAAGTTTTGAAAGCACGTTCTTTTCTTCTCTCAGAACTCCTAACAAACCTTTTTCAGAGATCCATTTTATTGGCACTATGGAATCTTTGAAATAATACTCTGCAAGACTTATGATATTGATCTCTGCTTCTTTTTTGCTCTCAGGGAAGGAGAGTCTGATCTCCCTTCTTACCTCCTCCACAGTCTTTGCAATTGCCACATAATTCAAATCGTATTTTTTAGAGTTATTTAAGAGCATGGTTAGAGCGAATTCTCTCGCTCCCGCACCGCTATTTTCATATAAGATCAGGAGCCCTTCATGGAATCCGCCGATCTGCTTGTCCAGGAATTCTATGCCTGTGGGGATCATGCTTCGATCACTTCGTCGCACATAAGCGTGATCTGCGAATAGTAAGTTTCGTCCATTTCTTTTTCGAGTGTAAAAATTGTGCCAACAAATCCGCGAAGCCTGATCTTGCCTGTTATATGCCTTAAAAACTTTATTAGAGTCTCAAAGGACTTGTATAGAGAGATCGTTGAGAGCGAATCGATATAAATGAATCTGTTATTCGAAGTGATCAGATCCATTGCCCTCTCAATCATAACCTGTAGCTGAACGGGATCTGGTGAGTTCAGATAAAAGCATCTTTCTTCATCCACCACTTCCCCACCGACTTGCATCGTTATGCTGTCTATAAAGTAAAGCTTGTTGAGATCTATATTCTCTTTCATTAGCATTCTTTTTAAGCTGAAATAAGGCTTATTTAGAGTCACATAGACTCCATCTGCAAAACTTGAAAAGAATTTTATGATCTCTAAGCTAACCTTAACGTAGCTCTTCGCATCCACCTTTACCAATATGATCTCAGCACCACTGTCTATTGCACTCTTAATCTTCTCTATGAGGCTTAAATTTGTAGTCATAGTCCTTCCTTACGAACCACCCATCCTTTATAACCACTCCATCATTCGTGATCTCGTAGGGGAACCACTCCAAGGGGTGAGCGGTTCTATACTTCTTTAAGATCCTCATAGCTCTTGCATAGCCTTCTGGGATCCTCAGTAGATCCATAAAAATAATTGTTTCAACAAAGTTTTTGGTTTCACTCCACGGACCCACCATTGGTGCCTCCTCAACCCAGATCGAGGTAACCTCATACTTGTAGGCAAGATCTGCCATATACCTGATCGCCCTTCTGTAAAGAACTTGATCTGCCAGAGTCTTCTCGAGATCCGTGCAGGAGTCAAAAACTATTCGATCGATAAACTCACCACTCATTCCATAGGTTGCATCAAGTCCTTCTTTGACTTTCTCTTTTGTCATTGGCATAAGATACTTTGGCTCGACCCTTATGAAACGCCAGTGGATCTTGTCGTAAACGTCTTTCATGAAGCTAAACTGACCCAAGTAATTCTTGCAGTTGTATTTGTTCATAGTCGTTGAAATGTAGATCACGGTTTCACCGTTCCTAACACCTTCAGCAGCCCACTGTGCTGCAAGAATTGTCTTACCTATTCCGCTCCGTCCTATGATCAAACTGATCGTGCTACGATCCAAACCTCCACCAAGGTATTCGTCAAGCTTCGGGATCCCGAACTTAGCATACTCCATGAGTGTAGTATTTTTTCACAAATTTAAATCTAACCTTCAAAACTGAAAGAAGTTTATAAATAGCAAATGCGGAAGAGTTGTATGCCAGCGGTTGTTGATAAACTAAAGTGTGATGGATGCGGAACATGTGTTGATGAATGTCCAGTGGGAGCAATAGAGCTAAATGACTACGCAAGCGTTGACGCTGAGATCTGCACTGAATGTGGAAGCTGTGTTGACGTATGCCCAAACGAGGCGATCACGCTTGAGTAGTGCTATTGGTTTTGGAGCCTTGAACTTGGACAAGATCTACCGAGTTGACAAGATCCCGGGGAAAGACGAAGAAGGTTTTGTTAGAGATCTTCAGCTCTCACCCGGGGGTAGTGCGGCGAATACGATCGTAGGGCTTGCAAGACTTGGGATCAAGAGTGCCTATATTGGAAAAGTTGGAAATGATCTCGAGGGTCAGATCCTACTTGAAGATCTAAAAAGAGAGGGGGTTGAAACAAAAGCGGTTATTAAAGCTAACGGAAGGAGTGGAACAGCGATTATATTTGTTGATGATCGAGGCAATAGGGCAATTCTTGTAGATCCCGGTGTAAATGACACGATCCGCTACGAAGAGATCGATTTGGAACTTGCCAAGAAATTTAAGCTTCTCCATTTGACTTCCTTTATCTGTAAAAATGGTCTTGATTCTCTTAACTCACAGAAGAGGCTTGTTAACGAATTTGAAGCTGTTAGCTTCGATCCTGGGATGCCTTATGCAGAAAGGGGTTTAAAAGAACTGCTTCCGATCCTAAAAAAGACGACGATCTTCCTGCCAAACAGAACTGAGATCGAAAAGATCTTTGGTATGGATTATAAGAGTTCTGCGGAGAAGTGTTTAGAACTTGGAATTCAGATCGTGGTGGTAAAACTCGGCTCGGAAGGGTGCTGGATTAAAACTTCGAACAAAGAGCTTGTTGCAAAGCCTTTCGCAGTTAAAGTTGTTGACACCACGGGAGCGGGAGATGCTTTTAACGCTGGTTTCCTCTATGGATTCTTGAAAGGTATGAGTATTGAGGATTGCGGAAAGATCGGAAATTACGTTGCCTCTCTTTGCATACAGGAATTAGGAGCAAGAAAAGGTTTGCCTTCAAAGGTTCCAGAAAAGTTTTAAGGAGAAAGATTTTTAACTCTCTCCCTTATTTACCATATGCGTTTAAGTGGCATAATTGTAGCATTACTGCTATTAATAATTCCTGTATCCGCTTTGACTATAAGCCACGAGCTCTCTCCAGAGCTTGTGCTCCCTAATGGCTATGCGGACTGTGTTATCACAATTAGAAATTCCGGAGTCAGCAGTGTCGAAATAAACTCGATCTCTTTTTACTCAAAAACGATCGAGTTTGAGCCGGCATACATTCAGAGTGTAGGTAATCTCTCTCCGGGGGCAGTTTACACTCTAAAAGTCTCGATGAGATCTCAGGTGGTGGGAAGGCAGATCGGTGAGATGATCGTTTCAACAAATGAGGGTTCTTTGTCTCAAAGCATAGAACTCGTGGTAGATGATAAATTCCCGGAGATCTCGATCTCTTCTCCGCTTTACAGGGGCGAAGTGAATTACGCCAAGCTTTTGATCTCCTCTCCGTTGACGCTTAGAAACGTCCAGATCGAAGCTCTTTTCAATGCTACACCTAAAAAATTCTTCCTCGGAACTCTTGCGGGTGTTAATGAATTGAATTTTAGATTGGGAGAAGATTTAGAAACTTTAAACTTCAGATTGTCTTTTTATAATGGAAGAAGTTATCATGTGATCGAGAAAGCCATTAAAATCGAGTATCTGCCCTCCAAAGGACTTGCGACGAGCTTACAGCCATCCAAAGATGTTCTTTTTATAGGCGAAGCGGTCAATTTAAGCCTTGAAATTACCAATTTGAGAAACGACGAGATCTATCAAATCGAAGTCCAGCTTTTCGGCAATGGAAAGTTATCCCAGAATAATGCAAAGATCGACAGGATCGCAAGCAATGAGAAAAAGATCTTGAATTTCATTTTCAGCCCAAGAGAAAATGGGACTGCGGAGATCACTGCGAAAATAACTTACAAAGACTTCTTTGGAAAAGAATATGAGAAATATGAAAATCTCACCCTGAATGTTTTAGAATCTCACGTCTTGCAGATGATAAATTTGCAAAAAACCTCTGGTATTGGCAAAACGAAGATCTCCGGAGAGGTTGTAAATTACGGTCATAGAAGCACATTGAATACGAAAGTCTCAGCATTTTGCGATGAGAGCAGGGCGGACTACTACATAGGCGAGATCGAAGCAAAAGATTACGAAACTTTCGACCTCGAAATTTTATGCACTAACATAACTTTACTGCTTACTTGGTGGAATGACGCGGGAGACAGTTTTTCAATTTCAGAGGAGCTGAAAGCAGAAAAATTAGAGCAAAAAGAAGCAAATCCGATTCCGATCTATGTAGGATCGATCGCCTCTCTCCTCATCCTCGCTTTTGTGATCTACCTTCTACTTAGGGCAAGAAAAAAGTGATCAAATGTATTTTGAGCTTGCGAAGAGAAATCTGAAAAGGACAAAAGTTAGGAGCATCCTTGCAATAGTGGGAATTCTGATCGGAGTCATGGCGATCTCAGCTATTGGGATCTTTGGCGAAAGCTTGAAGTCCGCGGTGCTCGAAAACTTCAAAGATGTCGCAAACGAGCTCATAGTCAGTCCGAATTACCAGAAAGGCTATAGATACTTAGAGGAGAGGGATATAGACAAGATTAAAAAGATCAGTGGTATTGAGAGAGCGATTGCGGTAAAGTCAGAATACCTGCTTGTTGAAACCAAAGAACGGCGAACATATACAACTGTTTACGGACTCGAACAGTCCGATGTAAAGGACATGTTCAAAGTTGAGAGGGGTTTGATCGATCTCGGCAGAGGTTGCGTCGTCGGAAATTCCATTGCAAGGATCTATGAGCTCAAACCTGGATCAAAAATAACAGTTAACGGTGTGGAATTCAAAACAACTGGGATCCTTGAAGACGCTGGAATGCGTTATGACGTAAATCCTAATTTTGCGATAATTCTCTCCCGAGAAAATTTTGAAAAGATCTCTACTGCGGGTTATTCGAGTGTTATTGTAAAAGTTAAAGATCTTTCGGAAGTAGGGAGAATTAAAGAAGAGATCGAGAAAAAATTGAATGCAAAAGAAGAGAAGGTGACAATTTTCGAGATGAAGATGATCCTTGAACTTATATCTCAAGCATTTAATCAAATAAACCTGTTTCTTATGGCAATTGCAAGCGTTTCGTTGCTTGTAGCAGGGGTTAGCATTCTGAACATTATGCTAATGTCAACGATCGAGAGAACAAAGGAAATAGGGATCATGAGAGCTATAGGAGCCAATAGAACAACAGTTCTCAAGATCTTTCTACTCGAAGCCCTGATCTTGGGTCTGATCGGAAGCTTAATTGGCTCCCTGCTCAGCATAATTGCCGGCTATGGAATCAACAGCTTGATCTTGGGCGAGACGAGATATATATTCCAGTTAACCACTATTGGCTATGTTTTCCTCGGCTTTTCTGTCGGAGTGCTCACATCTTTGTTTAGTGGTTTTTATCCCGCATGGAAAGCAAGCAGACTTGAACCTATTGAAGCTCTGAGGTTCGAGTAGCTTTGAGCCTTACAATAAAAGTTGCCCCGTTAGGTTTCGTATCCTCTACCCAAACTCTTCCGCCATATCTCTCCACAAGCTTTTTGACAATATAAAGTCCCAGACCGAGTCCCGCGGTTTCGCCATAGCGAAAAGCTTCTTTGAAAAGCTCTTTTTTGATATTTTCAGGAATTCCAGTGCCATAGTCGATAACACGGATCTCCGCTTCGCCTTCAACTTCGCTCAAGATCACTTCTATTCTACTTGTGCCACTATGCCGAATCGCATTATCAAGCAGATTTTCAACGATCAAAGAGAGGTTCTCGTCTGCAATTGCTGTGCAGGAGCCTTTTATAGCAACTGGAATCTCATAATTAGCTACGATCTCTTCTACAACTTTTTTGACGTTAATTGGCTTGAGTTGAACCGTTTCAGAACTCATAACTTTTTCGAGCGATCCGATCTTCTCTATATACTCTCCACACTCCTTAACGTTCTTAATAGCTTTTTTTAAGAAATCAGGCTCATTGGTAAGCTCATAGCTTTCAACATACCCGGAGATGATCTGAAGTTTCTTCAAAACATCGTAACGTAGGGCGTTATTCATCAGTCTGAAAGCTTCTTTTAGTTCATTCAACTTATCTAACAAGAAAGCATACTTCTTCCTTTCATCTTCAAGTTCTCTGAAGCTTAAAACTCTAACCTTCTTACGATGAATGTCGTATAGATAAAGCAGAAAGACAGAAACGGATAAATTGTAGAAGATCGCTGGAAGAGCATAGAAGGAATTCGGATCATAATTCGCAATGTTGAGCACAAGTTTGGCGGGAAATTGAAATAAGAACGCAACTGAGACCATTAACCAGTAAACGAATGTTTCCGCATTCAGGTAGACCGTAAAGAGAGATAGGAAAATAAATACCAAAACAAGATCCAAGAGCATAAGGATGGTAAAAAGATCTGGTTTAATTGGGAGAAGTGCTATTAGCATCAAAGTCGAAACCACTACAGGCAAAAGCAAGCGTTTTGGTGTTAGAAATCCCACCTCCCGGACAAATTTACGGACGCCATACACCAAGATCGGAAAATAAGCCAATAGATAAGGGACAAAGAGCTCAAAGCCGAATTTAAGTGTGCGACTAAGCAACATTGCCCCGAGAATTAGTAGAAAGGCAAAGTAGAATAATAGCGAAAGACTAAGAGACCTCATGAATTTTTTTGTCTCACCTTCAGAAGCACGGTAGATCAGGAAAGATATAAATAGGGACAATAGTGCCACAGAAAGAAAGTAGAGGCATATAAAAAGCTCCGTTGGATAGAGTGGGCGTATTGCGGGTAAAGAGATCGAGATCAATCCCAAGGAGATCGCAATGTAGAATTTAACGTCCATGATTATCATAGCTCTTGGAAGTATTAATAATTTATCCCAAAAATTTATCTGAGCGGTTATTGAAATCATTATATGTTCGACGTTGCAGTAATTGGTGGTGGTCCCGCGGGACTCACCGCTGGGATCTACTGTGCGAGATATGGTCTCAAGACTGTCTTTTTTGAAACATTCGATCCAGTTTCCCAGCTCTCCTTAGCGGGAAAAATAGAGAATTTTCCCGGCTATGAGGGAAGCGGAATAGAGTTGCTCGATCGCATGAAAGAACAGGCTTTAAAGGCGGGTGCAGAAAACAGAGTGGAAAAGATCGAAAAGATCACAAAAATGGGAGAAAAATTCGTTCTAATTGGTGAGAATGAATACGAAGCGAGAGCGGTGATAATTGCAACTGGTGGAAGACATCGTGAAGCGGGAGTTGAGGGTGAAAAAGCCTTTATTGGTAAGGGAGTAAGCTACTGTGCCACCTGTGATGGTAACTTCTTCAGAGGGAAAAAAGTGGTTGTTTACGGGAGCGGTAAAGAGGCGGTTAGTGATGCTTTGTATTTGCACGATCTCGGTTGCAAAGTTTCTTTGCTTTCGAAGTCTCCTTTAAGAGTGGAAAAAGCCATGCTTGACGAGATCGCAAAGAAGGGGATTGAAGTAATTGGGAATGCAAATCTGAAAAAGATCGATGGAAGTGAAAAGGTTGAAAAAGTCCTGGTTTTTCTGAGAGACAAAAAAGAAGAGCGGGTTTTGGAAACCGATGGAGTTTTCATCGCAATCGGCATGCGACCAGCAACAGACTTGATTGCAGAGCTTGGCGTAGAACGAGATCCGTTGGGCTACATTAAAGTCGATAAAGAGCAGAAAACTAATGTAAAAGGTGTTTTTGCCGCTGGGGACTGCTGTAGTAACCCATTAAAGCAAGTAGTGACCGCATGTGGTGATGGAGCGATCGCAGCATTTTCAGCCTACAGATATCTTAGAGAGCAGGAAGTCGAGATTTAAACTTTTTTCAATTTCTTCAGCCAAAATATCGAACGTATTTTTGAATTCAAGCCTTATCCCTAAATATTTCTCTACTGCATTAAGCAAATTCCTGTTCCAGAAAAGCCCGTGAAGATAAGTGCCCCAGCACATTCCATCATCACTCTGGCATCCGTCGTCTTCAAATATGGGCTTTTTTGAACTCGTTACGCCCTTATGAATTTCGTAGCCCCAGACGATTTCGCCTTTGATGCTTCTTATAATCTCTGCATCTCCCGTAACCTTCTTTGAGACCTGAACCGTCTTCTTTTTATATTCCTCAAACCTTGTTTCTGCGTCGAGCAGTCCAAGTCCCCTGACTCTTTCGACGCCATGCTCAACACCAAGATCGATAAGCTCTCTGCCAAGCATCTGGTAGCCACCGCAGATTCCGATGATCAGCTTTTTTCCAGCAATTCTCTTTATTTGCTCATAAATTGGCATCGATTTCAAAATCTTGAGATCCGCAATTGTGTCCTTACTGCCGGGGATTATTAAGATCTCACACTCGGGTTTGTCCTTCAGCTCTACGAAGCTTGCGATCTTTCTTAAAGGCTCAAAATCGGTGAAGTTTGAAATCCTTGGGATTCGGACAATTCCGACCAGTCCAGATCCTTTCCATTCCTCGATGTTAAGCGAGTCCTCTGAAGGGAACTCTGAATCCAAGAAAGGAATAATTCCAAGCACAGGAACACCACAAAGAGCTTCAATTTTCTTTATTCCATCTCCAAGGAACTCTTTAAAGCCACGAAGCCGATTTATCACAAAACCTGCTACGAGTTCCCTTATATCGTCTGGCAGAAGCTTGTAAGTTCCATAGAGCGACGCAAAGACGCCACCACGTTCGATATCGCCAATTATTATAATAGCTGGCTTCGCATACCTTGCTATGTGTATATTTGGAAGATCTCTCTCGTAAAGGTTAATCTCAGCCATTCCGCCCGCTCCTTCGATTACTATTATCTCATATTCTTCTGAAAGACTTTCGTAAGCTTCTTCGACTACCTTTCTGAGTTCTGGGATCTTTTTGTAATAGTCTCTTGAATCAATGTCTCCAAGCGCTTCTCCGAGGACAACAAGCTGTGAAACGAAGTTTCCCTTTGGCTTCAGCAAAATAGGGTTCATTCTCTCATCTGGCTCAATTCCAGCAGCGAAAGCCTGCATCGCCTGAGCTATCGCGATTTCTTTGCCTTTTTTTGTTACAAAAGAGTTTAGACTCATGTTCTGTGCCTTAAAAGGTGCAACCTCATAGCCTCTTTTGGCAAGAATTCTACATAGAGCCATTGTTAGCAAAGACTTTCCAGCACTGCTTGTTGTTCCACCGACCATTATGGCTTTCATTCCCATCTCTTGTAGTCAACTTCAATTCCAAGCTGTTCCATTATTCTCGAAACTGTGAAATCTACGAGATCTTCAATATTTTTTGGCTTGGTATAAAATGACAAAACCAGCGGATAAACTACCGCCCCAAGTTCTGATAGCCTCAGTAAAGCGGAGAGATGCCCTTCATGCAACGGAGCTTCTCTCACGCCAATAACTAGCCTTCTTCTCTCTTTGAGCGTTACATCCGCAGCTCTCGTGATCAGATTGTCCGTAATACCATAGGCTATGCTCGATGCGGTCTTGATACTACATGGCACGATCGCCATGCCGTCATGCTTAAAACTCCCGCTCGAAAATGGGGCGTATATTTCATCTTCATCGTAGAACTTTGTTGCAATGTTCCGCAAATGAATTTCGTCGTATTCAGTTTCACTTTTCATCGTTATCTTTGCAGCTCTTGAAGCTATTGCATAAACCTCGATTCCTTTAGCTCTTAATTTTTCAATAAGCCTAATACCCACTATTTGCCCACTTGCTCCAGTCAGGGCGACAATTATTTTCATATCAAAGGTTCGAGATCCTCGTCGAAGAGACCGATAGTCTTCTCAATTCTTTCTTTTTCTGCAGCCTCGATGCCTTCTTTTGCCTCAATTGCGAGCTGTTGTAGTTCCTTAACTCTCGGAGCGTCCGTAACGTTCGCTAATAATACAAGTGCAGCAACGTATTTCGTCCTTCTTGTTGGATAATCTCCCGCCCTTACCTCAACTCCCGCAATCTGCTCCTCAAGCCAGATCTTTGCCTTCTCAAGTCCTTTTCTGTCAAGATGCTCTGGAGGGCCAGCAACCAAGACTAACGCTCTCTCAGCACTGCTTATGTTGCATGGCAACGTTAATCTGCCAAGTGCAGCCCTTCTAACAAGGGAAGAGATCTTTATGGCTTTATCTCCTTCGATTGTCTCCATATCTTCCTTCTCTTTTTTAGCTCGCCTGAATAATGAGAAACCCTTCTTTGGCTCAGTTTCTGCTAAGCTTGTTGCGTAGCCAATAGAAGAGATTCCACCACCTTTGAGCGTATTTATAACCTCACTGCTGTCCACGACCATCTCGCCAACCATGTCCTCAATAGGTTCTCCCGCTCTTGCAAGTAAAGCTATTCTACGAACGATCTCTTCGTTAATCTTTGAAAAAGACTCCTTAAGGCTCAATCCCTCAAATTTCCAAGCTCCATTGTCAAATAGAATGAGATTATCTACGTATTTCATTATTGAGACCATACTCCTTGCAGCATTGAGGGAGTAAAGCTTACCCTCCTCTGGGGCGGGAAGAATTCCAAAAGCATATACAGGTTCAGAATACATCTCAGATATATATTTCGCGAGAACCGGCGCACCACCACTACCGGTTCCGCCACCAAGACCCGCGATGATCAAAAAAGCATCAAGATCATGAGTTCCCCTTTCGTCAATCGCGTTCAAAATAGTCTCAATTTCGTCCTGAGTGATCTTTGCACCCAGTTTATTGTCAGTTCCAACGCCATGTCCCTTAACAACTGTTTGCCCGATCAATATTCGATCTTGCATTGGCACATGCTTTAATCCGATTAGATCTGTTCTTGCAGAATTTACAGCAAGCCATCTCATTCTGATATTCGATCCTCTTTTCTTCTCATTCTCGACGAACATGTCGAGGATCTTTCCTCCCGCCTGTCCGAAGCCTATGACAAAGAACCTCATTTTGACACCCTCAAAAACATAATATCACTTTTTATTTAAATTTTTTGCATGTAGAAAAGACTATATTTAGCAAGTCAAACTTGGGGCATGAATATCGGAATTATCGGTGCGAGCGGTTACACTGGCGGAGAACTGCTTAGATTGCTTGCAATGCATCCTGAGGCAGAAGTTTCTGCAATTTCTTCGAGAAGATTTGAAGGAAAAGAAGTTTGGAAGCTTCATAAATTCCTTAAGGGATTTTATGATCTGAAATTCTGCAGTCCAGAGGTCGAAAAATTCTCTGATTGCGATGTAGTATTCACAGCGGTTCCGCATGGAGAAGCGATGCTCTACGCTCCTAAACTGCTTGAAATGGGCGTTAAAGTCGTAGATCTGTCTGCGGACTATCGATTGCCAAAAGAAGTCTATGAGAAAACCTATGGAAAGAAACATACCGCCTATATCGAAGCGGTCTACGGTATTCCTGAATTGCACAGGGAGGCAATTAAAAAGGCAAATCTGGTAGCAAATCCCGGATGTTATCCAACTGGCACGATCTTGGCTGTTGCACCACTCGCAAAACTTGAATTGATCGAAAGAGTTGTTTTTGACTGCAAGAGCGGTATAACTGGAGCGGGTGAGAGTCCTTCTGATTTCACACATTATCCAAATTTGCACGAGTCAATAGTCCCGTATAAGATCACAGATCACAGACACTTCCCCGAAATCGTTCAGGAGCTTTCGAGGTTCCAGCAGGACGTTAAGGTGTATTTCACACCGCAAGTCTTCCCAGGCTCAAGGGGAATTCTTACAAATGCCCATGTTTTTCTGCGTGGTGAACTTAGCAAAGAAGAGCTTTACAGGGTATATGAGGACTTCTACCGAGATTGCTACTTTATCAGGCTTCAGGATGAGGTAAAGCTGACTCAGGTTAGGGGAAGCAATTTCTGCGACATAGCACTCTATTCCGGCGGTGATCGAGTTGTAGTTGTTTCAGCGATCGACAATATGGTTAAAGGGGCAAGCGGACAGGCTATACAGAACATGAATCTAATGTTCGGCTTGAAAGAGTGGCTTGGGCTTAAAATTCCGCCTCTCTTCCCATGAAAAAATTTTTTAGTTGAGAGTCAGCATAAAGGAAATGGAAATAGTAAAGATCAATGTTGGGAAGAATGGAATAACGGAAAGTTTAATAAACGAAATAAATTCCCAACTTGAAAAGAGGGGAGTTGTAAAGATCAAACTGCTCAAGAATTTCGAGAGCAGGAGCGATAAGGATTTGGTGGTGAAAGAATTGACTGGGAAGCTCGAGTGTAGGGTTAGGGACGTAAGAGGGTATGTGATAACCTTGGAGAGGTGAATCTGATGAGCGTATACGATGTGCCCGCAGAACTGCTCATAAGCAGGGTTGCAGAAAAATTGAAATCTGCGGTATCTCCACCTGAGTGGGCAAAATTCGTAAAGACGGGATTGAACAGAGAAAGAGCTCCTGATCAGCCAGATTGGTGGTATATGAGGCTCGCTTCGATCTTTAGAAGGATCTATATAGATGGTCCCGTGGGAATTGAGAGGCTCAGGACTTACTATGGTGGAAGAAAGAGACGTGGAGTTAGACCCGCACACTTCACCAAAGGAAGTGGAGCCATAATCAGAAATGCTTTGCACCAGCTTGAGCAGTTGGGCTTCGTTAAGAAGACTTCTAAGGGTCGAGTTTTAACGCCCGCGGGTAGAGCTTATCTGGACAAAGTAGCAATGGAGTTGAAGGCTGAACTCTCTAAGACTGTTCCAGAGCTGGGCAAGTATTGAGGTGATGCTATGGACGAGCTGGAGGAAATAAGAAGAAGGAAGATCCTTGAGATGCAAAGACAAAAGGAGATTGAGGAACTTAGAAAGCAGGAGGAGATGAGGAGGCAGTATGAAGCTCAGAAGCAGGCAATACTCAGGACTATACTTGAGCCTGAGGCAAGAGAAAGGCTTGGAAGATTGAAACTTGCTCATCCAGAGATCGCAGAGGCGGTCGAAACCCAGCTCGTCTATTTGGCTCAGGCGGGTAAAATTCAGAGCAAGATCACAGACGATATGCTTGTTGAGATCTTGAAGAGAGCTCAAAAGAAAAGAGAAACAAAAATTGTTAGGAAGTGATCTTATGGGAAAGAAAACTCTCGGTGTTAAGTTAAGGCTTGCTAAGGCGTTAAAGCAGAACGTTCGTGCACCCGTATGGGTTACGATGAAAACAGGCAGAAGAGTTTTTGGTAGCCCGAAGAGAAGGTATTGGAGAAGGAGAAAGCTGAAAGTCTGAGGTGTCTTTATGGCGAACATACAGGTAGAGAGAATTTACTCTCTGAGGCTCAGGCAGAAACTTGTTGGCTATCCAAGGTGGGTGAGAGCTAAGAAGGCTTCGATTTATCTCAGGAATTTTCTTAGCAGGCACATGAAGGTTCCACCGGAGAACGTGAAGATTGACGAGAAGGTTAATGAGTATCTTTGGAGCAGGGGAGCTAAATGGGCTCCCGCAAGGATCAGAGTTAGAGCGGTGAAGTTCGACGACGGCGTGGTTGAAGTTGAACTTGCATGAAACTTTTAGCTGTTCACGGAAATCCACTTATCGGTCTGTATGCAAGGGTCTCTGAGAATTTTGCCGTAGTAGGAGTATTTGACGAAAAACTCGAATCTTCTTTAAGAGAAACTTTGGGAGTTGAGGTAATTACAACCACTATTTCTGGTTCAGAGCTCGTTGGAGCGATGATTGCAATGAATTCTCGGGGAGTTGTTGTCAGTAATAGTATAATGGGCAAAGAACTTGAGAAGCTGAAGAGTAAGGTTGATGTAAAAGTCATAGATACTCCAATGACCTGTGTGGGGAACAATTTTTGTTTGAACGACAAGGGCGGGATTTCGCATCCAGAGATAGCCTCGAAGACAGTTGAAGAGATAAGCGACTTTCTTGGCATCGAAATAGCATATGGAACAATTGGAGGTATAAAAACGGTCGGAATGGCGGGTGTGATAACCAACAAAGGTGGAATTGTGCACCCAAATGCAACAGAATGGGAGCTGAAAAAGATCAAAAAGCTCATGGGAGTCGAACCTTTGAAAGGCACTGCCAACTTTGGCAACGACATGGTCGGCTCAAGCATTCTTGCGAATTCGAAAGGATATGTTGTTGGTAGAGACACAACTGGATTGGAATTAGGAATTATTGACGAAGCGTTATTTCCGTGAGGTGGTTTTATGTTCGAGATAAAAGGTTCTTTTAAGGATGTGGATGGCTGGAAAAAGTTTAAGAAGGTTGTGAATGCGAGGAGCGAAAAGCTGGCGGTTGAGAAGCTGATGTCGATTATAGGTAGCAATCATAAGGTAAAGAGATACTTAATTAAGATAGACGAAATAAAAAAGGTGGGTGAATGAGCATCGAAGAAAAAGTAGCAATACTTCAACAGCTCCAGAAGGACTTCGAGTTGTTGCAGAGGAGATTGGTTGAGCTTGAGCTTGTCGCAAATGAGTATAGAAGGGCAATCTCTACACTCGAGTTCTTAAAAGGCTCTGAAAAAGAAGTAAATGCACTTATCAGTTTTGGTGGTGGCATTTACGCTTATTCAGACATAAAAGAGTGCAAAAAAGTCCTTGTTGACATAGGTTCGGGAATTGTTGTAGAAAAGGATGTCGAGAGCGCTCTTGCTTTTGTGAAAAAGAGGCTTGAGGAAATTGAGAAGTCGAGCGCTGAGACCACTAATACCCTCAGGGGAATAGCCCTCGAAGCTTCAAAGATCCAGCAGGAAATAGCGGAGCTTTCGAAGAAGAAAGAGGAGTAAAATGTTCAAAGCTCTGAAGGAGAAGCTTCAGCAGTTAAAGGAGAAAGTAGATCTTGGTAGTGTAGGAGAAAAGGTATCCGCTATTGCAAGTGGAGAAGTCATTATAAGCGAGGAAAAAGTTGATGAGGTTCTCGACGAGCTTGAAGTGGCTTTACTTGAAAGCGATGTAGCTTTTGAAGTCGTTAGCGAGATAAGGGAAAGTCTAAAGGGCAGGCTTGCGGGAAGAAGAAAGAAGATTGGAGAAAGTCTATACAAAATTGTCGAGAACGAATTGAAGGCGGTTTTAGTAGAAATTCTTCAGAAGAACCAATTTGATTTTGATGAATTTGTCAGCAAGAGGTTAAAGGAGAAGAAGCCTTTAAACATCATATTCGTAGGTGTTAATGGCACAGGGAAAACTACAACGATTGCAAAAGTTGCAAAAAGGCTAATGAACAAATACAGCGTTGTGATCGCTGCTGGAGACACGTTTAGAGCGGGAGCTATAGAGCAGATTGAGGAGCACGCAAAAAGGCTCGGAATCAGGCTTATAAAACACAATCCCGGCTCAGATCCCACAGCAGTGATCTTCGATGCATTAAAGCACGCTGAAAGCAAGGGTATCGATATAGTATTAGCAGACACCGCTGGGAGAATGCACACAAAAAAGAACCTATTAGATCAGCTTGAAAAAATAAAGAGAGTTACGAAGCCAGATCTGATCATATTTGTTGATGAGAGCGTTGCGGGAAACGATGCTGTGGAGAGGGCGAGGATGTTCAACGAAATGATCGGAATAAACGGAAGCATTCTAACGAAGATCGATGCGGATGCAAAGGGTGGGACTGCAATCTCGATCAGTTATGTAACTCAAAAACCTGTGCTTTTCCTCGGAAATGGACAGAACTATGAAGATCTTGTTAAATTCAATGCGGATTGGCTTGTCGAAAGGATCTTTTCATGAAAGTAGTGGTTCCTTTTAAACCGATAAATCCAAAATCTCGCCTTAGCAGTGTTTTAAGCGAGGGAGAGAGGAAGAAATTTGCTGAGTTGATGCTTTTAGATGTTGTAAACGTTCTGAGGAATCTTGATCTCGAAATAAAAGTCATATCGACTTCTAAGATTGACTTAGATTTGCATATTGATTTTTTAGAGGATAACAGAACGCTGGACGAATGTGTGAATTCCGAACTTAACGATGTTCCCAAAGCCATCATAATGTCTGATTTAGCTTTGCTAAATCCAGAGACAGTTAATAGGTTTTTAAGTTGCAAAGAGGATGTAGTAATCGCTCCCGGGAGAAAAGGTGGAACGAACATGCTTCTCGTTAGAAAAAAGGGTTTCAGAGTTTCGTATCACTACTGCAGTTTCCTGAAACATATGAAGATTGCAGAATCCGCAGGCTTCAGCTACAGAGTTTTTGACTCATTTTACTCTTCTGTCGATATAGACGAAGAAAACGACCTGCTTGAGTTGCTGATCCACGGTGAGGGAAAGCTTTCCAAGGCATACTTGGAAGAACTGGGATTTTTCATAAAATTCGAAAAAATTCCAACTTTAGGCAGGTTAAGAACAAAAAATTAAACCCTGTTTGTTTATACGATAGGTTTTTTTACAAGGAACTGAAACAAAAAGCAATGGAAGAATTCGAGATCTGGGTCGAAAAGTATAGACCAAAAACCCTCGACGAGGTTGTTGGACAAGAGGAGATCATAAAAAGGCTAAAAGGATACGTTGAGAGGAAAAACATTCCTCACATGCTTTTCTCTGGTCCCCCCGGCACGGGAAAGACCGCAACAGCAATAGCATTAACGAGAGATCTCTTTGGCGAGATCTGGAGGGACAACTTCATCGAGATGAACGCAAGCGATGAGAGAGGAATTGACGTTGTTAGGCACAAGATCAAGGAATTCGCAAGAACCGCCCCAATTGGTGGGGCACCTTTTAAAATAATATTCCTTGATGAAGCGGATGCATTAACCGCTGACGCTCAGGCTGCGCTTAGAAGAACAATGGAAATGTTCTCAAGAAGCTGTAGATTCATTCTAAGCTGTAATTACGTGAGCAGGATCATAGAGCCAATTCAAAGCAGATGTGCTGTTTTCAGGTTCAAGTCCGTGCCCAAGGAAGCGATGAAGAAAAGAATAGTTGAGATCTGCCAAAAAGAAGGGGTAAAGATTACCGAAGACGGAATTGAGGCAATTCTATACATCTCTGGTGGAGATTTCAGAAGAGCCATTAATGCTCTCCAAGGTGCGGCAGCAATTGGAGAAGTTGTTGATCGAGAGAAGATCTTTCAGATCACCGCAACCGCACAGCCAGAAGAAATTGCTCAAATTCTCGAAACCGCTCTTAAGGGCAACTTTGTCGAAGCTCGTGAAAAGTTGAGCAAGCTTATGCTTGAATATGGCATGAGCGGTGAAGACGTGATTGCACAGCTCTTCAGAGAGATCACTTCTTCAAACATGAATGAGAAGCTGAAGGTTCTGTTGATCGATAAACTGGGCGAGATAGACTTTAGACTAACCGAGGGAGCTAACGAAAGGATCCAGCTTTCAGCATTTCTGGCTTACGTTTCAACGCTTGCAAAGAAGTGAGGTGGTCTGCTTAAGAAAAAAGAAACGATTAAAAAGACTTGAAGAGGTCATAATCTTCTTGTAAAGATTAAACCGATCGCTGAAACAAAAAGAGCTGCAAAAATTGCTGCAGCAAATCTATAGATCGAATCTCTAATCTCCGGGTTTATAATGTATCCCGCAGTCCCCCAGATTACAAGACCGATCGAGATCGTTATAAAGGCGGATGTAAAATGTTTTCCAACTCTCTTTCCTTCACCGAAGGCATCTATTGCTCTTGCAATTGCCATAGCCACTCCTGAGAACGTGATCCAGGCAATACTGTAGAATATGAAGGTAGCAACCGCAATGTGTGGGATACTTTGAGCGATTGAAGCATTAAAGCCAATTGCGAATCCTATAAGCATTAGAATCCCCGCACCAAGGTAGAATACAAATGAGAGTCTACCTTCGCTCACACTCCTCCGTATCCCCTCAGCATACGTTCCGAGTATTTTATCCAGCCCATAAGCTTTTGAAATGAAGTAGAGACCCAAGAATAGGATTATACCTCCTACTCCCCACTCAGGGTGCTGTATAAGCAGAAAGAAAGAGTAAACAAGAAAGATTATCCCAATAGGAGCAAGCGTAACCCTTGCAACTTTCGGTTCATTGAACATTCTTCTAAGCATGAAATAGGTGCTTTCAAGAGTTTTGCTTTGCTTAACCACAACTCTATGAAGCAGATCTACCTTAAACCTCGAATAAACAAGTGGCATTACAAACTCATCCTCAGAGCCGTCTGTTACAACGATCACTCTCTCTGGATTTAAACTCACCATTATTCTGTCAAGCTGATCTGCAATTTTATTGTCAGAGACTTTCCCAACGTTTTTATCTCCCGCAACAACCACCACTTCACAATCTTCTCCCTTCTCAATTAGTTCATCGTAGATCTTGACCGCAGAGAACATCGCATTTGCATCAGAATCTTCTGGATCTGCTAAAGCAAGCCTTACAGCGGATTGAAGAACATTCTCTCTACCAATAACTGGAGAAATGATCCCAACCTTCTGTCCCAAGTCATCGTCTCTGTCAATCGCAATAATTACTTTTTTCGCCACAATAATGCATTTTGTTTAAAAATATATAAGATTATCTCAGCTTTCCAAAAATTTCCCTTGCAATCGTGTTCAGCTGAACTTCCTTGGTCCCTTCATAGATCTCCGTGATCTTTGCATCCCTCAGGAATCTTTCAACTTCGTATTCCGCAATATATCCGTAGCCTCCATGCATTTGCACCGCTTCATCGCAAACCTTCACCGCCAATTTTCCAGCAAGGTATTTTGCCATCGAAGTCAAAGATGGATCTGGCTTTTTAGCATCAAAATTCCATGCAGCTTTATAAACGAGCATTCTTACAGCCTCAATTTCCGCCTTCAGATCTGCAATTCTGTGTTGTAAAGCCTGAAAAGCTCCTATTGGCTGTCCAAACTGCTTTCTTTGCTTTAAGTAATTAACTGTCCGATCAAAGGCTCCCTGAGCTATTCCCAAAGCTTGTGCGGCAATTTCAATTCTGCTCTCGTTGAAGAATTCCAGAACCTGATAGAACCCTCTGTTAAGAGTCCCTATTATTGCGTCATCACCAACTCTGAGATCCTTAAAGGCAACTTCTCCGGTTGGTGAAGCTCTTATGCCATGTTTTCCTTTAATGGGAGTTACTTTGATCTCGGGGCATTTCTTCGCAAGAAAAGTCGTGAAACCGCGATATCTTGGCTGGGTTTCTTCAGTCACAGCCAGTATTATAAAGTAATCTGCTATTGGGGCATTCGTTATAAAAGTCTTGGAGCCATTAATTACCCATTCGTCTCCATCTCTCACCGCTTTAGTTCTGATCGCAGTCAGATCGCTTCCCGCTTCAGGTTCGGTATAGCAACCCGCTGTGATCGCTTTTCCTTTTGCAACCTTCTGCAAAACCTCTCTCTTTTGTTCCTCGCTTCCAAACATAATCAAAAGCTCGCAAGAGAAGTCTGAGAGAATTATAGCACTACCAATCGTGCTATCCGCTCTGCAGAATTCCTCGGTTACAATTATGTTTTCAAGACAACCCATTCCCGCCCCACCATACTCCTCGGGGAAGTGAGTGCCGATAAATCCGAGCTCACAAGCCTTTTTCCAGATCTCAAACGGAAATTCTTCTTTCTTATCAAATTCTTCCGCTTTTTCCTTAAGAAATTCCTTCGTTGCAAAATCTCTAACCGCTCTTCTTATATCCTCCTGTTCCTGAGTAAACTCGAACTGCATAAAACTAACTCTCCCTCTTATTTAACTAATTTTCTATTTTTGACGATCATGAGCGGATCAGCAATCTGGGCTATACTACGAAGTTCTTTCGATCATGCTCTCAATAGCCACTGGTGAGCTCAGAGAAGCGGTTTTGGCATTCTTCGAAAAAAGAAAGCCTGAATTTCAGATGAAATAATTTTATAACTTTTTTCTTAAATTGGAGGTTTAGATTAAGAACTATAATAAAAAACTAAGAAAGACGTATTAAGATGTTAAGCAAAGAATAAAATTCATTTACCTTCATTAGAAATACTCTTGTAGAAAGCCTCAATTCTTGAACCCATGCTTTTTGATAATTTGGTAAAGAATTTTAAGTCATTACAATAAATTTCTGCAAGAGAAAGGTATTCAAGAACTATTTTCTCTCTTTCTTTCAGGTTTACGCTAAATGAGCTGAGAGCTTCCTCAAAGTCCTCCTGAGAAACATAATCTCTTCCCTTTTTCAGAGCGTTCCTAGCAGCTCTAAGCACGAGCTCCTCTATCTCACCACCAGTGAAAAATTCGGTTCTTCTGGCGATTTCGCTTATATTTACGTTCTTCAGAGGAACTTGTCTTACCACTTCGGTATGAACCCTTATTATCTGAGTCCTTGCGTTCTCGTCTGGGAAAAGAATCGGTATTAAATAGTCGAATCTTCCAACTCTTATGAAGGCTTCATCAAGATTCTGTGGTTTATTGGTTGTGCCAAGAATTATAGACTTTCTTCTGTTATCTCCAAGCCACTCAAGAAGCATTGAAAAAACTCTTCTCGTAGTGTCATGCTCATAACCTTCTCTTTTGCCAAATCTGTCGATCTCGTCAATGAAGACGATGCATGGAGCCATCTCCTCCGCAACCTCTATTGCAATTGCGAGATTTTTCTCCGTTTCACCATACCACTTCGAAACTATGAACTCTGTTTTAAGCCTAAGAAATGGCAATCCGAGTTCCTTTGCCATAGCTCTTGCGATTAGAGTTTTTCCTGTCCCGGGAGGACCGAATAGCAATATACCTCTCGGGGGTCTGATTCCAAGCTTTTCCGCTATTTCATACTCGGTGAATATTTTTATTAGATTATCTCTTATAAATTCTTTCACAATTTCGTAACCTCCAACAGCTTCAAATCCGAATTCTGGATTTTCTACGTCGATAATTCCCGCTTTTTTTATCACCTCATACTTGTAACCAATCAAAGCTCTCTCATCAAGCTTTCGATACCGATAAATCGACTCCAAAGCGACGCTCTCCAATTCGTGGAGTGTTAATCCTGATGTTATTTTTACGATCTTTTCATCAAACCCAATTTTATTACCAAAAGAAGAAGCTATCTCCCTAAGCACAGCCCTTCTCTCTTCTTCGGTGCTTGGTGTTATTTTTATGAGAGTTGAATACTTTAAAGTCTCGTTGTCGAAAATTAGCTCTGGATTTTCTGCAAAAACGCAGATCGAGTGGTTTCTAAAATAAACGTCCTCATCAAAAATCCAAGCCTTTAAAGCTTGCAATAGGGCATCATTCTTTCCATGCGTTTGGATTATAAAAAGAACCCTTTCAGATCTACCAAAAATTTCATCCATTTGTTCTAGAGCTGTTTCTATGTTTCTTACCCCGCTAGAGAGCAGAGAGCCAGCACTTACTTTTTCATAGAGCATAGCCCCCTTTGTTAACTTTACCCTGATAAGTCCACGAAGAAGCAAATAACAGTAGATCTCATTAAATTCATTACCAACAGACTTTATGAACTGCGGTAGCCTTTTTGGATCTCTGGTTTGGAAAATAGTAACAGTTGAAAACTGCGATCTCCTCTTAACTCTGAACTCTTCGATCCAGTCCATTATCCACACCTTCCTATGTATTCGACCTCAACTTCAAATAACTCCCTCATTTTTTTCAAGATCTCCTCGTTTTCTTCATTATTGGCAAGTATTACAAGTCTAAGACCTTTCAGATAAGCTTGTGCCATTCTTTACCTCCGAAGAATTTTTCATTCTGAGCTCTTTAACTTTCACTACAAAACCTAATTTAGAGAGGGCACCAGTGATCCTATCAAATTCCGAGAGACAAGCTTTCCCCAAAAATCCCTCAAAATCAAATACAGTCTCATTACCTCTTACAAAAACCCTTATTCTCATCTATTTCACCTCTCCGCTTCTATGTAAATTCCCTCCTCCATTTTTCTGGTATTAACTTTATAGCCGAAAGATCTCAGAATCTCGGATATTGAAATTGCTGCGTATATTTCATTGAACTCTTCCATTATGCCCCTAAACAAAGACTTCAGAAGAAATTCATCACCAAGAAATTCTATTTTGTCAGTAACTCTTATTCCAATGGTCTTATTCCCAATTTTCATTCCAAAATCGACCTTCTGTTTTTTGCCATAGTAATCGTAAACTTCTCTTGTGAAAACTCCGGAGTGTAGCTCTATTAACTTTTGAAAGGCTTTTCCAGCGATCTCTTTATTTGGATTTTTTATCTCAAGCCTTACAATGGAGATTTGACTAATTCTTACCACCTCCTTCAATTTCTCTCCTCAAAGCTTCTAATCTACCTCCCTCAATTTCTCTAATTTCAGTCTCGACTTGAGTCTGTGGTTGTATTTCAACTCGATCTTCTTGCTCAGTTCTCTCTATTCTCCGAAATGGACTAAAGAAAATGTATAAAAGCCATGCAAAAATCGATAAAATACTAATTTCAGCAAAGTTTAGGAAATTCAATTCGAGTCCAGGAAGAGGGTAATAAAGATATGCGAAGACTAAAACAACCAAGTTGCTCGACACAACCACAGCTAAAAATTTATAAAAATCTCCAAATCCTGATAGTGCGTCTTTTAAATAACCCGGAATAACTCCGAGGAGAGCGTAACATAAAATGAACACAACCAAATAACTGGAATTGAGGATATAATTTAAAAACAAACCGACTCGAGAGATCTCAAAACCTTCGAGCTTAAATAGGCTTGAGATCGTTATAATTTCCTGTGGTGGTTTCAGAGTAGAAACAATTTGATTTGAGAAGCCCGGGCTGAAGTGACCGAAGTTCGGATAGCAAAGCACTGCAGTAAAGAAAATGCCAGCACCAAGGGCTAAGATCGAAGTTTTTAGACCCGCCCTATATCCAAAAATAAGAGAAACTGCAATGATCGGTAAAAACTCCATACCAAGGAACATTAGTGGGATTAAAGCCAAATAAAGAGACATTTTCAATTTTTCAGAGCTTTCATAAAAAGAACTCAGATACAACAAGGCAAAAAATGTTAAGATCCCAACGACAAAGTTTTGGTAAATCAACGAGATAGAGAAGACTACTACTAGAATTTTAAGCGAAGATTTTGGCATTCTAAACCCGATTAAGAAAGTGAAAACAGAGATTAGGATTATCCATTTTTCAGAGAAGTAACTCGCTAATTTCAATAGAATATATGTCGATAAAGCTAAGAAAAAGGCTAGAAGTGTTCCGTCAATCATTTCTTTTTTTGAAGCATACTTTTGCTTTACTATATAAAAGTTTTGCTTTGTTATATAAAGCCAGTTGTTGACTCTGATCGAGAGCATTGCAAGTTCTGAGCTCATCCAAAATTTAAATGTTACTACGCTTCTGAAAAAGTAAAAGTAAGATAAAGTAAAAGGATCTTGGCTACCGGCTCTTAACTCTCGAGATCAAATAGGCAAAAACTCCCGCACCGAAGCCGTTGTCGACGTTAACGACCGCAACTCCAGAGGGACAGCTTTGTAGCATTGCAAAAAGTGTTGAAATCCCTTTTAAATGAACTCCATAACCGATCGAGGTGGGAACCGCAATAACTGGCACATCGACGAGGCTTGCAATTACTGAAGGCAAAGCACCTTCCATGCCCGCAACGACAATCACGCTATCGACCTTCTTCTCTCTTATTGTCTTTACGGGCTCTAAGATCCTGTGCAGTCCCGCAACGCCAACATCGTAAAAGCGAAGAACTTCCAACCCAAGAAACTCTGCGGTCACTCTTGCTTCTTCTGCAACAGAAATATCTGCGGTGCCAGCTGTTAGTATGGCAACTCTTCCCAATACTTTTTCAGCTTTTCCAAACACTGCAGTTCTTGCAATCTCGTTTATTTCTGCTCCAATAGCTCTCAAAGCCTCCATCTGCTCTTTGTTAAGCCTTGTAAATAGTGCTGGTTTTCCAGCTTTCTTGTATTCCTCTGCTATCCTCAAGATTACTTCAACTGGCTTTCCTTCTCCAAAAATCGCTTCTGGCTTTCCTGCTCTTTCTTCTCTGCTAAAATCGAGGTTTATAAGGCTACTGAGATAATCCTCGAAGTTCTTCATGATACTCCTCCAGTGATTTCACCGTTAGCTTACCACCCTTTATAGCTTCAATTGCTTTCACGACCGCAAGTGCTCCGGGAATAGTTGTAACGTAAGGCACTCCGTATTCAATTGCAGCTCTTCTGATCTCGTAGCCCTCCGTTTTTCCTCTAACACCGCTTGGAGTGTTTATTATCAGCTGAATTTGCCCATTTATGATCATGTCAACAATATTTGGTCTACCTTGACTTACCTTAAGAGCAATTTCAGCCTCAATTCCGTGTTCTCTCAGATATCTTGCTGTATTTTCAGTTGCAAGTATCTTAAAACCAAATTCGGCGATTTTTTTAGCTACAGAGACTATTTTTGGTTTATCTCTGTCTTTCACACTCACAAGCACGTTCCCTTCTGTTGGTAACTTCATACCCGCAGCAAGCTCCGCTTTGTAGTAAGCCAAGCCGAAGTTGTAGTCTATACCCATAACTTCTCCAGTTGACCTCATCTCGGGTCCAAGCACAGGATCTACACCCGGAAGTTTTATGAATGGAAAAACCGCCTCTTTTACCGCCAAATGTTTCATTTTTGGTTCTTTCAATCCAAGCTCTTTTAACTTTACTCCCATCATCAGCTTTGCAGCGATCTTTGCAAGCGGAACCCCCGTTGCTTTGCTCACGAAAGGCACCGTTCTGCTCGCTCTTGGGTTTGCCTCAAGAATGTATAGCACGTCGTCCTTTAAGGCGTATTGAATGTTCACAAGTCCAACTACTTTTAATGCCAGAGCGATTCTTCTTGTGTAATCCACAACCCTTCTTATTACGTCTTCTGAGAGCGAAACAGGTGGCAGAACGCATGCGGAATCACCGCTGTGAACTCCCGCCTCTTCTATGTGCTCCATTATTCCGCCTATGAAGACATCTTCACCATCGCAAAGTGCGTCAACTTCGAGCTCGATCGCATCTTCAAGGAATTTGTCGATCAGTATTGGCTTCTCAGGGCTTACTTCAAGAGCTTCATTGATGTATCTCTCCAGCTCACTCTCCTCATAGACAATTTCCATTGCTCTACCGCCGAGAACATAGCTTGGACGCACAAGCACGGGATAGCCTATTCTCCTTGCAACTTCCTTTGCCTCTTCGACGCTAAAAGCTATGCCATTCGGTGGCCTTGGAATTCCAAGTTCCTTCATTAGCACTTCAAATCTCTCTCTGTCTTCAGCTATATCTATGGAGTCGACAGAAGTTCCCAATATTTTCGCACCACTCTCTTCAAGCTCTTCAGCTATGTTCAGCGGTGTTTGCCCACCGAACTGAACCATTACACCCACAGGCTCCTCGTTTTCGTAGACGTTCATCACATCTTCATGCGTTATGGGCTCAAAGTAAAGTCTGTCAGAAGTATCGTAGTCCGTTGAAACTGTCTCAGGGTTGCAGTTAACCATTATAGTCTCGTAGCCATCTTCCTTAAGGCTTTTAACCGCATGAACGCAGCAGTAATCGAACTCAATACCCTGCCCAATCCTGTTTGGACCGCTACCAAGGATCATAACCTTCTTACGCTTACTTGGAATTGCATCATTCTCTTCTTCGTAAGTTGAGTAGTAGTAAGGCGTTTTGGCTTCAAATTCAGCTGCACATGTGTCGACCATTTTGTAAACCGCTTTAACACCCAAACTTTTTCTAATCGCCCTAACTTCTCGCTCAGTGCATTTGAAAATATGGGCGAGCTGTTTGTCGCTGAAGCCAAGCTTTTTAGCCTCAACCAGCACTTCTTTAGGAACTTCATCAATTTTAACCTTTTTGGCTATATCTTTGAGTTTTTCTTCAAAATCCACTATGTTCTTCACCTTCTCAAGGAACCAAGGATCGATCTTTGTCAGTTTGTAAATTTCTTCCACAGTAAAACCGTGCAGGAAGGCATATCGAATGTAGAAAATTCTATCATGACTTGGAAATCTCAGCTTCTGAATGATCTCTTCCCTTGTTGGGTTCTTATCTTTTCCATCAGATCCAAGCCCATAGCGACTTATTTCAAGGCTTCTCAAAGCCTTTTGCAAAGCCTCTTCAAAAGTTCTGCCTATCGCCATTACCTCCCCAACGCTTTTCATCTGCGTCCCAAGAATTGCATTCGCGGTTGGAAACTTGTCGAAGGCAAATCGCGGAACTTTAACAACCACGTAGTCGATCGTTGGCTCAAAGCTCGCAGGAGTTTCTTTTGTGATATCATTTGGTATTTCATCAAGCGTGTATCCAATTGCAAGCTTTGCTGCGATCTTTGCAATGGGAAATCCAGTTGCTTTTGAAGCCAATGCAGAAGACCTGCTTACACGGGGATTCATCTCAATTGCAACTATTCTGCCGTTATCAGGATGGACCGCAAACTGTATGTTGCTACCTCCAGTTTCAACGCCTATTTCTCGGATGATCTTAATCGATGCATCCCTCAACTGCTGATATTCCACGTCTGTGAGCGTTTGGGCGGGTGCAACGGTGATGCTGTCTCCCGTGTGTATGCCCATTGGATCAAAGTTCTCAATAGGGCAGATTATGACCACGTTATCTGCCAGATCTCGCATGACTTCGAGCTCAAACTCCTTCCAGCCTATGACGCTCTCTTCAACGAGGACTTGCCTTATCATCGAAAGATTAAGCCCTTTGGAAACGATCTCCTTTAATTCCTCCTTATTATACGCTATACCGCCACCAGTTCCGCCAAGTGTGAAGGCGGGGCGAATAACAAGTGGAAAGCCGACTTCTTCCGCAAAAGCCAAAGCTTCGCTGAGATCATTGACTGAAACACTTTTTGGCACTTCAAGTCCAATTTTGAGCATGCACCGCTTAAATAGCTCCCGATCTTCCGCTTTTCTTATAGCCTCGGCTTTCGCTCCAATCAGTTCTACACCATATTTATCGAGCACACCCATTTCATGGAGCTGAATTGCCAAATTAAGCCCAGTTTGCCCACCGAGAGTTGGAAGCAGAGCATCAGGAGTCTCTCTTTCAATGATCTTTGCAACGATCTCAGCGTCGAGGGGTTCAATGTATACTGTGTCAGCCATTTCTGGATCTGTCATGATCGTCGCGGGATTTGAGTTCACGAGGACAACTTTATAGCCTTCTTCACGCAAAGCCTTGCATGCCTGACTTCCGGAGTAGTCAAACTCCGCAGCCTGCCCAATGACTATTGGACCACTTCCTATTACCAGGATCTTGCTCAGATCTTCTCTTTTCGGCATTTCAACCCCTCAAAAGCTCTAAAAATCGATCAAAGAAGAAATATGTATCATGTGGCCCAGGACCGGCTTCTGGATGGTATTGAACCGTTATTATTGGTAGATCATTGTGCTTGAGTCCTTCGACGGTTCTGTCGTTAAGATTGATCTGCGTCACTTCGAAACCCTTCGGCAGGGTTTTTTCGTCAACCGAGAAGTTGTGATTCTGGCTTGAAATGAAAACTCTGCCTGTCTCAAGATCTTTGGTTGGCTGATTGCTCCCGTGGTGTCCAAATTTAAGCTTAAAAGTCTTTGCTTTAAAAGCTAAAGCCATTAACTGGTGCCCCAAACAAATTCCCGCCATTGGAAACTTTCCAACGAGTTTTTGAATTGTTTCAATTGTTTCCCTGACCCTTGCAGGGTCGCCAGGGCCATTAGATATGAAGACGCCATCAGGGTTCATTTCTATGATCTTCTCAGCTGGAAAGTTATAGGGCACAAGTGTGAGGTTAATTCCACGCTTCAGAAGCTGTCTAACTATGCTCATCTTTACACCGCAGTCGATGAGCACAACTTCGTATTTCCCGTTGGCTTCAAGCCTTTTCGGCTCCCTAACGCAGACTTTATCGACAAGATCGATATCGCCTATGAAAGGCTGTTCCTTTGCGATCTTGATCAGCTTATCCTTTTCAACCCCTACGCCAATTGCAGCCTTCATTGAGCCGTAAATTCGGATCTTCTTTGTAAGCATTCTGGTGTCAACACCTTCAATGCCCACGACATCGTATTGCTTTAGCAGTTCATCAACACTCATCTCGCTCCGCCAGTTGCTTGGCTTCTTGCAGAGCTCACGGACCACGAAGCCCTCAACTTTAACGCCGTCGCTCTCAAAGTCCTCTTTGCATACCCCGTAGTTGCCAATAAGCGGATAGGTCATCATTAGAATTTGACCCTTATAACTCGGATCCGTCAACGCCTCAACATAACCGCTCATCGATGTGCAGAAAACAAGCTCCCCTATGCCAATTTTTTCCGCTCCAAAAGCCTTACCTTCGAGATAAGTTCCATCTTCCAAAGCCAAGCCCGCTTTCATAGCATTCCCCTCAATTCCCTTACAACAGCGCGAAGCTTTGGAACATCAAAGAATTTCCGTTTAGTTATTTCGTTGCATAGAGCCATGTATAGTTCCGAAACCGCCTTCTTTACTTCTGGGTTAAGCTTTGGCGGAACTCCGACGAGTTCTCGCCAGTTTTCTCTACCCTTATAGGTTTTTATTTTTTCATACCACTCTGTCCTCTTGTAATAGCCCCTCAAGAGCTCCTTGCTAACCTCAAAGCCTTCAAAACTAAATCTGCATTCATCTGGAGTCCCAACAGCATCCACAACCATGAATTCGCGTTTATCATCAAAAGCCAGCTCGATCTTTCCGTCTTCGTTCTCCAAACCCGCCTTTGAAACTTCAGCTGTGATTAGATCGTCAACTTTAAGCACGATCTCTTTAAGCTTTTCAAATTCCTCATCGCTCAATCCCGAAATTTTCTTTGCCTCCTCATAGCTAAGATATCTGTCAACGTCTTCAAGTTTCGTGCTGAAATCAGCAATTGGCTTTTCAAGCTTCATATTTGGCTTTACTTCTTCAAGCCCAAAGTCCTCTGGCTTTACTTCTCCGCTCGCAATTCTTCTTAACAAAGAAGAGCCTTCTGGAATTTTGTTGCGGTATATTATCTCGAGCGGAATCAGGAAGTTTGCCTTCTCTCTGCTGAATATCGAGTAATCTCTGCCAGTTGGTCTTAAAACCCTGACAAGCTTAACTTTCATTTTATTTGTCGCTGAGCTCAACTCATCGAGCCTTTTTACTCTGCTGTCTTCAATTAGTCCATCGTAGTGAGTTTTTATTCCAATTTTTTCAAGTTTTTCAAAGAAATAAGCCGAAATTAGGCAAAGGGAAACTCCTTTTCCTTCGATCTTGTCTGGCATTTCCCCGTAGTCGAAGACACTATAGCGATTCGAGAACTCAAATATGCCCTCTCCGAGTCCACCATTTGGACTCTTGAGCACAATTAGGTCCTTAACACTACCCATGATCCGCACCTCTATCCGCCTTAATTATTTCTTCTTTCTTTTTCCTTTGATAATCCTTTACCGCTTTTCTTACACTTTCATCCTTCATTGCAAAGATCTTTGCAACCGCTAAGGCGGTGTTCTCAGCTTCCAACACGAGCATTGGAGCAACTCCTGAGGGCATTCTAATGCTTGAAAATAGATCTACTCCAGCGAATTTGTCACTGTATGGCGGTGATGCTATCACAGGCTTGAGAGTATTTGCATCAACAAATCCACTCAAAGCATTGCTCCTTCCAGCGATTGTGATGAAAATAACCTCTTCGTTTTCATAACTTTTGAGGATCTCAAGCAAGTATTCAGGAGTTTTGTGCGCCGAAGCGATCCTAAGCTCACTCTCGATTCCAAAAAGCTTAAGCTTTTCTGCTATCTCTCTCGCATAATCCAAATCAGCTTTTGAGCCTATCAACACAATTGCTTTCATAAAACCTCACCAAACGTTCAAAAACCCAAATAACTATCAGAAGGCTCTCTATTCCAGCAATGGCACTAAATAAGATAGATTTTTGCAAATATTCTTTCTTTTTTGCTCTATACTCTGCCTTTCCATTCTCCAGAAATGCTGTTATAGACATCAATACCGCCAATATGTCCAGTTAATAAGACTTTCTGTCTGCAAAGTAGCTCGCTTAAAAGGGGAATTTATATAATCCTTCAACAGAGTGTAATTCATGCTCGATATAATGGTGTTAGAGGTTGCATCCTATTATCCCGCACCATTCTGCACTAGGATCCTTGCTTCTCTTGGTGCAAGGGTGATAAAGATCGAAACCCCTGCTGGAGAGCCTACGAGAGCGTTTGAAGAAATTTTTGCAGTTTTTAATTTGGGTAAAGAAATATTAAGGGTGGACCTAAAAAACGAAGAGGGTAAAAAGAAGTTTTTTGGACTCGTCGAAAAGGCGGACGTGATCGTTGAGGGTTTACGCCCGGGGGTTGCTAAAAAACTTGGAATTGACTATGAAAGCATTTCAAAAATAAATCCGGGGATAATATATTGCTCAATTACCGCATTTGGACAAAAAACGAGACTGGCGAGATTTCCGGCACATGATATTAATGTCTTGGGTTTAGGGGGAATATTGGAGATCTGCGGTAAAGGAAGCATTTGCGATCCGAATATCCAATTTGCAGACTTGACTTCATCTCTCATAGCAGTAATAGCAATCCTATCAGCACTCATAGAAAGAGAAAGAACTGGAGTTGGAAAGAGACTTGATATAAGCATGCTTCGTTCTTCGATCTTTTCTTTGCCTGTGCATGCAACTTCAATTCTTAATGGCTTAGGACTATTCCCAGTTCTTGTAAGAAACCCAGTCTATGGAATTTATAAAACAAAAGACGGTTATATAACCTTGGGCATAGTTGCCGAGGAACATTTTTGGCGAAAGCTCTGCGAAACTCTTGAATTGAAATTTAATTTTAGCATATTGTCCGCATTAGAGAATTTTGAGTTGGTAAAAGAGGAATTGGCAAAGAAGATCGGGAGTTTTACAACGAAGGAGATCATAGAGAAGCTAAGGTTTGCAGATGTTCCCGCGTTTGAAGTTTACAGTCTTCAAGAAATTGATAAATTAGAAGAAGCCTTAGGAGAGAAGCTCGTTGAAGAGATTAATTTTAACGGAAAAAAAGTTAGGCTCGTAAAACCACCTTGGTAGCCCGCAAATGAAGAAAAATATTAAATTCTTACACCCAACTACTCATGGGCTCGTGGTCTAGGGGTTATGACACCGCCCTTACACGGCGGAGATCGAGGGTTCGAATCCCTCCGAGCCCATTTCTTGCGTAGATTTGAACAATTTAAGAAGCTATATTTAAATTCTCGATTTTTTGATTGGCTTGATTTTCGTTTTGGAGGGTTTGGAGTTTTATTTTCGCTGGAGGTCTCATGGGAGTTAGTCCTATACGACACCTTTAGGAAATGTTTTAAATCGTAATCCGTAGTCAGAATTCATGAACCTGATCCTTCTTGGCGCTCCCGGAGCGGGAAAAGGGACACAAGCTAAGATTATAACGGATAATTTCAAAATTCCACAGATCTCCACAGGGGATATGCTCAGAGAAGCAGTGGCTAAGGGCACTGAGCTTGGAAAAAAAGCCAGAGAATATATGAACCAAGGAAAGCTTGTGCCAGATGAAGTTGTAATTGGAATAGTTAAGGAAAGGCTAAAGCAGAAAGACTGCGAAAATGGGTTCATTTTGGATGGCTTTCCAAGGACTATAGCCCAAGCAGAAGCCTTAGACACAATGATGAGCGAATTAGGTAAAAAAATAGATGCTGTAATAAATATAAATGTTTCTGAAGACGAAATAGTCAAAAGAATAGTAAACAGGCGAATCTGCGAAAAATGCGGTGCAATTTATCACCTGATCTACGATCCGCCAAAAAAGAGTGGCGTATGCGACAAATGCGGTGGAGAATTATATCAGAGAGATGACGACAAGGAAGAAGTGGTCAGAGAAAGATTCAAAGTTTACAGAAAGAATACCGAGCCTTTAATAGAATATTACAAAAGAAAAGGCATTCTTTATGAAGTTGATGGAACAAAAGACATTGAAAAAGTAAAGGCCGAAATTCTATCGATTCTTAATAAGATTAAAGTCTGATCTCTAATTCTTTATCCTCAATTCTTCCAGCAAGCCATTCTTCAACAACGCTCATGACTTTGAAGTTTCTTCTGAGAAAATGATCTCCATTTACCACCTTTAGAAAGGCTTTTGGCTCTTCAGCACAATGATAGATCTTTTCTCCACAGTCGAAAGGAACTACGTTGTCTGCGGTTCCATGCACGATCAGCTTCGGAACTTTGATCTGCTTGGCGTATTTCCGGGGATCCATTTCAATAGCACTCTCCATCTCTTTTCGGAAATCCTCATAACTTCTTATCCGCATTATTCTTTGTGCGTTTTCAAACATTGCTCTGAGTCTGTCTTCGGTAAAGATCTGCGGTAGTGGTGTCGAGATCGCAACGAGCTTCTCTAAGTTTTCTAAATCCGCTCCAACCCTTATTGCGATCAAGCCACCCATGCTGTAGCCTATTAGTGAAACCTTTTCAAACTTTTCAGCCATTCTCTTAACATCCTCGACCCAATTTCCAACTCCAAAGATCCCAAAACTATTCCCACAGCCCGAAAAGTCAAAAATTACTGTCGGAGCAATTTTTGAGAATAATCCCGCCAGATCACCATAGCCTTTATCTACCACAGAGCCACTTTCGTAGGGAAACCCATGACACACTAATACCGCTCTATTAACATATATTCTGGCAAAGGTTCTACCAAAAATAGTATCAATTAGCATTATTTAGCTGAAACGAACCTCTCGAGCTCCTCCAGATCTTTTTCTATCTTTTTTATCTCTTCTCTCTTTTTTTGGATTATGTCCATCGTAATGTCCTTAAGCTCTTTTGTCATCTTGTAGCTCTTTAAGGGTCTGCCTTTACCTTTCTTCTTCAACTCTCTCTCCTTTACCCATCCCCATTCCTTGAGCTCTTTCATCGCGAGGCTAACTTCGGGTTGTCTTAGATTTGCCGCTCTTTCGATATCCCTCGAAACCGCTTCTCCAACTTTCGAGAGGAACACAACCACTTTTGCAATGTTCCTATTCAAACCCGCCTCAGCAAGTAAAGAGACGATCCTCTCCTCAGTTTCGGATATCTCCTCCACCATTTATGTTCACCTCGGATAGGTAGTAGATATACTATTGAGTATATAAATTTTTTTGCATTTAGTTATTTATTTAAAACCGATGTTTTTAAGACCATAAGAAAAATCTATCGTTATTATTAAAAATATTCATCATAAGATTTTTAAACTTTCAAATCTCGAGGATATAGAATGAAAACTTCCAAGATCCAGAGGATAAGAGAATACCTCTCAAAAAGAAAAACTTCTTCAGCAAAAAAGATTGGCGTCCTTGTAGATGGACCTAACATGCTTAGAAAAGAGTTTAACACGAATTTAAAGGAAATAAGGGAGTTGTTGAACGGATATGGTGAGATAAAGATCGCAAAGGTATTCATAAATCAATACGCCACTGACAAGCTCGTTGAGGCGATTGAAAACCAAGGTTTTGAGCCTGTGGTTACCTCGGGCGATGTCGACGTTAGAATGGCGGTCGAAGCGATGGAGCTGATCTACAATGAGTCAATAGACGTTATAGCTCTCGTAACAAGAGATGCGGATTTTAAAGCGGTTTTAATGAAGGCAATGGAGATGGGCAAAGAGACGATCATAGTTGGTGCTGAGCCTGGATTTTCGACCGCCTTGAAGAACTCTGCAGACATAGCGATCATTTTAAATGAGGAAGAAGAGGAAGAAAAAGATCTACTTGAAGTATGAGTCTGTTCTTGTTTGAATTTGCCACATGTGGCGAGAAGGTAGTTGACTCCATTGCGGTTGAAGGACTGGCAATGTTTAAGACTCTCTACAATGGTTTCAGAAGACATTGCGAGGTTAAAGCTTTTGTAAGAGAAGAATTTAGCCCGCTCGGTTTTCCAACAGACAAATTGGAAAGAATTGAGAATTGGTTGGAGAATTGCGACAGTTTCTTAATCGTAGCTCCTGAGGACGAATTTATTTTGCTAAGTCTAACCAAGAAAGCAGAGAAATACTGTGAAAACCTTGGATCTTCAAGTAAAGCAATTGCAATAACCTCAGACAAGTGGAGGCTTTACAAAAAGCTCAAAGGCAGAGTTTTAGTCCCTAAGACTTCAAAAAGACCTCTTGGCGAGAAATTCATCGTTAAACCAAGGGTTTCATGTGGTGGCGAAGGCATAGCCTTTGGCAAAGAAGTAAAAAAAGGATTTATAGCTCAAGAATTCATTTCAGGAAAAGCTCTGAGTGTCAGCCTTGTAGTTAAAGACGATATCGAGGTAGTAAGTGTAAACGAACAAATTCTTGAGCATTTCAGGTATAAAGGGGCGATTGTTCCCGCAAGAATAGATGAGAAAACCGCCATAGAGGTTTGCGAGGAGGCAATTAATGCGGTCGAAGCAATTAAGGGGCTGAATGGCTACGTTGGTGTCGACCTTGTTTACGCTGACCAGCCATACGTTATAGAAATAAATGCTCGAATCACAACACCAGTGGTTGCATTCGAGCGTGCCTATGGTGTAAACGTTGCGGATATGATCTTGGGCGACTTTGAATATTCTGGATTTAGGAGACAGAAAATTGAAAAGGGAGATTTTGAAGATTGCATCGCAAAAGTTGGTAGTGTAGCGCTTAGGGTTTGCGACTTCTAAAAATTCTACTTAAAAATCCCTTCCTTTCCTCATTTTCTTTAACTTCTTTCGTCTCCACTGCAGTCTCTTCTTTTGCCTCAATCTCCTCTTTTTCTTCTTCTAAAACACTCTTAGCCTCGCTGTGCTGGCTTCTCCTAACCCTGACCCTTACTATAACTGGAACCTCAAGCTCAGGGCTTACAACCACTGCGCTACCCGTCGGAAGCCTTTTTATTTCTTCAACCATCTCAGCGGTTATTCCCTCAATTCCCTTCTTTATCGCATTTATGTCATTAGGATTCGTGACGCGAAGAATGATTTGGGTATTGCATTGGCTTATGACGTTCTTGTCGATCCTTGCGGGTCTCTGGCTGATTACCATCAACCCAAGACCAAATTTTCTACCTTCGCTTGCCACAGTTCTCAGCACATTGCTTGAAACTGTCTTCTCTCTTTCAGGAGCAAAGTTATGCGCCTCTTCAACCACGATCATTCCCGGCTCAACTTCCCCTCTCTTTCTGAGCTCAAAAAGCTTTGAGATAACTCTTGAAACGATTAAGTTCTGATAGGCGGGCTCAATTCCACGGAGATCTATTAAACTTGCCTTTCCCCTAACCAAGAGGGTTCTAAGATCTGTTGGCCTCTGCTTAAAAAGTCCAGACTTTTCGATCTTTGAAAGCGCTCCTATGAGAGTCCATTTTCCGCTGTGCCTTATGCTCTCAACTTCTTTTATTATATCTGCGATCGTATAATTTTTTAAGTCTCTGAGAGCCTGATAAAGCAAAGCCTGCGCGGTTGGGCTTCTCAGACCACTTAATTCGATGAGCTCTTCAGCAGTTAGGTCTACCCCATCCAGAGATAACTCCTTATCTGCAGAATCAATAAAAGGTGATGTTGGAGGAGCGTAAACAATGATTTTGTCAGCGTAGCCTTTTGGTTCCACTCCAAACTCGTTATCCTTAATCTTTGCTGGCTTTTTCATGGAAACGTATTCTCCATGGGGATCGATGATCAAAAGCGGAACATTTCTTTCAAGGAGCTCTTCTATTATAACCCCAGCGGTGTAGCTTTTTCCGCTACCAGTCTTTGCGAGAATGCAGACATGCTTCTGCACAAGAGTGTTCGGATTAAGCTTAACTTTAACGGAAGTGTCTCCAAGAAGCCCTATGTATGCTCCATCTTCGGCAAACCCGAAGGTTTCTGCAATCAGCTCATCTTCCGCAATGTAAACATTATCTCCCGGGATAAAGGGGCTTGTAGGCATTCTTAGCTTCCCCGCTTCTCTTTTTCCAAGCACTCTTGCCTTGGCGATTAGAACTTCCTTAACCTTGTATAGCTCCGATAGCTTCGGATTGTCAACCGCTAAGATGTCGGAAACCTGTCCAAGAACCCAGCCGTCTTTGTCGTTCCAAACCTTTATGTAATCTCCCCTCTTTACCGATTTCGAATTTGTTATCACAAACTCAAATTCAAACGAAGATGCGGAGCCATGAATTTTTCCAATTGCACTTCTCATTAGTCTTAGTTTTCAGGAGAATATTTTTATTTTTCGCTCCCTGAAAATACTGCATTTCGAAAAAAATTTAAGCTACAAGACTTACAGTTCCCAAGCGCGGATAGTCTAGTGGTAGGACAACGGCTTTCCGAGCCGTTAGCCCGGGTTCAAATCCCGGTCCGCGCAGTTTTGATAAAATTAAATGCACGGGGCAATTTACACTCTTTAAATACCTCTACCGACATAGTAAAAAGCGTGAACATGGCTAAATAGGAGTCATAGCCTAAGATAGAGGTTGGAATAGAATATCCCGAAGATACAATTCTCTTGCTGACAGTCCCACTGTGAGGAAACTTTCTCCAAGTTTCAATAAAGGAAAATCGCTCGTGCTCGGCGGATCTCCAAGCGAGAAAAGAGCTCCCCCGGGAAGAACCAAAAAAGAAGCAAAGGCCTATATAGAAGCTGAGAAAGCAAGAAAGAAATACTACGAGGTCAGGACTAGGGTTCTGGAGTCTCTAGAGAGAGAACTTAAAGACGATAAAAACAATGAGGACAATGAAAACAATAAAAATGAAGAATAACTAAACCTTAACCGTTTTTGTCTCCTTTTTCCGACTTATGGGGGTTATTTTTCCATCCATGTATTCCAGATAGACGTTTGGAGCGTCAAAGAAAGCATGCGTGGGATAGTAATCCCTTGTGCTTGCTCTTTCATACTCACTTGCAGATCTTTTGTCGAATCTTCTCAGAAGAAGGTATTTCACTGGAAAGAGTGCAAAGAGGAGCCCGATCCAAACTGGAGCCAGCCAGATCCAAATTTCAACCAGAAGATTACTTTTCCCCTTCAAATAGATTTCATAGAAGTAGTATCCAGAGCCGAAATAAAGAATGACCAGATGGAGAGCAGCCAGCTTGATATACAGGTTCATCCTCTTTCTGAGATCTTCCCTTCTTCTAGCCACTCTATCTCTTATAGGTTGTCCAAGATTCTCGTTTTTATCCCCACTCACTTTCATTACTCCGTTTCGAATGAGAAAATCCTCCGCCTCTGCCTTGCTTATAACTCTTCCAGAGAAGACTGCTTTGGCAATATCTTTAGTCCATCCAATTGCCTGATCCAGAGCCTCATTGGGATCTACATAGTAGGCCACATAACTTCTGAATCCGGTAGCCTTTAGAAGTTTCCTGCTGTAAAGAAGATTACTGAAGCGGTTATTTATCTCCCAGTTCTTTATTATTTCCCACATTTTTTTCTCCATGAAATCATGCTCTTTCATATCCGAAGGGAATATTACGGCGTCCTGATAGAGATGCATCACAAGAACGAGATTTCCAAAGAATTCGCTCACAACAGCGGGATCCTTTGGATCTTCTTTGCCCTCCACAACAGCGAGCCAGATGTATCTGGCTTTCATTAAGTGGTAGAAAGCCCTTTTTTGGACTTTATTTCCGGGATGGTGCGGGAGATCTTTCACGAGGGCATCAGCCGCAGCATGGATGTCTCTAACCAAACTTTCAAGATCGTCTACTTCGAAGTATTGCCCCCAAACCCCCCTCATTTTTTCAAGCACATCTACCGTGATCCTAACATGGGTGTTCAGGTTCATCCAATATATTGACACGTGCTAGAGTATATAAAGTGGAACACCTCATTTTTATAATTATTGAAGTCAAAACTCTCAACTTTAAATACTCTCCTAATAGGTATGATAACACCCCGAATACGGAACAACTCGGGTCCCCTACTTCTGGAAAATGTCGTATTGCCGATCAACAAGATCTCGCAGGGAGTTTACCGGGTCTTCACGCCGGATGGAACGATCCCCCTGAAACTCCCATGGGACAAGTATGCGGTTCCTCAAGGCTATGGACACTTTAACGGTAGAATTTTTTTATTCAGGAGAGTCGATTGCGTTTGGGTATTAATTAGGTTTAACTCCCTTGAAAACTCCCACAGAAAACATCAGCACAGCAATTAACACGAGAACTCAAAAAGAAAAAAGTAAAATAGAGGTTGCTTTAACTTCGGATGCGTTTACAGACGAAGAAGTGGCCGCAGGAGAGAACACTCGAAAAATAGCCGAAATGAAGAAAATGAAGATCAGAAGAATATAAATTCTTTTACCTGTTTCTTTTTTCATAACTTTCACTTTTTTTTAGTATGATTTGGACACTCCGACAGAGAATAATAAAGTTTATTTAGTCATCATCATGTTCTTAACTAATGATCGACCGCTGTCCTGAGTGTGGTGCTGTAGTGGTCCGTAAGTCGATCGAGCTCTATTGTTCCAAATGTGGCTTAGTAATCGGAGAAGACTACGAGAAGAGCTATTTGCCTCCTCCTAAACCCTCTAAAACAGGGTCAACGAGTCACAATCTGTCACGGAGGGACCTGAGATACCGAACAGAAAAGGAAGCTACCCTGGACAAACTGAGGTTCTATGTCTCTCTATATTTGGACGGTTATCCTAAAAACGCAAAAGAAAGAGCACTGGCATGAAAGATGTGTGAGGTGGTATCTGGATGAAGAAAATGGAGAAGACGCAAAAAATTGGGAAAAAGCCTGTTTTGAGAGAGAAATAAAAAATGTGATAAAAAGGAAAAAATGGTATTCAATAGGGTTATCGATGTTCATGTATTTCGGCACGATCTTCATTGTATTCTTTGGATGCTTGCTCTTTCCATCGATCCTTACTATGAAATTTTACTTCGTTCCAAATACGTCATCTCTAACTGTCTTAGATCATGTCTTCTTTAGTCCCGCTTTTCCCGCAGCTAAATTACTCCTTGTATTCATAATAGCCCTACTTCCAGCACTTTACTACACTAGAGGTTTCGGCTTCAGCCTTATCATTACCGCACTACCCGGGTTGGTTGCTTGGCATTATATCTTGCGTTGCTGCAGGACTGGAAAAACTTGATGTAGTTGTTAAAAATTTCAATCCATGGATCGCCCCCTTTGGCCTTCTTGACGGAATTCTCGTAGTGATTCCCGCACTCTCTGTGGGGACACTCATAGTCCTTGCCCTTGAAAACGTGGAGCCAGTAGTTTGGAAACCTGTATTAAAACTAGCATCAATTCCCGCAGCACTTTCAATCATTCTGAGCGTCATTCAGTGGAGTTATATTTTTTAAATTTTAATTATTTTGTCCTCAAATGTGATCTAAATAATACAATTGAAGAACTCGATATGGATTCAATCTTTTTTATTATTTTTAGCCTTCAAGAATTCGTTGTAGTTGCAGATCGGACAAAAATTCCAAGGTTTTTTACCTCTTATTTTGAGAATCCTGATCTCGTGTTCTTTGCAGGTTTTTGCAGTGACATAGATCGAACCCTTTTGTGGAAGTGGAAGGCTGAAATTGCATCCCGGGTATCCAGAGCAACCTATAAATCTTTTTCCTGCTTTTGATTTCCTTATAATTATTTCTTTCCCGCAATTTGGACATTTCCCGATCACTTTATCTTTCTTTATCCCTTCCTTAAGTCTGAGTGCGATTCCTTCTTCTCCTATGTTTTTGAGAGTCTCATAGAGCATTTTTCTGGACTCTAAAACAACTTCTTCTTCACTTTTCGATCCATCTGCGATTTTATCCATCTCCTCTTCAAGTTTTGCAGTCATATCTGGGAGTGTTATCGTCTCAACTCTTTCTTTTAGCACATCTATGACCGAAAAGGCGATCTGGGTTGGCTGATATGGATTTCCATCGATGTATCCTCTGCTCAACAATTTTTTGATGATCTCGTGTCTTGTAGACTTTGTTCCAAGATTTAGCTTTTCCATTAGCTTTATAAGCGTAGAAGGGTTGTATCTTGGTGGAGGTTTTGTTTCTCTTTCTTCAATCCTCTTTTTTCTGATCTCGAGTTGCTCTCCAATTCTCAAAGAAGGTAAGTTAATTTCCTCAGCTTTTGAATAAGGGTAGATCTCTCTCCAACCAGCTTTTATGAGCTTTCTACCGATTGAAACAAATTTTATACCATTGCTCTCCAATTCAGCACTTCTAACTTCCCATATTGCATTCTCCGCAATCGTTGCAAGGAATCTTCTCACGATCAACTCATAGATCTTCCATTCATTTGGATTTAGCTCCCCACGGTTTGCTACAGTAGTCGGGTAGATCGGCGGATGATCCGTTGTCTCCTTTTTTCCCCTTGAGGGTGTGATCTCCTTCTGGCTAAGAACGATTTTTGCCTCCTTTGCAAAATCGCTGTTCAAAAAAGCTCTGGCGATCTCGAGTAGGTTAAGGGAAGCGGGATAAACCGTATTGTCCGTTCGAGGGTAGCTAATGTATCCGTTGATGTATAGACTCTCAGCTATGCTCATCGCCATGTAAGGTGGCATGAAATTGGATGCAGATCTAAGGAATTCTGTTGTGTTGAAAGGTGTTGGTTTTGCCTCAGTTTTATCTGTAGACCTGAAGCTCTTAACGATCGCCCGATCTCCTACCTTTGAAAGAATCTCATTTGCTTTTCTAAGATCTTTGTATCTTTCAGGGTGCTTTGCAGTGAATCCATCAAGATCTATAAAAAGTTCGTAGAATTTTTCTGGTTTGAAATTTTCTATCTCTGTTTCCCTCTCCACTATTAGCCTTAAAGTGGGCGTTTGAACTCTTCCAACACTCAAAAAATCTTTTCCAAGCCTTCCAGAACTCAAAGAAATGAATCTTGTCAGAACCGCCCCCCATATCAGGTCTATTTTTTGCCTCGCAAGTGCAGAGTTTGCAAGATTGAAATCAACCATAGTGGGATTCTCGAATGCCCTAAGAATTTCCTCTTTTGTTATCGCACTGAATCTCGTTCTCTCAATTTTCAAATTCTTCCCGGAAATTTCCTCGGATATTATTTCAAGAGCTTCAACACCTATAAGCTCCCCTTCTCTATCGTAGTCCGTTGCAATCGTAATTTTCTCAGCACTTCTTGCAAGTTCTTTCAACAACAGGATTAGATCCTTATCTTTTTCTTTTTTTACAAGATCCGCATATATTAGCTCTAAAAGCTTTGTTCTCGTCCAATTTTTGAATTTCTTTGGAAAATCAAGCTCTAATACATGTCCTTTTAGTCCTAGAACGTATGCGTTTCTTGAAGGAGAGTAATAATATGAGATCTTGCCTCTCTTCAGAGTTTTAGCGTCTTTAAAAAGTATTTTAGCGATCCTTTCTGCTGCATTTTGCTTTTCTGTGATTACAAGCCAACCCATAGCTAAAACCCAGATTTAAGCTCTCTTCTTTTCCTTTCGATAAACTTTACAACCGTGGAATGCTGGGCTCCATTTATCAACATGTTTATAGCCTCCCTCGCAACCATAACACTCTCGAACTCGCCAATGATCGAAACAAACTTTTCGTATATGCTCAGGTGAACATTCAACATGTCCTCGATCTGTTTTCTCATTATACCCTCTTTTCCTATGATCCTACCAAGTATTCTCTGCAAGGCTTTTTCAGGAAGGATCTGGGAAAGATCGATCGATTCAAAAATTAGATCTTCGTGATCGATTAGCTTCATACTAATTTCAGCACTAAAACCTCTCGCAATAGCGGTAACTACATTTTTAACCTTCATTAAAGCTAAGCTGTCTAAACAATCCACAATTACAACATTTTTGACTATGGAGATTTTGCATTGGCATTTCTCCTCAATTTTTCTCTTATTCTCCCCCTCCTTACCCACTATTGCTCCGATCCGTTCTTCTGGAACCTCGATCTCGAGTCTCATTCTATTCCCCCCACGATCTCGAAATATACTTCCTTCTCGTCTACCCTGACTTTAAACTTGCGGAAAAATATTGCAAGGTTTTTAATATCTCTCTTCAGAAGTTCTTTTGCATTTGGATGATCTCTAAGCACCGCCTGACCCATGTCGATTATTATTGGTTTATCAAAGAACATTATGTTATATTCGCTCAGATCCGCATGCACGAGCTCAGCTTTCTGGTAGAGCTTTTTCAAATTTTTTATAATATCATAAAATATTGACTCTACATCAAACTCTGCAAGATCTTTTCCGATCTCCACAAGAGTTGGTGCGGGAATTTCATTTTCACCGATAAATTCCATAAGAAGGACGTTCTTTAGGTATGTGTATGGCTTTGGGACACTCACATCATTCTCATAGGCTCTCTCAAGGTTTTTAAACTCCTTTTCGGTCCAAAGATAGATCTTGTCTTTTTTGGAAACTCTGTAGTCGAATCTTCGATCTCCAAAAATATAATCGTCCATTTTGTCAAAAGAACTCGTCTCGATTCGGTATATTTTCACAGCCATTGGCACATCTCTGCCCGCGTATATTCCATCAGCGTAGAAGACATTTGCCTCTTTTCCGGTGCTAACAACCCCTCCCATGGCTTTTATGAACTTCGTGGACAGCTTGTAAAGAACCTTTAGAGTTCTTAGATCGAGAACTTCTGCATAGATCTTCCTATCCTCCTCACCGATCTCCTTAATCCTAAGCTTGTCGAGAATTCTGTCTAAATCCTCAATATGAGAAGTTATTACGAAGTTAATATAAACTTACTCCTTCCAGCGCCCTCTCTTCTCGAAGAATAGGAAGAAAAGAGAAACTGAGATTAGTAGAATTGCGATTAGTGGAAGCGGTGATTCGGAGTAATCCATGAATTTGAACTTTATATAATAGCTTCCGTTTCCCTCAAGCACAAAGATCTTTTCTCCATTGGAATCCAACATTCGAAGAGTTAAATTTCTTTTCTCTAAGATCTCCGCAAGAGGTATGATCACGACTCTTCCCTCAGCGAGCTCTCTTTCCATTTCATCTGAACTCAAGCGGTATAGCATTCTTATACTTCCAGAGCTGTTATCCGGGATCAAGAGAGATCGGAAGATTAGAGAATTTTTAGAAACCTCGTAGCTTAGGAAATCGAGATTAGTGGAAAGGATCTGCAGATTGGCGAAAGCAGGCATTGGGACTTCTATATCTCCCTCAAAGTTCAGTTCACCTTTATTTGAGACCACAATGACTTCGTCGACGCTTCCATTCTGGGCAACTATGGTGTGGAGCATTATACTCAGATTTTCGGTTGAATTTGTAAATCCAAGATTGAATTCGAGTGTTTCGTCACTCTCAACACTATGCTTTTTGATGAGAGTCTTATTCAGTGCGTTTAACTCAAAAGTATAGTTTCCCTCAGACAAAGTTATAACTTCTCGGTTTTGAATGCTTTTTTCAATAATCAATCCGCTCTCATTGAAAATTCTTAAATTTGCATCTCCTTCATAATTTTTTAGAGCGATCGTAACATCATATCCATTTATTGGAACCAACAGAAGGAGCATCAGGCTAAGTCCTCTTAATAGCATTCCACTCAACCTCCCTTTTGCAAATGTAATCAAGCAAAGCGGAAAACGCTGAAATTTGAAGGACAAAAGTGTAAATTATCAAACCAATGAAAACTTTTATTTTTGCAAGCTTACGGTAATAAGCCAAAATTAGGGGAATCGAAAGAGGTAAAAGCGGTAGAAGAAAGATCGGTATATATGTGATCGTGAGTGCGGTTAGCCAAGAAATTCTAACCTTTCGTTCTGCTTTTCTCATCTCCTTTCTATACTTCCAGAGTTGAAGTCCACCGAAATACCACCTCTTCCTCTGACTATATAGATCCTTCCAGCTCATTGGAGCTTGCTCTAAGATCTCTCCTTCGACGAGTAAAGCTCTTAACCCTTTTGCATGCATTCTCGTTGCAAAGTCCGCATCTTCAGCTATTGCAGTTTCATTCAATCCTTCATGGAGCAGATCGTATCTTAGAATTCCAATCATTCCGTTGAACTGCTTAAAAGCACTTTTAGACAGTAGAAAATTTATAAGTCTGTATTCCGCCTCGATCGTCTCAGAAACCAAGTTTGTTGCATTGTAAATATAACGCCTCGAGGAGGCTATGTAGGCTTTGGGATCCTTTAAGAGGGCAGAAAGGCAATTCAAAATTGTATTTTTGTCAATTCTCGTGTCAACATCCATTATAAGAACGAAATCTGGCTTTAAATCGCTTAAAGCTTGGACTGCATCGTTTATAGCCCCCGCCCTTTTGCCCCTTCTCCCAGATCTCTCAATGACTTCTATGCCTTCCTTCTTTGCGATCTCGACCCTTTCATCCACTTCCTTATTCTTATCAATTACATAAATCACTTTATCCGCTCCAAGATTTTTAACATGTATTATACTTTTCTCGACGACTTTGGGATCCTCGAAGGGTGAAACCGGGACGATGATTGCGAGCTTCATTCGAGCATCTTGGCAATTAATTTTGCGGTTTCCTCTGGATCCGCCCTTCCGCGGGTCTTCTTCATAACCTGCCCAACAAGGAAGTTCAGAGCTTGCTTCTTTCCACTAAGGTAATCCTGAACAGCTTTCGGGTTCTCCTGAATTGCTTCTTTGCAGAAAATCTCGATATCGGACTTCGGAATTGCAAACAGCTTTTTTTCTGCTATGATCTTCTCAACATCTCCCCCTTTATCGAGCTTAGTTCTTATTACCTCTACGACCCCCTTCTCAGTTATTTTTTCTTCTAAAAAGAATTTAAGCAGTTTAGCAAACTCCTCTGGCGGAAATTTTTCGAAACTCTCATAAAAACTCCAATCCCTATAGTTTAGCTCGCCCCTGAGGACGTCAACGACCCACGTCACCGCAACCTTGGGTTCAATGAGCTTTGCAAGCTTTTCAAAGTAATCAGTCATTTTTAGATCGAGGATCAAAATCTTGGCGTAATTCTCTCCGATCCCGTATTCTTTTTTGAGTCGTTCTCTTTTCTCTTCGGGCATCTCTGGCAATGTGCCCTCAACATCCTTCAGGATTTCTGCGGTAAAAACAACCGGTAGATCGGGCTCTGGGAAGTATCTATAGTCTTGTTCCTCTTCTTTACTGCGTAAAGAGACCGTTATTTCTTGTATTTCATCGAAATGCCTCGTTTCTCTAACAACTGCCTTTCCTCGCTTGAGCAAATTCTTCTGCCTCAAAATCTCATAGTTTAAAGCTTTCTCAACACCCTTGAATGATGATATATTCTTTACCTCAACCCTGCTCCCACCCGCTATTGAGATGTTCGCATCAACTCTCATAGCCCCCTCTAACTCTCCGTTAAAGACATCAAGATACTCGAGGATCATTCTGAGCTTGTTTAGAAAGATTCTTGCCTCCTTGGGCGAGCTTATTACTGGTTCGGTGACGATCTCAAGTAAAGGCATCCCGCTTCTATTGTAGTCGATCATCGAGTAAGTAGCGGTCGTTATTGAACCCTTGTAGCTGAGCTTTCCCGGATCTTCTTCGATGTGGATCCTTCTAAGCAGGATCTTCTTTTCACCCCCATCTGATTCAATTGAGACATAACCACCAAGAGCTAATGGACGGTCGTATTGGCTGATCTGGAAATTTTTGGGCAGATCAGGATAGAAGTAGTTCTTTCTATCGAAAACTGTCATTGGCTGGATCTCTGAATTCAAAGCTAGAGCAACTTTTATAGCTGACTTTATTGCCTCTCTATTTATCACAGGCATCGCACCCGGCATTCCAAGGCAAACTGGGCATACATGAGCATTTGGTGGGCTCTTATGATAACTTGTAGCACATGAGCAGAAAAGTTTACTCTTAAGTTTGTTCAACTGTGCATGAACTTCGAGTCCTATGACAACGTCCATGCCTTAAAGAGTTCATGTGGTTTAAAAAATTCACCGAGCTCTTTAAAAATTTTTATTAAAAGATTATTAAATTATCCATAGCCAAGTGGCTTAGCTGAAACTTTTATCTTCTCCGTCTTCATTCTCTCTTCAAACCTCTCATAGAAGCTTATCATTGTCTCGTTTATACTTGGCTTGATCTTCTTCAAAGCCTCAAGAAAATGCCTCATTTCAACTTTTTCTGCATTTGGATCCTCTCTTATGGCTAACATAACCGCTTCTCTGCAGATCGCTTCAATATCCGAACCTACATAACCCTCGGTTAGCTCCGAAAGCTCCTCAAGATCCACATCCTCCGCTAAAGGCATACTCTTTGTGTGAATCTTAAAGATCGCCAATCTGCTCTTTCGATCGGGTGGCTTTACATAGACAAGCCTGTCGAACCTTCCGGGGCGTAACAAAGCGGGATCAAGTATATCCGGGCGGTTTGTTGCCCCTATCACTACAACCCCATGCAATTCTTCGAGTCCATCCATCTCAATAAGGATCTGATTAAGAACCCTCTCAACCGCTCTTGATCCCTCGTCTATTCCACGCATCTGGGCTATGGCGTCGATCTCATCAAAGAATATTATGCAAGGAGCTACTTGACGAGCCCTTCTAAAGATCTTTCTTACAGCCTTCTCGCTTTCTCCAAGCCACTTGCTCAGCAGTTCTCCGCCCTTAACGCTTATGAAATTTGCCTCACTCTCGTTTGCAACCGCTTTTGCTATTAACGTCTTTCCAGTGCCCGGAGGACCGAAAAGTAGGATCCCTTTAGGTGGCTTAATTCCAAATTTTTTGAACTTCTCTGGAAACTTCAAAGGCCATTCTACCGCTTCAATGATCTCTCTCTTAACCTCTTCAAGTCCTCCAACATCCTCCCAGCTGAGCTTGGGTATTTCTACAAGCACCTCTCTCATCGCGGATGGCTCAATCTCTTTTAAAGCAGAAACAAAATCTTCCCACTTCACTCTTATCGATTCTAAGATCTCTACTGGCACTTCATCGCTCTCCAAATCGATCTTTGGCAAATATCTACGCAGGGCTTTCATCGCAGCTTCTTTGCAAAAAGCTTCAATGTCCGCTCCGACGAAGCCATGAGTCTGATCAGCAAGTTTTTTCAACATTTCACGTATTATTTCAGCATCAACTTCATTTAAGAGCTCTGGACTTAGGATCGACTTTACCGCCCTTTCTATGTCTTCTTCATTTTCGAGTTTTTTAACCTCTTCAATTGCAAATTCAAGATCTTGCTGAAGTTTAGGATCATCTGTATTCCTTCTAACTCTGCTTAATGCCTCAAGAACGAATTCCCTGAAGTATTTAGACTCCAGTGGCATGTTTCTTGTATGGATCTGGAGGATCTCAAACCTTCCTTCTCTGTCCGGAACTCCAATTTCGATCTCTCGATCAAATCTACCTGGTCTCCGTAACGCTGGATCGACCGCATCAATTCTGTTCGTCGCCCCAATTACAATAACCTGTCCCCTTTCTTCCAGCCCATCCATTAAAGTCAAAAGCTGAGCAACGACTCTTCTTTCAACTTCTCCAGTTACTTCTTCTCTCTTCGGTGCTATTGAGTCAATCTCGTCGATGAATATTATGCTCGGAGCATTCTGCTTCGCCTCTTCAAAGATCTCCCTGAGCCTTTGCTCGCTCTCGCCATAGAACTTGCTCATGATCTCTGGACCATTGATCGTGAAAAAGCTTGCCCCAATCTCGTTTGCAACCGCTTTTGCTATGAGCGTTTTTCCGGTGCCCGGAGGTCCATGGAGAAGCACACCTTTCGGTGGTTCAATTCCAAGGCGTTTGAAAAGTTCTGGATATTTCAATGGTAGCTCTATGATCTCTCTTACCTTCTGAAGCTCGTCTTTAAGCCCTCCAATGTCTTCATAAGTAACGCCCGCTTTTCCAATCTTTTCAAAGCCTTTTGCGGGATTCTCTCTGAAAACAACTCTTGTAGACTCGTCTATAATCACTACTCCTTTAGGCTCAGTCTTTACCGCAACAAAAACAACCGCCTGATTCTGCTGTCCATATTTTCCGAATCCTGTGATCGCTGGAGAGCCAACCAGAGGCACGAAATCTCCTTCAAGAATTGGTCTTTTAAGAAACTGGTGCTTTAAATATTCTCCCGGATCAATTCCATATACTCTCATTTCAATTTTCTTCACTGGGGCGAGAATCACAACTCTCGCAGACTCGTAATCCGCCCTTCTGATCTTGACTACATCTCCTACTCCTACACCCGCATTTTCTCTTGTGAAGTGATCAATCCGAATTATACTCTTGCCCCAGTCTCTCTTTGGAGATCTCCAAACCTTAGCAACAGTTTTTCTTTTACCTTCGATCTCAATTACGTCTCCGGGGGAGATCTGGAGCTTCATCATTGCATCTGGATCCAATCTTGCAATACCCCTTCCAGAGTCACTGGGGTATGCTTGATTAACCTTGAGCATGATCTCCATATTCTCACCTAAAAGAATTTTTATTTTAAGGATAAAAAAGGCTTGTGGTGATTGGATGAAAGTGGGCATATTCGATGCATTTAACGGAGCAAGCGGAGACATGATAATTTCAGCAATGTTGGATTTAACGCTCACTGAAGAAGATCTGAGGGAAGTTCGGGATCTTTTAGATCTTAACATAAATTTTAGGATTGAGGAAGTTAAAAAGGGGGGTATTTCTGCGAAGAGAGTTGTTGTTCAGGAGTTGAAAACTGAAAGGAGTTTTTCTGAAGTTATGAAATTGATCGAGAGCTCAAAGCTCGATCAGGGGATTAAAGAAGACGCCAAGAGAATTTTTGAGAGAATTGCAATTGCAGAAGGGAAAGTCCACGGCAGAGATTACAGAGAAGCGGTTTTTCATGAAATTGGCAGTGATGATGCGATCTTCGACGTCGTGTGCTCAGCAAAAGGTATAAGAAGGCTCATGAGTGAGGGCTACAGGCTCTTTGCGAGTCCAATAAGGCTTGGTAGCGGTTTTGTTGAAACTTCCCACGGCAAATACCCTGTTCCAGCTCCCGCGGTTTTAGAAATACTTAAGGGCTCAAAGCTTGAGGTTACTTTTGGCGGAGAAAAAGAACTTTTGACACCTACAGCAAGTGCAATTCTTGCTCACTACTGCGAAGGGGTATTTAAGTATCCTCTGAAGGTTGAAAAAGTCTCTTATGGTGCGGGAAGCTACGAAACCGAAGTTCCAAATGTTTTGAGGCTTATCCTCGGTTTTTCAGAGATCAGCGATAGCATTGCAGTTATAGAGACCCTCGTTGATGATCTGAGTGGCGAAGAGATCGGTTATGCGGTAGAAAAGCTTAGAGCGGAGAACCTCGATGCGATCGCAATTCCTGTGATCGCAAAGAAGTCAAGACCCGCGATAAAGATCGAAGTTTTGACAAAACTTGAAAATGCTGAGGAAACAGCAGTCCAGCTCATGAGAGAAACTGGGAGCTTGGGCGTTAGAATAATACCTATATACCACAGAATGATCGCAGAAAGAGCGATGGAAGAGCGGGAAATTGAAATTTTCGGAAAGAAGTTCAAAGTTAGATTCAAGATTTCAAAATTATTGGGAACCACAAAACCTGAATTTGAGGATGTAGCAAAGATCGCTAAAGAGCTAAACTTACCGATTTACAAAGTTTACAAGCTTCTGGAGGGATCCAATGCTAATTCCAAGCGGGAGTAAGTGTATCGATTATTTGCTCGGCGGTGGAATAGAGACTGGAACGATCACACAGCTTTATGGAGCAAGCGGAACAGGAAAGACGACTCTTTGCCTCATGTTCGCGAAAAACTGTGCAAAGAACTATAGGGTAGCTTATATTGACACAGAAGGACTTTCTGGCGAAAGGGTGAAGCAGGTATTTCAAGACGTGTCCCTTTTCTCGAATGTTTTTGTTCAGGAAGTTTTCACATTCAGACAGCAGGCTTCTGCTTTGAAAGAAGTAGAAAAGCTTACAAAGATTGAAAAAATAAAGCTGGTAATCGTTGACTGTTTCACTTCTCTATACAGAAGCGAGCTTGAAGACGAAAGCAGGCAGATCAAGGTAAAGAGAGAGCTTACCGCACAGCTAACTTATCTGCTCGGACTGGCAAGAAAATTGGATCTTGCGGTTCTGATAACAAATCAGATGTTCACAGATGTTAAAACTGGCTTGGATAAACCGTTGGGAGGCACAAGCATTGATCATCTTTCAAAGACGATCATTTCGCTTGAGCGAATGGGGAACTTGCGGAGGGCAACGCTTGTCAAGCACAGATACAAGAAAGAAGGGGGAAGCTGTGAGTTCCAGCTCACAGAAAAGGGAGTTGAGCCTTAACGGAGCAAGGGCAAATTACCAGTGATCTTGTCGATCTTCTTTTCCTCATCAGGACCTAAAACAACCGCAGTAATCGTTCCTGGTGGGATCTCGGTCAGACCCGCATCTTCAACAATTGCGGTCGGGATCCTCTCCCGCTCCGCTTTGTCTCTGACTGCAAAAAGCTCTTCGAGGTTTTTAACCCTCAAAACAATTTTCTTTTGCCCCTCACGAAGCCATCGTTCTCGTTTCTCCTTATCGCTTTTAAGAAAACCCAATATACTTGCATGAGCAACTTGAACCGCAAGCTTCCCTCTTGAAAGCTCCAGATCGTCTCTAACAACTATAACCTGCTTAAACTCCATCTCCAAAACCAAAATTCTTGAGCTCCTCCTCGCTAACCGCTTTCGACTTCTCCACCCACTTATTGCCAAGCTCCAAAGCCTTTTGCTCATCGAAGTCCGTGACTGTGATCTTCTCTCCATCAAAGTTCACACACTTCATTGGGATCGCAATGAATTTGTCGTAAACCTTTACTATGAGATGGTTGTCAAAAACATCAATGCTTTCCCCGAATTCCTTGCCGTCTTTGAAAACAAACCTGCAAATCAGATCCATGTTCTTTGTAAAACTTTGATTTTTAAAAGTTTTTGTTCAGCAATAGCGATAAGATCTTAGTATTTTTGCTGAATGCTCTGAATGACTAAATATATAAGCCACTAAGGTTTGATCATTTCATGGTTAACAATCGCAAAATGTTCTGTGATTGTCTTAATAAAGGATCTTCTATTGTCTGTAAGCTTCCAATTACTCTGCCTACATCTAAAGTCCGAGTCAAAAGAGTCATTAAAACTGAAGAAAAAGAAGAGATCTCACCAATTGCAGTTAAACAGACTAAAATTGAACAAAATTATTATATAGAATGGCAAATATCTTATTTAGATGGAGAAAATCTTGTGGAATTCGGCTATATTCTTAAAGCTTTTTTGGATAGTGGTAAGATTTCAGAAAAAGAAATCCGCACAATTTTAGAGCAAACGATTGAAATTCCAACTTTTGAAGATTCATTCAGAATCGAAAGAGTAAAAGCAGACTTATTCCCGGGCGATTTTAAGATTTTATATGAAAAAACTCCCATTCTAAGAGTGGAACTCGAAGATAAGACCTTCATAGATATCGCACTAAAGCACAAACAGCGAGCGGTTGGCTATCAAGCAATGGTATATATCTACATACCGGTAGATAGCGAGTGTATTCACGCTGAAGAACCCCTTTTAGGCAGAATAGCCAAAACAAAAGAGATCGTGGAGTGGGAACCCAAAAAAGAACATGTTTTAGCTCTCCTAAAGGCTTTTTTAATAGCTTCCGAGACACATAGACAAGATCTGAAGAGAATAATTTCAGATAAACTCGGGATTTGCAAAGAGTTGCTTAAAAAAGTTACTTAGCCGAAATATACTCGTCAACACTTTTTACAAGTTCTTCAAATTCTTTTTTCGCCAAATCGATTTTGTTATCCCTTAGATTTTTAACCATTTGTATGTATCTGTTCCTTACTTTAATCAGAAAATCCTGAGCTGGAATTGGGACTTTAAGCTTTCTAAGCTCTGATTGAGGAATTGTAACGGTGCCTACACCTCTTTTCATTCTTTCTATCTGTTCTTTTCCAAACTTGCTTTGCATGAAGATCGCCAAGTAGTATGGCATCAGTTCTTTATCCTTCAGTCTTACGATGTAGATCCAGTCATCTGCAACGCCCAGATCATTTTCGTCGACTACAACACATGTTCTACCGCTACAACCAACTCCTACACGGACAAAAAGTAGATCTCCTACTTTGACGTGGGCAAATTTTTTATCCATAACGCTTTCTGGTTCTATAAATCTTTCATCTCTCTTAAAATCCAGTCCATACTGGGTTACAACCTTTGCGGAAATGAATCTAAGCCCTTTATCGACAAACTTTCTTTTCATTCCGTATTCTGTCCCACCAGTTCTGATCTTATCTATTAGTTCCTCAAGAGTTCTTACTGGCAAATTCGTCTTAATTTCAGGTTCTTCTCTGTAAAAGCTTGGAGATAAATTTTCAACATTCGGCTCTACCATTTTGCCATACTCATAGGCTTTTTCAGGATTTTTGGCGAGCTCTTCAAGTTGTTTGAGATCCTTTAATTCCAATATCAAAACTTTCCCTCTATTGGGCTCTTTTTTGATAAAAAGAATCGACGTCTTCGAAGTTGTGCCGAGCGTTGATCTAAAAATACCGCGTGGTAGCGAAACTATGGCTATAAGGTTGTAACGCAAAATGAATTTCCTAACATACTCTTCGTTCTTGTTTGCGAGAATACTCTCGGGAACTATTATTGCAACCATTCCTCCTTCTCTAACAAGTTGGATAAACCTCTCAATGAAAAGGATCTCAATTGCCTGAGAACTTTTGTTTTTCCCAAGCTCATAAAACAAAAGTCTGTTATCTTTGACCCTGCCATACTTTGCACTAAAAGGAGGATTACCTACAGCAAGATCGAAATAGTTTTCCGGAATAGCGGGTTGAAATAGACTTTGTCTGATTAATGCATCCATCGTTTCCATCCTTGCAGTCATTTTGACCTTTTCAGGAATTAAATTTAGAACCTTGGGATCAATATCGACACCCCATAGCTCCTTAAATCCATTTTCTAATAAGCCCAAAAGAAAGACTCCATCTCCACACGAAGGGTCGATGGCGGTCTCTTTTTTCTCCAAAAATGACTTAGAAAATTTTATCATAAACTCAGCTACTGGATAAGGTGTCAGAAACTGTCCAAGGACTTTTTCTTTTTTACTGAAGTGATTTAGACGTTGTTTCATACTGCGGATTGTTCAAGATCCTTAAAAAATTTATATCCGCACTGTTATTTATGCCTATTCATTCCTTTTGCACTCAACTTTAATGGTATCGAAAGTATTAAATGTCTTTCAAAAAGCATTTTGCGTATGGCAAAGACAAAGAAAGTGAAGTCCGCAGCGAAGTTCAGGGCAAGTGCTGGCTTAAGCGTTCGCAGAAAATGGCTTGAAATCGACATTCCCCAGAGGCAGAAGTATGTTTGCAAGAAATGCGGTAAGAAGGCTGTGAAGAGAATAGGCTCAGGTATCTGGGAGTGCAAGAGCTGTGGCTACAAGTTTGCGGGCGGATGCTATTTGCCGTCAACAACAGCAACAAAGATCCTTGAAAAGGAGAAGACTGAAGCGGTGGAGCAATGAGCTACATCTGCGCAATTTGCGGTGCAGAAGTAGACATAGATCCTGATAAGAAGAGAGTGCAGTGCACGATCTGCGGAAATAGGATCCTAAAGAAACCAAGACCACCCGCTAAGAAGAAGAGAGTAAAGGCAATATAACCTTTGCACTATTTTGTTTGTGTTTAAATGCAGAGTAATAAACTCGGGATACGCTGAAGGATCTGCTTTAGTTTCTTCAAAACCAGTCTCCTTGCTTGGCGACATAAACGATAACGGAGTATTTACAGTCGGAGAGCTAAAAGGTGAATGTGTTGCTAACAGGATTTTGGTCTTTCCGTTCGGCAAAGGCTCTACAGTTGGTAGCTACACACTTTTAAGGCTGAAAAAAAGAAATTTGGCACCGCTGGCAATAATCAACAAGGAAACTGAAGCTATAATCGCAGTGGGAGCGGTAATAGCGGGCATTCCTCTCGTTGACAAAGTAGAAGAGGAGTTCTTTTTGAAAGTAAAAACTGGTGATTGGGTAATCGCGAACGCAAACGAAGGATACGTTGAGATAAAATGATCGAAGACTACTTCTATGTCTACGCCTCCGAAAAGCTTAAGGACGGAGTCAGATACTATGTGATCCCCAAAAGAAGTCGTGCCGAGATCGAAGCTTTTTTAATGCAACTCTCCAGCGAATACGACGTCTCTTTGCGAAAAAGCTATGGAGAACTTTTGCTCGAGATCAGAAGATCGAAGCAGAATTATGTTCCTAATATTATTTTGTTCATTGCAACATTAGCAACCACAACGCTGTTCGGTTCAATGTTTTACGAAGGCTTCAACATTCTCGGTGGGCTTGCATTCTCTGGAGCCATTTTCTTTGTCCTCGGAAGCCATGAGCTTGCTCATTATCTTACCGCAAGAAAATGGGGAATGAGGACTTCTCTTCCTTATTTTATTCCCTTCCCCACCATTATAGGCACTCTTGGAGCGGTGATAAAATACAAGGGTGCAATTCCGAACAGAAGGGCTTTATTAGATGTTGGCATCAGCGGTCCGCTTGCGGGTTGCTTTGCATCGATTATTGTAATACTCCTCGGTTTCAACTTTCATTATGAACCAGCGAAGGGAGAGGGCATTTTCATTGGGACTCCAATTTTGTTCGACCTTCTGGTTCAGCTGGCTGGGTTCAGTGGAGAATTTATACATCCAATAGCCTTTGCTGGCTGGGTTGGGCTTTTTGTTACCTTCTTCAACTTGCTTCCAGTCGGTCAGCTCGATGGAGGGCATGTAGTTAGAGCAATGATCGGGGAAAAGAGTGAGATCGTTTCAAAAGCAACACCATTCGTTTTAATTCTGCTAAGCATATTCTTTGGCGAAATTTGGCTTTTTTGGGGTCTAATTCTCATGCTTTTTGCCATGCAAAAACATCCGAAGCCACTCGAAGACCACAGGATTGACAAAAAGAGGTTTGCTTTGGGAATCTTTGGCTACCTGATCTTCCTGCTTTGTTTCATTCCGCAGCCATTCAAATTATGATTTCAAAGCCTTTATTCTCTCCACAAATCTGTCAATATCTTTAGCAATTGCCTCTCCCTCGCCTGCAGAATGCCACGTGTATTCAAGCCTTTCGGGATCGATTCCCAAAGTCTTTAAAGCATTTTTAAGCAGATCAACCCTTTCTTTTGCCTTGTAGTTGCCATATTTGAAATGGCACTCTCCAAGCCTGCATCCCGCTACGAGCACTCCATCAATTCCGAGCTTCAAAGCCTTTAGGATCCAGATCGGGTCAACTCTACCACTGCAAAGAACTCTTATTGTTCTAACATTTGGCTCATACTGCATTTTAAGAGTTCCAGCGAGATCTAATGCACCATAGGCACAATACCAGCAAGCAAATGCCAAAATTAGCGGATCAGCGTTTCTTTCCTCAGCAAGAGCTTCGATCATTGCTTCAATTCCCTCATTGCTGAAGAATCCCATGTCTATGGCTGAAACTGGACACGCCGAGACACAAATTCCGCACATAACGCAAGAGTATGGATCTATGGATGCCTTTTTGTCAACGCTAACCGCTTTAAACTTGCATACACTTTCGCAGATCCTACAGCCAATGCACTTCTCTGGATTAACGAAGGCAAAGAACGGGTCGATCTCGATCTTTTCACCGAGAACAAGCTTTCCCGCTTTTGCAGAGGCAAGACCAGCGGAAGCTATTGTGTCCTGAATGTCTCTCGGACCGCTTGCACAACCCGCGACAAAAATTCCGCGGACATTGGTCTCAACTGGGCGAAGCTTTGGATGTGCTATTTCAAAAAAGCCATCTTCACCAGTTCCAATGCCGAGCATTGTTGCCAGATCGTTCTTAGCCTCCATTGCGGTAGCCAAAACAACGAGATCGAATTCTTCTTCTTCGATTTCTCCAACGAGAGTATTTTCATAGCTCAGGATTAAATTTTTGCTTTCAGTCTCCATGATCTCTCCGACCTTTCCACGAACAAATCTAACGCCAGAAGCCTGAACTTTTCTGAAAAATTCCTCGAACATTCGCCCAAAAGCTCTTATATCGATGTAGAAAATTGCTACCTCAATTTCGGGATATCTCTCCTTGATTGCGTAGGCATTCTTTAAACTTGCCATACAACAGACTCTACTGCAGTATTTGTTCGCATTCTCGTCTCTGCTTCCAACGCAAAGAATAAAGGCAACCTTCTTTGGCAAAGTTGAATCAGAAGGTCGCAAAAGCTTTCCCCTCGTTGGACCGCTCGCAGAAAGAAGTCTCTCGAGTTCCATTAGTGTTATCACATTCTTAAACTTTCCATAGCCATATTCTGGCTTTTTTCTCGGATCAAAGAGCTCGTAGCCTGTGGCAACAATGATTGCTCCGACTTCAATTTCAAGCCTGTTGGGTTCCTGATTGAAATCGATAGCCTTTGGCTTACAGGCTTTTTCGCAAAGCCTACAGCCTATGCAGTGATCCCAGTCTACGACTGCGTAGAGAGGTGTTGACTGCGGAAATGGAATATAGATCGCTTTTCTGACGCCAACACCAAAATCGAACTCGCTCGCAACCTCTACTGGGCAAACGGAACTGCAGTCGTCTATACAACCCTTGCATTTCTCCACATCCACGAACCTTGGATGCTGAATGATTTTCAGCTTGAAATTCCCCGCTCCGCCCTCTACTTCTTCAACTTCAGCGTTCGTTATTACTTCTATGTTTTCATTGTTCCAAGCTTCGCTCATCTTTGGTGCCAAAATGCAAATAGAGCAATCGTTGGTGGGAAAAACTTCGTTCAGCAGAGCCATGTGCCCGCCAATGCTTGGAGCCTTTTCTATGAGATAAACCTTTATTCCCGTCTCCGCAAGGTTTAAAGCGGACTCGATACCAGCAATTCCTCCACCGATCACCGCAACGCTTTTTTTCGCCTCGACTCTCTTTTTCTCCAATGGCTTATTCTTCCTGAGCTTTGCAACATGCATTCTTATAAGATCTTTAGCCTTCAGCGTTGCACTTCTTGGCTTCTGCTGGTGAACCCATGAACATTGCTCACGTATGTTTGCAATTTCGACCATGTATGGGTTGATCCCAGCTTTTTGAGCGGTTCTGCGAAAGGTTTGCTCGTGCAGTTTAGGACTGCACGCAGCAACAACTATGCCGTCGAGCATTTGCTCTTTGATGGCAATCATTATTCTTTCTTGACAGTAATCTGAGCAAGCATAATCAAGATCTTCAGCATGAACAACATCTGGAAGCTGACCCGCATAGTATACAAGTTCTCCAACATTTAAAACACGTGCAATGTTCAGACCACAGTGGCAAATGAAGACGCCTATCCTCATCTCAAAAACCCTTGAGTTTCCCCTTATTTTAAGCTTTCTGAATGCAGACAAATTTTTTAAAATTGAAAAGCACTCAAGATGATGGTCAGAAACGTCGGCTTCAAATCCCAGCAAAGGGTTGAGCTCGCTCTTGAAAAAATTTTCAAGAATCTCAGAGTTATCGGAATTGAAGAAGTGGATATTTATAATTGTGCTGGCAGAGTTCTGGCTGAAGACGTTTTTGCAAGCTTTGATCTACCACAATTTGTCCGTTCCGCAATGGATGGCTACGCAGTTCTTGCTGAAGATACCTTCGGAGCAAGTGAAGCTAATCCGATTTTGCTAAAGCTGATCGGAGAAGTCAGGGTTGGAGAAGCGCCCATATTAGAAGTAAAAAGCGGTTCTGCGGTGAGAGTATTCACTGGCTCAGCGATACCAAAGGGGGCGAATGCGGTTGTAATGCTTGAGTTCACAAAGCTCTCTGGCGAGTATGTAGAAGTCCTCAGAAGTGTTCCACCATTCAAAAACGTTTCGAGGGCAGGAGAAGATGTTAAAAAAGGTGAGCTCGTGCTCAAGAAGGGGGAGCTCTTACAGCCTCAGGATGCGGGAATTTTAGCTTCCTTGGGATTTAAGAGAGTTAAAGTCTATAAAAAGCCAAGAGTGGCTGTGATCTCAACAGGCAATGAGCTTGTTGAGCTTGGAGAAAAGCTTGAGGGGGCAAAGATCTACAACTCGAACGATCCGATGATCTGCAACGCAATTAAAGAGCTCGGATTTGAAGCGGTAAGCCTTGGGATTGCCCGAGACGAGGCAAAGCAGATCGAAAATAAGCTCTTTGAAGCTTTAAAATTTGACATGGCGATCTTTACAGGTGGGACTTCAGTCGGAGCCCACGATCTTGTCCCTGAAGTTGTCGCTAAACACGGCGAGATTTTGTTTCACGGTGTAGCCATGAAGCCTGGAATGCCAACCGCATTCGGAATTGTAAGTGGAAAGCCTATTTTCATGCTACCCGGCTCACCTTCAGCCTGCTTGCTCGCATTCGAAACCTTTGTTGTTCCCGCACTTTACAGAATGATGAACGTGCGGGTTTTGGAAAGAAAAGGAGCAATTAAGAAAGGAATTCTCCAGTCACGTGTTCCCTCAGAGATTGGCGTAAGGAGCTACGTTAGGGTTCGATGGGATAACGGAAAGGTTTACCCTGTTCGAATTTCAGGTTCAGGCATATTGAGCTCGCTTGTAAAGGCAAACGCTCTCCTCTTGGTGCCAGAAAACTTGGAAGGCTATGAAGCGGGAGAAGAGGTTGAAGTTAGGCTAATAAGGGATCTAACGGAGGTTTTTGAATGAGGAAAATCTTTAGGGAAGCGGTAAGCATTGAAAAGGCGAAGGAAATACTATTTCAGTTTTATAAACCAGAAAAGAGTGTTGAAGAGGTTAGTATTCTTGAATCCACGGGCAGAGTGCTTGCTGAAGACGTTCGCTCGCCCATAAGCCTACCGCCTTTTGACAGGGCGGTTATGGATGGCTATGCGGTAATAGCGGAAGACACGTTCAATGCGGAGGAGACTAACCCGACAATTCTCAAAGTGGTCGACAGAATTGAAGCGGGGGAGTGGGGCGAGGTTGAGGTGAGCAGAGGTAATGCGGTTGAGGTTGCAACAGGCTCAGCAATGCCAAAGGGGGCGAATGCGGTAGTGATGGTGGAATTTACGAAAGAGAAGGGTGAATTCGTAGAGATCTTTAAATCAGTAGCTCCCGGAGAAAACGTGCTCTTCGCGGGAAGCGATGTGATGGCTGGCGAGGTTATGCTCAGAAAAGGAAGAAAGATCACCCATAGGGAAGTTGCAATTCTCTCCGCATGTGGAATAAGGAGCGTGAAGGTTTACAGAAAGCCAAGGGTAGCTGTGATTTCTACGGGCAATGAGCTTGTCGAGCTCGAAGAAAAGCTTGAAAGGGCAAAGATCTACGATGTCAACTCATACATGCTTTGCTCAGCAATAGAGGAATGCGGAGGAATTCCAATAAGGCTCGGAATAGTTAGAGATGACGAAAATGAAATCAAAAGTGCAATTTTAAGGGCTTTAGAGCTTTCAGAGCTTGTGTTAACAAGCGGAAGCACTTCAGCGGGCTTTGGAGACATGATGTTCAAGATCCTTTCAGAATTTAAGCCAGGAGTGCTTGTTCATGGAATTGCAGTTAAGCCCGGAAAGCCCACGATCATTGCTCTCCACAATGGCAAACCGATCTTTGCATTGCCTGGGTATCCAACATCCGCAATGACGATCTTCGAAGTCTTGGTTGCTCCAATTTTAAGAGAACTTTCAGGGCTGAGGACGGAGGGTAGAATTCTAAAGGCAAAGCTTGCGGTAAAGATCTTCTCTGAGCCTGGAAGACGGGAGCTTTTGCCTGTCAACGTTGTTTCAACAGTGGAAGGCTACAGAGTTTATCCTGTAGCGGGATCATACAGCGGAATGGTTTCAGCAATTTACGCCACAGACGGCTTCATAGAGATTCCAGAAGAGGTTTTAATGCTCGAAGAGAACGAAGAAGTCGAAGTCAGACTTTACAGCGAAATAAAGCCCGCAGATCCTGTGATCATAGGAAGCCATTGCGTTGGGATCGATCTGATCCTTGAATTCATGCCAGAATTTGAGCCAAAGATTATAAATCTCGGCTCTACAGCGGGAATTTTGGCGGTTAAAAGGCGTGAGGCGGATATAGCGGGAATTCACCTGCTAAGTGAAGACGGGGTATACAATGAAACTGCAGTTAGAAAATTTGGAGTTGAGAGTGCGGTTCTTGTAAAAGGCTATTTGAGAGAACAGGGGCTAATCGTTGCAAAGGGGAACCCCAAGCAGATCAAAGGCTTTGAGGATCTGCTAAGAGAAGATCTGCGATTCGTGAACAGAAACAAGGGCTCGGGGACGAGAGTTCTTATAGACATGCACCTTCAAGAAATTGCCAAAAAATCTGGAATTGGATTTGAAGAGCTTAAGAGAGGGATAAGAGGCTATGAAGTTGAAGCTAAAACGCATGATGCGGTAGCGGTAGCAGTTGCCAGTGGTAAGGCTGATTTGGGAGTTGGAATTAAAAGCGTAGCAAGCTCATATGGGCTCGACTTTATTCCGCTCAGAGCTGAGGAGTTTGACTTTCTGATCCCCAAGGAAAGGCTAAAAAAAGATTCTGTAAGGCTTTTCTTGAGGGCTTTGGAGAGTGAAGAATTTGCTAAAAAGCTTGAAAAGTTCGAGGGGCTGAGGGTTTACGAAAAGACTGGGGAGATGATCGAGATATGAATGCAAGAATCAGCGAGATCTTTGAGTCCATTCAGGGCGAAGGGATCCTTGTTGGAGTTAGACAGCTATTCATAAGATTCTGTGGCTGTAATCTGAACTGCTATTACTGCGACACATTAAAAGAATCAGAATTTTGCGTGGATCATGTTAATGGAAGGACTTCAAAAAACCCTGTTTCGCTGGAATACGTGCAGAAGATCATAGATTCAGCCAGAGTGCACTCTATAAGCCTAACAGGTGGCGAGCCGATGCTTCATGCGGAATTCATAAGATCTTTGCAAAAGACGAAGCCATTTTACCTCGAATCTAACATGGGCTTGCCAGAAAAGGCTAAAAAACTGAAATTCGTTGACTATGTGGCGGGAGATCTGAAGGTTAGAGAGTCCAAGAATGCTGATTATGAAGATCTGCTTGAGAGAACGTTTGAAAGCTTTAAGATTCTGCGAAACACCCGAAAAAGAAGGACCTTTTGCAAAATTGTTTTGCCTTCCGATTTCAACGCTGAAGAAGTGCTCAACTCAGCGATGCAGATCAAAGACTACGTGGAGTGCTTCGTTCTTCAGCCCGTATTTGGCTCCAGACTTGAAAACATATTTAAACTCCAAAGCAAAATGATCGAATTCGGTGATACGAGAGTGATCCCGCAGGTTCACAAGTTCCTTGGGGTGAGATGATGAAGATGGTCGTTGGAGTTTCGGAGAGCTTTAGTGCAGCTCATTCGATTCCCGGGCATAAGAAGTGCGGTAAAGTTCACGGGCACAACTTCGTTGTTAGCGTCGAAGTAGAAGGTGAGCTAAATAAGGGAATGGTGATCGACTTTTTTGAGCTAAAGACGCATTTGAAGGAAGTTCTTGAAAAATTTGACCACAGCATGCTAAACGAATTGATAGAAGTCCCCACTTCTGAGAACATCGCCTTGCACGTCTTCAAAGAGCTTAAATCGAGGGGTTTGAACGTTGTAAGGGTTAGAGTGTCGGAGAATGTGGACAAGTGGGCGGAAATAAGAGCTTGAAAATTATTTTTAAACCCAACTAATTTTATTATGGAAGTCGAAAAATACCTGCAGATCTTCGAAAATGTTGCAAAGCGAAAAGGCTGGAAATTGAATCCCGACAAGGAAATTTTGTTAGAATTCGCAAGGGGTTTAATCGAAAATAGAAAAAGATACGGCTTAGCCATTTGCCCTTGCAGACTCGCAACCGGTAAAAGGGATATTGACAGAATGATCGTTTGCCCATGTGTTTATGCGGAAGAAGACATAAGAACATACGGAAGATGTTATTGTGGGCTCTACCAGAGAGATGAGGGGAATTTTGAGTCCATTGCAGTCCCGGACAGGCATGCAAAGTATTATTTGGGCTAAACCGGAAAAGTGTTAAATACTTCTTTTCCAAATTTTTGGCATGAAAGTTTTGATCGTAGGCGGTGGAGCTGCTGGAATGAGCACTGCGTCGAGAATAAAGGTAATTAAGCCAGAATGGGACATAAAAGTCTTTGAAGAAACAAGCCTTGTAAGCCATGCTCCATGCGGTATTCCATACGTTGTCGAAGGAATTAGCAAGGCTGAGAAGCTCATGTATTATCCGCCCGATTTCTTCAGGAGGGAAAGAGGGATAGATGTTCGGACAAATGCGAAGGTTGTTGAGGCGGGAGAAGGCTATTTACGGGTTATAGAGAACGGAAAGGAAAGCAAATATGAGTGGGACAAGCTTCTGATCGCTACTGGAGCTCTGCCAAAGCTTCCAAAGGTTAGCGGTGTGGAGCTCGAAAATGTGGTAACGATAAGACATCCCGCAAATGCTGAAAGGCTTAAAAGAATGGTAGATCAGGCTAATAAGATTGTGATCGTTGGCGCTGGTTACATTGGCTTGGAGATGGCTGAAGCGGTCGCAAGTCTTGGAAAGAAAACCACGGTTATTGAATTTCTCGACCAGCCATTGCCAAATCTCGACAAAGACATGGCGGAAATTGTTAAGGCTGAGCTCGAAAAGAGAGTTGAATTGAGGCTTAACGAGGGGGTTAAAGCCTTCGAAGGCAAAGATCGGGTTGAGAGAGTTGTTACAGACAAGGGTAGCTATGAGTGCGATCTGGCAATCGTCGCTACAGGCGTTAGGCCAAATGTTGAAATTGCCAAAATGCTGGGCTGTAAGCTTGGAGAAACTGGAGCTATTTGGGTTGATGAAAAGATGAGAACAAGCGTTGAAAACGTTTTCTCTGCTGGAGATTGTGCAGAAACGAGGCATTTGATTACTGGAAAAAGAGTCTGGATTCCTCTTGGACCATCTGCGAACAAGATGGGCTACGTTGCGGGAGTGAACATGGCTGGTGGCGTCTTGGAATTTCCAGGAGTCCTTGGAACCCAGCTAACGAAGTTCTTTGATCTCGAAATAGGTTCCACTGGGCTAACCGAGAAAAATGCGAAGGCGGAGGGATTCAATGCCAAGAGTGTGAAGATCATGGCTAAAACAAGAGTGCATTATTATCCCGGCGCAAAGGACTTAACTTTGAAGGTTGTTGCGGACAGCGACGGGAGAATTCTTGGAGCTCAGGCAATCGGTGGCGAGGTTGCAATGAGGATCAACGTATTCGCTGCAATGATACAGGCGGGATTTAAGGCTAAAGACGTCTTTTTCAGCGATTTAGCCTATGCTCCGCCATTGACGCCAATCTGGGATCCGATAATAGTTTCTGCAAGGGCTCTTAGGTTTTAATAAATTAATTTATTATTTAATCATTTAATTGTATATGAAGTCTCTTTAAATTTGAAGCTTCTCCAAATTCCGTGGAAATTCAAAGCTTTTAAGATCTCGTTTAGAAAAAGTTAAAAATATCGAAAATGGGCTTCTTTTTATGATCATAACGGACAACCACATGCATATCTACAAGCATCTCAAGCTCAAAGCCTTGGAGCAGTTCAAGCAAGCGGGGGGCACTCATGTTCTCCTCGTATCGCTATTAGCTCATCACTACGATGTTGTGCCAAAAACTGGCAAAGATTTCGTTAAGGTTTTTGAAGAGCATCTCAGCTTGGTAAGAAAGGCTAACAAAATTGTGAAAGCCTATGCGGTCCTTGGTGTTCACCCAGCGGAGATCACGATCATTGGTCCGAGACTTGGCTTTGAAAAGGCTGCGGAGATCATGAAAGAAGCTCTGACAATTGCGGGTGATTATGTTGCTAAAGGCGAGGCGATTGCGATCAAAAGCGGTAGACCGCACTATCGTGTCGATGCTCACGTATGGAAGCTTAGCAACGAAGTTATGAAGCATGCCTTCGAAATTGCAAAAGAAGTTGACTGTGCGGTTCAGCTTCACACAGAGAGCTACAACTTCGAAATGGGAATGGAGATTGCAAAAATGGCTGACGAAGTTGGGCTAAGGAGAGATAAGGTTGTGAAGCATTTCAGTCCTCCAAAGGTAAAGGAATTTGAGGAAATCGGCATTTTTCCGTCCGTCCTTGCTGGTAACGACAAAGTCCTCACAGCTGCAAAAGAGGGCGACCGTTTTGTGCTCGAAACTGACTACATAGATGATCCGAAGCGTCCCGGAGCTGTGCTCGGTCCTAAGACTGTTCCAAAGAAGATTAAAGAACTGCTTGAGCAAGGATTTAGCGAAGATTTCATATACAAGATTTGCAAGGAAAACATAGAGAAGCTTTACGGAGTTGAGCTATGAGAGGTGAATTGCACGAGGATTTTGCTGTGCTAAATGCGGTTTTAGAACTCGAAAGACAGTTTTTTGGTGTCAAGAGAGGTGATAAGATCTATTTACACCCAATAGAGGCTTTTTATCTTCAAATGAAGGGTAAAGCTTTTTTTGCGGAAATTGAGGAGCTGAATAAATGGGTTGAACAAAAAGTTAATTCATTTCCCGAGTTTTACTTCGTTTACGAGGATTTGAGGAGCAGAGGCTACAGACCTAAGCCTGAAAAAGAGTTCTTAATCGCAAGGAAAGTCTTTTACCCAATTTCCGAGAAAAGCGTAGTCAGCCTTGAGAAATTGCTTAAAATGCTCAATGAATTCGGCGAGTTCGTTCTTGCAATCGTTGATGAGGAAAGCGAGATCACTTACTACCTTGTCTCCAAGCCTGAATTACAGGGAGAGCAGTCTGAAGATCTGCCAAAGATCCGTGGAAGACTTTTGAAGGACAGGGTTATAACAGAAGACGTTGGGATCTTCAGAAAGTATTTCTATGGGAGCGAAGTTGGAGGAATTGTGGTTTTATCTCTTTTGGAGAGTCTTTACTTACTTGAGAAACGCTCTCTCGAGCTCGAGTCTGCGGAAAAGCTCTACGAAGCCATAAAGAGCTCCGAAGGTTTTGAAGAAAAATACAGAGTTTACAAAGACCTGAAGCAGAAGGGATTTGTCGTTAAGACGGGATTCAAATTTGGAAGCGATTTCAGGATCTACAGAAAGATCGAATCCGCTGAAGATCTGCCTCACTCCGAGTTCCTTGTTTGGATCGTTAATACCGATATTACACCAAGAGAATTGGCAAGAGCGGTTAGATTGTCGAATAGCGTTCGAAAAAAGCTTATTATTGCATACAGGGGTTCATATATTCTTTTTGATAGGGTGAAAGTATGAAAGTCGTTGTTGGTTCAAAAAATCCAACGAAGATCGAGGGAACAAGGCTTGCGTTTCAGCAGTTTTTTGGAGACGTTGAAGTCGTCGGAGTTGAAGTCTTAACTCCCTTTAAACAGCCCTTTGAAGAGCAAACGATCAATGGAGCCATAGAAAGGGCTTTAAAGAGCTACTCCAAATCTTTTGACTTTTCTGTAGGCATTGAGGCGGGGCTTATTGCGGTGAAGCACACGATCACGGGCTATATGGATTTTCAGGTAGCGGTGGTTTACAATGGCGAAAAGTTCACAATCGGCTTTGGTCCGGGTTTTGAGTATCCTAAGAAGGTTGTTGAGCAAGCCAAGATTGGCGTTGAAGTAGGGAAAACAATGGAAAAGATCTCAGGAATTAAGGATCTGGGAAAAAAGTTTGGAGCGGTGCATTACTTGAGCAAGGGCGCGATCTCGAGGATTGAGCTTTCAAGAATCGCGGTTACTATGGCTCTTATTCCTTGGCTGAATAAAGATCTCTACGAACTATAGCTTGCTAAGTTATAGCATCTTTTATGATGCTAATAAACTTAAAATACTCTCAGTTTTCAAGTCTATGTGGTTGGAATGCTGTGTAGATTATTTCTCCACGAGAAGACTGTAGAAATTTTGCTCAACATTCTCGAAGCGGAAGAAAGGGGAGAGAAAGTCTACCCACTACAGATTTCAAACATTTTAAATTCTCCTTATAGCCACATTTCGAGAGTTATTAGCGAATTTGAAAAAAACAGCATAATAGAGAGCAAACTAGAGGGTAGAACAAGGATCCTAAGACTAACAGATTGCGGAAAAAGAGTGGCATTAATGCTTCGAGAACTGAAAAATGAGCTCTCAAAGGATTTTGTTTCAATTATGAAACTAAGAAAATTGGAGGAGATCTACGAAAATTCTAAAAAAGATTTTTACTGCTTAGCTCCAATCATTGTGGAGCTCGAAATCTTGCTCTCCTCGACGAAAGATGAGACTGCTATTAAGGAAGCCATGAAATTGAAGAAACGAATAGAGAGCGATGGTTTATGCTGAAGACAATAGAAGAAATGAGAGATAAGATGGTCGATTTACTCTGCAAAGTAATCGAAATAAAGGCTATCTCTCCAGATTTTGGCGGAGAAGGTGAATTAGATAAAGCGGAGTTGTTGATGAGATACCTCAAGGATTTTGACAATGTTGAAAGATTTGATGCAAGAGACGAGAGAGTAAAGGGTGGTGTTAGACCGAACATAGTTGCAAAGGTAAAAGGGGTCGTCAATAAGACGATCTGGATCATCACACATCTCGACGTTGTGCCTGAAGGGGATGAAAGGCTCTGGAGAACACCTCCATTTAAGGCTGTTATTGAGAACGGGAAAGTCTATGGAAGAGGGAGTGAGGATAATGGGCAGAGCATAGTTTCTTCACTTTTTGCCGGAATTGCGGTGCTTAATGCAGACGTGAAGCCAAAGTATAATCTCGGGCTTGTTTTTGTTTCAGACGAAGAAAGTGGAAGCGAATATGGTTTAAAGCATTTATTGAAGCAAGGGATTTTCTCCAAGGAAGACTTTTTCATAGTCCCAGATGTTGGCTCTCCAAAAGGCGAGCTGATCGAAATAGCTGAGAAGAGCATTCTGTGGCTTAAATTCGAAGTCTTCGGAGTTCAGTCGCATGCAAGTATGCCTGTTAAGAATGCTTCGAGAAGGGCTATGAAATTCCTACTCGATCTTGACGAGAAATTGCATGCAAAGTTCAATATGAGAAATGATCTTTTCGATCCGCCTTACTCAACATTTGAGCCTACGAAGAGAGATAAAAACGTAGACAACGTGAACACAATTCCGGGGCTTGACGTTAGCTACATGGACTGCAGGATCCTCCCAGAGTATTCTTTAGACGATGTGATCGACTATATTGAGAGTGTTCGCAGATTCTATGAGATAAAAGATAAAGAGAGGCTCAATGTTGAAGTCATTCAGAGATCGAGCTCTCCAAAGACTCCCGAAAACTCAGAAATAGTTTTGAAACTCTCTGAAACGATCTACAATCTCAGGGGGATAAAGCCAAAGCTTTTTGGCATAGGTGGAAATACATGTGCGTCCTTCCTTAGGAATGCGGGATTTAGAAATGCTGTTGCTTGGTGCACAACAGATTCAACCGCCCATAAGCCTAACGAGTATTGCAAGATCGATAATATGGTTGAAGATGCAAAGGTCCTCTCTGCTCTCTTTTTTGATCCAAAATATTAGATGTTCTCGAATTTGTAAGCTCCTGAATATTTATGTGTCCTCGAGCAGAGCTTTATGAAAACGAGCTGAACTATTCGGGCATTTCTTTTTAGCCAAACTCCAAATGGATTGTGAACTGCGATGGCAACTTCGCTTCTACCTTCATAACCCGCATCCCAGACCGCGGTTATTACATCTACCCCACATCGCACCAAACTCGATCTCGGTTTTGCTATTGCCATCAGATCTTCTTCAAGTTTAACGATCTCGTTGAGAACCGCTTTGTAAATGCCTTGAGGTAAAAAAACCCATTTTATGAACTCGATCTCTTCAGTCCCAGCCAGAACCCTCTCACTATTGTCAAAATCGATCCTTCCAGCGGATCTAAGCTTTGCAACCGATCTTAAAGTGCAGTCGAACCCGTTTGGCTGTAACTGGACACTAAGATCTATGTAGTCCCTTATGAGCCCCTTCTCGATCCTCTTCCTAATCTCTTCTGAATTAAGAACGCACATGAAGGAATAGCAACTCTCATTTAGATTTTTCTTTCTTCGAACACTAAAACTTTTATTTAGCTTTGCACACAAGAAGTTATGTGCGAATCAAGGGTTTATTCGACACGTGGTGAGCTCCTCATGGAAGACGTGGTGAGGATGAAGGTAGAAGAAGGTCTTGTGAAGCTTTGGGACGTTCTTGGAAGCTTAAAGGAGATTAGGGGAAGAATTTTGGAGATCGATTTGGTGTCTCATAAAGCGGTATTGGAGGTATGCCTATGAGGTTGAAGGTGGCGATCAACGGATATGGAACAATCGGGAAGAGAGTGGCGGACGCAATAGCTCTTCAGGACGACATGGAAGTTGTAGGAGTGACGAAGACCAAGCCTGACTTCGAAGCAAAAATGGCATCAATGAAATTCGATCTGTATTTGGCAAAGAAAGATGGTGCTGAGCTATTCGAAAAGGCGGGTATAGAAACTTGCGGATTTCTTGAAGATCTGCTTGGTAAAGCGGATATAGTTGTTGACTGCAGTCCTGACAAAGTTGGAGCGGAGAACAAGAAGATCTATGAGAGGTTGGGGATCAAAGCGATCTTTCAAGGTGGTGAAAAGAAAGACGTTGCTGAGATCTCATTTAATGCTCTTGCAAACTACGATCAAGCAAAAAACAGGCGTTTTGTTAGAGTTGTGAGCTGTAATACAACCGCCTTAACAAGGCTAATTTATCAGCTGAAGACGAACTTCAAGATCGGAAGAGTTAGAGCAACGATCTTACGAAGGATCTCAGATCCAAAAGAGGACAAAAAGGGTTTGATGAATGCCATAATGCCCGATCCTATTGCTCTCCCCTCTCATCACGCCAAAGACGTCAAAACCGTGCTTCCAGACGTTGACATAGTCACTACCGCATTCAAGCTACCCACTACACTCATGCACGTCCACTCGCTTTCGATCGAGTTGAAGGAGAAAGTGAGCAGAGAGGATGTAGTTACGGTTTTAGAAAAAGAGCCGAGAATTATGCTTGTTTCAGAAGCTGATGGTTTCACATCAACTGCTAAAATAATAGAGTTTGCAAGAGAATTTAGAGCGAGAAATGACCTATTTGAGAACGTTGTTTGGCTGGAGTCAATAGCCATTGACGGAAACGATCTATTTGTAACTCAGGCGGTTCACCAAGAAGCAATTGTAGTGCCAGAGAATATTGATGCTATAAGGGCGATTTTTGGGGTTGAAAAGAAGCTCAGCATAGAGAAAACGAACAGATCTCTTCGCATTGGAGAGAAAAATTTTTAAACTTTTTGATTACTTAGATTATGGACGTGGAAACGAGAAAATCGATATTAATGGATGCATTCGAGGAGTTAAAAGCGAAGTGGTCTGTTGACGAAAGATTTTTGAGCTCAAAGGAAGAGGAACCGAGCACGATTGAGGGTTTGCCGGAAAGCAAGGTAAATGATCTTCTGCAGTTGAAGGAAAAGTATAAACTTGACGAAATTGGGTTTGTTTTCCTTGTTGGAGCTGCTGTTGGTTTCTATCAGGGTCAAAGGAATGTAAAAAGTGTTGTTCGCGAAATGCTCTCCACTGTGAACGAAGTCGTGAATATTTTCCTTAAGAAGGCATGAGGTATGCGATTAAAGTCGCATACTTCGGCGATAATTTTTTTGGCAGTCAATACCAGCCAAATCGTAGAACTGTTGCGGGAGAAATTCTGAAAGCGCTTAGAAATTTTGGGATCGAATCAAAGTTGAGTTTTGCGGGAAGAACTGATAGAGGCGTTCACGCTCTTGGGCAAGTTGTTGCCTTTAACAGCGATGTGAAAATCACCCCGAGAATGCTCAATTCGGAATTGCCAGAAGACATAACCGCCTGGGCATCTTGCGAAGTTCCAGAAAATTTTAATCCGAGAAGGGCAAAGAGTAGAGTTTATTCCTATGTTTTCTATAATGAGGAGTATGATCTTTCAAAAATTGAAAGTGCTGTAAAACTTTTAGAGGGGACTTGGGATTTTTCAAACTTTACAAAAGGCTATAAGGGTGGAAAAAGAACGATCTATCGGGCAGAAATGAGGCGAGAGGGGGATTTTATCATTTTCGAGCTCGAAGGCAATGCATTTACTTGGAACATGGTTCGATGTATAGTAACCGCTTTGAAGAAGGTTGGAAAAGAGAAAGACTTGGAATGGTTTAGAAAAATGCTTGAACCCGATTTTTACAGGGAGAGAGTTCAACCTTCTCCGCCCTATGGACTTTTACTGAAGGACGTGAAATACGAGGGTATAAATTTTGAAGCTGAGGAGTATGCGAAGAGGTTGCTTCAGCTTCGGATTAAAAGAAGGGTGGTCGAAAGCGGAATCCTGTATAGACTTCTCTCTTTAGAACTTAAAGCCTCTGAGTCCTGAGAATAAAGCGACAAGGGCTATTTTTTTGGTAAGCAATGAGGGGGAGATCGGACAATCACCGTATCTAATCACCATATCCTTATTCAGTTTTTCGACTCTGCTTATTGCTTCGAAAACACCCTCCATCGTGATCTCATCTTTCGGTCCGCAAAAGAGCAAAAGCGAGGACTTCGCTCTTTTGATGTCCCCATTTATGCTCAAGTTTTCGATAGCCAGATCGATCAATTCGAGAATTCGCCTCGTTCTTATCGCTTTAAGCTCGCTACCCTTTTTGAATGGATCGAAATTTACTTTTTGCTCAGCAAAACCAACTACAGAAAATCCACCGGACTTCAATGCATTAAAGACGTCTGAAGTGTCTACAACTACCTCTCCGGAGACTCTCTTCTTGAGATCTACTTCTCCAGCCAAAGCAAGCAAGTTCATGGCATTAAAGATCTTCTGATCCGACTCTCCTTTCCCTTCGAAGGCGATTATTATATCAGAAACTTTCTGAATTTCTCTCATCTTCTTCTTTATATCCAAGAGATCTACATTACCCAAGGTAGGAATTAGAGTCAGGTAGATCACAGGACATTCCGAGAGAGCCTTTACTCTTTCGCAGAAATCGAGAGAGATCTCATAGGCAAAATCATCTTCGAGAGAGGTTATAACCAAAGAACCTTCCCAGATCTCATAGCGTCTCGTTAGAGAATTTATAAACCCGGGAACGCCTTTTCGGTCTCTGATGTAGCATTTCCGATCATCCCCCATCGAAACACTCCTGATCTGCGACTCATCGTTAAGAAGGGCAAAACACTTAAATAGAGGCACTCTATTAACTCTTACCCCGTGCTTGTAGAATAGTTCGCTGATCTTAGCCCCCCTCAGACCTATCCCGACAGTCAGTAGCCTCATTTTTTGTTACTCTGTTAATACTGTTTATAGATTTTCGCATTGGTAAGACTCTGAAAATTTTTAATACACGTTACCAACGATGATTTTATAAATTCCCTTTCAAACAAAGATCGGGGTGAGAAATTGCCTCTATTAATGTTCATATTGGATGGACTGCCAGATAGACCAATAAAAGGCAAAACCCCTTTAAGTATCGCAAAAAAACCAAACCTCGATAAAATTGCTGAGATCGGGATCAATGGAATAATGGACACGATCTCTCCCGGCATTAGACCTGGAAGTGACACAAGTCATTTAGCTTTGCTTGGTTACGATCCCTATAAGTTCTACACCGGCAGAGGACCAATAGAAGCTGCAGGAGTCGGGATCGATCTCAAGCCCGGAGACGTAGCTTTCAGAGCAAACTTTGCAACAGTCGTTGGAAGTGGGAATATTTTTGATAAAGTTGTTGTTGACAGAAGAGCGGGGAGAATTGAGAACACTGAAGAGCTTATAGAGGCTTTGAACGAGATCGATCTATCCGTAGATTTTGAAGTCGCTAAAGCAACTGGACATAGAGCGGTTGTCGTCTTCAGGGGAGAGCTTTCAGCAGAGCTGAGTGAAACCGATCCTAAGGTCGTAGGAGAGAAAGTGAAGAAGTGCAAACCGTTGAGCGAATCTGCAAAGAATTCTGCTGAGATCGTGAACGAATTCATGATTAAGGCTCACGAGATCCTTGAAAAGCACTCCTTAAATGTTGAAAGAGAACAGAAAGGGCTGTCAAAGGCAAATGCGATCCTGCTCCGTGGTGCGGGAGTTATGAAGGAGATTCCCCGCTTTGAGGAAAACTATGGATTAAAGCTTACGGTAGTTTCCGCAACCGCTTTGATCAAGGGTGTTGGAAAAATAGTTGGTGGTGAAGTTCTAACTCCTGACGGAGCGACTGGAAATAAGAGAACAGACATAAAAGCAAAGATTAATTCCGCTTTGGACTCTTTGAAAAGGTCTGATGTGGTTCTCCTCCACATAAAAGCCCCGGACGAGATCGGACATGATCGGGATTTTGAAGGAAAAGTGGAATTCATAGAAAAGCTTGATACTCATTTGGGTAAACTTTTAGAGCTGGACTTCTCGAAGAACTGTTTAATTGTAACATCAGACCATTCAACTCCTGTCCGCGTAGGCGAGCACACCGCAGATCCCGTAGTTGTGTCGGTGGTGCATGAAGGTGTGAGAGTGGATGAAGTGAAGAATTTCAGTGAATTCTCCGCTCCAAAAGGCGGTCTTTGTAGGATCAGGGGAATGGACCTACTAAACATCGCTCTTGATCTACTCGATCTCTCGAAGAAGTTCGGTGCTTAGTATGCTGGAGAAGGCGGTTGAAGCGATTCTTTTTTCCTCTCCTGAAGCCTTGGAAATTTCTGAGATCTGCAAGATCTTGGGTGAAAAAGCAGAAAATGTTGAAAAAGCCATAGAAATCGTTGCTAAAAAATACTCACAAATGGACTCTGCAATAGAGATCGTTAAGCTCGGGGACAGATACTTGATGCGGGTCAAGCCCGAATTTGCTGAGATCGTGGAAAAGTTCACCGAAAGAGAGCTCGATCGTGGAACTCTGAGAACTCTTGCAGTAATAGCGGTAAAGCAACCAATAACACTTGCAAAGCTTGCTAAGATCAGGGGGAATAAGTGCTATGATCACGTGAGAAAACTTAGCGACCTGAAGCTGATAAATATGGAGAAAAAGGGTAGATCTACTGTTATAACAACCACAGACACCTTTGCGTCTTACTTTGGCTTTGAATCGACAAATCTGGAGGAAATAAAGGAAAAGCTGAAGGAATTTTATAAAGAGAGAAAAGATTAGCGGAGCTTTTTATAGCACTCAAAACAGAGACCGTGATCGAAGTAGCATTTTCTACAGACTTTTTTGCCACATCTTCTGCATCTGAATTCTGCAATTCTACCACAACCGCATTTCATCTCAGATCATTGGCTATTATCTCCGCCACCCTTTTTCCACTCCTAAGCATTCCGCCAAATATTGGACCCATTCTCGGTAGATTGTAAACACTCGCTACAGCCATTCCCGCAACGTAGAGTCCTTCAACAACCTTGCCAGTTTTCTCAACTATTTTAGTTTCTCCGATTTCGCAGAATGCAGATCTTTCACCGGGGACCACTATGTTCAACGGAACTTTTTTCGAAGCGACCGCAACTACTTCTGCATCATGCCCTGTAGCGTCTACAACCGCTTTTGATTCAACAAAGATCGGATCAACATGTAGTCCAGAAAGCTCTACCGCACTCCACTGTATGCAAACTCCAGTGATCCTAAGCGGATTCTCACGGAAGATGACATCATCAACTGACACGCCGGGAATGATCTTGGCTCCACTGTCGATACACTTTGAAGCAAGTTTTGCCACGAACTCGGAGGAATCACAGAGCAGGAGATCAGCTTTCTCTACGGTTTTTATATTGAAGTGATCAAGGATCTCTTTTGTGTCTTTTTCGAGAGCGATCTTGTGGAAAAGCATTCCGCCACCACCAATACCGCCACCAAAGCTGAGTTTTCTTTCGAATAGCACAGTTTTGTAGCCTCTTTCTGCAAGATACGCCCCGGCTGTCAATCCAGCGGGTCCAGCACCCACTATAACAACGTCACTATTCGCAAAGTTCAGCCAGTCTCTTGTCGCTTCTTCAATTATCGCCCTTGTTATTTTCGCTTCCATCCCTCTTCATCCCTCGAGAGATGAATATAAATTCTTCGAATCCTGAAAAGCTTAGAGCGTAATGTTTTTAAGCAAAAAGTTCTACATTTTCCAGCCCGCCTTAGCTCAGCCTGGGAGAGCGCGGGACTGTAGTTTGCCACTCCGCAGGCAAGCGGAGATCCCGGTGTCCCCGGTTCAAATCCGGGAGGCGGGATATTTAAAAATATTTAAAAAACCATTTTAACAAAAGTTCTATGCTTTAAAAGATGGGCATATTTCGATTTTTGAAAGAAATTTGCTTCTATCTTGCAATTAATCTTGAATCGAATTACAGGGAATTGGCTATATATATTTCCTATTTTGCTATAGATTATAAGTCTGATAATTACCAAATGGCACAGTTCAATTTTGGAAAATTAAAAGAAAATTTTATCTTTCGAGCGATTTTTTAACTTGACATGCCATGGAATAACGAATACTGGGAAAAAGAAGAGGTGCTCCCAAAAAAAGAGCTTGAGGAATTGCAGTTCAAAAGGCTAAAGAATGCGATTAAAAGGGCTTATGATAATGTTGAATTTTATAGAAGAAGACTAAAAGAAGCAAATATCACTCCTGATGATTTAAAAAAGCCTGAAGATATCGCCAAGATACCCTTCACCCAAAAAGAGCATTTTGCCCAGAATTACCCCTTTGGACTGTTTGCGGTTCCAAAGGAGAAAATAGTCAGAATTCACACTTCGAGCGGAACTTCGGGAAAGCCAAAAGTTGTTGGCTACACCGCCCAAGACATTGACACTTGGGTAAACATGGTAGCGAGATGCTTATACATGGTAGGCGTTAGAGACAGCGACGTTTTTCAGAACATGGCAAATTACTCGTTCTTCACGGGCGGTCTTGGATTTCACTACGCTGCAGAGAGAATTGGGGCAATGACAATCCCCTCAGGAGTTGGAAATACCGAAAGACAGGTGCAGTGCATGGTCGATTTCGGCACCACAGCCATTCACTCAACTCCAAGCTATGCAATGCATGTCAAAGAAGTTGTTGAAGAAATGGGTGTTGCTGATAAGCTTAAGCTGAGAATTGGTTGCTTTGGCGCCGAGCCATGGAGCGAGAACACTCGAAGAAGGCTTGAAGATGCTTTTAATATAAAAGCTTATGATAGCTACGGGTTGAGTGAAATGAATGGACCAGGAGTTGCCTTTGAATGCAAAGAACAGCAAGGACTGCACATATGGGCGGATCACTACTTCACTGAGCTAATAGACCCTAAGACTGGCGAGCAAGTTGGCGAGGGCGAGAAAGGGGAGCTTGTTTTGACTGCATTAACAAAAGAGGCGATGCCAATACTCAGATACAGAACTGGAGACATAACGATCCTCGAAACTGATAAATGTGCTTGCGGGAGAACTCATCCAAGGCTCATGAGGATCCTTGGAAGAAGTGATGACATGCTAATTGTGCGTGGCATCAACGTGTTCCCGAGCCAGATCGAGAATGTGCTCATGCAAATTCCTGAAGTCGGAGACAACTTCCAGATCGTGCTTACAAGAGAGGGGGGACTTGATGAGATCACAGTCAAGGTTGAAGTTAGAGACGAGATCTTTACAGGAGAGCTTTGGGACCTAAAGGAACTTCAGCAGAGAATTCAGAGAATTTTACAGAAGGAATTGCTCCTAAGGACGAACGTTGAACTTGTCGAAAAAGGAAGAATAGAGAGATCGATGGGTAAAGCCAAAAGAGTTCTTGATCTTAGATCAATCTGATCTATCAACGATCCACTTTATTGCCTCATTCCAAAGCTTTGCATGAGAGCTTTTGCTAACAGTTAAGCCTATGTGGCCTTTGTCAACGCTCAAGGCTTTTTTGTCCTTCGAAGGTATTTTCTCCAAGAAGGGTAGCACAGCACTTGGCGGAGTTATGTGATCCTTATCAGCGTAAAGTGCAAGCACTGGCATAGTTATTTTGCTCAGATCCACAACTTTACCACCCACCGTGTAAGTTCCTATCATGATCTCGTTTTTGTGATACCATCTGTCGATGAATTCTTCAAAGACGCTACCCGCAACCGCCGGAGAGTCGAAGATCCAGAAGTCCATCGAAAAGAATTCCTTAAGAAACTTTGGATCCTCAATGTTGTCAATCAGCCCCTGATATTTGCCGAGAACGAGCCTTATCGGATCGATCAAAAGGAATGAGATATTCAGCATCTCTCCGCTGACATTACCCACTGCTCTTGAGAGCCTTTGCGGATCTATATGCTTCGCCCAAAGTGCTAATGCGTTTTCGGTATCGAAGTTCAGCGGGGGAGTTTGAATTACGAGATTTCTTACTTTTTCAGGATATAGAGCTGAATAAATAACAGACAAAGTTGATCCAAGGCAGTAACCATGAACAGTAATCGAATCTACTTTACATTCATTCCTTATGAGATCGACGCAGAAATCGATGTAATTGATATAATCCTCGATCCTCAGAAACTTGTCCGCTCTCTTTGGATATCCCCAGTCGATCATCCACACGTCTATGCCCTCATTTATTAACTTCCGAACGACGCTAACCTCTTCATGAAGATCAAGCACGTAAGGACGATTTATAAAGGCGTAAACGAAGAGTAAAGGCACTTTATGCCTTCTCTCACCTTTAAAGTGCAGTAGCCTGAATACCCAGTCTTCATGCACAACTTCAAAATCGCAAGTCCAAGGCTTTACGTTCACTTCCATTATTTTTTCGAACATCTTTCTCCCTCCAGCTTTTCAATTCTCTTCTCAAGCTCTGAAACTTTTCTTCTAAGATCCAAAATCCTTTTGTAGGCTTCGTCGATCTGAGAGACGGTTGCAAACGGACTTGCGGGGTTATTCTCTATTAAAAGCTCCAAAAATCTCCTAAAACAGTAGATGTGATCAAAAAGAGTTTTTATTAGTCTCCCTTGAGTCTCCAAGTATTCTTCGGATTTCAGAAGTGGGTCGAATTCCTTCGCAAGACATTCCTGAAATGAATCCCTGAAATTCTCAAAGCTTTGAAAACCAGTTGAATTCGCTAAATTTAAAAGTCTATCAACCGCCCTACCATAAGCGTCTCTTATGAGCTTTTTGTAAATCTCATAGCTTTCCACAAACTCCTTCCAGTGAACAAAGCAATCCAAAAGATAATTCTTTGCATTTTCAGGCAAAGCGAATGGATAATCCTGCAATAGAAGCTCACCTGTTGTTTCGAACTTTCTCGAGAATTCTTCCCACTCCTCAAGGAATTTCTCTACTGGAAGCTTCTGTAGAAACATCGATTCTGTAAAAAGCTGGAATGTTACCCTCATATGCGAAATGATGCTCTCCAAGAACGCGGTGTATGCGCTAACTACATCCCTTCCAGCGAAGAGCTCCTGAATTGGTATTATGTTTCTGATCACTCTTTCATTAAAAATTACGAGCTCAAATGGTCTGAAAAAGAACCTAAAGAGCTCTTCGAAGATACCGTCAAATTCCTTTAAATAATCAAGCGTTCTATTCAATTCATATAGTCTCCAAATTTCTCTTAAGTATTCTCTTACAGAGAGGTTACGAATGAACAGTTCGAAAGATTCTTTGGGCAATTTTTTGTATAGATCAATTGTCAAACCCATAAATACTCTATGAGTCGAATAGATTTAAAATTTACTCATGTTTCTATTTCTTGGATGGGGCTCTTAGTCTTATAACGAAAGTTGCTCCTCTTGGCTTTGTGTCTTCAACCCATACTCTGCCCCCATATCTCTCGACTACTTTTTTAACCACATAAAGTCCAATACCTGTGCCAGTTTTATTATCTACGGTGAAACCTTCCTCAAAAACTCTCCTCTTTATCTCTTGTGGAATTCCTACTCCATAATCTACGATCCTGATCTCACACTGCTCTTCGATCTCGCTCAGATAGACGTCGATCTTCTCTGTTTTCCCATGTTTTATTGCATTGTTTACTATGTTGTCTATTACTGAATACAAAGATTCGTCTGCTAAGGCGAAACAGGAACCATAGATCTTATAAGGTATCTCGTAAAAGTTTAAGATCTCTTCAACAATCTTTCTAACATCTATGGGCTTAAGAAGCTCAATTCCTGCATATAAAGCTCTCTCGAGGGCTCTTATTTTATCCAGATACTCATTCACCTCTTCCACAGCTTTCATAGCTTTTTCGAGATGCTCCTCTTTCCTTTCTAAGAAAAACACTTCGATATACCCAAGGATGATCTGGAGCTTGTTTTTGACATCATGCCTAAGCATACGATTTATGATGCTTAAAATCTCCTGTAATTCCTTTGTAGTCTTATATAGCTCTGAAATTCTTTCTTTTTCTTCAACCACTTCGGTATAATCGAGAATCGCGACGTCCCTTCTGTAAACATTGACAAGCCCATATAGAATACTTACCAATGCAAAGGTATAGAATACCGTAGGCAATCCATAAGTAAATATTCCCGTAATCGTAGTCAAATCACCCAGAATCCAAAAAGCTATGAAAGCCAAAATGATTGAATAATACGCTCTCGATTCTGTTTCCCAGTAGAGGCGAATGAGGAGTGTGTAAACAAACAGGATCAGCAAGTCTAAGAGAAGAGAAACAGACAGCATATCTTTGATTTCGGAAATGTGTGTAGAGGTCTGTATCGTATAAGCGGTAATAAACCCTAAAATTAAGGAGATGGAGACCGCAAGCATGAGATCTTTTAACTCTATAAAAGCAAATTCTTTTCCAAGCTTCCAGATCCCAAACGAGAGAACTGGAAAGTATAAGCCAATGAAAAGTGCTAAGGAGATCGGTGAAATAGTTGAAAATTCTAAAAAGGTGAGATAAATTGTTTCAAAATCTTCTCCGACGGTTTTTAGATTCAAAAATGAAAATAATAGCCCAGAAACTAATAAAGAAAGGATCGAGGTTAAAGTAATCATGAATAACCTCCTCTCCCCTTTCCAAGCAATTATAAGGAATAAAGCTAAGAACAGTGATATTGTAGCCAAAGAGAGCAAATATAGAAAGGCATAAGTCAATATGAAGAACTGCACAAATTCGGGAAATAGGAATGGAATCAAAAGAGGGGTCAATGTAAAGATCATTATTATTACCATATAACGATCGAGCATAAGTCATGCTTAATCGAGAAGTTATAAACTTTTCTTTTTTAACTCAGACGATCTCAACCTCGACCGTGGCATCGATGAGCCTTTTGAAACTAAAAGTCCTGTCCCATCCTTGTTTTTTAAAAATACTCATAAAACAAACGCCCAAAATGATCGGGCTCTTCATTTTGGAGAGCCTTTTGACCATAGCAGACACTTCCTCTGCCGAACAACCAAACTTTGGCATAGCTAAACCACCCAACAGAACTACAGCTTCCGGATCACTCGGATTTGCTTTTTCATTACTTATGCAATAGCCAATGTTCTTCAATTCTCTAATTCTCCTCGCCTCACTCTCATTTGCCTTGGGTATGAACAGCATTTCAAAATTTTTGTCTCTAACCGCATAAGCAAGAAGCTCGACAAAAGGTGGACAAACATAAGGAGAGCCAACAAAAACTATTTTAGATCCCTCTCTCAGATCCGAGACGGCGTCCCTAAAGGCTTGAGTCAGACCAACTATTCCCCTCAATTTCTCCATTTTTCATACACCCTAAAGTATGTGGACAAAAGGATTTATATACTATTTTGCATCCATAATTAAAAGTATCGGAGGGGATGTGATTGAGATCTATAATCGAAGAGGCTCTTTCCAGAGCGGAAAGAGAGAAAAAAGAGAGAATGGAGGGCAAACCTGCTGAAAACGTTGAAGATGAAATTGTTCAGATGTTGCACGAACTAAGAACGGTAATTAAAGTGATCGGAGTTGGTGGTGCGGGTTGTAATACGATCACGAGAATATACGAGGAAGGTGTTGAGGGGGCGGAACTCATAGCAATGAATACGGACGTTCAACATCTATACTTCACAAAAGCGAACAGAAGGATCCTTTTAGGAAAAAGACGAACAAGGGGGCTTGGAGCGGGAAGTTTGCCTCAAGTTGGCGAAGAAGCCGCTCGAGAGAGTGAAGAGGATATTAAGAAGATCGTCGAAGGAAGTGACATGGTATTTGTAACTTGCGGACTTGGTGGTGGCACTGGAACGGGAGCTGCACCAGTTGTCGCTGGAGCTTCTCAAGAAGCTGGAGCTTTGACAATTGCAATTGTTACTTATCCCTTCACTGCAGAGGGAGCGGTTAGAAGGTCAAACGCAGATGCGGGATTGGAAAGATTGAGAGAGGTTACAGATACTGTGATCGTGATCCCTAACGACAGGTTGCTGGAAGTTGTGCCAAATTACCCACTAAACTTAGCCTTCAAAGTTGCTGATGAAATTCTTATGAGAGCTGTGAAAGGAATAACTGAGCTGATCACAAAACCAGGACTTGTGAATTTAGACTTTGCAGACGTAAAGACGATCATGGAGAAGGGAGGGGTTGCGATGATCGGGCTTGGAGAGGCAAGTGGCGAGGATAAGGCTCTTGAGTCTGTAAGAAAAGCCTTGAAGAGTCCATTGCTTGATGTTGATATCTCCGGTGCAAAATCTGCACTTGTTAACGTAACCGGTGGTCCAGATATGACTGTAGAGGAAGCTGAAACGGTAGTTGAGGAGATCTATGGCAAGCTTGATTCCGATGCAAGAATAATCTGGGGAGCGATGATCGATCCAGAACTTGAGAACACAATGAGGACATTAATAATCGTTACAGGAGTCAAAAGTCCCCAGATCTTGGGTAAGAGAGGTTATCCCGTAACCCAGAAATTCGGAATAGATTTCGTTAGGTAAAATTTAATAACCCACTGGGTAAGCTTGAAGGTATGCCAAAGATAGATGAAAAGCTCAGTGAATACTATAACGTGCTAAAAATGGCAAAGAAGCCGAGTTGGGAGGAGTTTTCCACAACCGCAAAGGTAGCATTAGCAGTGATGTTCATAATAGGCTTCGTTGGATTCGTAGTATATTTGCTGATGGAGGTGCTACCAGGTGCATTTAAATGAAGTTCATCGCAATTAAAACGACTGCAAATCAGGAAAAGATCGTCGCAAACATGATCGAAATGAGTGTAAAGAAGAACAATCTTAAAGTTTACTCTATTTTAGCTCCAAAAGAGCTTAAAGGTTACGTTATATTGGAATCAGAAGGCATTGAGGATGCGATAATGGCTACACGTGGAGTCCAGCATGTTAGGGGTATAGTTAAGAAAGAGATCAGCCTTGTAGACATACACCACTATCTAACGCCAAAGAAGGCGGTAGAGCAGATTAAGGAAGGATTTATGGTTGAAGTCTCTGCTGGACCCTTTAAAGGTGAAAAAGGCATAGTTAAAAGAGTAGATCGGGCTAAGAATGAGATTACGATCGAACTGCTCGAGGCGGTTGTCCCGATCCCTGTAACGGTAAAGGCGGAAAATGTTAGGATCGTCGATAGAAAGGAGGGGTAAGTATGCAGGTGGTTGAAGTTCTCGTAACTGGTGGACAGGCAACTCCCGGGCCCCCTTTAGGGCCAGTTATAGGACCCTTAGGATTGAACGTTAAACAAGTAGTAGATCGGATCAACGAGGCTACGAAGGACTATTCGGGCTTAAATGTTCCAGTGAAGATCATAGTCAAGGATGACAGGAGCTTTGAGATCGAAGTTGGCATTCCGCCAGTTTCAGCACTGATAAAAAGGGAGTTAAAGCTTGAAAAAGGCTCTGCAAACCCGGGAAAAGATTTCGTTGGGAACCTAAAGCTTGAACAGCTCATAAAGATTGCAAAAGTGAAAAAAGCAAGCTCTCTGTCATACACACTCAAGGGGGTTGTTAGAGAGGCTCTTGGAACGTGTGTTTCAATGGGGATCACTGTAGATGGCAAAAATCCGAAAGATGTGCTCAGAGAGATCGATGAAGGAAAAATAGAGATCCCTGAAGATTAACTTAGATCTCCACAAGCACACAGAAGTTCGCGCAGGGCAGAAAGAAGCTCTTGAAATCCAGATTTTTTAACACTCGAGATCTTTATTGTTCGAAATCTTAAGCTTGTGTATTCGACGAGTGGAATTAATTTTTCCATTATTTCAGACAATAGCCCTTTTTCAAATCTAATTTCTGCAAGAAGTTTTTTTAGCTCTATATCGAAAAGATCGGACTTAGTAATTGCAGTTATTGTTGGCAAGCCAAGGCGAAGCATTACAATAACGTTTTGCAAAATCCCTGAAGCGAGATTTTCTGGTGTTTTAACCATTGTTGCGTCAATTAAAAAAATTCCGCATGTTTGCACATTCATAAGCTTTCTAATGAGTTCTATTCCACTCTCAGAATAAATGAAGAGCTCCATCTGACCCGGGGTGTCATACAAAACATAGTCAGCGTCTAATATCACCTCGTCTACGTATTCCAACATTAAATCGACCGATCTTAGCATCGCCCCATTTATACCAAGTCCATACTCAAGCATGATCTCTTCAGTCCTAACGTAGTCCCTTATATCCACGTCAGCAACATAAATTGGCTTGCTTGCTGGATCGAGATTTACACATTTAACCTCATACTCCTTTTCTCTTAAAAAAATGGAGAATTCCTTAACGAATGTGCTCTTTCCGCTCCCAGCGGGTCCAAGAACGACTAATTTCATCAGTATCTCCTTAACATTGCCAAAAAGATACCGACAATGAAAGCCAATGCGAGGATCGTTAAGTTCTTGAAGAGATCCAAGTAAAATGAAGAATTAGTCAGAAAGTTTTTTAAAGAAGTCAATTCCGAGTTGCAGTGATCCAGCTCAATTTTAGACGAGTCTATTAAAGTTTGCATGTTTTCTATTTTCTTTTCTAAGCCTGTGACGTTTCTCGAGCAATTTCCGAGATCTGACTTGTATCTTTCTAACTCAGATGCTAGCAAGCTGTTCTTCTCTGCAAGATCCTTTTGCTTATCGTATAGCTGAACATTTATGTCGTTTAAAACTGCTACAAGGCTTTGGAGATAATCCCTTCTCGAGTTTAGTTCCTCAACATTCTTTCTTAAAGAAATAACCTCTTTTTGAATTTCGACGAGCCGTTTATTCACTTCCTCTCCTTTTTCTACATCTATTAAGATCCGCTCCTCAGAAGCCCCGGAACGAACCAAGATCTCCTTTTTACCCACTTCACAAACATAACTTACGATTACCCTATATTCTCCCTGAGAATAATTCCCAGAACTCTTAAGATCGATCTCAAAGAACATACAAGGATCTAATTCTACATAACTCTGCTCAGAGATCGTGAGATTAAAAGTCTCTCCCTGAGGGACTGAAAAAGCTGAAAGGAGGGCGATAACCAGAAGGATCATTCTCCAACACCTCTCAATGCTCTATGAACAGTTTCAGAGATCTCGCCTATTTCTTTCATCGAGATCAATTTCCCACTTACGCAAACGAGCACTTTTTCTTTTTTAATGGCAAGTCTACAATTATCTTCCTTAAAAATCGCTATCTCTTTACATTTCATTTCTTCAACCATTTTTTTCATTTCTTCGATCTCTTTATCCTCCAGACTGGAAAATCTCTTTTTATCCCCAATCAAAATTGCACAATTCACCAAAAATTTGCGATTTAGGTATTCGGGGAGTTCATTTATACCTATCTTTGCCTTTTGGGTTCTAATTCCCAATCCTATTTTCTCGAGCACAAATTCGGCAACAAAAAATCCTGCAATAACTCCTATAAAGGAGAGAACGATCTCCCAGAAGATCTTCACCACCCCTTATAACATATACCGCTTAATTTTTATTTTTTGCTGTGACTAACGCTTAGCCTTCAAATTAATATATCGCCTTTGGCTATGTTGTGTGTGAATGTGCTTGTTGTCGATGCGGGTGGTAGAGGAAACGCAATTGCTCACGCATTTTCTCGAAGTAACAGAGTTAAGAAGGTTTTTGTAGCTCCCGGAAATGCTGGAAGCGAATTTTTCGATAAATGCGAAATAGCCAAAATTGATGGAAAACCAATAGGCTCGATCAGGGATCTTGAAAACATAGTAAAATTTGCAAAACAAAATGCAGATCTTGTTTTCATAGGTCCAGAGGAACCATTGAGCCTTGGAATTGTTGATAGGCTTGAAGAGGAGGGATTGATGGCTATTGGTCCAAGGAAAGAACAAACAATACTTGAGGCAAGCAAATGTTGGGCTAAAGACTTCATGAAGAGAATAGGTGTGCCAATCCCGAAATATAAGAACTTTGAAGATCCTGAGGAGGCTAAGGAGTTTATAAAGAATTCTTCTGGAAAGATCGTAGTGAAAGCAGACGGACTTGCTGCTGGGAAGGGTGTTTACGTCTGCGATTCCATTGAAGAAGCAATAAGAGCGGTTGACGAGATCATGGTTGAGAGAAAATTCGGTTCTGCGGGAGACAAGATCGTAATAGAGGAAAAACTTGAAGGCATCGAAATAGCCTTTACTGCGATCTGCGACGGAAAGAGAGCCTTACCTTTTGGACATGCCAAGGACTACAAAAGAGCTTTTGACGATGACGACTTTGAAGGACTCAGGGATTTCTACATAGGTTTAAGAAAAAAATTTTACAAAAGAGAAGAGATCGAGAAGCTTTTCAAGAGCGGTCTTCTTCTCAACCCAAATACTGGCGGAATGGGAGCAATTAGTCCCCATCCAGAGGTAAGTGAGGAGATTGAAGAGAGAATAATGAATGAAGTCGTAAAGCCTATCGTCAAACACTCGGGTTTCAGAGGGATCCTTTACCCTGTTATAATGCTCGTGAATGGTGAGCCCAAGGTTTTGGAGATCAACGTTCGGGAATGCGATCCCGGTGCACAGGCAAAGCTTCCAAGATTGAAAAGTGAACTTTTAGAACTCTCTATGGCGGTTATTAACAAAGAACTGGGCGATTTCGAAGTGGAGTTCAGTAAAGAGTTCTGCTGCGCGGTATGTGCGGTAAGCGGAGCTCTGAGAGGAAGAGAAGGACTAAAGCCGGGATATCCCGCAGATCACTACACGAGCCAGCGGATCGAGGGGATTAATGAGGCTCGAAGAATTGCTGAAATTTACGCAAATGGAATTGCCAGAGCTGACGGAAGCTTTGTGACTACGGGTGGCAGGGTTCTGACAGTCGTTGGCAGGGGGAATGGTCTTTTAGAGGCAAGAGAAAATGCTTATTCTGCTTTAAAAGAGATAAAATTCCCGGGAATGAGATTCAGGAATTCAATTGGTTTAGAGTATCTTTCGAAGGGTCTCAAGATCCCCTAAGTAAACAACCTCGTCTTCTACCGCATAAACTTCGATCTTTTTTGCATCTTTCAGGATCGGAGATAAAAACTCTCCTTGAAGAACGTCGCTCCCAGAAACAAGTGAAGAGAACGCCGGAAGGACAAATTTCGTTTTATCTACAATTAAAAAACACGGATAAGAATAAATCGCCCCTCCGTGCCTAAATTTTACCGCTGGATGCTCATGACCCATTATTAGGTTTTCAAACCCAAGATCTTTGTGTCCGTGGACTATGTAGTAGTCTCCAAATTGCTCGTATTCCTTGAGCTCAATTGAGTATTCTGAAAGGATCTTAGAGAGAAAATTGTCGTGATTTCCCCTAATAACAGAAACCTCTACATCGATTGAATCCAAAAATCCTCTGACGTCGTCCCACTCATACGGCAAATTCCCAGCAAAATCGTGTTTTAGATCACCCGCTATTATAAGCCTCTCTATCTCATACTTGTTGACGATCTCGTTGACTCTCCTGATCACATCGACGATCTGCATCCTTGGAATTGCAACTCCTACGTTCTGCATCGCATTTTCTATTCCTAAATGAAGGTCTGCTATGACCGCCAACTCTTCGGCAATTAGAGCCTTTTCTGGAGTTAGTTTAAACACCTGATCTTTCGATAGAAATATTTAAATTTCTTTCGTGAGATGTATACACTGAATGGCATACATTCTTTTTTCTGGATACCCCGGAGTGGGTAAATGTAGGATCCTAAAAGAGATCGCAGAGGATTTTGAAAACGTTATTTGGGTAACGACAACCTATAGTATTGGAAACGTTAGAAAAGAATTAAAAGATCGTGCATGGGTAATTGATGCTTTTAGTTGGGGGATGGGTGAGATAAAAGTGAATGAGAGGGATTTTATAGTTCCAAATCCCACAAATTTGAACGAAATTAGCCTTTCATTTTCGAAAGTTCTCGAAAAAATTAAAGGCGATTACATACTGATCTTGAATTCCATTTCGGGACTCGCGGTATATCAGCCTTTGCCAAAGCTCTTGAATCTGCTGAGAACTCTGATCATCAAGGTAGAAAAAGACCGTGCCAAAGCGGTTTTCACACTGGTAAAAGGTGCTCAGGATCGAGCATTTGAAATCAGTTTGATGATGGTTTTTCCAAATATCGTCGAAATTGAAGATGATAGGCTAAAAATTCTGAAATCAAGCGATGCAGAACTCGAGAAGAAAGTCTATTCTATGGAAAAGGCGAAAGAGATATTAACAAAAATGCTCTCCTAATTTCATGGAGGTTTTCCAAGTCGATTCTCGTGCAATAGTCACTCAGCCTGAAAAGTGGTATCAGCCCAAGTTAAGTCTCGTCAGCAAGCTCAAAAAACTCATTGACGAAAGCGGAATTCTTGAAGATGTTCAAAAAGGAGACATAGTTGCGGTTAAAACCCATTTTGGTGATCGGGGAACAACAAAAACACTCAGGAGCGTTTACATTCGAGCGGTTGTTGAGAAGGTGATTGAAGCGGGAGGTAGACCATTCGTTACTGAAACAACTGGCTTAGGGATGATAAGACCGAGATGCACCGCAATAGGCAGACTTGAAATTGCTGAAGAAAATGGTTATACCCAGCAAACTCTTAAAGCTCCGATAATAATTGCGGATGGGTTGCTTGGAATGGACTTTGTGGAAGTGCCCATTGACGGAAAATATCTTAAAAAGGTCTTTGTGGCAAAGGCGATAGCTGAAGCTGATGCGGTTGTTTTCTGCACGCATTTCAAGCTCCACATGCAGTCTGGAATTGGGGGTAGCATAAAAAACGTTGGCGTTGGATGCGTCGCAAAGCCTTCGAAGTTCGATCTGCATGCGAGTGGCTATCCAAAAATTTTGGCTGAAAAATGCACAAAATGTGGAAAATGTATTAAAATATGCCCCACAAATGCAATTCAGGACTATAGGATCATCGAAGAGAAATGTTTAAGATGCACAGGCTGTGCTGAAGTTTGCAAAGAAGATGCGGTCGAGATCAACTGGCTTTTAGGCAAAGAAGTCGGCGACAGGATTGTGGAGTGCGCAAAAGGAGTTTCAAAGGTTGCTAAGAAAATGTCCTTCTTAAACTTCATCCTCGATGTGACTCCGCATTGTGATTGCCATCCTTACAGCGACAACTCGCTTATTTCCGACATTGGAATTCTCGCGTCAAAAGACATGGTCTCCATAGACAAAGCAAGCTATGATCTATATCTAAATGCTCAGCCGACCAGTGATTTTCTTGCTACTAATCGATTCTGGCAGTGGACCGCTCCAGAAAGTATGCTGGAGTTCGCTGAAGAGCTTGGTCTCGGAGAGCAGAGATATAAACTTACTAAAATTGAGTAGAATTTGATATTATATTTACTTAAGATATTTGAAACCATGAGGCGATATCAACTTTTTTTAATCCGAAATGGCTTTAATTTAGCTCCACCAGAGCAATCAAGTCTGAATTTGCCAAGAATTGTAAAAAATAGAATCGTGCGAAAAATAACCGAAACCGCAAATTTTTTAAACTAAAGGGCTAATCTAATCTCAATGGTTGAGTTCGCGGTCGAGCTCGATGGAGTTTCCAAGAGTTACTCCAATTTTGAAGCAGTAAGAGATATTCGGCTCAGAATCCGCAAAGGAGAGTTCTTTTCCATCCTTGGTCCAAGCGGTTCTGGAAAAACAACAATTCTTAGACTCATTGCGGGTTTGCTATTCCCAGACAAAGGTTCTATTAGGCTGATGGGAGAAGAAGTGACTCTTGTTCCACCATACAAAAGAAACGTAGGCATGGTTTTTCAGGAACTCGCACTATTTCCGCATTTAAATGTTTTTGAGAACGTTGCGTATGGCTTGAAAGTCAGAAAGGTTCCTGAAGGGGAGATAAGGAAAAAAGTCAAAGAATGCTTGGAAATCGTCAATCTCGATCCCGAAACTTATTCAAGAAGAAAGATCAACCAGCTTTCAGGAGGACAGCAACAAAGAGTGGCTATTGCAAGAGCTTTGGCTATTGAGCCTTCAGTTCTTCTTCTTGATGAACCCTTGGGCTCACTCGACTTGAAGCTCAGACAACACATGATGTCGGAACTCAAAAGGATCCAGAAGACTGTAAAGACCACCTTCATCTACGTAACCCATGACCAGTCCGAGGCTCTTATAATGTCTGACAGGATTGCGGTGATAAACAAAGGGAGCATAGAGCAGATTGGAACTCCAGCAGAGATCTACGAGACCCCCGCAACAAAATTCGTTGCAGAATTTATCGGAGAGATGAACTTCATACCCGCAGAAGTTTACAATGGAGGTCTCATGAGTGAGATCGGATACATGAAAGTTTCGAAGCTCAACGGCGCTAAGAGAGTTGTTGTGGCAATACGCCCCGAGAAAATAAAGCTCGGTTGCTCAGAACTTGACAACGTTTACAATGCGGTTATTGAAGAGGTCGCCTATCTTGGTGGTTTCCTCTCGCTGAAGGCAAGAATAAACGGAATCTGCCTTAAATGTCTGACTCCTTCAGACCTGAGATTTGAGGAAAATCAGAAGGTCGAGCTCGGATGGAGAGCGGATGATGCAATAGTTTTCGAGGCATGAAACGTCTTCTGGCTTTTCCTTCTTTAATCTACCTTCTCGTTTTCTTTTACATTCCCTTTCTCATAGTTCTTCTTTATAGCCTCGATTTCCCGAACCTCACTCTAAAATACTATTTTGAGATCCTCGATTCATTATATCTAAAAGTCTTTATAAATTCGCTCGTTCTTGCTGTTGTCACCACAGTCTTATGTCTCGTCTTAGCCTACCCTGTTGCTTATTACATCGCCCTAAAGGCTGGAAAGTGGAAGAATTTTCTTTTGATTCTCGTTATTCTGCCATTCTGGATCAGCTTTCTACTTCGAACGTATGCAATTATGACACTCCTGAACCCTTTAGGACTGATGTTTACCTTTACCGCGGTTGTCTTAGGAATGGTTTACGATTACCTGCCATTCATGATCCTTCCTCTTTACGCCTCTCTTGAGCGTTTGAGCAAATCGCAGATCGAAGTTTCATATGTTCTCGGTGCAAAGCCCTCAGAGACGTTCTTGAGAGTTACACTGCCCCTCTCAAAGCCCGGAATTGTTGCGGGTATTATTCTTGTCTTCACACCCGCCCTCGGCGAATTCGTGGTTCCCGTGATGCTTGGCGGAACGTATGCAACGATCGGAACCGTTACTTGGGATCTGTTTTTAAGATATCACAACTGGTGGAAGGGTTCAGCGCTTTCAATGCTCTACATAGCCATAGTGCTGATCGCAATAATACTCTACATACGGAGATCGGGGAGGATAGAGCTATGATCAAAGCCTTTGTGCTTTTAATCTTCCTTTTTCTATACGCTCCCATAGTCTACGTAGTGGCGTCCTCTTTTCTGGACAATGGTGAGCTCACTACGAAATGGTTCTCGAAGCTATTCGAAGATCGTGTGGTCATAAATTCATTCTACAACAGCCTTTCCTTAGCCCTTCTTGCTACTTTATTCTCCGTGATCTTCGGCACATTGGCAGCCTACGCTTTTCTAAGAACCAATATGAGGCTTGAATCCCTTTTTTATACTCCGATCGTGATCCCAGAGATCACTGAAGCTCTTTCATTGCTCCTATTCTACAAGATCGTTTCATTTCCTCTCGGCTTCTATTCGGTGCTCATAGGGCATATAGCCTTCAATATAGCCTTTGTGTTCGTGATCGTAAAGGCAAGGCTCTCGACTCATCTTAAATTAGTGGAAGAGGCTTCTTTAACGCTCGGAGCAAACGAGATCCAGACTTTCTTTAGAGTTACCGTTCCCATGGCTATGCCCGGGATCGTAGCGGGATCACTTATCGCCTTCACACTTTCATGGGATAACTTCGTAAAGACCGTCTTCACCACAGGACCGGGATTTCAAACTCTGCCACTGCTGATCTGGTCTCAGGCTGCGAGAGGTGTCGTTAGCCCAAGTTTGAATGCTTTAACGACTTTAATGCTCCTAACGTCCTTCATACTTGCCTATCTTTACGTCAGAATTTCAATTCGGCGGGAGTAAAGTTTTTATTCCAGAATTTTCAAACAAACTCATGGTCGATCGGAGCAGAAGGGATTTTCTGAAAATCGCTTTCGTTGGGATTGCAACAATGGCATTAGGTAGTAGTTTAGCGGGATGTCTTTCTCGTAAAGACCAGATTACGGACAGACTGGCAATCTACAACTGGTCATACTATATAAACGAAACTTTGCTCGACGTCTTTTCAGATCAAACAGGAATACCAAGGGAGAAGATCATTTATGATGAATACGAAGATCCTAATTACGTTTTAACAAAGCTTGAAGCGGGTGGAAGTGGCTACGATGTAGTAATTTTACCAGATTACTGTGTTGACATGGCAAGAAAGAAGAATTTACTCTTAGAACTCAACAAGAAACTGATTCCAAATTCAAAGAACTTGGATGAAAAGTTCCTTAACCTGCCATACGATCCCGAAGGGAAATTTAGCATTGTATACATGTGGGGATCCACGGGCTTTGCATGGAGAAGTGGCGTTGAAGATGTTACCACACTTGAACAGATCTTCGATCCAGATTACGGCTTCCTGCCGAAATACAGCAAAAAGATCACGATGCTTGAAGAAGCAACAGAAGTTATATGCTCCTGCAAAGCATATCTTGGCAGGAGGATCGATGACTGGAGCGACGAGACGCTTGGAGAAGTCAAAGAAGTTTTGATAAAACAGAAGCCATACCTTGCTGCATATGCGGCTACGAATGTCTACTACGAAGGATTGAAGAAGGGGACGATTTACGTAGCTCAGGCTTATAATGGGGACATTGTAAGGCTAAGAGAAGAGTTCAGTGAGGTTTATTTTGCGGTTCCTGAAGAAGGTGGAACAATATGGACAGACAACCTCTGCATTCCCAAAGATGCCAAAAACACAGAGCTCGCTCACGAATTCATTAACTTCCTGCTTGATCCAGAAATTGCAGCCTCTAATTCTCAGTTCATAGGATACGCAAATCCAGTGAAAGAATCTTGGGATCTATTAGGGGATCTTCTTGAGGATCCGATTGTTTTTCCGCCCGAGGAGATCCAAGAGAGGATGTGGCTGATGCCCTCGCTCACGGATGAGGAGAGAAGGAAAGTTGAGAAGTTGATGCTGGAAGTTAAAGCTGGTTAGCATCAAATGATATTAAAAACTACAAGATCAGAGTCTCATAATAAAGGGGAGTTCCAAAGGAAGCGTTATTTCTCGTAAATTTTTAATACTATGATGATAAATACAATATATGGGGTTAATCGAGGGTTTAAAGCTTAGAGTTGCTGGAGAAATTGGAGATAGTAAGAAATCTAGTAAATTGTTAGTTTTTCTATATTATTTTGAGCAAGAAAATATAAAAGAAGTAAGTGTAACTGAATTGCTGGATGCTATAAAAATGGCTCAGGAAAGAATTGATTTTGGATATAAATTCTCCGACAAGATCTTATACTCTTCGACCGTGTTCGATGAAATAGAGAGATTAAAGAATGAAGGTTATCTGAAGAAATATTCATATAAGTATAATGGTTATTTTCCCATGAATTACGTTGCATTAACAACTTCCGGTTTGATAAAGTCAAAAGAGATAACGGATTCTTTACAGGAAAATGAACTTGAGGTAATTAGATCTTCAGTTAAACAAGCTATAGAAAATCTAAGAGAAAGATACAAAATCTGGATTAGAAAAATACCTAAAAGAAAAACATTTTTATAATGCCGACAGTTAGAGTGGCTATTAGGGCTACTATAGCACCTATAAGGATTTTGAGCCAAGTCATCATACTTTTAAATGCATCTTTGTAGGCTTGGTTCTTAGCTTCCTCTACAATGTGGGGAGCCTTCTCGTAGTCAACGTATCTTGTGACCTCTTCTTTTGTTAAGTTTATTAATCCCCTCAGAATATCCCACGGCTTACCATAAATTTCAACAACTTCCTCTAAATTCTCAACTGTTACTTGGTCAGGGCGCAACATTCTTTGGGGTCTATGGTATGTAGTTTTGAGAGGTGTTAACTTTTCTCGCCCTAAAGAAGGGGTCTGAGCCTTATTCAAAACTTTCTTCACTTCGTAAGTCTCAACAAAATAAAGACACCAGAGACCCTCGTTTTCTGGGATAATAATTGAGTCCTTTGTTATATTAGTCACAGCAATTTGAAGTTTCCCAAACCAAGTAGGATCGACCCTAGTAACGTTACTCATCAATCCTTCAAATATCCAACGGGCTTTTGGAACTATAAAACCTGTTATATTTTTTGGTAAGGCTATATATTCCTTGGTTAAAATAAACACTGTTTCTCCTGGCTCAATCTCAATTTTGTCACTTTCGATTACTTTGTCAGGGTTTCTGAGCTTGATATATTGATTGCCTACGCGCAAAGTGTAGAAATTCAGTTCAAGATTGCTTTCTTCAAAATCCGTAATTAGAATTTTACTATTGATTTCATCCCACTTACCCGTCTTCCACTTGTTTTTCCACTCTTCATCTTTTACAATTCTATCTTTTATTTGATAGTCAGTGAGAATCACAGAGACTTGGTTTTATCGCTACTATTTAAAATTTTTGTAAACTTTTGACGTAATATTTCTATAATAAGGACTTGTATATTGTGAACCCGTGGTCTAAAAGACATTAGAGCTCCTTGGTAGGTTTTGGGAGATGCTATACATAGAGGGGAGCACACCAGACATATGAAAAAGGAGAGAAAACATTATTCGAGCTTTTTTAGAGATAGAACTTGGAGTTAAAGTCATTTCAGCGCCTCCAATGGAAAGAGATTGGGATTTTCAGGTAGTATTCATAGAGAGTGGAACTCAAAACTATAGCTTAAAAACGACTGAGAATATTACGACTCTGAAGGTCGCTTGGAATGGTTTTCTCAAATTGAACGTGCAAGAAAGTTTGAATTTAAATATCCAATACTTTACGTCTCAGCTAATAGACACACAAAGGAGATTTCTGTGTTCTTTTTCGATTTAGAAGACCTGAACTCAGTTAAAATCGAATTGGGAGATGAAATGTGGTGGATTCCAAGAAGTGGCACAAATCCAAGAGGTTTCGGTATAAACACACGAGCTTTGAAACTCCTAATACAAAAGGCCGAGGCAAAAGGTAACGCAATAACTAAGAAATACGGCGCAATAGATATAAAGAGTAGAGAGAGTATTGGGTAAAATGGTATTATTTGCTGAGGGAGCTTGCAACGAGACACGTGTGATCAAAACTCAAGCAAGGTCTTAGTGCTCAAAATTTCTCTAATTCTTTCCACTGCTATTTTAACATATTTATCCTCGAGCTATTCCGATGAAATGCCTGTGAGTTTTTAAATCCGCAACACAGCTCGTTCCACTGCCAGCAAAAGGATCCAAGATTTCGTCTCCTTCGAAAGTAAATAGCTGGATACATCTATAGGGTAAATCCACGGGAAAAGGTGCCGGAGTGCCCGACTTTTTTAGCAGACTCTGGTTGAAATCTCCAAATGCTTTTAGTAAACTCGAGAAATTCGTCCCTTGTTATTGTGTCCCTTTTCTCACCCTTACATCTCTTGAAGTCGCCCTTATCCCAAATTATTTCCCCTCTAAGAAGATAACCAATTTCCTCAAATCTCTGGATAAGGTAAGCATGTAGCGGAATGTATGGCTTTCTTCCCAGATTCGCTACATTGAAACAAACCCTACCTCCCCAAACCAGAACCCTGTAAACTTCTTTCATGACTTCTTCAATGAAAACCAAGTATTCACCCAGAGTTAGATCCTTGTCGTATTCTTTACCAACGTTGTATGGTGGAGAGGTAACCATTAAATGGATACAGTTATTTGGTAGCTTTTTCAAGATCTCGACAGCATCGCCCAGTATAACTTTATCCAGAAACTCAACTGGAACTCGATTTTCCGTTAGTTCTTCGTGACTTGGGCTTTGAAGCTTCAGATCCTCATAAATTTTCCGAGAATATAATGTTCCGAATCGTGACCAACTCTTCCAGATACTCCAAATTTAGAAGTCCGAGTTTTCCTCCTTTTTAATTTTTGTTGCTCTTCCATTACATAAAATTAAAACCCGCTAAGCTTTTAAAATTAACTTAGAGACGATCAATTGCCAAAGAAGTAAAAAATTAAATAAAATCACTCTATCTTGCCCTTAAACAAAACTCCAAGTTTTTCAAGAACCGCCTTAGCTTTTGCTATATCGTCAACGCGGAAAATGATCAGAGCTTTGTGCTTCTCTGAAGTGAAAGCATAGACGTATTCGATATTTATTCCTTCATCGCCAAGAACTTTTGAAATTCTGTGAAGTTCTCCGGGTTTGTCTTCAACTTCAACCGCAAGAACCTCATTCAGCGTTACTGTAAACCCAGCGGATCTCAATGCGTTGAATGCTTCTTCGGTTTTATCTACCACCATCCTGATGATCCCAAAGTCTCCCGCATCTGCGATCATAAAAGCTCTTAAATTCACTCCTTTCTTGAATAAAACCTCCGTTACAGAAGCCAACCTTCCAGGTTTGTTTTCAACAAAAACAGAAAGCTGTTTGATCATACAACCACCTCAGATCTTCCTCTTATCAATAACTCTCTTGGCTTTGCCTTCAAATCTCTGTAAAGTTCCAGGATTTACAATTTCAACCTTGGCAGAGATTCCAAGAACAACTCTAAGCCTTTCTTCTACTTTCTTCGTCAAATTAAGAATGTCTGCGGGCTTATCAATTGAGACTTTGTCACTCAGCTCTACTTGCACCGTCATCACATCCAAGTTCTCCTCCCGATCAAGGATGATCATGTAATGATCTCCAACTTCGGGGATCTGCATTAGCACGTGCTCGATCTGGCTCGGGAACACGTTCACTCCGCGAACTATGAGCATGTCATCGCTTCTTCCAAGGATCCTCATGATCCTTGGGTGAGTTCTTCCGCAATTGCACTTCTCGTTTTCAAGGATCGTAATGTCTCCAGTTCTCCATCTTATAAGTGGCATCGCTTCTTTGCTCAGAGTTGTAACTACAAGTTCCCCTTTTTCGCCCTCACCAACCTGCTCGCCAGTCTTAGGATCTATTACCTCGATCAGGAAATGGTCCGCCCAGATGTGAAGCCCGTTCTTTTCGATACACTCGGTAAATAGCGGACCGCTGAGCTCAGAAGTTCCATAGACGTCGTATGCAATGATTCCAGTCTTATCTTCTATTCTTTTCCTTGTTTCCTCGCTCCAAGGTTCCGCTCCAAAGATCCCCATCCTAAGCTTTGTCTCCTTAAGGCTTGTGCCCATTTTCTCAGCAAATTCAGCCATGTAGAGCATGTATGAGGGTGTGCAAGCAATTACCGTAACTCCAAGATCCCTCATAAGGTTGATCTGTCTCTCAGTGTTGCCCGCTGAGACTGGCAAAGCGGTAGCCCCGATCTTCTCTGCAGCGTAGTGAAATCCAAGACCGCCAGTGAAGAGCCCGTAGCCATAGGCGATCTGCATTATGTCCTCGTTGTTAACTCCGCAACTTACAAGACCTCTGCAAAGACTTTCAACCCAAACCTTTATGTCGTCCTCAGTGTAACCAACAAGTGTGGGCTTTCCAGTAGTGCCACTGGAAGCGTGAAATCTGACGATCTGCGATAAGGGCACTGCAAACATTCCAAACGGATAATTGTCCCTAAGATCTTGCTTTTTTGTAAATGGAAGCTTTACGAGATCTCTGAGGCTCTGAATGTCAGTTGGATGTATTCCGAGCTCTCTGAACTTTTTCTTGTAAAACGGCGAATACTCGTAGGCGTTCCTTACAAGATTTTTTAGCTTCTTTTCCTGTATTCTCTCCAACTCATTTACGGTCAGTCTTTCTATCGTCGGACTCCAGAACATCATTCCACCTCTTTTAGCTCAACCTCCACGTAGTCTCCAACTTTCAGCTCTTTTGCAAGGTATTCTTCATACTTCATGGTTATAAAAGCATCGAAGCCCAAAAGCTCTTCGAACTTCTTCACCAAGCTCATACCCATCTGCAAGCTGAACTCGATAAGCTGTGCGGGACTTGCTGGCTGAACTGGAATCATCTCTGAATGCTCCCTTTTCATAAAAATAAGCACGTCTTCGTCTTTTAACTCTATTTTCACAATTTTGAACCTCAATCTTTCACCCCATAAACAAATATGTGATCTTTATGGTAGGGCTCAAGCGTGTCTGTGGATAGTATAAAAAATTTTTTGTATAACTCCTCCAATACCTTAGAGAACACCTCTGAAGACTCCAAAGTTGAGTCCACGCTTTTCGCTTTGACCATCATTAGAATTCTCCCCTTCTTCTTCAAAAAGAAATCTGAGTTCATTTTCAGAATTTCAACCTGATTTCTCTGCGAAATGTCTTGGTAGAGCAAATCGACCTTTTCAACAATACCGCTGTATTCCCAAGGCTTTGAAGCATCACCAAAGATCGGGATTATGTTTTGTCGATTTTTAGCAAGCTCAAGAAGTTTTTTGAACGGCTTTGCGGAATATTCAACAGCGTAAATGAACCCCTCATCCACGATGTCCGCAAGATGGCTAACAGTTGTGCCACTCGCAGCTCCGAGGTATAGAATTTTTTCATTACCCAAAAATTCGACTTTGTAGTTTTTCATGAGCATTGCGGAAAGCTTGCTTCTCCATGGAGTCCACTCCCTATAAAGCTCCCCCTCTAACTCAAAGATCTTCTCTCCATAATGGCTTCCGAACTTGCTCCTTGTCGCTGGGATGCTTCCAAAGAATTTTACGTTTCTCATGTTCTCCTCAGCTCCTCATATCTGTTCTTTAAGCTCTCATAAAGCCCTTCTTCAAGCTCTCCCCTGAAAAAGTCAATCTTAGAAGCTATGGAAATCTTCGCTGCCAAGAACCTTGCCATCTTCCCCCTTTTGCTCTTTGGCAAGTTCCTAACAAAGCCATGCATAAAAATGATCCCATGCTTTGGCATTTTTGCCTCTTTACCCTTTCTTAATCTTGCAAGAGCCTTGTAAAGGCTTCTTTCAGCTCCTATAATCTGTATTTTGCTTGCTGGAGCCTTTGCAAGATTTTCTAAACTACCGAACCTCTCTATTAACTTTGCCCCAATTTTTGGAGAGGCAATCTCGACGAGATTTGGAGCTATTCTCTCCATAACCGCCTCTATTTCTTTTTCGACCTTTGATTTTAGCTTCTCCAAACTTGAAATTCCCTCAATGAATTCACCTATAACCTCGGTCTCTCTAACAACTTCAAGATCTTCTTTTTTCTCTTTCAAAGTGTTTATAGCTTCTTCAAGCTCTTCAAGAGCTTTCACGAGAGCAATTACGTATTTATCGTCGCTCTTCAGCTCTTTCTCGACTCGCTCTTCAGCAACCTCTATTGCGGTTTTTCTCAGCAAATTGTAATAATCGCCCCCAAGAACTTTCATGCCAAGCTCTGAAATGTTGAAGGGAATTGGTGAATTATTCTTAGCGGATTTAAAAGATCGCTTTAGATTATTCGAAGGCTCAACGTCGCCATTAAAATTCCCAAACCACAGATTATAGCTCAATTTCAGCACCTCTGTTTCTGCCCTTTGTTATGATCTGTTCGCATTCAATTCCTTTCTCTGCAAAATAGCTTTTCATATCTCTTGCCAAATTTTTTGAATTGCTATCTGTCACCGCAAAAACGCTCGGTCCAGTAGAACTGAGCCCAGCGGGGAACTGCTCGAGAAGGCCACGGATCAGATCTCCATATCTGTCCACTTCAGCCTTTTTGAAACCCAAATGCTGAATTCGTTGCAAAGCGAAATTAAAAGACTCGAGGTCTTTTTCAGCCACTGCGGGAAGCATTTTCATTAGGATCAGATGGCAAAGTTCTCTAACATCTTCTAAAGGCACAGGACAGCTTTTCTGAAATAGGTTAACCTCACCAGCCCCATAAGCTCCGCTAAGCTTCGGTATTAAGACTACTACATCCCAATCAGGGAATTCAAGTCTCGAAATTATTTTCGCTGGCTTTGCCTTGCTCGCAGAAGACGGAAGGAAGCCTTTCTTCTCTTTCGTAGAGTGTCCACCATCAACTACAAAACCACCAAATTCGAAAACCGCAACCCCAATGCCAGAAGTCCCGCCCCTACCGACTATTTCAGCAATTTCTCTAATGCTCAATCCAAGTCCATACAATTCCGAAAATGCTTTGCCTATTGCTAAAGCTATCTGTGTTCCACTTCCAAGACCAACATGGCTTCTGTAATCCGATCTAACAACGATTTCAATTCCTTTACCAAATTGATTTGACAATTTATTTGCAAAGTCCTGAAATCTTTCCAAGTTGCAAGCATTACCTCTAACTGAAACTTCATCACTTCTATAAGCTTCTATCTCTACAAAAGGCTCATTAAGGGCAAAACCTACACTACCATCAACTCTTCCAATACTGGCATTCAGATCGATGAGCGTTACGTGAATCCTCGAAGGTGTTCTTATTCGCATGGATAAAGTTGAAGAAAAAGATTAAAAGCTTAACGCAGAAGGAATGCAATGCTCGAAGTGATTGAAGCTCTTTCAGAAATGCTCTCGAACAGAGTTATTGTCAGCGAAGAAGAATTAAGACGAAAAGCTCTTCGCGCTGGCTTAAGGGCTCTTGGAATTGGAATGAAAAGTTTTACTGAAGAGGACTTAAAAGAAGTCGTTCTTAGCTTCATCGAAACCCCTGTTTCAGTAAAATCCACTTATTTCTCCGAGAAGGTCTCTTTAAATGGTGTTCAATTTTACCACCTGCACACGAAAAAGCCTCAGAAATCCGATATTGAATTGGCTTACTCAGAGTATCTAAAATCGAAGACTTTTATGGGCAACTTGAAGGCGCTTATTGATTCTGCGGACAAATTCTTTGAAGGATTCAGCAGAGAAGGGTATTTTCTTCGTCTTTACACTTCGAAAAGCAAGTTTGCAGTTTTCTTCACAACAGTCTCTGACCTGAAAGAAGACGCTGAGATCCATCTAAGACTGGCTCAAAGCTTTGATGGGGAATACGCTGTAATTCTGCAGACTGAAGAAAAACCCACCGAATTTGTGGAGATCTTCAGACTTTATTCAGAGAAATTTAAAAGAGCGAATGCCAAGGTTTGGGTTGCAAATCCAAAAGATGGAGGGATCGATCCCTTCATAGGCTACCCAAAGGATCTGAGGCTTTTAAGCAGATTTAAAAATCCTAAGCTTGCAAGTCGCATCAATTCATTATGGAGAGAAAAAGTTAACGAACTGGATTAGCTCTTGAGAATTTCCAGAGCTTCCTTTACTTCCGCATTTTCGTGCACGATCATCGAGATCGCTTTTGTGATCTTAGTTGGATTTTCAGCTTGGAATACGTTTCTTCCGATTGCAACCCCTCTCGCTCCCGCTTCCATTGCCATTCTGACCATCTGCAAAAGCTCTTCGGTGTTGCTCATCTTTGGACCGCCAGCAATCACAACAGGCACTGGACAGCCTTCGACAACTTTCTTGAAGCTTTCAACGTCTCCAGTGAAGTTTGTCTTGACTATATCCGCACCGAGTTCAGCACCAACTCTTGCTGCTAAGCTAACCGCTTTGAAATCGAACTGGTTCACTTTCTCACCTCGGGGATACATCATCGCAACCAAGGGCATTCCCCATTCTGAGCAGATCTTCGAGATCTCCCCCAAGCTCTTCAACTGCTCCGCTTCTGTTTTGCTCCCTATGTTAATATGAATGCTTACCGCATCCGCTCCAAGCTTTATTGCCTCTTCAACCGTGCATACAAGGACTTTTTCGTTTGGGTCAGGCGATAGGCTTGTTGAAGCGCTCAGATGAACGATCAGCCCAACATCCCGCCCGTAGCCACGATGACCAAAAGCTATTATTCCTTTATGCAAGATCACAGCATTTGCCCCGCCCTCTGCTACCGCATTGATCGTCTTGGACAGATTTACAAGTCCCTCTATTGGTCCCATCGAAACTCCGTGATCCATTGGCACGATCACTGTGTTGCGAGTGTTTCTGTTTATTATGCGCTCAATTCTGATCTTTTTCCCAATCATGCTATTGAGTTTCAAAGTGGCAATATAAATTTTTCTCTTTTATTCTTCCTCTTCTCTTGTCAATACGATCTGCGAAACTATGCCAAGGATGCCAAGTGTGAACCACAAAAGGAACATTAATGCAGAAGAAAAGGCAACATCGACCAAACTGGCGGGATTAGACAAAAATTCTTCTATTGTGGCTCCCGCGATCAGAATATAAATCGCAACGACTACCGAGGTAGCTCCAAGAAATGCTGTGATCACAATGAAAAGGAATCTCTCGATAAAAAGAACTAAGATCCCACAAAGCACGGCAAAAACGTAAACAAACAATAGCTTTTCTGGAAGCAGGTAGGCTAAGAACATGTAGCCCACAACAGCCCCAGTCAGGAATAAACCCAAGCGATATACGAGCCAGAATGCGATTGCAAAGGCTATGCCAGATATTAAAAACAACATTAGAGAGTTACCCACATAAATTGAGATGTAGTAGCCAACTATAACACCGATGATAAAACCTATTCCCGCACTGTATAGTCTGAAGATCTTGTAGCCGGTTAAGCAAACCGTAAATCCAGCCAAGATCAGAAGTGTGGCAACAAGAGGTTGATTGTAGATCCAGTCTACCCAGAGATCCATATATTAACATGGGACTTTAACTATATTAAATTTCCGATTATCGACTTTTAGATTCACCATGAACAATTGCAGATGCAACCAGATGGGCGATCCGCAAAGCTTCGGGTATTTTTCCTCTCCAAGTATTTATTTCTATTAGTTTTCTAACTTCATCGAGGTTCAAACCATAAAATTGCACGAAAAGAGAGCCCAAGTTGTAAATCGCTCCCGCACGCTCAACCATGGCGATTCTTTCCTCATAACCATTCAGATTTCTTAATGCATTTCTGAACTCGTCCATGTTCGGCTTTCTGTTCATAACCACTACAATCGGGATCCCGGTTTGCTCATTTATTTTTGAGATGTCCGCAACATTAAAACCTCCGAAAGTGATCCCACCCAAGAACAAGCATTTCAACTGATTGAAAAACTTTGATCTCTTAACCATGTTCACGATCTTCTCAGTGGAGTCGAATCCATCAACTGAGATCTCTTCAAACATGAATCCTTCGATGTTTCTCCCGCTCATCACACACCCCACAATACAGCAAAACTCCTTTGAAAAACTGTCATCTATACCCAGAACTCTCCAGTTTTTCATAAAGTTTATTGCCATGGGAGTTTATTAAGCATATGGAAGAACTTGTAAAGCTCATCCACGAAGTTGGAAGCTTGAAGCTAACTCCAAGATCCGGATGGCTTAAGATCGGGATCGAGCCTCCCGAGAGTGTTGCGGAGCACAGTTTCAGAACCGCGATCATAGCATTCTTGCTTGCTAAGAAAAGTGGCGAAAATCTGGAAAATTGTCTGAGATCTGCATTTCTCGGGCTTATTCACGACCTTCACGAAGCAAGAACGATGGATCTCCACAAAATTGCCAAGAGATATGTTAAAATAGACGAAGAAAAGCTCGAAAATGATCTTGCAAAGTTTGAAGTTGATCCCATGGGGATTGAAAAATATGTAGAAGATGCGGACAGGCTCGAGCTTGCTTTTCAAGCAGTGGAATATTCGGTAAATAATAAGTTCGCAATTGAATTTGCAAAAAATTTAGAATTCAAAACTGAGATTGCAAAAGAGATCTACACAAAGCTCATGGAGAGAATGGATCCAAGATGGTGGAGATGAAGTTTATTTGCGACAGAATGCTTGGAAAACTTGCTGTTTGGCTTCGCATTTCAGGCTACGACACACTATACGTTGGAGATTTTGTCGCTGAAGACGAAGATAAGTTTTTGATCGAGAACTTTAGAGATCGACTACTTTTAACTAAGGACAGAAAGTTGTTCGCAAAAGCAAGAAAAATCGGCAGACACGCTATACTGATTAAATCCAACGATGTTGCTGAGCAAATGAAAGAATTGAAGTCATTTGGGGTTAAATTCCAGATCGTTATGGATCGATGTAGTGTCTGCAACAACTTTCTAAGAAGACCGACAATGGAAGAGGCATTAGCGGTTCTGAAAGAGCAAGAATTGCCAGAGAACATGCTCGAGAGATATGAACTCTGGTTCTGCGAGAACTGCAGAAAGCTATACTGGATGGGTGGACACTGGGTAAACATGGTAAGGTTTTTAAAGAAGCTAGAGGAATGAGTTTATGGGATCTGTAGCATTGGAAGTGCTTTTAGCATCTTCGGTTGTCCTTTTAGCGATAGTAATTCCTTACTTTGTCTTGTTTATGAAAAGGATCGGAAGTGCGAGGTGAGACTCCCATTTTCTCATCCTTTAGCTCGTCTCCTCCAAAATGCTGAGTAAAAAGACTTCAGGTTTGATTGGAATGCCTTTAAGTATTTTAAAAGTCAAAACGATAAAGATAACTCTGAGAGAATGGTAAAGTAAAGCATAACAAGGAGAATAAACACAATTTTTTTAATTTGAGGTGGTATTTTTTAAGTATGCTCCTTGAAATCACGATCTACTGCAGAGGCGGTCAAGGGGGAGTAACAACCGCAAGGCTCATCGCGACAGCTGCAATGTTCCAGGGTTTGTATGCTCAGGCAATGCCCCAATTTGGCCCTGAAAGAAGAGGTGCGACGGTTAACGCTTACCTGAGAATTTCCGACAAATCTATAAGGAGAAGATCCTCAATAAGAAACCCCTATGGGCTTGCAGTTTTTGATAAAAAGATAAATTTAAATTCAAGCGCAAAATTGGGTATTATAAACTCTCCAAATCCCATAAAGATTGCTGAAAAGACTTATTATTTAGATGCGACCCGCATCGCAGAGAGAAACGAACTCGTTTATGCGGGCTGGGCTATACTAAGTGCACCCATGAGCGGGGCAATGGCAAAGGCTTTAGAAATTGAAATTTCTTATCTTGAGGAGGCGATTTACACCGAACTTGGCGAAAAAGCGGATAAGAGTCTTGAAGCTGCAAAAGAAGCTTACGAGGTGGTTCGTTGGACTTAGAGCCGATCATTTCGAGAATGAAGCTTGGAGCAGCAGGAGAGACTGGCACATGGAGAAATTACAGACCCGTGATAAATAAGGAGCTCTGCAATAAGTGCAAAACCTGCTTCTCATACTGTCCTGAAGGTGTAATTAGCGAGGAGATCGAGATCGATTACAGATTCTGCAAGGGGTGTGGAATTTGCAAGGAAATGTGCAGGCAGAAAGCCATAGAAATGGTTCAAGAGTAAGGAAGCTGTTGACGAGCAACGAAGCGGTTGCCGAGGCTGTGAAAATTGCAAAACCTGACGTTATTTCAGCATATCCAATTACTCCGCAGTCTCCAATTGTTGAAAGCCTTGCGAAGATGATTGCAAAAGGAGAACTTGACGCGAGCTTTGTTAGGGTTGAGTCCGAGCACTCCGCAATGGCGGTAATTCATGGGGCAGCAACTGCTGGGGCGAGGGTTTTTACCGCAACTTCCAGCCATGGGCTCGCATACATGTTCGAGATGTGCTGGTGGATTGCTGGCTCAAGGCTTCCAGCGGTTATGGCTGTTGCGACCCGCTCAATCGGAGCCCCTTGGAATATTCATGGAGACCATACTGACATAGTTCAGCTTAGGGATGCGGGCTGGATCATAGGAATGGCTGAAAATGCTCAGGAAGCCTTTGACATGACTTTGCAGGCTTTCTGTGTGAGCGAAGAAGTAAACATCCCGTTTGCTGTTGGACTCGATGCTTTCACGATGAGCCACACCGCTGAAGTAGTCGAGATCTGGGAACCCGAGATTCCTCCAAGAAGACAGGCTTACAAGGTGCTTCCATCGGACAATTTCGCTGTGAACGCAGTAACGATGGGTAAGGCGAGGATGAAGGCAAGATATGATTTAGCGGTGGATTTAGAGAACTCTGCAAAGGTTATTGAGAAGACTGACAAGGACTTTGGAAACCATGGAGGACTCGTTGAGAACTACAGGCTTGATGATGCTGACTTTGCTGTAGTGATGATGGGGGGCTGGTGTGGAGACGCGAAGGATGCGATCGACATGCTCAGGCAAGAAGGCTTTAAGATCGGACTGCTAAGGATCAGATTTTTAAGACCATTTCCCAAAAAGGCTGTTAAAGAGCTTGGCTGTGAAGTTTTGGTTGTTGACAAAGCCAACAGCGATCTGCGGGGCGTTCTTGGAATCGAGGTTTCTTCTTGTGGAGTTGAAGCCAAGAACGTTGTTGCGGGTATTGGTGGAGTTGATGTTGGTGTTGAGGACCTTTGCAGGATCTTCAAGGATTTTATGAACGGTAAGCTTGAGATGGAGTGGTATCTATGATCCTTCCCGGCAACACAAGCTGTCAGGGTTGTCCAATATCGCTTGCGATGAGATGCTTGGACGAGATCGAAAATCCAGTGCTTGTAATTCCCGCTGGTTGCTCAACTGTTGTTGCTGGGCTTCATCCGAATTCCGCGATGAAAATTCCCGTGATCCATGTTCCATTTGCCTCAACAAATGCGGTTGCTTGCGGTGTTAAGGAAGCCTACAAAAGAGCAGGGGTAAAGGCAAACGTTATTGCATGGATCGGAGATGGAGCTGCTGACATCGGCTTTGCCACTCTGAGCGCTTCCGCAACGAGGAAAGATGACATCATAACTGTGGTTGTTGACAACGAAGCTTATATGAACACTGGAACTCAAGCAAGCCTGAGCACTTTCTGGAAAGCTAAAACCAGCACCTCTCCAGCTGGAAAAGCTGATGAAAGAAGGGACCTCGCTCTGATCATGATCGCCCACAAAGCGGATTATGTGGCAACCGCAACAGTTGGCTACATCGAGGATCTGCGAAGGAAGTTCAGAAAAGCCAGTCAGATTGAAGGGTTCAGGTTCATTCAAATCCATTGCCCATGCCCTCCGGGCTGGAGATTTCCGAGCGAGAAAACGATCGAGATCGCAAGAAAGGCTGTGATGAGTGGAGCTTGGGCTCTCTTTGAATTCTATGATCGAAAGCTTAGGTTTTCTGGAATTGGAAAAAAGTTCGCTGAAAAGGATAATAGGATCTCACTGGCTGAATATCTAAAGGCTCAGGGAAGATTCGAGCATTTAAGAGATGAGGACATACTGGCTATAGAGAAAGCGATTGACGAAGAGTGGGAGATCCTAAAGAGATTTTCAGGAGAATAAAAAATTCTGATAGAAAATTTTATAATCAAAAAGCTCTTTTAAATATCATGGCCTGGGATCTATATATTGCGGTTTTGATGCTTGTGCTGGGAGCGATCTATGGATACACAAAACCCGGCAAAGAGAACAGGGTTGCAATACTGAAAAAAGCTTTGCTAATAGGAGTTGTGCTCGGCGTCATAGTTGGGCTTATAATTGGTATTTTAGCTCCTGAAATATCAGTAATTAGAGCGACGATCGGTGCAACGATCGGCATTTTGATTGTCGTTGTTGTGTTCGCAATTTTCTTCATTGTCGGAACCATGATCGGAGACGCTTTGGAGAGCAAAAAGAAATTGTAACAGAAACCAGCATAAAAGAAAGAAGAGAAGAATTAACAGCTTTCTCAATTTTTATTTTTTAACTCAAATACCATAATGTCACGGGCAACATTAAACCGCCCATACAATTGATTCTCTTGACCCCAAGGAATTGTGTTGAAAGTCCTATTGGAATTGCTGAGAAGAAGACCGCCAGACCATAAGAGCCCGTGAGTGCTAAAACAACTACCGCAAGAAAAGCGAATACAACTGCGGAGAGCTTTCTTCCGTCGATTAGATCTATTTTTCTTGCAATAAGAGAGCCAATAACAATTGTAAATACAAAGGCAATCGAACCTGAGATCAAAGAAAGAATTGCTATTTCTTGAAAATTGGGGATCAAATTGAGCGATTTCAGAGCATCTGCTGAACCACTCCTCGTTCTGCCAATAGCAAGAAGCATGAAAAGGCAAAAGATGACATTCGCAGTATTTGCGGAGCTCATAGCGATTATATATCCCTTATCGGTTCTCTCTCCAAGTGAAGAAACTACAGTTGCAACTCCACTGCTTATTCCCGGGAAGATCGAAACAAAGAATCCCGCCAAAGAGCCTTTTATTGTCGTGGAGATCTCTGGAAAGCTAAGCTTAATTTCCTGCTTAGGGATCCTTGAGGATCTTGTGAAGATCGAGAAAAGTAAAACTGGTGCACCAAAAAGACCCGTTAGCAATGGCAAAAGCACCGAACCAGCGGGCGTGATCTCTGCAAGTCCAGAGTTTTTCAAAGCGATGTATCCAAGCGTTCCTGAGACAAGAAAGACAATAAGGGCATAAAGCCTCTTTCTCCAACCTGATAGAGTTCCTTCAAATTCCTCACCCCTTTCACTCATGATCAGAAAGAATGCTACAGAGACTAAGACTAAGGGGGTTGCTTTTTTGAAAAATTCGTAATTTGATCCCACAAATACCGCAGTAAAGAACAGAGGAAGACTTATAAATACCGAGAAAAGAGAAGAAAGGCATGAAACTGATAAAGCTTCAAACCCGCGACCTTCGAGAACCATTTTGTGTGCGGGTAAGATCGCTATGGCGGTGTCCTCACTCGGAACTCCGAGAAAAGTTGCGGGAATTATGTTTGCTATTGTGTAAGCGACCGCAGAAGTTATGATCATAGCCATAACATCTTCTCGAGAAAAATAAAGAAGCAAAAAGGCTGAAGTAGATACAATAAGGGCTGAAAAAGTATTGCTATGCACTCCCGGGACGATCCCAGCAATCAAGCCGAGAAATGAGCCGATCATGGCTCCAAAGATCATGCTCCTCTCTAACATTGTGCAAATTTAAAATTTTTCCAATTCAAGAAGATTTATATCAACTTCTACACTCGTAAGAAAAGGGTGCGTCCGTATATGGATTTCTTCGGAGCCACGATCCAGATCATCTCGATCACTGGACAGATCTTTGCGGTGCTTAATCCGGTAGGAGTTATACCGACTTTTTTATCCTTAACGGAGGGTATGGATCGATCTAAGAGGCATAGGATCGTAAGGCAGTCAATTCTAACAATTTTCTTCTTAGCCATAATCTTGGCTATTGGAGGGAGTTTAATCCTTGAATTCTTCAACGTGAGCGTTTTCAGTCTGCAGATCGGCGGAGGAATTCTTTTGATGGTCATTGCAATAGACATGCTCGGCGGATTGCCAAGAACTAAGGCAGTTGAAAGTGGGGACGAAATAGCGATCGTCCCGATCGCAACACCCCTATTGGTCGGTCCGGGGACTATGACAACGATAATAGTTCTCTCAAAAACAGTTTCATTCTATTCTTTGATCTTCAGCATTTTCATCGTCGTCTTTTTGGCTTATGTGTTGCTGAGATACTCTGAATTACTCATAAAGATCCTCGGGATCAACGGAGTGAGAGCGATAAGTCGCTTCATGACGATCATAATAGCAGCATTCGCAGCACAGCTATTATACGGTGGTTTTACTGGGTGGCTCACTTCTTGGGGACTCATTTAAGCATTTTATTTTCAATAAATAATGGTTGTTTAATTAATTATTCCTAATAAAATAATCATAAATAAGGGCATGGGGATCTTTATGCATGGGCAAGATCCTCGTCTACTTGGTGGTGTTGATCATAGCGGTCTGTGGAGCCACAGTCGTTAAGTTGAGTCTTGAGAGCGGAAAGAATGCCCTGAATAATGTGGGATTGCCGAATCCCGCGGCGGTTCATTGTAAGGAAATGGGCTACAGCTATAAAATAGAGTCGACGCCTCAAGGGCAACTTGGAATCTGTATTTTTCCAGATGGAACTGAATGCGACGAATGGGCTTTCTTTAGAGGAGAATGTGGTCAGAAATGGGCTAAGTTACAATTTGAAGTTGGTAATTGCTCAGATTTAACCCGAGGGTATCAGAACTACTACGTTTATGACTCCCAAGCAAGAATGATCAGAGCCTACGTAACTGTAAATTGCGGAAGCGATGAGATCAAGGTTGAAAGGGGAGAAGTTTACAGAGTGATCGAAAAAGACTATGATGGACTGTTGCTAAGATGTCTTTGCCAGAAGGAAGTGAAGATCTTCAACGCCACAGATCTTGGAGTTGAATTCGTCAGCCTTTCGGGAGAAGCTGTTAAGCTTGAAAAGAAGAGTGTTGAATTCTGTGGCTGGTCTACATTTGGCAAATGCAACAGCGATAAAGACTGCACTTTAGACGGCTGTTCAGGGCAGGTCTGCAGATCCATTTTTGAGCAACCGATCGTGACCACTTGCGAGTGGAGGGAATGCTATGAGCACAGCCAGATGAGGTGTGCATGCATAAACAATGCCTGTCAGTGGATAAAGATTTAAATCAACAATTTTTACAGAGTCAGGATGATCATAGCAAAGGACTGGCGAGAGGCAAGAGAGGCGATAATTGGAAAAGTTCTCGATAACGGTGTTCTTTGCAGATCAAGGTTCGGGAATTATCTTAGCACTGGTCCAAGCTTTTTGGTTGTCGAAAACCCGACAGATGCTGAAGTGCCTAAGGACTACTTCGCTGAGAAATACCTGAGCAGATTTCACGAAGTCGTTGAGATAGCGGTTCAAAAGCTTAATGAGAGAAGATTTACAAGGCGAGTTTCAATCCCAATCTGGAGACCAGAAGAAGCCTTCTCGCCAAATCCTCCAGCAATAACCGAGCTATCATTTCTTTTTGACGGAAAACTGCATTTGACCGCCTACATTCGCTCACTCGACTGCTTCAACTATTTCGAGCAGAATTTTCGCTTTCTCTCCTTTGCCTTGAAGAACGTTGCAGAAAAAACCGCATTGCCCCAAGGGAGCATTGCTATGCTCGTAGGCGTTCCACATATTTACGAGAGGGATCTCAACAAAGCAAAATTGATTTCAGAACAAAAAGAAGAAATCTTCGGTTATACTGAGCTCGGAACACATTTGGTTGAGGATTATATCTCTTCCGCATGGCATTCCGCTCTCGAAGTCATTTACAACCATGGAAAATTCAAAGAGACTGAGTGGGACATGTTTGAAGGGCAGAAGACGAGCAAGTTCATCCATAGATTCTTTGTAGAGGTTAAAAAGCCCGAAGAGAACAAACTTCATGACAAGGCTCCTTTCACTGAGAGATATGGCATCGATTACGCACACGAATACGTTATCTGTGCAGAAAAATTGCTCGAGAGAGTTGAGAAGAGCATTTTAAAGGAGGGAGAAGAATATACGTATGCAGAGAGAGCCAGATTTTGCACTAAGGATCCCATAAAGGTTGATCAGCTATTTGAAGCCATAAGAAAGCTTAAGGAGGACAAATGCAGAAGAGATTGCTACGTTGGAATTTCAAGACCATGGGATCTGCTTAGCAATGACCCGCCATGCCTTAGAGGATACCAGTTTCTAAACAATAGAGGAAAACTTCGAGGAGTCTTTTACATGCGATCGAATGACGCTTATGGAGCTATGCATGCAAACATGTTTGGATTTGCTCTGCTTACAAAATACGCCGCCGAGCTGACAGGTTTTAGCGATTACAGCTATGCTCACTTTGCAGTTGATGCCCACATTTACTCGGGATTCCTCGACTCTGTAAAAGAGATCCTTTATCCCGAGATGAAAAAGAAGGACAGAAAATTTTAGCTTCCCGCCTTTTTTGAAGCTTCCTCTACTTTCTTAAAGAAGTTGAGTAAGATCTTGCTCCTTACATCTGTCATCTCACTTATATCGCTCTCAAAGATCCCGTGGACTATGAAATAGTTCTCTTTCTGAAAAACGCCTACCTCGACAACCTTATGCCCTTCCTCTTCGATTGCTTTCCGCATTAGCTCAATGCATGAGGGGTTAAATCTCTTGGCTTCTATGTAGGCAACGACTTCGTCTGTGATCGTTTCCCCATAGATCACGAGGGGATTGTTAAATAGGAAGAAGTTCGGAAGCTTCAGAATTCTGCCAGTGTGGACACTTGGCAGTCTTTCTCCATCCCCAACTTCCTTAAGCGTCGTCCTAAACCAGCCAATGTCAACAACGTCTCCCTTTATCACCGGGTTCACCATCACCTTTATTCTCGTATTTGGTCTTATGTGCTTCACTTTTCTGAAGATAAGTCCAGCGATAGCACTGGCTACATAGTCCTTAAGGACAAACGAGACTCCTAAAGCGCTTACGAGCGTCACAAGTAGCTGAAAGCTATATATGTCCAGTGTTGCCACAGAAATAGACTTGGAGGGAGTGCATATAGAAGTTTTCATTATTTTAAGGAATTTATTTTATTAAAGCAATTAACATTCGCATTCGCTATAAGCTCAAACAAACCGAAATGCTGAATTCTGCAATCACCAATAGCTTTTTAGAGCTCAAAAATAACTTAGCGTCGATTTAAAGTTACTAAATCAAAATACTTCGGGAAAACCGCAATTGCGATTTACTTCTTTGGCTCTATACTTTATGGGAAGAAATTAACATATTCTTAGAGTGTTATTAATCTGACTCTTCGACTTTACCAAACTCCATAGAGCTCTTCGTTGCAATAGGAACATCTTCCATCTTTTATTCGATTATCAAGGACTTTATATGAGAACCTTCTTATCAGCAGTTTTCCACAATTGGGACAAAAGGTATTCTCTGCTCTATGTCCCGGAACGTTTCCAATGTAAACAAATTCGATTCCCTCCTTTTTTGCCATTTCAACCGCCATTTCAAGTTTTTGGATATCGGTTGCCCTCTCTTTAAAGAGATAGGCTGGAAAATACCTCGTGAAATGAATTGGGACATCAGCACCAGCAAAATTTAGGTGGTTTTCTATAACTTCCCTAAGGCTATCCTCTGAATCGCTGACATTTGTAACGAGCAAGTTTACAATTTCGACATGTATCCCAAGTTTTAAAGCTTTATTAACCACTCTCCAGACGTTTCGATCTTTTGCAGATAGATAATTACTGTAAACTCCTTCTCCACCTTTTACATCGACTTTAAGAGCGTCCAAACCCACTTTTCTCAGTTCTTTCAAAGCCAATACACTCATGTATCCGTTAGACACGAGTGTCGTTAGCAACCCCCTCTGTTTTGAGATCCTAAATACTTCTAACAAGAATTCAAAAAGAAGTGTTGGCTCATTTAGGCTTGCACAAACACTCAGATCCCTATTTTCGAACGCTTTTTCGGTAATAAATTCAGGAGTTATCTCTGGACCTGAAGGTAAAGCCCTCGAGATCATCCAATTTTGACACCAAGGGCATTCAAAATTGCAGGAATATCCCGCAAAGGTCATACTCGTGCTCCCGGGCTTAAAGTGGAAAAAAGGTTTGATCTCTATGGGTCTACTCTCGATAAAACTGATTTTTCCGTAGCTAATAGTGAAAAGTTTGCCCCCTATGTTTCTTCTAATTCTACAAAAACCGCATCCGCCCTCTTTGATCTTGCAAAATCTGTGGCAAAGTTGACATACAACATGATCGCCGAACTTTCTGTATAACCTTGCTTCTTTCATCGATAAGAATATAATCCTATTTGGAAAAATCTTTTTGTGAAGGTAAAGGACGCTCCAAAGACCGCCACCTCTTTAATAATTAGGTCAACTGCTACTGCGAGAGTCTCTCAATCTAAAAATCCGATGCTTGAGCTCATGAGAAGGATCTTTAGAAAAGAGGATGTAGCTATGAAAGCCATAAAATTTCTTAACTTAGTCGAAGAAAGACAAAAAGCGGGAAAACCTTTGAGAGTTGAGGAGTGGGATAAGATCCTTGAAGAGCTTAAGATGGTTCGCTCGTCTTTTTATTCTATGAGAAACAAACTCATAGGTGCGGGAATGTTATCCATTAGAGAGGGGGAATATTCTCTCTCTGGAGCCTTCAGCAAAGATCTTGTGGATATGGCGAGGTGGTGGTGGGTTGCTGTGCTTGGATACGACCCTGAAAGCCTTTAATTTTGTCCTTTTATCTTCTTTATTCTTCTCTCTATCTCATCTATGAGGAGAGGATCGCTCCCTGCTAAGAGCTTAGCCTCTTCGAGCTTTCTTATATCCTTGGTTTCTTCCCCCCACTCCATTAAGAGCCTTAAAAGTTTTCTTTCTATCCCGGGATAATTTTTGAGATTCGAATAGATCTCGTAAGCCTTTGCATATTCGCAAATACTCTCATAGATCTCTGCCATAGCGATCCTTGCAGAGGGTAAGTCTTTTAACTTTAGAGCTTCATCAATTTTTCTTAAACCCGCTACTGGATCACTAATAGAGATCGATTTCCCCCATTCGAGCAGAATGTAAGACTTTACTGTAAGCACATCTTCATTTGCGGGAAGCAATTCAAGTATTCTTATAGCCCGTGCAAAGTCTTTAGCTTCTGAGACTTCAATCGCATGGAAGAGAAGTTTCTTTATGTAACTACCATATCCAAACTCTTTAAAGGATCTTACAAGTTTTGCAGCAGTTTCAAATTTATTGAGATTTATTCTACTATCTATAGCCTCTTTAAGTAGCGAAAATACGCTTTGAATGGCTCTTCGATCTTTAATTTCTGTCAGGAGATTTATACCTATAAAAAAGATATTTAGACACTTATCCTCATCTTCGCCGTCCAAGTATCGAGATATTCTTTCAGCAAGCTTAGTGGTAAAAAGCACTGCAGAATAATTATCTTTTACTAATATAATATACTTTTCAGCTTTTTCAGGTTCTTCGAAGATCTTCTTTAAAACTTGGAGCACTATTGGCTCCTTTGAGAGTGTCGTTAAAATTTTTTTATCTTCCTCGTCTAAAAATTTGCTTAAACTTTCAGTTAACTCGTTCATATCGCTTTGATAAATTCTAAAAATAAAAAGCTTTTGTTATTGCGAAATAAACTCTGGTGGTCGGACCGCTTTAAGTTTTATTGCATTTTGCTTACACCCAACAACGCAAACTCCACAGCCAAAGCACTTCTCTTCAACAACTTTAGCTTTGAACTTCTTGCTACCTTCAGGTCTGTAAAGCTCAATTGCATCGAAGTGACACCTTTCAATGCAAGTCTGACAGCCAGTGCATTTTTCAACTTCGACAAAAGCTTCATACCTGCTCTTCTCGATAATTTTGCCTATACCCACACCAGCAGCTCTTGCTGAGAGGAAAAACTCGCAACAGTCGCCACAGCAGTTGCAGTTAGCGGTGATGCGTGGATCGACCATTTTTGAAGTATTTGGCCATGTGTGGATCAACCCGTCTTCTTCGATCTTTTCTATAAGTCTTAAAGCATCCTCTAATGAGATCTCAACACCGGCATTCTTTGCAAGAACGTATTCCGCCCCCCTCCCAACCTGTATACAGTGCCAAGTAGTCTCATCGGTATGTTTACATGGCTCTTCAATTAGCCTTGTGAGATTTCTACATGAGCATGGGACTACAGCGATTCTCTCTTGAGCCTTTATGAGTTCCTTTATATTCTCTTGAGGTAAAACGCCCGGAATGTCTTTTATAGCATTATAAGCAGGTATAACTCTCCAGATCCTCATCCCGGAAGATGAAAGGATCTCACCTATTTTACGATAGCCTTCAGAGTCTAAAAACTCTTTCCAAAGTCTTGCAAATTCTGGATCTTTTACATTCTTATTTGCAAGTGTGGAGTCGTGTAATTGGATTATGTCTCTTGCAAATCTGAAATATTCTCTTTTTTTGAAATCTTTTGGGAAAACAACTCCTTTTGAGAAGAGTTTTTCAAGGATCTCTCTCACTCTGTCTCTTTCCATTCTCAGTTTTTGAGAGAGTTCTTCCAAGCTCCCGGGTAGAGCAGAAGCAATTCGAGCACTTTCTTCATCCATTAGATACATTAAAATCTTTTTAAGCTTTTCAGAGTTCGGAAAACCAAGTTTTTCCATTAAAACTTCGTAGCTCATGAAAATTCAAGATAAAGAGACTATTTAAGATTTGCGATTTCAGGAGATAGATCTAAATTTAATGAGACTCATTGAACATGCAAAAGTCCTCAGCAAGTTGAGCAAAAGTCTTATAAATCCAAAAGAGTAATGATATACTACACGACAACTTCACGTAAATAACCGCGGATCCAGCAAGGACCCCGACAGAGCGATGCTTTGAATGAGGGGGTGGTTTCTAATCCGCGGTATAGTAAAGGAGGACCGCAAAACCTTTTGCGGTCTGATGCGGGGCTTGTCAGCAGAGCATACTGGCAGGCAGGGGACGTATTCACTTTATCCCCGCCAATTCTGGTTGATCCTGCCAGAGGCCGCTGCTATCCGGCTGGGACTAAGCCATGCGAGTCCTGGGGCTTACCGCAAGGTAAGCACCGGCGGAAGGCTCAGTAACACGTGGACAACCTGCCCTCGGGAGGGGGATAACCCCGGGAAACTGGGGCTAAACCCTCATAGGTGATGGATACTGGAATGTTCCATCACCGAAAGTCCGCAAGGAGCCCGAGGATGGGTCTGCGGCGGATTAGGTAGTTGGTGGGGTAACGGCCCACCAAGCCTAAGATCCGTACGGGCCATGGGAGTGGGAGCCCGGAGATGGACCCTGAGACAAGGGTCCAGGCCCTACGGGGCGCAGCAGGCGCGAAACCTCCGCAATGCGGGAAACCGCGACGGGGTCAGCCGGAGTGCCGATGCTTGCATCGGCTGTCGGGGAGCCTAAAAAGCTCCCCAAGCAAGGGCCGGGCAAGGCCGGTGGCAGCCGCCGCGGTAATACCGGCGGCCCGAGTGGCGGTCACTATTATTGGGCTTAAAGCGTCCGTAGCCGGGTTGGTTAGTCTCCCGGGAAATCTGGCCGCTCAACGGTCAGAATTCCGGGAGATACTGCCAGCCTAGGGACCGGGAGAGGCCGAGGGTATTCCCGGAGTAGGGGTGAAATCCTATAATCCCGGGAGGACCACCTGTGGCGAAGGCGCTCGGCTGGAACGGGTCCGACGGTGAGGGACGAAGGCCAGGGGAGCAAACCGGATTAGATACCCGGGTAGTCCTGGCTGTAAACGATGCGGACTTTGTGTCGGACAAGCTATGAGCTTGTCCGGTGCCGGAGGGAAACCGTTAAGTCCGCCGCCTGGGGAGTACGGCCGCAAGGCTGAAACTTAAAGGAATTGGCGGGGGAGCACCACAACGGGTGGAGCCTGCGGTTTAATTAGATTCAACGCTGGGAAGCTTACCGGGGGAGACAGCGGGATGAAGGTCGGGCTGAAGACTCTACCAGACTAGCTGAGAGGTGGTGCATGGCCGTCGTCAGTTCGTACTGTGAAGCATCCTGTTAAGTCAGGCAACGAGCGAGACCCGCGCCCTCAGTTGCCAGCGGTTCCTACGGGAAGCCGGGCACACTGAGGGGACTGCCGGCGCTAAGTCGGAGGAAGGTGCGGGCAACGGCAGGTCCGTATGCCCCGAATCCCCCGGGCTACACGCGGGCTACAATGGCCGGGACAATGGGTTCCGACCCCGAAAGGGGTAGGAAATCTCCTAAACCCGGTCTCACCTGGGATCGAGGGCTGCAACTCGCCCTCGTGAACCTGGAATCCGTAGTAATCGCGTGTCAAAATCACGCGGTGAATACGTCCCTGCTCCTTGCACACACCGCCCGTCAAGCCACCCAAGTGGGCTGGGAGCGAGGGGGTGTCCGTTGGGCATCCTCGAGCTCAAGGTCCGCGAGGGGGGCTAAGTCGTAACAAGGTAGCCGTAGGGGAATCTGCGGCTGGATCACCTCCAGCGAACACCTGCCTGTCAGGCTTAAATGCTGACAAGCTCCTTTTCATGCACCCGCCGATGAAAGTCGTCGGGGAAGGGTTAATGCCTTCGGGCAAATGAGGCCGTGCAGGGGTAGGTGCAAACTGGAACTGACTACCGGCGGTTATCCCGGTCGGTGGATGGCTTGGCTCGGGCGCCGAGGAAGGGCATGCCAAGCTGTGAAAAGCCTGGGGGAGGCGCATGGAGCCTTAGAACCCGGGATTCCCGAATGGGCAATCCTGTCCCTTCGGGGACGCTCCGTAAGGAGCGGGAACGCGGGGAAAGGAAGCATCTGAGTACCCGCAGGAAAAGAAATCAAACGAGATGCCGTTAGTAGGGGCGACCGAAAGCGGCATAGCCCAAACCGAACACCTTCTCGCAAGAGAAGGTGGATGTGGGGTTGCAGGACCCTGCCTAATGCCAGTAAGCGAAGCCGAAGTGGCCTGGAACGGCCTGCCATAGAGGGTGAAAGCCCCGTAGGCGTAAGCTTGCTGGTTACAAGGTGGGGTATCCTGAGTACCGCGGGTTGGAATTCTCG